>AP018180.1:1446776-1706245 GCA_002368155.1 Nostoc carneum NIES-2107
GTGACACCATTTGTATGACCGTTGAGAGTGTGGAGCAATTTACCGTTTGTATCCCACAACCGTAGCGTGTTGTCTAAACTGCCACTAACAATATACTTGCCATCGGCACTCAACGCCAGCGCCGTGACACCATTTGTATGACCATTGAGGGTATGGAGCAACTTGCCGTTTGTATCCCACAACTGTAGAGTGTAGTCATCACTGCCACTGACAATGTACTGACCATCGGGACTGAACGCCAGTGCCGTGACAAAATCTCTATGACCGGAGAAAATATTGCGCTCACGCACAGCTTCTATTGCTTCCGATAAACTAGATTGAACTTCACTCAAAACTTCCCCCAGTTGTGACTGACTTTCACCAGTTGCCCCAATTGCTGAAATTAATGGCTCTACATTATTTGTTTGTATTGGCAGCAAATACTTAATAGTTGCAGCTTTTTCGCGCAAACTGGCGATGGTTGCCTGTTTGCGCGACTCAAATCCAAAAATTGTTGAAGTAACTGCTCCTATAGCCACCACTCCTACAAAAGCAGCAACAGCTCCAAACTTGACCCATTTACTTGTGTTACGTTGCTGAATACTTTGCTGGACAAACTCCGATGCTACATGCGACAGCAAACCGAGATCCCCATACTCTTGTAAGTAATTCTCTGCTTCTGCCAATTTTGACCCGGTAAACAGATAATCTTTGGACTTGCTTTTACTTTCCCACTCCTCCGATGCTGCCTCAATCTTGCGCTCAATGCGGATGGCGGCGCGGTTTTCACTCACCCAAGCACGCAGTCTTGGCCAATGGCGAATCAATGCTTCATGAGTTACATCCACCACTGTCACTGTCTTTTGACTCTCTCCCCGTGCTTGCAGTTCCGATGTTACGACTAATCTGGCATCTGTCAACTTCATTAGCACTTGTTCCACCACTTCTGCCGATTGCTGGGAGTTGACTAAATCTGTTTTAAATACCTGTCTGCGGGTGTCTTCTGTTCCTTCTCCTAACTGAGTTAACTCGATGAATATCCGTTTAGCAGTCAGTTGTTCTGTGGAGTCGAGAGCATCATAAACTTCATCAGCCCGTTTTTGTAGGGTGCCTTTGACTCCACCAAGTCTGCTATATTCTGCCAGAGTTAAGCGATTCACCTCTCGCTTACGCCACAATTCCGTTAGGGTATATTGCAACAAAGGTAAACTACCAGGGCCTTCGACATCGGCTAACATTTGTTCTACTAGTTCCCGTTGCACTTCTAACCCGACTTGATAGGCAGGTTGGGTAATGGCTTCTGTCAACTCCTTTTTATTCATGGGGGTGACAGTAATCAAATTCTCTTGAATTTTCTGTGCTAATCCTGCATATTCTTGTTCGGCACATTTCCCAAAAAAATCTGCCCGCATCGTCATTACCACCGTCAACAGAGAATTATTTAATGCCCCTAACAAACAGTCAAAAAACTCCTGTCGTTCGTTTTCATCTTTACAGAGAGTAAAAACTTCTTCAAATTGGTCGATGACGAGGATGAGACGATGGGAAACTTGATTTTGTAAGGGTAGAGTGTTTGTATCAGGCTCTAGCTCATGCGGTACTTCTACTGATTGCAATGTCGCTTGGACTAATTGAGTTAATCCCCTTGCACCCTGATTGAGTAATTCTTCTGCTGTTTCAAGTTCAGATTTGGGTGTATCTGTCTGCGTTTGGGCATCCTGAACCTGGCGGGAAGTTATATTATTTACAAATACTCTAGCTAAACTCTTAAGGGGATGTTCTCCAGGGCGAAAAATCTTGATTGCCCATTGGTCACTTCCTCCCAATCTTTTGCCTAATTTCAGTTGATGCAGTAAACCTGCCTTAACTACACTAGATTTACCACTTCCCGAAGCGCCGACAACTGCCAAAAAATTCCCTTGCCTAATATCTGGAGTTTAGACTAAATGGGAGAGATGAAAGAGAAAAAGGGGATGTCTGATTGAAGACAGTCCCCCTTTCGGCAGAAGCTAAGAGAGAATCACCTACTCTTATCTGCCAATATGAAACGTGCCAGACTCGAAGAATTTCGTCAAGCAGCCTATACGCATCTAGGCAAAGCACATGATGCAACATTTGAACTAACAGATGCGATACTGTTGACCCGTAATGTCTACAGTCTGGCAGATTTATCTTTATCGCCAGTGTTTAGACGCAAATGGCCGAGTATCTATGAAGCGATACAAGATACCAAACCAGACCGCGAGAAATTAATGGAGTTATATATCAAGCAAATACCAACAGAAAAACGCATATTGTTGGCAGGAGATCATACAGCTTGGTCACGCCCAGATGCGGTGACACTCAAAGAACGGACAATAGAACACAGTAGCACAGAGATCGCGGGAAATAAACCGATTACGATTGGGCAGGGATATAGTACTATAGCTTGGATACCAGAGGATTCAGGAAGTTGGGCACTACCGCTGAGGCATGAACGGATTACCAGTTGGGACAATCCGATTGAGAAAGCAGTTGAACAACTCAAAAAGGTATGTGAATCAATGTCTGTTCGACCAATTTCGCTTTGGGACAGTGAATATGGTTGTGCGCCTTTTGTGTTAAAGACAGCTAGTATAAAAGCCGATATCTTAGTTAGACTACGTTCAAATCTGTGTCTATGGGGCGCACCACCTGCTTACTCTGGCAAGGGTCGTCCTCGCAAGCATGGTGCTCAATTTAAACTCAATGAACCCTCAACCTGGGGCGAAGTGGCATCTGTGCTGGAAGTAAATGACCCAAAATTGGGACGAGTTAAAGTCAGTCTGTGGGAAGATTTGCATTTTCGCAAAGCTGCTACACGCCCCATGACGCTACTGAGGGTGGAACGTCTTGATCTTGATGGCAATTTGAGAGTATTAAGACCCTTGTGGTTAGCTTGGGTTGGGGAACAAATGCCACCATTGGATGAAGTTTGGCGATTGTACTTGCGCCGATTCACGATTGACCATTGGTATCGCTTTCTCAAGCAACGCTTACATTGGACAGTACCAAAATTCAGTACTCCAGAACAATGTGAACATTGGAGTGACTTAATGCCGTTAATGACCTGGGAGTTATGGTTAGCTCGTGATATAGTTGCTGATAATCCTCTTCCCTGGCAAAAGTCAATGGATAAATTGACCCCAGGACGAGTTGCTCAAGCTATGGGTGGAGTTTTCGCTGCGATTGGTACTCCTACCTCTCCACCCAAACCTCGTGGAAAGTCCCTTGGGTGGACACCAGGTAAAGCCCGTAACCGGAAAATACGATATCCAATTGTTAAAAAGACTGCTTCTAAACCACGGAAAGAGGAACAAAAATCTGCTTAATCTCAAATATCTTCATTCTTGAAGGTTGTGTTTTATGAACTCAGCACTGCTGGGTCATTTGTTGCTGCCTAGTCTAAACTCAAGTAATATTCTCCAACAGCGAATCAGTTAAAGCAGTGCGTCCGTAGAAATATTTCGGGTCTGATTCGTTAAATTCAAAAGCTGCTAAACCTTTATAAGGGCAGAATTCTGCCATTAAAACAGCACGGTCAATTTTTTCTTTTTGTCCCGTGAGGATAATTTCTGTGCCAGTGTTATGAAAAATCGGACGCTGACGGGCAGTTTTTAGCTGCTGCTTAATTAAGTCAACCAGCGAGTAGTTTGTCACCCAGCCTTCAGTATGACTTTCAGGTTTTAGTGCTTCTAGTAATGCGCCACTCAAAATTCCATGATTGCCACTCAGTTCTTCATAAGCGACTTCAAATCCACGAGAAGCGGTAATTAAACATCTATCCTTTGCCTCAAAACTCCCAGGATCGGCATCATCGAAACTCAATAACTCACCGCTATAACAACAATCTAACCAAACAATTTGCTGCCGCACCGGGGAAGATTGTAAAAGTTTGCGTAACCAATCTAGAGAAAGTCCCCACTGTCCAATCACAGGACAAGTATCGCTGGCAGCTAAAAAGCCTTCTGTGACTCCACCGATATCTTTGCGTAAACCATGCCCCGCAAAAAACAGCAACGCTGTATCAGGAATGCTGCGCCCAGGGGGGTTGAAAAGTTGAACAATAGCTGTTTCTAATTCTTGGACTGTTAGCTGCTGCTGAGGATCGACAAAGCAAGACCCATCCTGATTATAAGCTGCTGGTAAACGCTCGACATGGAATTTGCCATAAGTTTCTAAAATTTGGGCTATGGCTTCGGCATCAGTGGCTGGGGCTTTGAGATGCGGGGGGCGATCGCTAGGTTTTTGTATCAAGGTAGGATAGCGATTAATGCCGATCACCAGTGCTTCTCTTTCCATAGCCGTCAATGAATTTAAGTATCAGGTAGACTAGTTGATTATGTAAACAAAAAATCTTAGTTATTTTCCTCATGGAAACCAGCAATCTTAACAATACTTTATTAGCTTTGTTACTAGCCCTGCAAGATTCAGAAATTACTCTCAGTGATACAGAACAATCCGACTTATCCCAAGTAGCTGAACAACTTTCTGCCAACCCAAAAGCCTGGGAAATACTCATCGAACCCCGTTTGTTGGTGATGATCCAAGCTAACGAAACTTTAAATCAAAGGTTTCAAGCTGCTAAATCTCAATTAGATAATTTAGGTGATAAGATCCCTCTTAATTTACTACCTAACGAGGCTGAACTAGAACAAGCAGCCCCAAAGCAGAAACCTCAACCAACAACCCGTGCTATTCCACAAGTTAGCTCCTCAGATTTGAGAAGCAATGAAATTACTAATATGGCTATCAGGGTTATGGCAACTCCCAATCCTTCGGAAACTGCTAAAAAATTAAGTCGCTTTGAGCAATTTCAACAATTTTTAAACCAAAATCTTGCACAAAAATAACGCTATTCTAGTTCATCTATATTTGTCTTAACCGTAGCGCTTTATTGCATTCTCCTTAACCCCCCCAACTTCAAAGGTGGGGTTAATTTATCCCTTACCTTGCGTATTTATCAATAGATGACTAAACTAATGGCAAAACTGGGTGAGAATAGAGTAAAACTATGAGCGATAGTCGCGTTAAATTGACTTTAGTTATCTGCCAGCAAACAAATTTGGTGGACGACTGGTTAACAATAAAATATCTCTCTTTGAGATAAAAAACTTTATTTATCTATATTTAGCATCAAAAATCTAAAATTCTTTTCTTGAATGACTGACATCATTTATCCCACTATCGACCTGTTTCTCTATGACTTGAAGTATAGTTTAGGCGATACTCCAGAAGAGATTAAGCAGAATCAACAATCTTATTACAATAAAATTCCTGAATACATTCGTCCATTGTTATTAGAGAATGGGCAAGATTTACAAGGCGAATATGTTCATCTCCTCAAAGATGTATATGCACAGTCAAAACATCAGAATGAACAATATGAAGGTTATTTCTATCCTGTGCTACTTGGTGATAGTTATGGTGTACTTGTAGAGTGTGCTTTCAAAAATAAAACTCATGCTCAACCTGCTAAGTGCTTTGCAGATATTAAAGCTGAAATTGAACAAACATTAAAAGGTCAAACAGCTACTATTGGGCAAACCTGGATGCTCTCCGGCTGGCTATCTCCTGAGCAAACCAAAAGCCAAGAAGAGATTGCCCAAGGTTGCTATCAGGCATTAATGCCCGGTTTAGATTGGGAAGGAGATTTACAAGGTCAAGGATATTTTCTGGGAGCAAATATTTTTGAACTCACTCAACATAATCAGCATTTTATTATCATCCTATATCCTGACGAAGATACTTTAAACCTATCTGGTAAATTTTATGCTGACTGGATACGTTTATTTTATTACCGTCACAAAATACTTTGGGCTTATAGCCAAAGTCGGCTATTAAAAAATTCTCTACAAAGTTATTTTACTAAAATCAAAGTTGGAAGCGATGCTATTGAACAAGCTACCAGTAAGGGAAGCGAGTTAAATAGATTGTATAAAACATTAGTGGATGTGCAAAATACACTCAATGATTATACAAGAGAATTAACTGTCCTTGATTTTCAAGGTGGTACGATTGATATTAATTTAAACAATTATGAAAAACGTTTAGGTAGAATTAAACAAAAGTCTCACAAAATCCAAGCAAATAAAGAAACAGAAGTTAAGTTTTTAACAGAGTTTAGTAAATTAGTTAAAGATAAATATCGGCTACAGATAACCAAAGATTCAGAAAACCTGGAGCGGGGTTTAAAATTATTATCAGATACTATTAATGCAGTTCGCAGTCGAGTTGAAGTAGAAAAAGCTGAACGCGATCGCAATTTTCAAGATTTCCTTAGCCTCCTCGCTGTGGGCTGGACTTTTGGCACTTTTGTTGCGGCTTTACCAGGACTCGGTGAAAAGAACGATAACCCTGTCAGATCTTTCCTGATTAATTCTTTCCATCTACAACAAACTACAAAAGACCAAAAGACAACAACAGAAGAAAAAACAATTACACCGCAACCAAGTACAACAGCAGGAACAACAAAGCAAAAAGTGATAACAGTTACACAGCAGGACACAAACCAAGAACCTTGGTGGCTAGTCCCAGCTACTAAGGGAATATACACCCTCAGCGGATTTGTCATCGCTATATTAGTAGTTTTGCTTTGGCGGCGTTTATGGAGACGATACAGTTAAAGCAATTGTAATTGAGAGCGATCGCCAACCACTTCATATTTTGCGAGCTTATGTCTGCTTTATTTTGGCGATCGCAAATTTCTGGATATCTAGAATAATCCAGGTAGAGTATCCGGTAGAGCGATCGCATCACCCCACCCAAGTTTGGACAAAATAAACAAAACCAGCGTATTATCGATTTTTGCCCTAGCTACAATTGTGGCAAGCTAGCTTCCCAAGATTCGAGACTAGCTTTGCGTTCTCTCCAGTCGGGCATGATGCTACCTAGTGCTTCCCAAAAAGCATCTCCGTGATGGCGGTGCAATAAGTGGACAACTTCATGAGCAACTACATATTCCAACACCGCTAAAGGGGCGTGAATTAACTGCCAATTAATGCGGATTACTCCATTTTTCCCGCAGGTTCCCCAAACTCGTTTCTGCTCGGAAAGCTTAACATCTGGTAGCTTGACACCTAATTTACGTGCATAGACTTTAGCGAAATGTTGTATGTCTTGCCAAGCGCGATCGCGTTTCCAAGCAATCAAAGCCTGCTCAATTGCTTCCTGTTGTTCATCTTTGCTCAACTGCTGTGGTACTTGGATGTAAAAGCGGCTTTTGCAAGTAATCATTACCTGTTCTACATCGGCTGGCTCTACCTGCAACATTAAGCGCCGTCCCCGATACATTACCTTTGCGCCACTCACATAACACTGGGGAATTTCTGGGGGATGCTTTGGACGACAATCTTCTACAGCATTAAATAGCCAGCGCCGTTTGCTATCGAGAAAAGCAGTAATTTTTTCCGAGGGAGTATCGGGTGGTGCGACAACTTCTACAGCTTCAGGGGTAACAACGATGCGCTGGTTTTTGGTGCGCTTACTATAGCGCACCGTGTAGGGGATGCTGGTTTGACCGATTTGTAGAACAGGCATCAGCTTGTCTTAGGAAAGGAAGAGCTTACATCTGCTTCAAGTAATTCTTTGGCACGCTCTGAAAGTGATTTTTCTTCATCTTCAACAGCCCAGTAGTCAGGCCCAGGGAAAGCTCCAGACCCTACGGGAACATTATATTTTTCACAAATAGTTTTACATAACGCGCTTAAGGAATAACTCAACTCATCCAATTCCCACTTAAATTTTTGAGAAGTGAGTTGGAAAGTAGCTAGTTTGGCTTTTTCCTCAATTTTCTTAAGGTCTAATTCAGGTTTAGGCGATCGCATTAGATAAACTCGTGTGCCTTCGTGGAGAACACCGTATTTTATCAAAGTATTGATAGTTTTTTCCCGTCGCTGTTTAGTAGATGCTTCTCTTACAGCTTGGTTAGTCTTTTCTCTTATTTTAATTTGATAATCGGCAACAGAAGGTAAAGGAATTATTTGTTCTAAGTTCAAAAATTGAGAACCATTAATATTGTAAATATTAACTTTTATACAACGTATATCAATTCCTCTTTCATTAAGCCATAATACTGTTGTAGTAATCTCTTGAGAAAAGCTTGGCGCAATCAATATTATTCGAGGAGTATTACTAATAAATCCTTCTTCAAACTCTTCAATATCTAAAAAGCGTTTTATTTCTAGTTCTGCATTTGTAAAATCTTTTCCTGACTTAGATAGGAATTGTTGATGAGCATGGACAACAGCCTCAAAGTTCATAGCTGATACCATCGCAGCGTATCGAATACTCTGCAATTCCAAGTGTCCACCATCTTCGATTCGCTTTATTTCAATAACAACTAGATTGCCTTCTTCATCTAAACCGAGTAAATCTATTCTGCGTTTACTGTCTTCCCAATTAGAAAATTCCTCAGCAATAATAAATAAACCAGGGTCAATTACTTCAGGGCTATCTCTTAAAAGTGGTTGTAAATGTTGCCGTTCCAGCCATTTTTCATGGACAAAATCACTGGGATTTAATCTTTGTATTTTCTGCTGATTCTGATCAATTTCATAAAAAGGCATATGACACTTCTCCTATAAAATAATGATGACTGAATTAATGAATAATGAGATTAATTATGGTATAAATTTATATTTTTAGATAATTTTTTAAGGCATATTCATCAACCTTACTAGGTATATCTTTCCAATTTTCTAGCTTTAAATTAAACACCAAAGTCCGAACTTTTTGCCGCAGTTCTTTACGTAACTGTTCTTTTAAATGCCAGCCAGGAGGTGCAGTTTCATCACTGGAGTAGAGTTCGTCAATTGCTTGTGCTGCTTTCTCTAGGGGATTTGGCTCATTATCAGAGTCAGCACTGCTAGAATCACTCTGGCTGTTATTGCCTTGACCCTGATTTTTTGGCAAGAATGCTTCTAAAATTTTGAGTACACCGTAAGCTTTTTGGTTCAAACTCGTTTGTTTATGGGCTTGTTCCGCCGCTTGCATATCGCGCACGATTTCTTCGTATCGCTTGAGTGTTTCGGCGGCTTCCAGTTGTCCTTGTTCAAACTGACGTAAAACTTCTAAAACTCTCTCGGAAAATGTCCCGTAATACAAGGGATTTTCATCTACTTTTTGCTGCATGACTTTGCGGAGTTCTGCACTTTTGCGGACAGCAGCAGTTTTTATTTCTGGTTCGGGGCGATCGCTTACAAAATCCTTCCAAAAATCTGGGTCGGTGATATCATGTAACTTGCAAAGTGTGGTGATGCCTGTAATATCCAGGTGTTCGTTGAGCATTTCGCGGATTTTGGCACTGACATCACGAGTTAGGGTAGATTCTTGTTTTTCAAAGGTCAGTTTTCCCAAGGGTAAAAATCCAGCTACCCATTTCAGGTCATTTCTGTAATCGAGAATAAAAGGGTCAGGGCTAAGGGCATCGTAAGCTTTAATAAAGGTTTTGGCTAGACGGTGAAATTCATACCATTTATCCTCACTCCCCAAATGCTGAATCAGGGTGTCGTATTCTTGGCGAATATCTGGGGTGTTGCGGGGGATGGGTTTAATAATTTTCATTACCTCAGAGTGGGCGGCTTTGAGTTGGTTGCGTTCCACATCTAGGTCTTTCATGGCGTTTTTCACGTCGGCTTGGCGGTAGGTGGCTAAAGCTTCGGTGAGGTTTTTGGTAACGCCGATGTAGTCAACTATTAGCCCAAATTCTTTGTGAGAACCATAGACGCGATTGGTGCGTGCGATCGCTTGCAATAAGTTATGTTCTTTTAAGGGGCTATCTAAATACATGACGCTTTCGCCGGGTGCGTCAAACCCAGTCAGCAGTTTGTTGCAGACAATGAGGAAATGCACTGGCGGTGCTTCCCCACTCTGGACTTTGGCTTCGTAGTCGGCATTTTCCCCCAGAAATTTGTTGATGGCTGCAACTTCCCCATTTTTATCCAAGGCGTATTTTCTGAGGTCTTGGCGCAGTGCATCAATATATTTATCTTCGCTAGGTTTTGCGTCTTCTTGGTTGCTGGAATAAATGGGGACACTCATGGCTTCCGCCCAAGTTTTTGCTGTGTCTGGGTCAAAACCTTGTTTAATTAAACTTTTAGCAATGATTTTATCTAATGCGCGTTTATAAAGAATTATTGCTTCCCGGTCGATAGCGACAATTTGTGCTTTAAAGCCTTCTGGGGCTGCATGATAGGAGAAATGCGCCCAAATGTCGTAGGCTAGTAGTTCGATGCGTTGGCGGTGTTTGACTAAATCCTCAACTTTTACGCCTCGCGCTTTGATTTTGTGAACAATTTCTTCTGGTTCGTTCTCAAACCAATTATTAAATAGGATATCTAATTTTTTCTCATCTACTTGCCATTCTGCTTTGCGGCTGGTGTAACGGATGGGAACGGTAGCACCATCTGCCACCGCGTCGTCTATGCTGTAACGGTCGAGATAGTCTTCACCAGGAAGGCTGAAGTTTTGATAAGTGTCTTTGTCGGTGGTTTGGATGGGTGTACCAGTAAAGCCGATAAAACACGCATGAGGTAGAGTTTTTTCTAAATATGCTCCCAAATCTTTTTCTTGGGTGCGATGACATTCGTCTACTAAAATAATCCAGTTGTGGCTATTGGCTGCGGCTGTCGCTGACTGGTCAAATTTAAAAATGGTGGAGAGTAAAGTTAAGCCGATAGGGTTGCTGTGGATGGCTGTTTGTAGTTCTTCACCAGAGGTTATATGAGTGGGGTTAGGGAGTCCGCAGGCTTTAAAAGTTTTGTCTATTTGCTCATCTAAATCGATGCGATCGCTCAGAACTAAAATGTTAGGATTTTCTAGAACTGGGGAGTTGAGAGTTAGGTGATTTTTCAGTTTGAGGGTAGCAAACACCATTGTCAGGCTTTTACCAGAACCTTGGGTATGCCAAATCAGTCCTTTGCGATATTTGCGCTTTGGGTTTTTGGGGTCTGGTTTGAGGGGGGCAATTACTCGGTCTACAATTTTGTTGACGGCGCGAAATTGCTGATAGCGACAGACTTTTTTAATGATTTTCTGTTCTCGTTTCTCGAAGATAATGAAGTGTGCCAGGATGTCGAGTAGGCGAGAAGGTTGTAGTAAACACCAAAGTTGTTTCTCTAATTCGTTTCTAAAGGTGATTGTTGCTGTTTTCTCCTCTTCGTTCCAGGTTCCCCAATAAGCTGAGGATGCGCCTGTTGCACCGTAGAGAACATTTACCCCATTGGTGATGATGTTGAAGGCGTTGGAGTAGAACAGGCGGGGAATATCGCGTTCGTATTGTTTAATTTGCTCAAATGCTTCCCCGGTTTTGTCTTTGGCGGTAAAGGGTTTTTTGGCTTCGATAACCACTAGGGGAATACCGTTGATGAAGATGACAATATCAGGTATGCGGGTTTGCTGGGATTGAACTGTAAACTGATTGGTAACGGTGAAGGTGTTGTTTTCGGAGTGGAGGAAGTCTATGAGGCGGATGGTTTTTTTGGTGGCTTCACCGGGAACGTTACGGCTATAGTTTCCCCGCAGCAGGTTTGTCCATTGTTCATTATCGGTGACAGCCAGCATATCCTGGTAGGTAGCGCGGGCGACTTCTTCGGGGATTTTGTTGATGCGTTGGATGGCGGTAATGAAGATGTCGCGGAGGATGACTTGGTTTAGGCTGTCTCTGGTGGTTTGGTTTTGTTGGGGTGATAGCCAAGTGTAGCCGAATTTTACTAACGCATCTATGCAGGGTTTTTCGGTGAGGGAGTATTCGGGGCCTTTGTTCATAGGTATAGTAGCCAATGGCAGGAAATGGCATTTTTTGCCATACTAAATTTAGTAAGCGCATAAGAGACACCTATGAAAAGTATAAATATTTCTCTGCCTGATGTAATGCGTACTTACGTAGAGGAACAAGTGGCTAGTGGCGGTTATAGCACAGTTAGCGAGTATTTCCGTGAATTGGTGCGTCAAGACCAAAAGCGCAAAGCTGAAGAACGTTTGCAGACTTTATTATTAGAAGGGTTGAATTCGGGAACTGCTACACCTTTAACTGACCAAGATTGGAATGATATCCGTCAAGCTGTGCAGAAAAAAATTTCTCAGCAGCAAGGTTAAAAGGCAATGGGTAATATTTACAAACGTCCCCAGGTTATCCGCGATTTAATTGATTTAGCATCTTATATTGCGGTGGATAATATGGAGATGTCTGATAGGTTTTTAGCTGCTGCGGAGGAAACTTTTAAGCAATTAGCCCAAACGCCAAAGATTGGTAAGGTGCGTAGTTTTTCTCATCCTAATTTAGTTGATATTCGGCAGCAGGTAATTAAGGGATTTAAAAATTATTTGGTTTTCTATCGATGTATTGACGATGATGTAGAGATTTTACGGGTTTTGCATGGCAAGAGAGATATTGAGGCGATTTTAGATGAAGATTTGAGAGAGGATGAGTTAGATTAATTCGGTGTTTTTGACACGGACGCGACCTGTGAGGAGGTCTTGCATTAGACCGCTTTTTAACCTTTCAAGTGATTCTAATTCATGCACCGCAACCACTTCATTAGAACGAATAGAATTTAAGACTTCAACAATTTCCTTTTGCTCTTTTATAGGCGGAAGGATAACAGGAAAATTTTTTAACTGCGTTGAGTTAATACTGGCAAGATTGGTAGTTTGTTTTCCACAGTTTAAAAAATACTCTTTTCCATAATTACTGCCTGTTTGGGCTGCCAAAAATTCTGAAAGTAAAACATTGAGATTTGGACGGACTGCAAAAATATGATTTTGATGAAGGCATACTTCTATTTGACCTCGCCATATATCACCTCGACCTAACTTATCTAAATCTCCACCTTCAGTTAAAAGGACATCTCCAGGTTTTAAACAGTATCTATCTATATCTTTAAGGGCAACTTCAATCATTTTGATCTCAGACAAATCAAGATAACCATCTTGAACATTAGCCACGCGCAGATAGGGAAGCTTAAGTGAATCTCCTTGTATTTTTTTTCCTTTAGCTAATCCAGTTTGGATAGTAGCAAGGTCTTGTAAAAGCTTCACCGTCCATTGTTCAGGAATTTTCCCGATCGCACTCTCTTTAAATTTCGTGTGACCAATACCGCGAGTGAGGAGTTGCTGGAGTAGTCCCTGCTTGACTTTGCGGGTTTGGTCGATGACTGCTTGAGTGGATGCGATCGCTTCATCCATACTACTCAAAATCTCAGCAATTTTCCTTTGTTCATCAAGTGGCGGTATTGGAATTGTAATTGACTCAATTTGTTTACTACTAATATTTGGGGGGTCTGTACCAAATATTAGCTGTTCAATTGCTTGTGCAACCCAACTGGATTGAAGAAGCATATACAAGTATTGCTGGTTTACTAGGTTTCTATCAACCTGAAGCCTACCCACTCTTTGATTCAAAAGTGAAGGAATATCATATTGTTGAAGTTGAGCGACTTTTAATTTTCCATTGATTACTGGACGTGTCATTGCCATGATGACATCGCCTTCATATAGAACAAAATCTTCAAATTTGTCTGTAAACAGGTGAGGCAGGTAAGAAACAGTATCCCATATAATTTTTCCGATCCCAACATTAGCAATTTTTAACCAACGTATACCTGTTTCAACGGCACAAGTGCTTTGAAAGGCATAACCCCCTTGTATTCTTGCTACCTTTCCTAAAGGTTGCAAGTTCCATTTTTCTGGAAGATTACTGATTTGAAATTCTTTTAAATCGATATTATTACTCTGATTTTTTTCTATAACAGCAATTTCTTGAGATTTTTTTTTGTATTTTAATTTATTTATCATTTCAGCACCTTATGTCTGTGTCTAGTAACTGTTTATTTATTCATCTCCAAGTTCCTCCAAAAATCCCAACATCTTCGCCTCAGCCATATCTTGCTTAACCACTAACTTTGTCACCACCCTCCACTTTCCCCTGCAAATTCCTAAACCAAACCTTAAATATTAACTAACAGCAAAAAACCAAACCTTTTTATCATACCTCTTGAGCAGAATGTAACCTTTCCTCCTTCCCAATCTCACCAACTATCTTACCATCTTGCACAAAATAACTTTTAATCACATTCTCCCCTCGGTCATCAAAACTTTGATCGCGTTTTTTAAACTCATCTAGCAACTTAAAAAAACAATCAAACGCCCTACTTTCATCACCTGTAAACAATAAAATAATATTCGCCCAAGAATTAGAAGTCCGCAAATTAAAATATCTTTCTATCCAAGCATGGAAATGCTCATAAAAATCAACTTCCTCCTCAGTCAGTTCCAAACCTAACTCACTGCGAGCAAATTCATATCCCGTTAAAAAATGACTTAATATAGTAATAGAAGACTTACCAATATACATTCCTGGTTTGTCTTTTATTTTTTCCAAAACTGCATAAATGCCTCCCATTACAACCTCCTAACTTTCTCACCACCCTCAACTTTCCCCCTGCAAATTCCCCAGCCAAATTTGAAAATCTTCCACAGAGGAGAAATCTAACAAAGCCTCACTCAAATCTTCTAACTGCGCTAACTTCAATTCCCGCACTTGCGCCTCAACTTCCGGGTTAACCTCTCCCAACTTCCGCTTAAGCAGACGAATCACAATAGAAACTTCTCCCTCTCGCTTCCCTTGCTCAATCCCCTGTTCAATCCCCTGCTCAATTCCCTTTTGCATCCAACTGGTGACAATCTGCATAACTTCCTCCCGTGCTTCTGGTTCAATCCTACCAAGTTCCTCTTCAAAGGCTTGTTCCTCTGCATCTGTAAGTTTTAAATACGTATCCACAAAACCTGATATTAACTGCATTCTGGCAGGGTCTAACCGCAGTGTCACCAACAACCGCAAACATTCGGCTTTGACTTTGGGACGATCAGTAGGCGCAATCTGCATTTTTGCCATTAATGCACTCGCCACTGGGTTAGCTTGTCCTAAATAATTACGCCAATTGAGTTGATTTAATTGAATAACCCGATAATTAAAGTTTAATACCTCAAATTCGGGAAATTCTACTTTAAATTGAGTTGCAGCCGCTTGCTTTGGTTGGTCATAAGAAAACACGACAATCGGATAAATTGGCAAATCGTACTTTTCAAATAAACGCGCAAAATAACGAAACATTCGTTTACCAAAATCTGCTTGTGCTTTGGCTTGGTTCTCTACATGAATCAAAAAATAAGATGGTTGACCACGGAACTTTACCTGCACCAGTAAATCCGCCTCATAACGTTCCCCTGCTGTTACATCTGTAAATACTTCCTTATCCAAAAACACTAATGTATTTGGTTCTAGATAAGCGATTACATCCGGTACAAATAGCTCAATAAACTCTAGAAAAAAAGTTGAAATAAGTTCTTTAAATAAGCGATCGTGATCAATCATCACTCATAACCCAACTCTCTTAAAAATCCCAACATCTTCGCCTCAGCCTGATCCCGCTTCCCTAACAACTCCTTTAAAACCTGGACTTCCGCCGCCACATCAATCTGTTCTTCCTCCTCAGCCGTCTGCACATATCGGGCAATATTGAGATTAAAATCATTCTTCTCAATCTCAGCTAAATCCACCACCCGCGCAAAACGTTCTTCATCCGCAAACGCCAAAAACGCTTTAGCTAACCGTTCCACATTCGCCTCAGAGAGAGTATTTTGGTTTTTCCCCTCCACCATCTCCTCAGCACCATTGACAAACAGCACCTTACCCCGCCGTTTAGCTTCCTTCTGCTTATTAATAATCAACACACAAGCCGGAATACCCGTACCATAAAATAAATTCGGTGCTAACCCAATCACCGCCTCAATCAAATCATCTTGCAAAATTCCCTGGCGGATTTTCGCCTCCGCACCACCGCGAAACAGAATGCCATGCGGTAAAACCACACCCAACTTACCAGTTTCATTCAAACTAGCAATCATGTGCTGGACAAATGCCAAATCTCCATAGGATTTTGGCGGACAACCATAAGTATCCCGGCTAAATTTATCCCCATTTTTCCAAGCTTCATCTCCCCAATTCTTCAGAGAAAACGGCGGATTTGCCAGCACTCGGTCAAATGTTCGTAATACCTTACTTCCCTCCGCAACTAAATGCTTGGGTTCGCGCAAGGTATCACCCCGCAAAATAAACGCATCATCAATATCATGGAGAAACAAATTCATCTCACAAATCGCCCAAGTGTTGAGGTTCATTTCCTGACCGTATAACTGCAACGACTTGGGATTTTTCCCCTGACGATTGAGATAATTCACCGCCTCCAGTAACATACCGCCAGAACCACAGGTGGGATCGTAAATGCTCATCCCTTCATCTGGTTGTAAGCACATCACAATTAAGCGAGTCACCATCTTGGGAGTGTAAAACTCGCCTCCCTTCTTCCCCGCATCATCAGCAAATTTAGAAATCAGATATTCGTAAGCATCCCCCAGAATATCCGCCTCAACATCACAATTCCGCAAGCGATGCTTGCTAAAGTGCTGCAACAATAACTCTAATGTCGCATCGGGGAAGCGTTCTTTATTGTTAAAGTCCACATCCTGAAATACTCCCCGCAGCCGAGTATTTGCATCTTCAATTGCCCGGAAAGCCGCGTTAAGATGTTCACCAATATTCGTGGAATGCTTCCTGATGTCATTCCAAAACGCCCCAGGTGGAATGTGAAAGCGGTGTTCCTCTGGATCGGCGGCTAATTCTGCATCTTGATAAAGTTTCAGCCGTTCCTCATATTCTTCTTCCCAGACATCACACAACCGCTTGAAGAACAGCAAGCCAAAAATGTAGTGTTTGAAGTCCGCTGAGTCAATCTTTCCGCGCAAAATGTCCGCCGCATCCCACAGATGCTTTTCTAGCTGCTGCTGGGTGATTTTGCCAACATAGGTCAGGGGTAAGCTGGGAGAGACCGTGACTTCAATCTTCTGCACTTTGCGGTTGACTCTTGACGATGTATCCAAAATTTTTAACACGTAACTCGCTAAAGGGGCAATTATTCTTTATACCCTGAATACAACCGTTATTTTGCATAACATCTCGCGATCGCAATTGCGATCGCGCAAGCACCCGCCTTAAGCGATCGCATTTCCTTTGCTATTGATGAGCTTAAATTACGCCGCTATCCAAATTTTGCACCCATCCCAGGATTACCCTTTGATCATCTCCCGCAATCAAGGGGTAATTGAGTGTGAGTGCGATCGCCGATTTTCATGATATTGCTACACAAAAGCGAAAAAGTGCGGTCGCTCCTCGGTTCTTTGGGAAAAAGAGCGATCGTACCCTTGATGTGTAAAATTTATTGAAAAATGACTGTTGCCGATGCCAGCCCCAGGCATCGCTACGCTTGCTGTTGCCAGTAAGTTGACACATAACGCGAAACTGCGATCGCTTTTCTCTACTGTTCGCCCCTATAGTTTTATCTGTGCGACACCACAGCATTTTTTTAGCGATCGCAAACCGGGAAAAATTGAGCAATTACGTTAGAAGCTGTTTTTACAGGTAGAATCAAGCGATCGCCTCATCCCAGTAGAAGTTCAGACAAAAATTCTGAATTTTTTACCGGGATTATCAGCCGTTGGCAAAAGATTAGTGCATTTTTTCAATTAATTCCAAAAACTCCTTGACCACTGCATCTGGTTGCTCCTCGCACCTTTTAGCATCAAACCGCTGAATTACTCTAACCCCATGATGCTGAAAAAATCGTTCTCGCCCTTGTTCAGTTACTCGTGTTAATGGGGTGTGGTAGGGGCCATCTACTTCCAAAAGTCCCCATTTACCCTGATGGCAAACTAGAAAGTCAGGTTCTAAATTACGTCTACCCCCTGGCGTATTGAGCCTAGCTAGGCAAAGCGGTAAAAACAGAACACCAGCCTCATCAAGTGCTTTTGCTATCTCTATTTCGTTCTTTGAGCGAAACCTTAGCCCTTCCCAAGTATAAATCCGCCAAGTTGGGTTGAACGGAATACCTTGATTATTCAATGCAGTTTCAGGCATTTGAACTTCATCTAGTATTGCACCAGTAAAGTTAGCCCCATCAATGTTTGCGCCACTAAGGTCTGCGCCTCTTAAATCAGCACCTGCGAAATTGGCTTGACTTAAATTTGCGTTCCCCAAATCTGCTTGTTTCAAATCCGCACCTTGAAATAGCGCTCCTCTTAAGTCTGCTACTCTTAAGCACGCCTCTTGGAGTATCGCCCCTTTAAATGATGCTTCCGTCAGCTTACATTTAAGCAATAATGCTCCCTGTAGATTCGCTCCATCCAGACAAGCTTTGGTCATATTTCCGTGATTCCAGTCTACTCCGCTCAAATCTCGCCCTTGAAGTTTTGCTCCAGGTAAGCAGACTTTCCAAAATTCTCTTTCATCTACATCAAAAAGCTTTGCTACCAGTTGAGCAGGCTGAGAAACCATAAGTAACCTCTATTTTCAATATGTCTAAAGGCGCTATAAAAGCTTGTTAAATAGCTGTTGCAGGGAGTGATTCTGTGCGTTCCCTAGCCAGGATTGATAATAGCCATCCTAATTAAGGATGGCTACCAAAGAAATATCAAGATGATATTGATATTTAGACCTACCTGTGCATGATAGTTTTCTTGCTTGAGTTAGCTTTGGTGGTCATTAGTGCGTTCTTCTGGTTGGGTGTAGCTGGGGGAACAAAGCTGTGTGATGAGTTCTGGAGGAATAGTTTCAAAATGCTCTAACAAAAAATCCATCACAGCAAGATGACGCAAGTCGGTTCTCAGTGGATGGCGATAGAGGCGACCTCTGTTGAACCAGCACCTAACAGTAGACACTGAACGGGAACAAATCATCGCCAGCATCTCGTAGTTAACCTGCCACTTGGAGTAAAACTGCTTGGGAGTCATCCCTAATTCACAATGAATATAGAGATTGAGCAAATCTTGCTCTCGTTGAGTCAGGGGACGAGGATTCATAAATTGATTTCCTCGGTGAGCGGTTCTAAATCCTGTTCCCAGGCAATGTCAGCAGATGTCCAAGCAGCACTGCAACTCTCTTTGGCCAGCCAAACCAAGTAGCACCAAGTCCAACAACCAAGATGGGGAGCAAAGCTATAAAATCTACCAATGACAGTACCCCAATCTGAGTCATGCTCACCAGTCACCCAACGCACTTTGTCTCCATACAAGAAGTAAGGGTTGTCTGTTCTATGAGAAAAGTCTGCTGGTAACTCAACAGGTGGCTGTGGTAATTTCAGGTTGATGCAGTTTAGGATTGCGTCTCCCTTACATCCTGGGGTTGCATTGAGATAATTAGCGATCGCTTGAGCGTTGATATTTTGGACTAAATCAGCAATTAACTTGGCAGCTAGGCTTTCTAATTGTGATTGTTCAGCAGACATCGAAGCTCTATCAGAGTAACTGCTGAGTTTTGCTATCAGTTGTGTGATGCCAAAGTGATCTAAAGCTTGCTGATAGCCCCTGTCTTCATGAGTTTGGTGGCTAACTGGATTTACCATAGAAGATACTTCCTTAACGGGTAGCAAAAGCCAGCGTCAGCCGTGAGAAAGTTAGGCGCTGGCTTTTGGTTTATTGGTCTAAACAAAAATGTGATGTGTCAATCGTTATTAAGCCGCTAAAATTGCGTTGATCGCTTCAGTGTCACTGTGCCAAGGTAGGCGCTCATCGCTATTGCAGGGTTGGGAAATCCAAAATCCATCAATATTTTGATAGAAAGTGCCGAGTAAGGTGATTCCTTTTTCTCCGCCCCAGACGCGGTACAAGCCGCCAAATAAATCGGGAACGCAATCAATTTCGTAATGAGAAGCTTCTTCTGACTGCTGAAGCAGATAAATCGCCAGGTCAAGTTGAGCGATCGCTTGATTATCTAGAATTGCTTGAGACATAATGGAAATCTCCATAGTTTTGGAATAGAGAAGCGCTTTTAGTTGTTCAGGCTGGGGGCGTTTTCTCTATGGACATATACTACTAATTAATTAGTACCAAGTCAATTAATTAGTACCAATTAATTAGATTATTATCTTGGTGTAATCTATTGGTATGAATATGAAAGACTTGAGGCTTAGGGCAGGCAAAAGAGCAGAGGAAATAGCCGTAGAACTTGGCGTTGCTGTTTCCACGGTTAGGAACTGGGATCAGCTGAAAACTGCGCCCAGGATGACCCCTGTAGGGCTTCAAAAATTGATGCGTGTATACAACTGCACTTTTGACGAGCTAGTTAAAGCCGAGATGGAGGCGGACAATGCTTCAAGTTGAATCCATTAATCCCCTTGCTCTACCTTCACTAGTGGTTTGAAAGAATTGCAAAATTATGCAATGCCTTAGAATGCACTCCCAATGATTTATTTGACTACGAAAAGATTGGAGAAGGTGATGATTAAGCCTTTTACCATCAACTCTTTGTCTCTACCTTCAGTGCCTTTAGATGAGCGATCGCATCTTTCCACAAGAGTCTTATTTACTTTGCTACCGATGCTGAATGAAACCAACCATTGAACCAACAACTGCATTATTTCAAGTCTGCTGAGACTTTAGCGGCTGTCTCTCGATACGAAGAGAGTAAAGTTAGGCGATCGCTACAATCTTAATCACGTAATAAGCTGTTAGATAAACAATGCATTTCTCAAAAAATTAGATCGCTCCGCTCCGCTACGCTGACAAAGGATAAAAAGAACAAGTGTAAAGGGTAAAAGGACTAAAGTATAAAGGGCTACTGGATAGTCCTCCCGAACGCGCAGACAACACGAAAACCAATACCGTAGTTGATGAGGTCGCGCCCCGCCCAATTGAGGTCGATGCGAGACGCGGAACGACAGAATTTAGGACTGCCGACCCAGGAACCGCCCCGCAGCACGGCATAAAATTGTTTTTGATAAAGGTTCTCATTATCATAATCAAACCATGCACTGCCATCTGCTGGCGCTCCTTGATAGTTATTGTGCCAATCGTCAAGACACCATTCCCATAAGTTTCCGTGCATATCATATAACCCAAAGCCGTTAGGCGGAAATTGTCCTACTGGGGTGGTTTGTTTCCGGTGTTGTCCTTTAGGTTCGTCAGCAAAGGTGTAACTGGCACCATAATTTGCTAACTCCCCAGTAATGGTTTCTCCAAAATGAAAGGGTGTCGTAGTACCAGCACGGCAAGCATATTCCCATTCCGCTTCACTAGGCAGGCGGTAGCTTTTGCCTGTATGTTGGGAGAGGCGATCGCAAAATTCCACTGCATCGTACCAGGAAACTCGCTCTACTGGTCGGTTATCTCCTTTAAAGTGCGATGGATCTGGTTTTAAGTCACGGTTAACTTGGGGTAGTGTTGCTACGGCTCGCCATTGTGCCTGGGTAATTGGATACTTACTCATGAAGAAGGATGGAACTGTAACTTCATGCTGGGGTTTTTCTAACTCATATCCTTCCCCTTCTGGCGAACCCATCATGAATTTACCACTGGGAATGGCAACCATTTCTAAGGTGATACCCTCACCCAAGTCTTCGCTAAAGTATTCGGCTTGCTTGGTTTGTCGTTGGATGATTTCGCCACGATGGTTGAAGGTGACAGTTTCAAACTCAAAGGATTTTAGATCACCACTCTCTTTTCCCAAAGATTGAACATCTTTAAATACTTCTCTAGAGGAAAAAGCAGCGATCGCATTTCTGACTAAATCTTCTCCGACTTTATCCTGAGTTCTTTGGGCTGCTCTTAAAGCTAATTCCAATCTAGCCAAAGGGTCTTGATTCGCTTCAATCCATCGCCAATAAGAACTTAATGAAGCTGTTATCCTGGCACTGCGACAGATTTTATCTGAACTCGTCTCATGGTCATAACCCCATTGAAGAAATAAAACTAAGTTTGAGTTTTCTTGCAGAAGTAACTGCTGACCTTTCTTATCATCTCCATTACCAAAAATCTGGAGAATTGTCTTGCAGAAATTGTCATTATAGAAATCCAAAACTAGCGGAGCAAGATAGTCAATTCCTCTTCCTTTTTGCAATTTACTTTCTGCGTAAGTACGGGCAGGTTCGGGTAAAGTTACTCTCCAATCAGATGCAGTAGAAGACTTTTCTGCCATTGAAAACTTGAGCAATTCCATTAAAGCCTTATTTCCACTTCTACCCCAAATAACCCTCGCTAAATCTCGACTTAACCCACTAGGAAAGAAAGCCAATAAAGGAAATATATCTTGCCCTTCTACCGATAACATTTCAAAAGAACGCTCTAAAGTTATCCGCAGACTTCTTTCTCTCCTTTCTTCAGGAGAATATGAATTAAGCACTTCCAGTGGTTCAATCTCCAAGTCTTCACACAGCATTTTGAGAGTACATTGCGTTTCTGCCATATAAGATGCTGCGAGTTTAATGGGTAAGGGATAACCATCAAGAAACTGTACTAAAAGATTAAAATCTTCTGCTAAATCATCATTATTCCCCCATTGTGTATGTGATGGTGCATACTTTTTAAATATCTCTCTCGTTTCTGATGCTCCCATGCTGCAAACTTCTTCTTGATGGCAGGAAACAATATCCCTGACAAGAGAATCACGGGAAGTTAACAATAGTCTTAAATGAGGACACTGTTCTAAAAGTGAGTTCAAAAGTTCAATCAGTTCATTCGATTCTTTCTCAATTAATTGATCCAAATCATCAAGAATCAACAACAATCGACTATTTCTTAACTCTTTCTCTAAAGCAAAACTCTTTAATTCAAGACTCTGTTTAACTTTGGTAATCAGTGTTCCTACAGAATCAGTATCGCGCACACTAATAAACCAAACTCCATCCTTATAGCGATCGCGCTCATGTAACCACTGACCAATGGCATAAGCTAAAGCAGTTTTACCTATTCCTCCCATACCATGAAGGGCAATACAACGTTTATCCAAATCTACCAGTGCTTTAATTACTTGATGTATTTCTTGTCTACGTCCTACAAAGTTGGGATCGTTACGAGGAATATTAGTATTTGACCATTGGGGATAGATAACTTGGTGAGAATTTGCTGGTTCTATAATCAACGATTCGTGATGAGAAGCTTGAGGTAGCAATCGAAATTTGAAGGCTTCATCGAAATTAACACCTTGCTGAAAAGTTTGAGAGTTAAATAGTTTTCTTAATTTATCATCAAGTTTAACTGCATTACGACTTACTAAAAAACTATTCGCCACTGACTCTTGATTGAATAATGCCTGATAAAGTCTCCGAGAAAAGCATCGGGCTGCAACATCCAAAATTTTATCTTCAGCGTTAACCGCTATGACATGAGACAATCCAGCTTTTACAAAAGCTTGAGCTAACTTTTCTGAATGACAGGCATTTAATAACGCTAATTGACAGGGTGGTTGCTGTTGATTTGATAAAGCGATCGCTAGTTCTTCTTCACTAAAAGAGCGAGTAATTCCCACTTCATCTTCTAACACCAAGGCTGTACTATCCCCATCTTTCATTCCATGACCAATAAAATGAATAATCAGTGGTTTGACACGATGAGACAGCACATCTTGTAGAGTCTGTGAAGTGGCTACTTTAACCACTATTTCCACTGCTATGGGGTGAGATATCTCCTCTAACACCAAAGCAATGGCATCAATTTCTGACTGGATTGATAAATTCTCTACTGGTGATAAGTCTTCAGTCATCAGAGGGGCTGAAAACAGTATCAGAATTTGATTAGTGAACGAATTCTCTTGTTTATTAACTTTTTCAACACCTGGCCTACGAGGAATTTTTTCAGCTACTCTTGGGACAGCCATTCTTCTATTTCTTCATCAGTAGCGGTGCTTAAATCCAGTGGGGGGCGTTTTGGGTGTTCTAACCTACCTTCTGGTTCTGTTCCTTTTTCTTTTAATTTTCGCCGCCAATTATTGATTGCCTTTGCAACTTTGATACTATAGTCTATCAAATTGGCTGTTGCTGCTATCCCTCCAATTACTGTAGCCACAAAAACTATGTCATCTGCACCTACTATCCGACTCGGTGACTTTTGCACCTTGATGGAACTCATAACTAGGGATGTTTCTAAAGACTCTATTTCATCTGGGGGCAGATGGGATGAAATAACTATGGTAACTAGAGGAATTTCACTCATTTCCTGTCCTAAAAGTTGGATTTTTTGATTAATAGTAGCAGTTTTTCAGCTTTAGTTACCAATTCAGTCACCCACTGTCTCAACGGTACATCTTCTGACTAACCACGTTATTGAGCGATCGCCTTTCCTCAAGCGCAAAAGCTATTTATTTTCTCTGGATGTCCAGAAATTTATGGAGTGAAAGGATTTCCAAACGCAAGAAAGCGATCAGATAGAATCAGGAACCTAAAACACAATTTTCTGATTGCAGGTGCGTGATGGAAGCGAGAAGCGAAATCACATGAAACTGCACCAAGTTGAAATTGCAGCGATCGCAAATCTCGTGTTGCTTGAGCCTGATGTCAACTAAGTCCTGACTTAGACAACCAAACTCAAAATCTGGGCTGATTTGTAGACACTGTAAGACGACAGGATGATTCTCAGGCGATCGCTACCCAAAGCCATTTATATTATTTTTCTGGATATCCAGAACTAGAGTGATAGATTGCCCTCAATGAATTTAACCAACTCCTCCAACTGCTTTACCACTTTCTTGTACTCGGACGATTGTTTACCTAACTTGAAAATATGGACTCGGGGCTAGAGAAAAGGTGTTCATGCCCTAGTTGTCTGATTTATCACATGATTTCTAACTTGAGACTAGCAAGGTAGCGATTGCACAGCGCTTTATAATCTGGCTTTAATTCCTACCGGAAAAAGCCCATTTTATATCGCTGATCGCTACCCCATACTTTCAGTCTTTCTTCTCACTCGTGTCTTACGCCAGTAGTTTCTTGCCTTAACTAATTCCTTAAGCTCAAACAGTAACCTATATCTGAGTTTTCATACAAGTTTTGCTGTTAGGACTGTATTAGCAATAGGAATTTCAATTTAGCCTTTGGATAGCACTTAAATATCAGCAGTGATGATGTCGATTAAAGTTTTTGAGCGATCGCATCCATTTTTATTGTCTGCTGGGTAGTGTTACTGTCCTAACTGGCCTATCGGCTCTATTAGCTGGTTCTGGGCATTGAAAGTTAAGCATCTTTGCCAGTTATATCTCTACTGAACTTGATTTTGATATTTCTTGAGTAGAGCTTTTAAGGTTTTGGTGCAATAGTTCGTGAATGCGATCGCACCATAAAGGAATCACAGCTTGTCCTTGGCAAATCGCTTCCAGAGCTACCTTTGGATTAAAGTCCACAAGCTTTAAATCTTGCTCTTCGGATTGGCTAGTTAGGAGCATCAAGCGCTTCATCTTTTCTTGGGGAAAAAACTGGTCAAACATCCAAGGTTCTTTCTCCCGAAATATAGTTAAAGCCTCTCGGCAAACCTCGAAACTTAAACCAAAAGATAATAGATAATGCATCAAAAATAAGGCTAGCAATTCCGATTCTGAGTAATAAACATTACGTCCTTTTCCAGTAGTATTTACAGTAGGTATAACAACACCTTTGTCTCGCCAGTACTGTAGCTGGCGACGCGAGCATTTAGTAATTTCAGCAGCTTCTGTGCTTGTGTAGAATTTTGCTTCCATAGAAATCATCCTACAGAAGCAATTTAAAAAATTTTAACTTTTTATAAATACTATTAAATATCAAAAAAACACTATGTGCTTATATGATATTTTATTTTTATGAGTCAAATTACTATTCAATGTCGTCTGGTTGCTTCAGAATCAACCCGCCAGCAACTCTGGAAGTTGATGGCAGATTTAAATACGCCCTTAATTAACGAATTACTCGAACAGCTTGCTAAACATCCCGATTTCGAGAAGTGGCGGCAAAAGGGTAAACTTCCTGCCAGTGTTGTTATGAAACTGTGCCAACCCCTCAAGAATGACCCTCGCTTTGCTGGTCAGCCCAGTCGTTTCTATATATCAGCGATTCATATAGTTGATTACATTTACAAGTCTTGGCTGGCTATACAGAAAAGGCTACAGCAGCAGCTAGATGGAAAAACACGCTGGCTAGAAATGCTCAATAGCGATCCTGAATTAGTAGAAGCTAGCGCTTCCAGTTTGGAGGTTATTCGCACTAAAGCTGCTGAAATTCTTGCCATAGCTATGACAGCATCTGATTCTGATAACTCTTCACCCAACGGGAAAAAGAGCAAGAAGGCTAAAAAAGCTTCTTCTAACCCTAAACGTAAGTTATTCAATACGTTATTTGACGCTTATCAAGAGACAGAAGATGTCCTCAGTCGCAGCGCTATTAGCTATCTGCTAAAAAACGGCTGCAAACTGAGTGACAAAGACGAAGATCCAGAAAAATTTGCCCAACGTCGTCGCCAACTTGAAATCCAAATTCAAAGACTTACCGAAAAGCTCACAAGTCGGATACCTAAAGGTCGAGATTTGACTCATGCTAAATGGTTGGAAACACTCTTCACTGCTACAACCACCGTTCCAAAAGATAATGCTGAAGCCAAACACTGGCAGGATATTCTTTTAACCCGATCTAGTTCTGTCCCTTTTCCTGTGGTTTTTGAGACTAACGAAGATCTAGTTTGGTCAACGAACGAAAAAAGTAGGTTATGCGTTCACTTCAATGGCTTAAGTGATTTAACTTTTGAAGTGTACTGCGATAGTCGTCAACTGCATTGGTTTAAACGCTTTTTAGAAGACCAGCAGACTAAACGCAAAAGCAAAAATCAGCATTCAAGCGGTTTGTTCACCCTCAGGAATGGTCGTTTAGCTTGGCAACAAGGCGAAGGTAAAGGTGAACCTTGGCAACTTCACCGATTAACTCTCTATTGCTGTGTTGACAATCGCCTTTGGACTGCTGAAGGAACAGAGCAAGTTCGCCAGGAGAAAGCAGAGGAGATTACGAAATTCATCACCAAGATGAACGAGAAAAGTGACCTCAGTGACACACAGTTTGCTTTTATTAAACGTAAAGAATCAACACTGACCCGCATAAATAATTCCTTTGATCGTCCTAGTAAACCCCTGTACCAAGGTCAATCACACATTTTGGTTGGAGTCAGCTTGGGGCTAGAAAAACCTGCGACTGTTGCTGTGGTGGATGCGATGCCTGACGGCAAAGCTGACGCTAACGCAGGTAAAGTCTTAACTTATCGGAGTATTCGTCAGTTACTTGGCGATAATTACAAACTGCTCAATCGTTACAGACGAGAGCAGCGATCGCTATCTCACGAACGCCACAAGGCACAGAAAAGCTTCTCTCCTAATCAATTTGGGGCATCTGAGTTAGGGCAGTATATAGACAGACTATTGGCTAAAGAAATTATTGCGATCGCACAAACCTACAAAGTTGGCAGTATCGTTTTGCCTAAATTAGGGGATATGCGGGAGATTGTCCAAAGTGAAATTCAAGCCATAGCCGAAGCAAAATGTCCTGGCTCCTTAGAAATTCAGCAAAAATATGCCAAACAGTATCGAGTTAACGTCCATTCCTGGAGCTATGGCAGATTAATTCAAAGCATTCAAAGTAAAGCTGCTCAGGCAGGAATCATGATTGAAGCGGGAAAACAACCTATCAGAGGGAGTCCCCAAGACAAAGCAAAGGAATTGGCACTTTCTGCATACCATGACCGCCTAGCTAGGCGAAGTTGACAAATATCTGAACCTTGATAATAAAATAATCAATAGCGCCGCATCATGCTGCTTGCAGCCTCTGAACTGTGTTAAATAAGGGTTAGTTTGACTGTAGCAATATAGTCTTGCTTTCTGACCCTAGTAGCTGCTCACCCTGATGCTGCTGTCTTCGGACAGGATAGGTGCGCTCCCAGCAATAAGGGCGCGGATGTACTGCTGTAGTGGCTACTAAATCACCCCCGACCAAGGGGGAACCCTCCCCAATTCTTCATTTGAAGGACTAAAATCAAGGCAAAATTTCTCAGAAGTCCGCACAATTTCCAAATAGCTTGTCCAGTCTGAATTTCATTGTTTTTATTCAAGACATGATTTTTGAGGCTTAGGCTGAAATAGAAATTTAGGAGACATCCGCGCTAAGGACATCGTAAAACTTTGCCCCACAATATTTTGAAACTGGGTCGGTGGCAACAACCCTCCCGGAACTGGGTGGGTTGAAAGTTCACGATTGTATAAAATCCACTTCGGATAAAATGTGGCAACAACCCTCCCGGAACTGGGTGGGTTGAAAGAATGAGGAAATTGAGCAGTTTGCCGAGATAAATGGTGGCAACAACCCTCCCGGAACTGGGTGGGTTGAAAGGGCAGCGAATATGGGCTGATTACCCGTAATATTCGTGGCAACAACCCTCCCGGAACTGGGTGGGTTGAAAGGAGGCTTACACTTACTTGACCGCAGGCGATCGCCGTGGCAACAACCCTCCCGAACTGGGTGGGTTTAGAGGCGATCCTCTCGTAGGTGTACCCAGCACGACGGTAGGTGAAAATAACGTTATTAGTACAGGGTGGGTTGAAAGAAGTCTCCTCACACCACATAAAAAGCTGTGGATTGTGACAAAAACGTTCTTAGTACAGGCTGGATTCAAAACTTGTTCATGTCATCAATTGTACTGTTTTACCTTGCGACTCACTGCCAACAAACTCTCCGGCACTAGGTGAGTTTTCCAGGCAAATATCTTTACCAGTAATAGTCAGAAATTTTTGTGGTTTTAAATTTGTTAAAGTCTTAACCAAAATTAGAGAGATGAAAGAAACTCATCATGGCATACTTAAAGCTATTGTTTATAAATCAGCTTTTTAGGGTAAATGAAGTTATATTAGCCTTGTAGTAGTTATAGACTGCTAAGTAAAATGGGTTTATATAAATGACAGATTGCCATTCACAAAATACAAGTTGTATCTTAAACGACACTTAAATTGTGAATGGTTGTAAACAGTCGATAAGACATTAATTTGTGAAACAACGACGCTAAAATGTGAAAAACGACATTAATTTGTGAACGGCGACATCTAATTTGTGAATGTACAGCTGAAAATAAAAACCGTGGAGACTTATCAAAGTCCACGGCTTTTTGGTGTGGTGTGAGGAGACTTAACTAATGCCATCATAAACCGATTTCAGCCTTAGCGATCCAGGGGAAAGGGTTTTTTTCACAAAATTGTCATTTGATGACATTTGGATGCGATCGCACTCAATTTTAAACTAAAGCACCGCCGCAACTCGAACCACACCCGGCGGTACAACCATAGCAATAGGCGGCGGTTTGGATTTCATTGATTAAATCTAAACTACCAGCAGCTAGTAATTTAGCTATTGTTAAGGTTTCACCATTAGGAGTTTTTGCGGGTAGATTCATCATTTGATTAAAGTCGCAATCATAAACGTTGCCAAGGTAATCAATTGATAATTCATCACGACACATTAAATGTTCAACTGTAGTAGCATTAAAATTTGATTCTAAAAATTGTAAATAACTACTGTATATTTTTCGACGTTCTAAATACATCTTAGTTCTACCAACTGGCAGATTGCTAATAGTGAAAAGGTTATTAAATAAAATGCCAAAATGTTCTTGTAAGAAAATTTTGTAATCTTGTTCTAACTTTGTCTGTTCCGGCGCTAAGGAATATTTCTCGCCTGTAGGTAACTGCGGATTATAGACTAAGTCCAAAATTAAATCTGGTTTTTTGCCATAGCCGACTTCATTAAGCAACTGCAAAGCTTTCACTGAACTATCAAAAACCCCACTACCTCGCATTTTATCAACATTATCTGCTAGGTAACATGGCAGAGAAGCAACTACTCTCACTTGATGTTTAGCAAAGTATGCTGGTAAATCACCAAACCCATCTTCAAAATAAATAGTTAAGTTAGAACGGACAATTACCTGTTTTCCTGTTTTTCTAGCTGCTTCCACCAATGGATTGAAACCATAATTCATTTCTGGTGCGCCGCCAGTTAAATCGACAATTTTAATTTCCGTAAATTTATGAATTAACTCAATTAGCTGTTCGCAGATTTCTTTTGATAGTTCTTCTGTGCGTTTCGGCCCGGCTTCCACATGACAGTGTGTACAGGCGAGGTTGCAGCGTTTACCGAGATTTATTTGTAAGACAGATATACCCTTTTTTGTGAGAGGCTGACTGAGTTTTTGTTTAAATGGTGTTAATTTGACATCTACTGAATTTATTGTTTGAGTTTGCATTGTTTAGTTTTCCTAAAAGATGGAAATAAAAACTAATAATTTGGGCGGGCAAGATGCCCACCCCACAAGAGTTTTATTGTGTACGCAGGTAGGGGCATGGCACTGCCCATATGTGTCAAATTCAGCTAAAAGCTATATAGGGCGGGCGTTGTACAAATACCTCGCGCCCTCATCCCCTAACCCCTTCTCCCTCAGGGAGAAGGGGAATTGAATCTCTTGCTCCCCTCTCCTGGTGGGAGAGGGGCTGGGGGTGAGGGCGAAACCTTGCAACTAAGAGGGTTTCACGTTAAGTTGACACCAATGCCATGCCCCTACAATCAACGATCATCTATACCTCACCAACTTGCAATCTGCTGTATATTCAAACCTTAACAGCAACCACCGCCGTCATAGTGCCAAGTAGAATCAGTCACAATTATTTCTGTGGGCTTTAAAGCTGCTAGTTTGGCAGCAGTTTTATCACAGACGGCTGCGGGAATACCACGTTGCAATAAATGTCCGGCAGAGTCATCAAAGAAGGGTTCTGTACCTGCATAAATTGCGGTTTTTCCTGTAAAAATACAAGCTCCATCTTCGGGAATGGCAACTTTAAAAGATACAGAATCGAGACTTTCTAAAAGTAAATTTTCTTCTAAGTTATAGGTTAGTGAATCTAAGAGGCGATAAGGACGACGGGCGCGAATTTCTACTTGACCAAAGCCAGCATTAATAATTAGTTGAGTATACTCTTCATAGGTGAGTGCGCCTGATAAGCACATGGCGCGTAGTCGTTCATCTTGTTGCAAATGTACAGGAATGGGACGAGTAGCAATAGGATCGCTCATTTGCAAGCGTCCGCCTGGTTTTAAAACGCGAAAGGCTTCTTTTAACGCCCGGGTTAAATCTTCTGGTTCAAAGATATTGAATAGACAATTTTGTGCTACTACATCTACAGCAGCATCGGCAACTGGTAAGTTAAAGGCATCACCTTCGTGGATTTCTACAAAGCTGGTATCAAACCAAGGATTTTCTTGAGCTGCAATTTCTAGATTGCGTGTAGCGGCTTCTCGCATAGCTGCAACGGGTTCAACCGCTATTACTGCACCCGCACGACGAGAAAAATAAGCGAATTGTAAGGCTTCTAAGCCACCACCAACACCAACATATAACACAGTAGGTTGATTGGCGAGTTCAGTAGGATGAACAGTAGTACCACAACCATAGTTCATTTCCTGCATTGGCATGGGGATTTTCAGTCCTGGTAGTTGCAGGGGTGTACTTTGCACACAACAAAGTCCAACTTGTGGTGTTTCTGCAACTTCGCGGTAGAATTGCGCCGCTGTTTCTAAATAGGTCATTGCGAACTCAATATTGTAGGCTGTTCTGTAGAGTCAACTTTCTGCATCGTAATACAAGTGACTCAGAATTGCATGAGTTTTAGGTGAGAAAACGAGAAACCCTAAACTCCTTTATTTTCTGGGGGTTTAGGGTTTCAGGGTTAGTCGGATTTTAATCATGTAACACGTAGCCGATACCATGCACAGTTTGTAGAACCCGCTTTTCGTTATTGGCTTCTAGCTTCAGGCGTAAATAGCGAATATAAAGTTCAATGATATTAGCATCGCCGCTAAAATATTTACCCCAAACATCTTCAATAATGCGATCGCGTGTAATAATCTGTCGGGGATGGATGAGTAAATATTCTAGTAAATTAAATTCTGGATCGGTTAAATCCAGCAAACGTTGACCGCGATAAACTTCTCGTGTGCGGCGATTTAAACTGATGTCTTCAAATTTTAAGATTTCTGTGACTTCTGGCTTCTTAATTTTGCACAGTTGTGTATTAACTTTAAATAATAATTCTTCGCGGCTAAATGGCTTAACTACATAATCATTTGCGCCAGCATCTAAAACTTCTATGCGATCGCTTGCTTCTTCTTTGGTCGTTAATACAATTATCGGTACTTGCTCATCAGTACTTCGCAACCGACGACAAATTTCCCACCCCGATACACCTGGTAAAATTAAGTCTAAAATTACTAAATCTGGATGCAACTTTTGTAATGCGGTAATTGCAGTGAAGCCATCGAAAGCAGTACTAACTTGATAGCCATCATAATTTAGTTCTAATTCTATAAATCGAGCTAGTTTGACTTCATCTTCGACCAGTAAGATGTGCCTCATAGAGGATGTTAATAATTACAGCAGGATATAGTTAGCAGAGATACAGATTGGAAAAATTTTAATAGGTATTAACTACTAAATAGTCGGACATCTAATCAGTACTACGTCAGCTTAGTATAGTTCTGATTACGTAACAACCGTAAATCTGCGGTTAGCTATGACTGCTTGATTACCAGAACATCAATATTTAGCAGTAGGCAGCTACATCTTCTTTACATTCATCAGCAAGGTAACACAAAGCTTTAAATCGTAATGTCACGACTTGCTCATAAAGTGGATTTAACTTACACATTGGTGGGATGTGAAATAGTTTGCGACCAAATAGTTTAATATCTCTCTCAAAAGGACATTGGCTAGGAATGGCTTTGCACAAGAAATGAGCTAGTTCACGATTATGAATTTCTATGCCTTCTAACCATTGGCGAATTGGGTAGAGTAGGTCACGATTTAGCAAAATTTGTGTAAAGGATGTCATAATATTTCTCCTGATAATTTAGATGTACTGGTTTAGGTTTTTATGCCTATTAATTGATACGTTTGGTGATTTAAATTTATGCGCTTACTTAGTAATTATTAAGTTCTCTTGTCAATCAAATTGTTTTTGCTTGACACATCTAGCTACAAATTGAATTTGTAGCAGTCCGGAAATTTTTACTTGACATTTATACCTGACTTAGCTTGGCATCTTCCCCGAATAAATTCGGAGGCTTGGAAGCAAATTGCAATCGGGCAGAGGTCTCCCTTTCTCCCTACCCCCTGCCCCCTTGCCTCTTCCGCTCAACTAGGGTAAACGCGTCCTTTCCAAGCGCCTCCGCGCCCTTGCCAGTGACGGATGGCGGAATCTATAGTCATCAGAGTATAGAGAAATGCGATCGCAGGTAAACAACAGGCTAACCAAGCTGGACATTTATAAAAGCGGATGGTTGGGTAGTAAGCAAAACTCATCAAGAACCAGGCTGCTAAACCCAGAAATGCGATCGCCCAATTCAGCGTTACTGCTCCTAAGATGGTTGCTAAAGGTGGAATTAAATAAATTAAGGTCATAGCCAAAACTGTTCCAGCTAACAGCAGCGGCGAATAATTTAGTTGGGTGTAAGCAGTACGCGCCACCATCTGCCACACTGTATCCAAATCAGGATAGGGGCGCAAACTCTGAGTTAAAGCACTTAATCCTAACCAAATTCGTCCTTGTCTCCATTGCTGATTCCCCTTAACAGCTTTTGCTAAAGCGCAATCGTCAATTAAAGCTTGGCGAATTGTAGCGATTCCGCCAATCTTCTCTAAAGCTGTTTTGCGAATCAAAATCGACCCGCCAGCCGCCGCAGCAGTGGAATTTTTGGGGTTATTCACCCAGCGAAAAGGATAAAGTTTTTGAAAGAAAAACACAAAAGCCGGGATTAAAATCTGCTCCCAAAAGCTTTCACATCTAAGCCGCACCATCACCGAAACTAAATCTAAATCTTCCTGTTCCGCTTTAGCCACTAATCGGCGGAGACTTGCTGAGTCATGCTCAATATCTGCATCTGTGAGTAAAAAATAGTCTGGTGCAAACTCAGTCGCAATTTGAATCCCTTGTTCGACTGCCCAAAGTTTACCACTCCAACCTGGAGCTAGGGATTTGCCAGAAATAATATGAAATTGATCGGCTTTATTTAAAGCATAAGCAACCCCTTCAGCAAAATCGGCTGTGCCATCGGTGCTGCGATCATCCACCAAAAAAACGTTAAAATCACCTGGGTAGTCTTGAAGTAGCAGCGATCGCAAAGTCATAGGCAGTAAATCTGCTTCATTACGGGCAGGTATAACTGCACAAATTCTCGGTAAAGATGGCAAAGGGATTTCTTTTGCTTCTAATTGCTGGTCACAACGCCAAAACTGCCCGCGAAAGCTCAGTAATCCTATCCAAATCAATAAAGATAAACCTGTTAACAATAATACAAATGCCGCCATGACCTCTTGCCCCTCCTCTATGTCTCAGACAGAATACTACAGCATATTTCAGGTACATGAAGTATGTGGCGAAAACCCGTACTGGAAGAAGCAGGGGAGCAGGGAGCAGGGAGCAGGGGGATGAGGGGGATGAGGGAGATGAGGGAGATGAGGGAAAAAGTAATTACCAATTACTCATTACTCATTACCCATGCCCAATGCTGTATTTCTTGGGATTGTGGGAGAATATTTTTCACCGGATTGCGATATTAACTTTGTTGTGGTGTAGAGGTTCAAGAGTATTTGATGCAAACTCAAGAGAGAGCAACGACCAATCAAGTTGCAGAGGCGATCGCCAAAAGCCAACAATATCTGCTGTCAATTCAAAATCCGGCAGGGTATTGGTGGGCAGAGTTAGAATCTAATGTGACGATTACTGCTGAAGCTGTTCTGCTACATAAAATTTGGGGAACAGATAGCACCAGACCCTTGCACAAAGTAGAAAATTACCTCCGTTCTCAACAACGAGAACATGGTGGTTGGGAACTTTATTTTGGGGATGGCGGAGAACTGAGTACCACGGTGGAAGCCTACATGGCTTTGAAACTCCTGGGTGTCCCAGCTACCGACCCCGCCATGCTCAAGGCTAAAGCTTTTATTCTCCAACGGGGTGGCATCAGTAAAACTCGAATCTTTACTAAACTACACCTAGCCCTGATTGGCTGTTATGACTGGCGCGGTATTCCTTCCCTACCGCCCTGGATCATGCTTTTGCCCAATAGCTTCCCGGTCAATATTTACGAAATGTCGAGTTGGGCGAGATCCAGTACTGTACCTTTGTTGATTGTCTGTGATCGCAAACCGATTTTTCAAATTGACCCAGCGATTAGCGTCGATGAACTCTATGTAGAAGGACGCGATCGCGTTCAGTGGGAATTACCTAGAAGTGGTGATTGGACTGATATATTCATCACCCTGGATCAAGGATTCAAATTCGCTGAAAGCTTGAATTTGGTTCCTTTCCGCCAAGAAGGCATCAAAGCCGCCGAAAAATGGGTTTTAGAACGCCAAGAAGCTACAGGTGATTGGGGTGGAATTATTCCCGCCATGCTGAATTCACTGTTAGCTTTACGCTGTCTAGATTACGACCCAGCCGACCCCATTGTGGAACGGGGACTGAAAGCCGTTGATAACTTTGCCATTGAAACCGCAGATAGCTACTGCGTTCAGCCTTGTGTTTCTCCTGTTTGGGATACAGCCTGGGCAATTCGAGCTTTAATAGATTCTGGTTACGCCCCCAATGATGCCGCGATTGTCAAAGCGGGAGAATGGTTAATAGATAAGCAAATTCTCGACTACGGTGATTGGACTGTTAAAAACCGTCAAGGAAAACCAGGCGCTTGGGCTTTTGAATTTGACAATCGCTTTTACCCAGATGTCGATGATTCTGCTGTTGTAGTCATGGCGTTACACCAAGCAAAACTACCCAACGAGAAATTAAAACAAGCTGCGATCGCCCGTGCTTTAAATTGGATTGCTTCTATGCAGTGTAAGCCAGGCGGTTGGGCAGCTTTTGATATCGACAACGATCAAGATTGGCTAAACTCCATACCCTATGGCGACCTCAAAGCCATGATTGACCCCAACACAGCTGATGTCACAGCTAGGGTATTAGAAATGCTCGGTGCTTGTAATCTATCAATAAATCAGCAAAATTTTGAAAGAGCGATCGCCTATCTTCTAAGCGAACAGGAACAAGAAGGCTGTTGGTTTGGTCGTTGGGGAGTAAATTACATATATGGTACAAGTGGCGTTCTCTCAGCCCTAGCTTTAGTTGCACCAAAAACTCAGCAACAAAGCATCGAACGAGGCGCAGCTTGGTTAGTAGGCTGTCAAAACCCTGATGGTGGCTGGGGTGAAACTTGCCGCACCTATAACGACCCCAGCCTCAAAGGACAAGGAACCAGTACAGCCTCCCAAACAGCCTGGGCTTTAATTGGACTCATCGCTGCAGGCGAAGCCACTGGTAAATTTGCTCATAACGCCATTGAACAAGGGATTAACTACCTGTTAACCACCCAGAAACCCGATGGTACATGGTACGAGTCCTATTTCACAGGTACAGGCTTCCCCTGCCATTTTTACCTCAAATACCACCTTTATCAACAATACTTTCCCTTAATTGCCCTTGGTCGCTATCGGTCGGTGTTAGGGACTGGGGATTAGGGATTGGGGACTGGGGATTGGGGACTGGGGATAAGGGGATAAGGGGATAAGGGAGATGAGGGAGATGAGGGAGATGAGGAGGACAAGGGGACAATGGTAATTACCCATTACGCATTACCCATTACCCAATGCCCAATGCCCAATGCCCAATGCCCAATGCCCAATGCCCCATGCCCCATGCCCAATAATAAATCCCATTTTTACATCCGGTAAACTGTTACATTTATATATAAAAGAGTTTGTGATTAAATCATCATGAGCAACTCTCCTTCAAAGGAAACTCAACCTAGCTACGTTAAACTCGCCATGCGGAACATGGTGCGGAAAGGCGGTACTTCTCTCAAACATTTTTTCCTGACTACTATAGGGCTATTAGCTGTCTTTGTAGGTCTTGCTTACTTGACTCGCTGAAAATCAACCAAAACCCTGAGTTAGTTGGAGAATTTGTAGCTAGTGCAAGTTGAACTAGATGTACAAGATTATTTTTACGAATCATCCCCAGAAAAAATTGCCAATTTTGGGGCTGATGAATGGATAGCTGTTGAAACATGGGAAAACTGGTTTGCTTGTTGGTTAGAAGTACTGCAATCGGATCTACCGCCTGCACCAGGTTACGAAATCAGCTTGCGATTGACAGATGATGTGGAAATTCAGACCTTAAATGCCCAGTATCGTCAACAAGACAAACCAACAGATGTTTTATCTTTTGCGGCTTTAGAGGTGGACATTCCCCAAAATGAGGAAATGTTCGCCTCTATGCCTTTATATTTAGGTGATATTGTAGTGTCCGTTGACACAGCCAATCGCCAAGCTCAACAGCAGGAGCATAGTTTGCAGACCGAATTAGCTTGGTTAGTTGCTCACGGCTTACTGCATTTATTAGGCTGGGATCATCCTGATGAAGAGAGTTTAGTCAGAATGTTAAAACAGCAGGTAATATTGCTGAGAAAAGTAGGTATTGCGATTGACATTGAGTAACTACTATTATTTATCTCAGTTCCCAAAAACTTCTATATAAAATTGGCGAAAATCAAATTACGCCATTAAAATCGGCCCAGATCCAACTTTACTGACTTGATGTGAGGATGCTTCAGCCTATGTCCCAAAAACTTTCGGTTCCCCCAAATTCTAACCGCCTACCAACACTTGCGGCTCCAGAACGGCGGCAATCTTGGCTAGTAGCTACTAATTTATTTATTAGTTTTAAATATGCTTGGGCTGGAATCAGCTATAGTTTTCAAACTCAACGCAATTTTCGGATTCATGTAGGTGTTTGTGCGATCGCGATCGCTTTAAGTGTAATGTTACATCTATCCGCTGTGGAAATAGCTGTAATTGGTATAACCAGCGGTTTGGTTTTAGCTCTGGAATTATTGAATACTGCTATTGAGTCTTTGGTTGATTTAACAGTTAAACAGACTTATCATGAATTGGCAAAAATTGCCAAAGACTGCGCTGCTGGTGCGGTACTGGTTTCGGCTTTAGTAGCTGTTTTAGTAGCTGGTATGCTGTTGCTGCCACGTTTAGTAACTTTAATTATGTCCTCTTTATAGGTGTTACCTTTTCGTTTCATAATTGATGACGTTTGCAGCAATTTAAATCTGGTGACAATTAAACAAAGTCATATAAATAATCTGACCAGGAGTCATAAGCTGTGATTATAGTCATCGATAATTACGATAGTTTTACTTATAATATAGTTCAATATTTAGGAGAACTAGCAGCAGAGTTCCCCGTAGCTACAGATATTAAAGTGTTTCGCAACGACAAGATATCTGTAGATGAGATTCAGGCTTTAAATCCAACGCTTGTAGTAATTTCTCCTGGCCCTGGTCGCCCGGAAGACGCGGGTATCAGCTTAAAGTTAATTGAAGAACTAGGCGCTAATTTGCCCATTTTGGGCGTATGTTTAGGCCATCAAAGCATTGGTCAAGTATTCGGTGGTAAAATCGTTTCGGCTCCAGAGTTGATGCATGGCAAAACTTCTCAGGTGTCTCACACCGGGGTGGGAGTTTTCCGGGGATTAGAAAATCCTCTCACTGCGACTAGATATCACAGTCTGGTTATTGATCGCGAAACTTGCCCCGATGTCTTGGAAATCACCGCTTGGGTTGAGGATGGTACTATCATGGGAGTCCGACACCGGAACTATCCTCACATTCAAGGAGTCCAGTTTCACCCAGAGAGTGTTTTGACATCTTCAGGCAAGCAATTGCTACGAAACTTTCTGGAACAATTACAGTCGAGAGAGTAATTAATGAAACGACGACAGTTGATGGGCTATGCTGGGGCGGGTTTGGCAACAGCTTTTCTGACTACCTTGAGTTCTGAATTTCCAGCTGGCGCGCAATCTAGCGGTTTATCAGTTCAGTGGTTGGGTCATACGTGCTTTCTATTAACAGGTGGCGGTGTAAAAATTCTCGTCAATCCCTTTCGACCCGTTGGCTGTACAGCTGGGTATCGCGCACCCAAAGTAGCAGCCGATTTAGTGATGATTAGCAGTCAATTGCTGGATGAAGGTGCAGTAGATGGACTCCCAGGTAAACCCAAGCTGATCTATGAACCAGGAGTTTACGAGTTTAAAGGCATTAAATTCCAAGGTATTGCCACAGATCACGATCGCAAAGGTGGTAAGCAGTTTGGTGTGAATACTGTTTGGGCTTGGAAGCAAGGCGGAATTAATATCTTACACTTGGGTGGGGCGGCTGCACCCATTACTGCTGAACAAAAAATTCTCATGGGGCGACCTGATGTAGCATTTGTGCCTGTAGGCGGTAGTGCCAAAGCTTATAATGCTCAAGAAGCCAAGCAAGCAATACAAATTTTAAATCCCAAGCTGGTAATTCCTACCCATTATCGAACACAGGCGGCTGATGCTGCTAAGTGCGAAATTGCTGGGCTAGATGAATTTCTTAACTTGATGCAAGGTACAACTATCAGCCGTAGTAGTAGCGATTCTATTACTATTACTCCTGGCAATTTAACAGATAAGAGCGTTATTCAAACCTTGAGTTACAAGTTTTAATTGATTATTCTGTAATCTTCCAGTCACACCTGTAGGGTGCGTTAACGAAGTGTAACGCACCTTCTTAATGTATTGGCGGTGAGTTAGCGTAATACCAATTTAAATAATGTTGGCGACACGTCAATATATTCTAGAGGGCAAGGCATTGCCCACCTGTGTCAACTTAACGTGAAACCCGCTTGGTTGCATGGTTTCGCCCTCACCCCCAGCCCCTCTCCCACAGGGAGAAGGGAGCTAGAGATTTAGTTCCCCTTCTCCAGGGGGAGAAGGGGTTAGGGGATGAGGGCGCGAGGTATCTGTACAACGCCCGCCCTATATAGCTTTTAGCTTAAGTTGACACCTATGGGCATTGCCTTGCCCCTACTTTCTGTCGCATTCTTTTTTCAAATTGGTATTACGCATCCTACCAATAAATATTTATTAATACCAATTCTCTACAACATTCAAACTCTGAAATTCAGACCATATCTGGCTTGATTAATTACGAATTACGTAGCGCTTTGCGCTTCCCGTAGGGTATTACGAATTGGTATAACGGTAGAATTCCCTTGATCCTCTGGTGTGTTCCCATTCAGAATGAAACTTTCACATCAAAGCCTTTAGTAAGAGTAGAGAAAGCAATATAACTAAACTCTACTCAACTTAATTTTCTGTAATTGCTGAGATTGCACTATCTACAGCATTGCTAATCTTTGTGCGACAACCGAGAAACTCAATATTTTCTAGAAAGTAACCCATTTTTTCAGCGGATTACCATCTGCGCCTAGTATAGGCTGACCATTTTCGTCTACTTGGATTGGAGCCAGCTTTTCTGTCTCTGCAATTGGAGTTCTGGTAACTGTTGTACCATCTGCATTGGTTGTCCAAATTTCATCCGCACCTGTAGCATAATCGCGGAAGTAGATATCAGTTCTACCATCGTTGTTGAAATCGCCAAATGTTGCTTGAGCGGTTGTAGAACTGGGTGCTAGGAAGGTTTCAGTCACAATTGTAGAACCATCCATCAGCCAGGTGGTGTTTTCACCTGTGGCATTATTGTGCCAGAAAATATCAGTCTTACCATCACCATTGAAATCAGCAATGCTAGATGTCCAGTTTGCATCTAGGGTTGTCAAAGCACCTTCGGTGAAGAAGACGTTATTTGGTAACAAGGAATTTGTCAGCCAAACTTTATTTTCGCCAGTTGTGGTGTTCCGCCAGAGGATGTCAGAACGGTAATCACCATTGAAGTCGCCAAGGGTAAAAGTCCAGTTTGGATCTTGTGATTGTAGAGAACTCTTATTAGCTTGAGTTCCATCCATGAACCAAGCGCTGTTTTCACCAGTAGCACTACGCCAGAAAATGTCAGTTTTACCATTACCATCGAAATCTACCATAGTGGCAGTCCAGGTAGGATCGAGAGTTTCTAGTAAGGTTCCGCTTTTCAGTGGTTGGCTTGGGTTGCTACCATCTACCAACCAAATAGCGTTTTGACCGGTTTGATTATTACGCCAGAAGATGTCAGTTTTGCGATCGCCATCAAAATCGCCAATCAGTGGTGTCCAGGATGAATCTAGAGCATCGAGACCAATCAAACCAGCAACGTTTACTCCATCCATTAGCACCAAGCTGTTCTGGCCTGTTACCTGATTACGTAACAGGAAGTCAGTCTTACCATCGCCGTTAAAATCACCAATTTTGTAAACTGTTGAAGCTAAATCAATTTGTCCCAAAGAACCCTTAGCTGCAACGTTTGTTCCATCCATCAACCAAACCTGAGTTTCACCGGTTTGAGAATCAACCCAGATTTTATCTGTTTTGCCGTCGCCGTTGAAATCAGGCACAAGAGCCGCACTTGTTATATAAGGATTAGGATTGGGGTTAGCAGATCCAAATAAGGATTGTGATGATACAGAAGAGGCGCTGCTTTGGCTATTAATAGCATTAGATGGTTCATCAAAAGGTGATGATATATTTAATGTTTGGTAATTTGCTGATTGCAAACTTGTATCCAAAGATTTATCAGGCATGGTGGGTTCTTATGACTGGTTGTAATCAAAGTTTTAACTTCTTTGGTTAATAAAATTCTGTTCCTAAATAACATTTGAATAGTATTAAATATTTTTTAACCAAGTTAGCTTAAATATCAATATTTAATAACATTGATTTGTTTTAAATAATAAATTTGATTGATTTTTAAAGTTCATAATAAACAATAAAATAAATATTTTTGTTCGGGTTATTCTTTGTAAATTAACCTGAAAGACTATGTATGTCAGGTGTTTAAAGCCAGTGAGGATAGAAACAGCAGTACTGTATTTGAGCATAAGGAACTGCTAAAACATCTATAAATCAGCAAACAACAAATTTGCTAATGCTGGATAGGGTAAATTTTATTGATGTCCAGATTGAACATTGCTAGTAAATAATCAAAATATTTATCGATAAATTGCTATATAATTAATGCTCTGTATTTGCAAAAATTAGCGAATGATAACTTTTCGATTCGAGAGCAGCATAGCTGCTGACAAAATCAAAAAATATTGACTAAATCAATAGAAATTAGTCACAACTATCACAGATGTAATATATGCAATCTGTAGTGTTTAAAGGTTAAGATATCAAGATAATTGGAGATATAAAGTAGCTATGCAAGCAGAATATCAGCAGCGTCGTCAGCAATTGATGTCAAAACTTGGCAATGGAACTGCCATTTTTCGCAGTGCGCCAATGGCTGTGATGCACAATGATGTGGAATACACTTATCGCCAAGACAGTGATTTCTTCTATCTGACTGGTTTTAACGAACCGCAAGCGGTAGCTGTGTTAGCACCCAATCACCCAGAACATAAGTTTGTATTGTTTGTCCAACCCAAGGATCGGGAAAAGGAAGTTTGGACTGGTTATCTCTGTGGGGTGGATGCAGCCAAAGAGTTGTATGGTGCTGATGAAGCTTATCCTATCCATGAACTGGATGAGAAATTACCCCAATATTTAGAAAAAGCCGATCGCATTTACTATCATTTAGGACGTGATCGCACTTTTAATGATACAGTCCTCAAGCATTATCAAAGCTTACTCCGCACTTACCCCAAACGCGGTACAGGGCCGATTGCGATTGAAGATACAGGCGTAATTCTCAGCGCTATGAGATTACATAAAAGCGCAGCCGAATTAGACTTGATGCGCCAAGCAGCTGCGATCGCAACTGAAGCACATACTCATGCACTGAAAGTTACCACACCTGGACGTTATGAGTATGAAATCCAGGCTGAAATAGAACATATTTTTCGCTTGCGGGGTGCAATGGGGCCTGCTTATCCTTCCATTGTCGCCTCTGGTGTTAACGCTTGCGTCTTGCACTACATCGAAAATGATCGTCAAATGCAGGATGACGAATTACTGCTAATTGATGCAGGTTGCGCCTATGGTTATTACAACTCTGATATTACGCGGACATTTCCCGTAGGTGGGAAATTTACTCCAGAACAAAAGATATTATATGAAATTGTTTTAGAAGCACAGAAAAAAGCGATCGCTCAAGTTCAACCAGGTAATCCCTTCAACTTAGTTCACGATACAGCTGTGCGCGTCCTTACAGAAGGCTTAGTAGAAGTGGGAATTTTGAAGGGTGAAGTTGACAAATTAATTGAAGAAGAAAAATATAAACCCTACTATATGCACCGTACCAGCCATTGGTTAGGCTTGGATGTGCATGACGTGGGTGTATATCAGCATGGTGACAACCCGCAGATTTTACAACCTGGACAAGTTCTCACAGTAGAACCTGGATTATATATTGTGCCAGATACCAAACTTGCAGAAGACCAACCCCCAACCGATCCGCGTTGGGTGGGGATTGGGATTCGCATTGAAGATGATGTCTTAGTAACCAGTACCGGACATGAGGTGTTAACGGCTGGAGTTCCCAAAGAAGTGGATGAAGTCGAAAGATAGCAGGGAGTTGACGGTTAACGGTTAACTGTCAACCGTCAACCGTCAACACCCCCATTGACTTTTCCTCCGGTTCCAGCAATTCCCAAATCAGGAAGACTAACTCAATCGCAAAACCTGAACCGGGGACAAGTAAATCAGCATTAAAGGAATCAGAAATCACACTTTTGAGCGCAGGGTTCTGTGTTCTCGGGGTAGCAGTTAGGAATATAAGATAACAAAAATATCTCGTGTTGCTGAGTATATTTACGAGCTTGCAATTCTTTAACAGTTAGTAAAATATGACATTTAAGATGTGCAATAGGTTTTTAATAATCAATTCAATATAAGATGTGAAATTTAAAATCTAAAAATCACAATGGCAGACCTTACTCCTAATTCTAGTTTTAGTTTGACCCTACGCTTGCAGATTCCTAATCGCGTTGGGATGTTGGCTTCAGTTACCCAGGCGATCGCAGCTAGTGGTGGACTACTCGGACAAATTGATTTAATCGAGCAAACCCGCAAAGAGTCTACTCGCGATATTACGGTTGATGCAGCTAGCACTGAACACGCGGAAACTATTGTGCAAGCAGTCAAAGCACTACCACACATTCACTTGCTCAGTGTGTATGACCGCACCTTTAATTTGCATCGTGGCGGTAAAATCAGCATCGCTAGCCGAATACCCTTAAAGAGTGTTTCTGACTTAGCAATGGCTTACACACCTGGAGTAGGTCGCATTTGTACAGCGATCGCTGAAAATCCCGATGAAGTCTATAATCTCACTATCAAAAAAAATACAGTAGCTATTGTTACCGATGGTAGTGCTGTTTTAGGTTTAGGAAATCTCGGCCCAGCGGCGGCTCTCCCAGTCATGGAAGGGAAAGCAATGCTATTCAAAGAATTTGCGGGTATTGATGCTTTCCCCATCTGCTTGGCAACTCAAGATACCGATGAGATTGTGCGGACGGTCAAAAATCTTGCTCCGGTTTTTGGTGGTGTCAACCTCGAAGATATTGCTGCTCCCCGCTGCTTTGAAATTGAAAGAAGGCTGCGTCAGGAATTAGATATACCTGTTTTTCACGATGACCAGCATGGTACAGCAATTGTCACCTTGGCAGCATTATTCAACGCTTTGAAGCTGGTAAATAAATCACTAGCAGAAATCCGCATTGTGATTAATGGTGCTGGCGCTGCTGGGGTAGCGATCGCCCGCTTACTCCGCAAAGCTGGGGCAGAAAAAATCTGGATGTGCGACTCTAAAGGGATTATCTCTACCAGCCGTACTGATTTGACGGAAGAAAAACGCGAATTTGCAGTTAAAGCCCAAGGTACATTAGCTGGTGCATTGCAAGGCGCAGATGTATTTATTGGGGTAAGCGCACCGGGAGTTTTGACACCAGAAATGGTGCAATCAATGACAAAAGATGCGATCGTGTTTGCAATGGCTAATCCGATTCCCGAAATTCAACCAGAATTAGTCACAAACGATGTAGCTGTAATTGCTACAGGTCGCAGTGATTATCCCAATCAAATCAACAACGTTTTGGCTTTCCCTGGAGTATTTCGCGGTGCATTAGATTGTCAAGCTAAGACAATTACCACGACTATGTATTTAGAAGCTGCACATGCGATCGCATCTTTAGTGAAGCCTTCAGATTTAAATCGAGAACATATCATTCCTTCCGTTTTTGATGAGCGAGTCGCCTCATCTGTAGCGGCGGCTGTGCAACAAGCAGCGCGTCAAGAAGGTATTGCTCACAGTTGATATTTTTGTGGGACGGACAATATGTCCGTCCCCATTTCATCAAAATAGACACGATTGTGATATTTAAAATCTCTATATTTTGGTGTATTGATTTCTGTTGATAATTACGATATTGCAAATATTGTTCTTCATTAACTTGCACTCAAAAGCATATCTCCAAACTAATCCAAACCTTTTTTCTTCCTATCTTCCTGACTTATAGTTTGATTTTTTACCTTTAGCATAAATTTCCCAGTACCCAATCCCCAGTCCCTAATCCCTAATCCCTAATTTCTTGCTGAAAAACTTGAGTAAAACATTTCCTAAATGCTACCGTCTACAGGTGAAAAGCATTTGCAGGGATCTCCAATATGAAATGTAGACGAAAACTGGCTTATAGGCAGCATTCACTCATCAGTTTCAGCTTAATATCCGCCTTGCTAGCACCGTATTCAGCAATGATTGCTACACCACCGCGAAACCCAGATAAAACTGTAAATTGTGAAATGTTAATTGTGGGGGGTGGATTGTCTGGTGTCGCCACAGCTTACGAAGGTTTACTAGCAGGTAGAACTGTTTGTTTAACAGAAATTACCGACTGGCTGGGGGGACAAATTTCTGCTCAAGGAACCTCTGCATTAGACGAAAGACCTACCCAAAGAGCCTTGAAATTTTATTCTCGCGGTTATTTGGAATTACGCGATCGCATTCAGCGCAAGTACGGTAAACTCAATCCTGGTAATTGCTGGGTAAGTGACTCTTGCTTTTTACCCCGTGATGCTCACACCATTTTGACTCAGATGCTCAAAGATGCTGAAAGTAAAGGCAAAGGCAAGTTGCAATGGTTTGGCAATACAGTAATTAAAGAATTAGATATTAGTAGTGATGGGAAAATCATCAATAGTGCGATCGCTATTCAACATCAACCAGCAAAAGGCGCACCCCCTCTCAATACTTATCCTTTATCTCAAACTATTGAAGATGCCTATACTTACGGCAATTCATCTCGGCTTACTAAAACAATTATTCGCTTTGTACCTAAAGCCAATCAACAAACATCTCCAAATTGGTATGTTGTAGATGCTAGTGAAACTGGAGAAATCATTGGACTAGCTGATGTTCCCTACCGATTAGGTATTGATGCTCTTTCCTATCTAGAACCTTCTGCTTCCAATTCCCAAAACGACCCATATTGTACTCAAGGTTTTACCTACACGTTTGCAATGGAGGCGACTAAGGAAGCACAGCCTCAGACAATGCCTGCATATTATCCTCAATATGCACCTTATTTCAGCTATGAATTGCAACGGTTAGCAAACTTTGATTTAGTTTTTACTTACCGTCGGATTTGGAGTCCGACAAAAGGACAACCAACAAAATTCGGTGGTATTAATTTTACTGCCTCCTCACCCGGTGACATTTCCATGCAAAACTGGACATGGGGTAACGACTATCGCCCGGGAACTGCTGCTGATAACTTAATTTATACTCGCCAACAGTTAGAAAGTACAGGACAGTTGCAGCCTGGTGGTTGGATGGGAGGACTCAGAACAGACACTTTGCGGAAAGGAGAGGAAAATGCCCTTTCCTATTACTACTGGTTAGTTGCTGGAACCACAGATTCTCAACTAGGGAACGGTGTCAAGCAGCCATACCCAAACCACCGTTTGTTATCTGGGCTAGATTCCCCAATGGGGACGGTATCTGGTTTGTCGAAATATCCTTATATGCGAGAAGGACGGCGTATTATTGGCCGTCCTAGCTGGGGACAAGCTTCTGGTTTTGGCATATGGGAAATTGATATTTCTCGTCGCGACTACAATGACGAATATTACCGTAAGACGCTGCCAGCAGATATGTATAAGCAGTTAAGAGCAGCGCTAGCAGGTTTAGAAGCAACATCGGTAATTTCTGGTCAAATTTCTCCTGATAAAGCCATGCGGCGAACTCGTTCTACTATCTTTCCTGATTCTATCGGTATTGGTCACTATGCTATCGATTTCCATCCCTGTATGACCCAAAGCCCACCAGAAACACCTGGAAATACAGAACGTGCTGGTGAAAGACGCGGCGCAGGTCAAGCTTATCCTTTCCAAATAGCATTACGGGCGATGATTCCCCAGAAAATAGACAATTTAATCGTTGGTGGTAAAAGTATTGGTACCAGCCACATTGCTGCTGCTGCTTATCGTGTCCACTCCTTTGAATGGTCAGCTGGTGCAGCGGCGGGAACAGTTGCAGCTTTTGCCCTTAAAAATGCTGTAGCGCCATACCAATTAGTAGATGACTTACCCAAACAAGAACCGCAACTACAAGCGCTGAAACGGCTTTTAGAACAAAATGGTAATCCTACTGCCTTTCCTGATACCTCAATTTTTAACCAAAACTGGGAAGATTGGCGTTAGCTGATCTCATCTATAGATCCCCTTTCTTCAAAAAGTTGGGGATCTCGAGCCTTCTATATATAGAATGAAACATTTTTATCTTCTAAAAGCATTTCAATGACTTCTCGAAGATTGTCTTGTAATTCATCTAATGTCTCACCTTGAGAATGCGCTCCCGGAAACCCAGGGACGTAACCAACATAAAGATTTGTTTCACTATCTCGCTCGATAATGGCAGTAAAAATCTTCATTTTGCCAAAATTTTTAATAGCGAATTCGTGGATCGACATAAGCGTTTAAAATATCAATCAAAATACTAGCAGTAACAACGATCGCACCAAAAAATACTAGTACTCCCTGAACTGTAGGATAATCGCGATCGGAAATTGCTTGATACAGTCGGTTGGCTAACCCAGGCCAAGAAAATGTAACTTCAGTCAAAATTGCTCCACCTAACAAAGAAGCAAAGGTGAGTCCTAAAACTGTAATTACTGGAATCAAAGCATTTTTCAAAGCATGGGACACTAAAATCTTGTTTTCTGGAATTCCTCTGGCTCTAGCAGCTTCTACATAATCTGCTTGTAGAGTTTGCTTTAAATTAACACGCACTATCCGTTCAAAAATTCCACTCAACAAAATCCCTAAAGTCAAACTAGGAAGGGCAATATGGTGCAATGATGTGAGAAATTGGCTGAAATTACCAGCAAGTAAGCTATCAATTGTATATAACCCAGTAATATGCGCTGGAGCCGGAAGATTTGGGGGAAAGCGGTTAGAATTGGGAAACCAACCTAGTTGTACAGAAAAAATTAACTGCAGAATCATTCCCGCCCAAAACATAGGGAGTGCATAAGTAATAATTCCAAATAAACGTCCGCCAGCATCAACAGCTGTTCCAGGACGAGAAGCAGAAAGCGTCCCAACTACAATTCCCACAATTAAAGCAACTGCCATACTACATACAGCTAGCTCTACTGTCGCGGGAAAATATTGCCCGATAATATCCCCAACATTCTGTCCTCGACTTGTTAAAGAAGTTCCTAAATCAAAGCGCAGTAGATTTCCTAAATAATTTAGATACTGTAACCACAAAGGTAAATCTAAACCCAGTTGTTTGCGTAATTCTGCTTTGGCACTTTCTGGCGCACGTCCGCCCAAAATTGCATCCGCCGGATCGCCTGGTGTAGCTCTGAGTAGAAGAAATACGATAGTGATAATAGTTAATAGCTGAAGTGGCGCTAATAGTAACCGCGAAGCAATGTAATATTGTAAAGCTTTAGATCGAGACATATTTATAGGGTCAAGAGTCAAGGGTCAAAGGTCAAGAGTCAAAATGCAGAGTCAATAGTCAATACTCATAAGATTCTGGACTATGGACTTTTGACTCTTGACTCATAATTACTTTTTAATCGGCTTGTAAACTAAATTTTGGGTGGGGTCAAGTTGAACATTGCTGACACCTTTTTGGGCAAATACATAATCTTTGTTTTGCCATAAGGGAACGTAAGGTACATCATTTGTAACTTGTGTTTGAATCTGGGTAAATATTTGCTTACGTGCTTCTGGGTTTAGTTCTTTCCGTTGTTGATCGATTAATTTATTGACAGCTTCGTTGTAATAGAAAGAACCTTGAGTTTGGCTTCCCCCATCTTCGCATCCCTTGGCAACAGAACCCTTTTGACAAGCTAAAAATGGTTGGACGTAATTATCAGGATCTAAAAAATCTGGATACCAATCCAGTAGTGCAATGGAATACAAACCTTTACCAATTTCTTTAAAGAAGGTAGCACCTTCAACAGTTTTGGCTTCCAGTACTAGTATGCCTTCCATTTTTTGATCGACTAGTGATTTTATTGTCTGCGCTGCCAAACTTCGGGTAGGTGAACTAGCGGGATACCAAACTTCTACTTTTGCTGGATTATCTTTAGAAAAACCAGCAGCCGTTAATAGTTGTTTTGCTTTGTCAACATTACCATCCCCATATTGATCTTTAAATAAAGGCTGGGAAACATTAAATGTTGTAGGAATCATGCTGTAAAGTGGATCAGCTTGATTAAACAAGACTCGCTGATTTAACAGTGGACGATCAATTAAAGAAGCGATCGCTTGTCTTACTTCTGGTTTATCTAAAGGTTTCTGATTCCGGTTCAGCACCATATAGCTGACTACGCTACCTTGGGCGGTAATGGCTTGCCAATCTCCTTTTTTTGCTCCTTCTTCCAAGCTGCGAATTTGATCGGGTTGCAAAGAAAGATAAGCGACATCTACAGCACCCGTGCGGAAAGCATTGAATAAATTCACCGGGCTAGTCTGAATTTGAACGTTAACGCCCTGATTCGCAGGTTTTTCACCCCAATAGTTATCAAATACATCCAAACGCAGCGAATCAGTACCATAGGCTGCTAATTTGTAAGGGCCAGTTCCTACAAATGTCTCAGGCTTAAATTTCCCTGCGCCTAACTCGTAAGCTTTTGGCGAAACTGGACAAACTCCAGAGAATGCTAGTAGAGAGGGAAATGCTGCAAAAGGTTTTTTTAGCTTGATAGTTAACTCAGATTCACCCGTAGCTTTGACTGAATCTACTGTATCAGCTAGTAAGAAGGAAGGTTTACCCTTATTCTCAATAAAACGTTTAATACTAAAAGCCATCGCTTCCGCATTAAAGGGAGTTCCATCGTGAAAAACTACTCCCTGGCGTAAAGGAATGGTGTAAGTTAAACCATCTGCACTGACTTTGGGTAATGCTGTCGCCAGTTGAGGCTTAATTTCTGTACTACCAGGCTCATAAGTATAGAGGCGATCGCTCATATTAAACACTAAACCCAATGATGCCAACTCGTAAGCATCTGCCGGATCTAGGGTTCTTGGCTTGGATGTCGTCCCAATAGTAATGCGTCCATCCCCTGTAGTAGAGTTCGGAGAACTAGTAGAAGTAGTTGAAGTAGTTGTCTGTTGGCGAGGACTACAGCTCACAACCAATAGTAAACATAGACAAAATAAAGAGAGGAATTGTGTCATCCTGCTCCATCGTCTGACTGGTAAGACAAACCTGGTCATAGAAATATCAAGTATTGAGAACAATGGTGAGTCATTTTACTATAGGTTGGCGAATAGCCCACATCAAACAGCAAAGTTTATTGCCAAATTCCGGCAAAATTACATACTTACAGATTAAATTTTTATATCTTGCAAAAATTCATACTTATTAAAATATTGCAACATTAGCTCATTTTTGTCGCAAATTTTATGAGTACCTAGTACTGCTACGTAGAATTGAAAATTAAAAATCAAAATTCTATTTAGCTAGACAGCGTCAGGATTTCATCGATTTGACAGAGGTGTTTTATTGACACTGTAATGTACTAAATAGTTAAGCTGCTGAAGCTCTAAATCAAACATTTTCCATTTGCTGTCTAGTGTAATTAATAAATATTAGATAAATATCAATATATATACATCAGCCATTGAAAAGATTGCGATATCGTAAACAGCAGATTGAGACTCTAATAGTAGGACTAAGAACGTGAAGTATTTCTTTTTATCTGAAGGTTGGGCTGTTTCTAGAGTATGGGCATCTGATGGACTATGGCAGATTACTGCATGGCGACGACAACCAGATATTCAGCAATTGAATATTTGTCTCATAGAAAATAACGAATTGTTGTGGCTTTATCGAGTTGAAGATGCCATTTTAACTGTAGAAGTGAAACCTACAACGCCAGTTCCAGTGCAAAATACCATTGGTCAAGTAGTACTGAAACGTCTAATGACAGCTGAACAGGTAATCGAACGTTTGGGTACAGCACAAGCCAAGTGTGAGCTGCAGAACATGCAATCAGTTACATAGTAGCGATTGGCAGTTAGCAATAGGGGATCGGGGCTAAGAGGAGTAGCGGCTGGGCATGAAATTAGAAGAATTCTCCTGCCATTCTCATATTCCTCATCCCCCAAAGAATACGCAAATTAAATCTGTGACAGGCAGTTGTAGCAAAATTTCTTGCAGATGCTACGCGATCGCATCTATTTACACGCTTGCAAACCGTACCATCAATAGTTACACTTTTTAAAATATTCTCATTTTTGCTATGGCAATTGCCTAGCACGCCTGACTACCTAAATGCCTGAGAAGTACTTAACTAGTTCTACGAGAACAAGCCAAAGTTTTCGCAAGCAAACTCTTAGGTAAGTCAAGTAAATAGCGATCGTTATCCTGGGTAAAGACCGTTATGCGTGTCAGCATTGCCAGAATACCCACCCTGTCTCATTGATTAAGACTCAGCGGTGGTAAGCAAGACCCTGGCAATAACAAAAAAACTGAGAGAAGTCGCTGCGGTGACTTCTACCATGTATTACTTTTGTAAGAAAATTGCTTTGTAAACTAACTCATCGAGGAGGAGCGTAGTCGATGGGACTACCCTGGTACCGAGTACATACAGTCGTTCTGAATGATCCAGGACGACTGATTTCTGTACACTTGATGCACACAGCTCTAGTAGCAGGCTGGGCTGGTTCGATGGCACTCTACGAACTAGCTATTTACAACCCTAGCGATCCAGTTCTCAACCCTATGTGGCGTCAAGGGATGTTCGTGTTACCCTTCATGGCACGTTTGGGTGTAACTCAATCTTGGGGTGGTTGGAGCGTTACTGGCGCGCCAGCAACCGATCCTGGTTTCTGGTCTTTTGAAGGCGTTGCTGCTGCTCACATCATTCTTTCTGGTTTGTTGTTTTTAGCCGCAGTCTGGCACTGGGTTTACTGGGATTTGGAACTCTTTAGAGATCCTCGTACAGGTGAACCAGCTCTAGACTTGCCCAAGATGTTTGGTATTCACCTATTCTTATCTGGTCTACTCTGTTTCGGCTTCGGTGCTTTTCACCTCACTGGACTATATGGCCCAGGAATGTGGGTTTCCGATGCCTTTGGAGTCACAGGTAGCGTCCAACCAGTAGCACCTGAATGGGGGCCAGATGGGTTTAACCCCTTTAACCCTGGTGGTGTTGTTGCTCACCATATAGCTGCTGGTATCGTCGGCATTATTGCAGGCTTATTCCACCTCACAGTCAGACCACCCGAACGGCTTTATAAAGCTTTGCGGATGGGTAATATTGAAACCGTACTTTCAAGCAGTATTGCTGCGGTCTTCTTTTGTGCCTTTGTAGTTGCTGGTACTATGTGGTACGGTAACGCGACCACTCCCATTGAACTATTTGGGCCTACTCGTTACCAATGGGATCAAGGTTACTTCCGTCAAGAAATTCAGCGCCGCGTACAAAGCGACCTAGCTCAAGGTGCGACACTTACAGAAGCTTGGTCAAAAATTCCTGAAAAATTGGCCTTCTACGATTACGTCGGCAATAGCCCTGCCAAAGGCGGTTTATTCCGTACAGGTCAAATGAACAAGGGTGATGGTATTGCCCAATCTTGGCAAGGTCATGCAGTATTCAAAGATTCTGAAGGTAGAGAATTGACTGTACGTCGTCTGCCCAACTTCTTTGAAACTTTCCCAGTAATCTTGACCGACGCAGATGGTGTTGTTCGTGCTGACATTCCTTTCCGTCGGGCAGAATCCAAATATAGCTTTGAACAATCTGGTGTAACTGTTAGCTTCTATGGTGGAAATCTAAATGGACAAACCATTAAAGATCCCGCTGAAGTGAAGAAATACGCCCGTAAAGCTCAAGGCGGTGAAATATTTGAATTTGACCGGGAAACCTTGAACTCTGATGGGGTATTCCGCACTAGCCCCAGAGGTTGGTTTACCTTTGGACACGCTGTATTTGCTCTCTTATTCTTCTTTGGTCACCTTTGGCATGGCGCTCGTACAATCTACCGCGACGTATTTGCTGGTGTAGAAGCAGATCTAGAAGAGCAAGTAGAATGGGGTCTATTCCAAAAAGTGGGTGACAAGACAACCCGCCGTAAGGAAGCTCTCTAATTTTTAGGGACTAGGGACTAGGGATTAGGGTCTAGAAACTAGAAAAGAGTTTTCTCAATACCCAATACCAATTCCCCAGTCCCAAGTACCTCATACCCTAGCTACAATATTATTACTGGCTGGATAGGCAGGAACTTGTAATATGGAAAGCGTTGCGTACATCTTAATTTTCACCCTGTGTATAGGAGTTCTCTTCTTTGCGATCGCATTTCGCGAACCCCCTCGCATTGCGAAAAAAGATGATTAGATTACTATTACCAGGATTTTAAGGTTATCTAAACCTATTTATCCGCTGCTATCTCTTGGGTAACAGCGGATATTTACGTATAATCACTCTTAAAATAATTTAATAGACACAAATTACACCCTCCGCTATCACTATTGATGAACTATCGATCATCATGATGTCAAGAAGAAGGTAAGACTTTAGTGTAAGCTAGAGGCTGGGTAAGATACTTTAATTATGAGTAATTTGATTGCAAATTATAAATATTAGGGTTAAAACCCTTGGCGCTAGACATCAACTTTTCATAAAAGACTTGTCACCAGATATTATGATATAATCTTCTATCTGGAAGTTGATATGTGTTGTTACTAGCTTTTCTGCGCTAGGATAAAAAAAGTTTAGGCTAGTATGATATAGCTTGCCTAGAAATTTCACTCGCGACAAAAAATTTACGGAGACTAGAACCAGGAACAAATTAGCATGGTCAATCAGAATTTAACCGCTACAGAAATTGGATTTACTCACGAAGATTTCGCTGCTCTACTTGATAAGTACGATTATCACTTTAGCCCTGGCGATATTGTACCAGGAACAGTTTTCAGTATAGAGCCGCGCGGCGCTCTGATTGACATAGGTGCGAAAACAGCAGCATACATACCTATACAAGAAATGTCTATTAACCGGGTAGATAGCCCGGAAGAAGTTTTACAGTCTAACGAAACTCGGGAATTTTTTATTCTTACTGACGAAAACGAAGATGGTCAGTTGACCCTTTCAATCCGTCGTATTGAATATATGCGAGCATGGGAGCGCGTACGGCAGCTACAAGCTGAAGATGCTACTGTACGCTCTGGTGTGTTTGCTACTAACCGTGGTGGTGCATTAGTGCGGATTGAGGGATTGCGTGGCTTTATTCCCGGTTCTCACATCAGCACTCGCAAACCCAAAGAAGAACTGGTAGGTGAAGAACTACCATTGAAATTCTTGGAAGTAGATGAAGAACGTAACCGCTTAGTGCTATCTCATCGTCGAGCGCTAGTTGAGCGGAAGATGAACCGCCTCGAAGTTGGTGAAGTTGTGATCGGTACAGTACGCGGTATTAAACCCTACGGTGCGTTCATTGATATCGGTGGTGTTAGTGGTCTGTTGCACATCTCCGAAATTTCCCACGAGCATATTGATACACCCCACAGTGTTTTCAACGTCAATGATGAAGTAAAAGTTATGATCATTGACTTGGATGCAGAAAGAGGTCGGATTTCCTTATCAACCAAACAACTGGAACCTGAACCTGGCGACATGATTAAAAATCGTGATTTGGTTTATGATAAGGCCGAAGAAATGGCAGCTAAGTATCGGGAACAGTTGCTAGCAAAACAGCAAGGAATTACTTCTGTAGCTGCTGATGCTCTAGTTGAAGAAGAAATTCCAGCAGCTATTGAAGAAGAAATTCCAGCAGCTATTGAAGAAGAAATTCCAGCAGCTATTGAAGAATAAAAAACTGCTATTTTTCTTTAACTAAAGGCATGAAAGTTAAAAAAGGGGGATTTTCCCTCTTTTTTTATGCTCATAAAATTCCTATGAGGTGAGAGATTTTGGCAACTATTAAATGTAGAAATATCACATTTCCAAATATCAAAGCAGTGATATTTGACAAAAACGGTACCTTAGAAGACTCAGAAGCTTATTTGCGATCGCTTGCCCAAAGAACAGCACGCTTAATAGACGCACAAATCCCTGGTATTGGGGAACCTCTATTAATGGCATTTGGCGTTAATAATAATCACCTTGACCCAGCAGGTATAATGGCAGTCGCAAGTCGCCGCGAAACAGAAATTGCAGCAGCAGCATATATTGCTGAAACTGGTAGGGGATGGTTTGAGTCTTTAAAAATTGCCCGTCACGCTTTAGATGAAGCAGAAAAATATATTGGTCAAACCCCTTCACCACTATTTGTGGGCAGCTTAGAGGTGATTAAATCTCTTTCACAAGCAGGAATAAAACTCGGTATTCTCTCGGCTGCAACAACTCAAGAAGTGCAAATGTTTGTAGCACATCACCAGCTAGGGAGCTATTTCCAGCTAGAAATGGGAGTAGATGAAGGGCCAAGTAAACCAGATCCCATATTATTTCTACAAGCTTGCCAAGCTTTGGGTGTAGAACCCAACGCCACACTCATGATAGGTGATTCTGTTGGTGATATGCAAATGGCACGCAATGCTAAAGCTGCAGGCTGTGTTGGCATCACTTGGATTAATAAAACAGATCATGTCCAAGGTGCAGATGTCGTTATTAATCAACTTGATGAAATTCAAATTAGCAGGGTGTAGCCGACAAAAATTATCTTCTCATAGATTCAGCGTTGCATATTTGCGGTTATGAATTCAAAAATTTTGGGCAAAGCTAAAAATCGATTCTTTGCGTCTTTGCGCCTTTGCTTGTTAACGTTCGCGCAGCGTCTCGTAGAGAAGCGGGCTTATACCGACAAAAATCACCCCATAATTCGGCAACGCCCTAGATTCTTTGTCTAAGGTCTGCTGTCATTTTCCGAAATATGCATTCCCTAACGCAACATCGAATGATGAGATGATACAAGTTGAAGCGTCACAGGCGTATTGGGATGAGATAAATACTCAGTCATAGTTCAGGCTGACTCAGCTATTCAAAGATGAAAAAAAACGCCACAAGCCTTACCTGATAGAAGTTTACTGCCTTATTGTAGCTATGGTAGAGAGCAGGTGGAAAAAAAGTTGAGAAAAAGGTTGACGAAATAGAGAAACAGTTGCTAATGTAGATAAGTGCTGAGGCGGAAAGATGCCGAAGCGACCGAACCGAGAAAAACAAATACTTTGAAAGCTTCAGAAACAATCCTCGTCAATTAAGATTGTTGGGGTAAGACCCAAAGAAATCTAAAAAAAGAAATACAGGATTCCGAGACAAAAAGTCATCGGAGCCACAAACTCAAAAACAAAATGGAGAGTTTGATCCTGGCTCAGGATGAACGCTGGCGGTATGCTTAACACATGCAAGTCGAACGGTCTCTTCGGAGATAGTGGCGGACGGGTGAGTAACGCGTGAGAATCTAGCTTCAGGTCGGGGACAACCACTGGAAACGGTGGCTAATACCGGATGTGCCGAAAGGTGAAAGATTTATTGCCTGAAGATGAGCTCGCGTCTGATTAGCTAGTAGGTGTGGTAAGAGCGCACCTAGGCGACGATCAGTAGCTGGTCTGAGAGGATGATCAGCCACACTGGGACTGAGACACGGCCCAGACTCCTACGGGAGGCAGCAGTGGGGAATTTTCCGCAATGGGCGAAAGCCTGACGGAGCAATACCGCGTGAGGGAGGAAGGCTCTTGGGTTGTAAACCTCTTTTCTCAGGGAAGAAAAAAATGACGGTACCTGAGGAATAAGCATCGGCTAACTCCGTGCCAGCAGCCGCGGTAATACGGAGGATGCAAGCGTTATCCGGAATGATTGGGCGTAAAGCGTCCGCAGGTGGCAATGTAAGTCTGCTGTTAAAGAGTGAGGCTCAACCTCATAAGAGCAGTGGAAACTACATAGCTAGAGTGCGTTCGGGGCAGAGGGAATTCCTGGTGTAGCGGTGAAATGCGTAGAGATCAGGAAGAACACCGGTGGCGAAAGCGCTCTGCTAGGCCGCAACTGACACTGAGGGACGAAAGCTAGGGGAGCGAATGGGATTAGATACCCCAGTAGTCCTAGCCGTAAACGATGGATACTAGGCGTGGCTTGTATCGACCCGAGCCGTGCCGGAGCTAACGCGTTAAGTATCCCGCCTGGGGAGTACGCACGCAAGTGTGAAACTCAAAGGAATTGACGGGGGCCCGCACAAGCGGTGGAGTATGTGGTTTAATTCGATGCAACGCGAAGAACCTTACCAAGACTTGACATGTCGCGAACTTTTCTGAAAGGAAAAGGTGCCTTCGGGAGCGCGAACACAGGTGGTGCATGGCTGTCGTCAGCTCGTGTCGTGAGATGTTGGGTTAAGTCCCGCAACGAGCGCAACCCTCGTTTTTAGTTGCCAGCATTAAGTTGGGCACTCTAGAGAGACTGCCGGTGACAAACCGGAGGAAGGTGGGGATGACGTCAAGTCAGCATGCCCCTTACGTCTTGGGCTACACACGTACTACAATGCTACGGACAAAGGGCAGCGAGCTAGTGATAGCAAGCAAATCTCATAAACCGTGGCTCAGTTCAGATCGCAGGCTGCAACTCGCCTGCGTGAAGGAGGAATCGCTAGTAATTGCAGGTCAGCATACTGCAGTGAATTCGTTCCCGGGCCTTGTACACACCGCCCGTCACACCATGGAAGCTGGCAACGCCCGAAGTCATTACTCCAACCATTCGTGGGGGAGGATGCCGAAGGCAGTGCTGGTGACTGGGGTGAAGTCGTAACAAGGTAGCCGTACCGGAAGGTGTGGCTGGATCACCTCCTTTTAGGGAGACCTACCCAACTTTGAAATCAATTGCAAACAGTCAATAGAGACAAAGATGGTCTACTCTAGGTCGGTCGAGATTGGAGAAGAACTTTCAAAGTATTCTGTGTTCGGTAAATAAACAATGATTGCAACCATCAACAGGTAAATTCAGCAATTGACTTCAATAACAGTCAAACTGCTGGAGAGAGTCCAGCCAGAACCTTGAAAACTGCATAGTAACGCGATAAATAGCAGGCAGTCAAAAAAGTCAAAAGTCAAAAGTCAAAAAAAAGACGAAAGGCCAAAGACGAAAGACTGCAAGTTGGAAAACCAATTGTAATGTGGTCAAGCTAATAAGGGCTGATGGTGGATACCTAGGCACACAGAGGCGAAGAAGGACGTGGTTACCGACGAAATGCTCCGGGGAGTTGGAAGCAGACTGTGAGCCGGAGATATCCGAATGGGGCAACCCTATGTACTACCTGCTGAATATATAGGCAGGAAAGAGCCAACCCAGCGAATTGAAACATCTTAGTAGCTGGAGGAAGAGAAATCAAATCAGAGATTCCCTCAGTAGTGGTGAGCGAAAGGGGAAGAGCCTAAACCATTTGGTTTACCGAATGGGGTAGTGGGACAGCGATGTCGAATCTAGCGGTTAGACGAAGCAGCTAAATACTGCACCAAAGAAGGTGAAAGTCCTGTAGTTGAAAACTTAAAGATAGTAGCTGAATCCCGAGTAGCATGGGGCACGAGGAATCCCATGTGAATCAGCGAGGACCACCTCGTAAGGCTAAATACTACTGTGTGACCGATAGTGAACCAGTACCGCGAGGGAAAGGTGAAAAGAACCCCGGGAGGGGAGTGAAATAGAACATGAAACCATCAGCTTACAAGCAGTGGGAGTCCGATTAAACGGATGACCGCGTGCCTGTTGAAGAATGAGCCGGCGACTTATAGGCACTGGTAGGTTAAAGCGAGAATGCTGGAGCCAAAGCGAAAGCGAGTCTGAAGAGGGCGATAATCAGTGTTTATAGACCCGAACCCTGGTGATCTAACCATGTCCAGGATGAAGCTTGGGTAACACCAAGTGGAGGTCCGAACCGACCGATGTTGAAAAATCGGCGGATGAGGTGTGGTTAGGGGTGAAATGCCAATCGAACCAGGAGCTAGCTGGTTCTCCCCGAAATGTGTTTAGGCGCAGCGGTAATGATTATATTTGGGGGGTAAAGCACTGTTTCGGTGCGGGCTGGGAGACCGGTACCAAATCGAGACAAACTCAGAATACCCAAAGCACACATTGCCAGTGAGACAGTGGGGGATAAGCTTCATTGTCAAGAGGGAAACAGCCCAGACCACCAGCTAAGGTCCCCAAATCATCGCTAAGTGAGAAAGGAGGTGAGAGTGCATAGACAACTAGGAGGTTTGCCTAGAAGCAGCCACCCTTGAAAGAGTGCGTAATAGCTCACTAGTCAAGCGCTCTTGCGCCGAAAATGAACGGGGCTAAGCGATGTACCGAAGCTGTGGGATTTGTTGAAAAATGAATCGGTAGGGGAGCGTTCCGTGGTAGGGAGAAGCAGTAGCGGCAAGCAGCTGTGGACGAAACGGAAGTGAGAATGTCGGCTTGAGTAGCGCAAATATGTGTGAGAATCACATACCCCGAAACCCTAAGGGTTCCAGAGCCAGGTTCGTCCGCTCTGGGTTAGTCGGGACCTAAGGCGAGGTCGAAAGGCGTAGTCGATGGACACAGGGTGACTAATCCCTGACTAAGGTATGGGAGCATTGCTAGGGACGCATGAAAGATAGCTACACCCTGATTGGTTTGGGAGGAGTTTACGAACTCCGCGTAGTCAATGATAGTGCCAAGAAAAGCTAGTGATGTGATGAACATATCTTACCCGTACCCGAAACCGACACAGGTAGGGAGGTTGAGAATACCAAGGGGCGCGAGATAACTCTCTCTAAGGAACTCGGCAAAATGGCCCCGTAACTTCGGAAGAAGGGGTGCCCACGAGAGTGGGTCGCAGTGAAGAGATCCAGGCGACTGTTTACCAAAAACACAGGTCTCCGCAAACTCGAAAGAGGAGGTATGGGGGCTGACGCCTGCCCAGTGCCGGAAGGTTAAGGAAGCTGGTCAGCGAAAGTGAAGCTGGCGACCGAAGCCCCGGTGAACGGCGGCCGTAACTATAACGGTCCTAAGGTAGCGAAATTCCTTGTCGGGTAAGTTCCGACCCGCACGAAAGGCGTAACGATCTGGATGGTGTCTCAGAGAGAGACTCGGCGAAATAGGAATGTCTGTGAAGATACGGACTGCCTGCACCTGGACAGAAAGACCCTATGAAGCTTTACTGTAGCCTGGAATTGTGTTCGGGCTTCGCTTGCGCAGGATAGGTGGGAGGCGTTGAGATATTCCTTGTGGGGGATATGGAGCCAACGGTGAGATACCACTCTGGCGAAGCTAGAATTCTAACCCGCAACCGTTACCCGGTTGGGGAACAGTTTCAGGTGGGCAGTTTGACTGGGGCGGTCGCCTCCCAAAAGGTAACGGAGGCGCGCAAAGGTTCCCTCAGCACGCTTGGAAACCGTGCGGCGAGTGTAAAGGCATAAAGGGAGCTTGACTGCAAGAGTGACCACTCAAGCAGGTACGAAAGTAGGCCTTAGTGATCCGACGGCGCAGCGTGGAATGGCCGTCGCTCAACGGATAAAAGTTACTCTAGGGATAACAGGCTGATCTCCCCCAAGAGTCCACATCGACGGGGAGGTTTGGCACCTCGATGTCGGCTCATCGCAACCTGGGGCGGAAGTACGTCCCAAGGGTTGGGCTGTTCGCCCATTAAAGCGGTACGTGAGCTGGGTTCAGAACGTCGTGAGACAGTTCGGTCCATATCCGGTGCAGGCGTAAGAGCATTGAGAGGAGTCCTCCTTAGTACGAGAGGACCGGGAGGAACGCACCGCTGGTGTACCAGTTATTGTACCCACAGTAGACGCTGGGTAGCCAAGTGCGGAGCGGATAACCGCTGAAAGCATCTAAGTGGGAAGCCCACCTCAAGATGAGTGCTCTCACCACGCAAGTGGGTAAGGTCACGGGCAGAACACCCGTTGATAGGCTCTATGTGGAAGTGCAGTAATGCATGAAGCAGAGGAGTACTAATAGACCGAGGGCTTGACCTCACAACTATTGCATATCGCGTTGCTTGCAGTCTTCAGGGTTGTGTAAGCGACTGGGGACTGGTGACTGGGGACTAGGTAACAAGAAATCTTCCCCAGTCCCTAATCCCCAGTCCCCAATCACCAAGTTTTCCTGGTGTCTATTGCGCTGTGGAACCACACTGACCCCATCCCGAACTCAGAGGTGAAACGCTGCTGCGGCCACGATAGTCTAGGGGTTGCCCTATGCCACAATAGCTCGATGCCAGGCTATTAATAAAAAAATAAAAGCCTCTCCAATAATATATGGAGGGGCTTTTTAATGAAAAATCTTCGTTGGGTATCGAGAGTCCCAGGTACTCTAACTGCTGCACAAATGCTGTTAGAAGATCTTAAAGGGTGACAAGGCAACTATAAGCTATGCAGGACAAAACTTTGAGAGGATGGTGAAGACAAAAAATAGGGAGTACTGTTGTGACTCCCCTAGAAAAATATGTTTTCTGAATCTTACCAAAAAACCCTGCGTACCCATCTGAATGAAAGCCAGTATATAACCATACAGCTTCTGTTATTATTGCTACAACTTCATCGACAGGTCAAACTCTCCGTTTTAGCGAGTGTCTTTCCACAACCGATTCAATATGGCAGTCGCAAGCGAAACCTGCAACGCGTTTTAAACTTGCCTCAACTCAATGTCAAACTTTTGTAGTTTCCCTTGATAAAATATTGGATTAGACAAGTACAAACGGGACGGAACTTAAATCGAGAGCAGCGTCGTCGTCTCCAGAGACTCAAACACCATAAATTAGTAATTTTCTAGAGTGGCAAAGTTAGCTAGAGCAAAAACTCAAACCTAGTAAATTCGTTATTGTTGAAAATTTTGGTTTACTTATTTACGCCTATTTCAACCATTACAAACTTACTCTAGTTTATTTTGCCGTTCTAGGTAGGTTGTCACCCTCTGACGCCCAGTTAGATTAAGGAATTTTTTGATGCTAAGGCGATCGCCACTATACCTGAACGAAGCGATCGCGGTTGTGCCGTTCCTCAAAATTAATGATTGGCCCAGAAGGTACAATTCGATTGGGATTGATATCAGTCATACTCATGTAATAAGAACCCTTGGTATAGCCTAGATTGCAAGTAGCTTTGAACTCCGGATGCTGATATAAATCCTTGAGATAATTCCAGAGGTTTGGATAGTCGATAATTCGCCGCAAATTGCACTTAAACAGACTGTAATATATTGAGTCGAAGCGATATAGGGTTGCAAACATACAAACATCAGCTTCCGTGAGTTGATTACCACACAGATAGCGCTGCTTGCTCAGAATAACTTCCCATCTATCTAAATTCTCAAACAGTTCAGTGACTGCATCTTCATAAGCTGTTTGCTCCCTTGCAAAACCTGCTCGGTATACACCAGCATTAATTGGTAGATAAATCGCATCAATTGTTTCATCAATTTGCTGCTGTAGTTCGTGTGGGTATAAATCTATTTTCTGTGTTGCTAAGGAAGCAAACTCTACGTCAAACATTCGCATGATTTCGCGAGATTCGTTGTTGACGATGCTTTGATTTTGTTTATCCCATAACATCGGAACTGTAACTCTACCCGTATATTGAGGATTGGCTTTCAGATAGATTTCTTGCAAATATCGAGCGTGATTTACTGAGTCAGAACTTGCTCCTGAAGCTTGAGAAAACTGCCACCCTTTGTCACTCATAACCATATCGGCAATAGTAACGGAGATGACATTATTCAATCCTTTGAGTTCTCGCATAATTAAGGTACGATGCGCCCAAGGACAAGCTAAAGAAACATAGAGGTGATAGCGTCCTGCTTCTGCCTTAAACCCGCTAGATCCATCAGATGTGATGCGATCGCGAAAGGTTGTTGGTATGTTATGTAAATCACTACTTTGATTTTGCTCGCTTGCATCGGTTATCCATTTACCTGCGACCATTATTCCTGATGCCATAATGCTGTCCTAAAAGTGATAGTGTAATTATGCTTTTGCTTTGAGTAAACCAAAAAAATAAATTAGGACTTACGCAAGTGTCATATTTTTTTCGTTGAGGTTTGTCCAGGGTCAAATGTCAAGAGTCCAAAAAACCTAAATTTTTGACCCTTGACTCTTGACTCTTATGCCAGAGGATCACTGTGCCAGTTGCGTAAGTCCTGTAAATTATTAACAGCCTTTAGTGAACAAGAATATCCAATTAATTTTTACTAAGGCTAATAGTTGATAAAGCAACAAAATATTTTTATATTATTTAGACATTCATAAAATATATAATCTTCATTCAGTATGAATACTTTTATATTAAAATTGAGGATGATAAATAACATCTGAAAAAAGTCTGGAAGATATCATCAGCGAAATATATAAATTCACTATAACTTTCGTAGTTAACATCAGCATATATTCCTATAACGAAAGTTATAGCCAGAATAACAAGCTGGAGATTATGATTTGTATTCCAATGCGAGGAATCATTAATTGCAGCGATTTACTTAAAGCCAACTTTGGTTTTTAGCATACATGATACTGCCAATCACAATTAATACCATTACACAAATCACCATAGGATAAGCAAAAGGGTGTTCTAATTCAGGCATATGTTTGAAGTTCATGCCATAAAATCCAGTAATGAAAGTGAGTGGTAAAAATACTGTAGAAAGGATAGTCAAGCGATTAATTCGTTCACTTGTTTTGCTAGCAGTATTATCGCGTTGAATTTCGAGTAATTCTGACATCCATATTCTCAAAGCTTGGTATTCTTGCCAGAGCTTATCGACTTGGTGGGCTAATTCTTGATGAAACAGTTCTTTAACTGGCGAACTTAACCATTGAAAATCTTCATAATCTATCATAGCTAGCAGAGACTTGATGCTTTGAAAATTACGTCTGCCGCAGCGAGTAGATTGCCTCATTGTGGCAATTTTTTGGTAGGTTGATTCATCGCCAGAATTATCCAAAACTGCATCTTCTAAATCATCCAGTTGTCTAGAAATATAATCAAATACAGTATAGTAATTATTTAATATGTCTCTATAGATAAGATATATGAGATAATCTACATTCTGATTTTGGAGATTGATAATTCCCTTTTGGATATTATTAGTTAGGATAGTTAAAATTCTGATTTCAGTAGTTTCAAATGTGAGGATAAAATTGCTGCCTACCACAATACTGCCACGCACTATCTCAAACTCGCGATTTTTTATTTGATTAGTCATAATTTCATAGTTATCAAATAAACAATCCTCTATGTCTTCATCAATGCCTAGAGGAAAATGGTTGAAAACCATATCAACGCGAGATGGCAGAAGTCCGAAGTGGTTGATAATTTTAGCAATGGCAGTGCGATCGCGGAAGCGAATACAACGCAACCAGATATTGTCAAAGCTACTAATTCTCTCCAGTATGGAGTTGACATCGTTACTGGAGAATAGTTCCAGATGATTCTGGGAAAAGCTGAGCAGAATTAGCATATCGCAATCCTAATTGAGCCGTGAACAACACGGTTACTGGCAATCATACCTTGAGAGACGAACTGTCTGATCGTTGCCAGTGATACAAACTGCTGCAAGCAAAAGCTGTTTGAAGTTTGTATGCAAGTATACATTGCTCAATAGTAATAGCGATCGCATCTTCTTTGCTGGCTAGAGAAAGCAAGCGAACAGAGGAAGCAATTTGCAGAAAGCTCTGATTGTGAGCCTTCATTTTGCTTCCCCCTCTGCTCAATATTGGTGTAAGTTAAAAATGCTGAATCCTTAGTCAAAAATATTATTTAACGTCTAGTCCTTATTCTCTAAGCCTTTTCCATCCGGTTACTCAGTTCATAGTGGTTACTTATTCTCAACCCTAGTCCATTGGATCTGAGGAGATTCAACTGCAGCATTACTAGAAACTGGAAGAATCACGTCGTTTTTCTTAGGTACTTGAACTCTGGTTCCAGGTGTCAGCACCTTACCATTGACGATGCTGTTTCCTCCGAGGGTTGTTCCTCTTGTGGTGTAACCTGTTGCTAGAGCAGGCAAAATGGTATTCCCTTGTTTGTTGACGTTGACAACTTCTTTGACAACCATCAACTCAGCAGGAGAAACCTCACGAGCTTTACCAACCAAAGGCTGGGATAAGTCGCTATCCACCACACCAATCAGGCGGTTTTGGTAAGTGAAGGCAAAACCAAGCTGTTGTACTGAAGCCAGAGCCATTCCTTTTTCCTGTGCAATCCTTTTTACTTCTTCCTCAAGGTTGAAGTTCTTGTCTTGTTCCTCAGCTTGGAGCAAGTTGCGAATCTCTTCAAATGCTTTTTGCGGTTCGCGATCGGCTGCAAGTTTTTCAGCTTTGTCAAAAGTTTGAGGAGATATAGAATTTCTTACCAAGAGGATCTTGTCGGGTGTACTCTCTACCTCAACAGCACTAACAACTAACTTTTCCTCAACCTGGGATTTCTCCCCTACCCAACGTTCAGATTGGAGGCGATATGCTTCAGGATTTGCATTAGGAGGAGTTAGCCCAGCCTTCCTTACCTCTTGAGCAGTGGGATTAGCTCCGATGAGAGTCACAAGGTATTTAGTAACTTTTACGACATTAGAAGAGGCGCTTGCTTGCTTGATACCACAAGGAGTTCCTACAAAGTCAAAGTTAACAACCCCTCTTACACCCCATTCTGAGTATTGGTTAGATCCAACGGTATAGTCTCCAACTAAGGCGGCTCCAGATGTACAAGATAGAGCTACAGACATACCGCCAGAAATTCTTGCGGCTTGACCTTGTGCTGTCTTTGCAAAAGAGTACAATCGTTGGGCTGCTTCTGCTTGAGCAAATACAGAGACTTTTTCTCCCACAGGGCGCTGAACCCCTCCAATGATTCCTACATTGCCAAAGGCAGTTTGAGAAACCTCATCTCCACCAGTATTTCCGATACCAACGACGTTGCTATAAACCCCGACATAGCTGTTGTGACGAAGAGAATCACCAGGTGCATTCAATACAACTCCAGCAGTTACGCCTCCTGCTCCAATTGCATCAGATGGAGCTGCAGGATTGTATGTAGCTTGTCCAAAGAGGAATGTATTTTTAGCCAAACGATGGCTAACAGTGCCTTCAACTCCAGCTGTGGGGAAGGTACCACCACCTGCAAACACAGAACCGGAAATGTCTGTATGACCAACTTTTACCCTTCTAGCACCAGCAAGTGGCATAGAAGAAATAGGAACAAGGTTTCCAACTACTTTGCTTTTCTTTTTAGGTTCCGGTTGAGAATCACCATTGGGTTGGCCATTGGGTTGGGTACTGGGACTAGATTGAGGGTTTGGTTGGGGTTGAGAATTGGCATTACCTGGTGGATTGTTTTGAGGATTGGAATTTGGTTGGGGATTATTGGGATTGGGTTGTGGATTTCCTTCAGGGTTTGGTTGGGGGTTGGGATTTGGTTGTGGATTAGGATTGGGTTGTGGGTTTGCTTCAGGGTTCGGTTGGGGGTTGGGATTTGGTTGTGGATTAGGATTGGGTTGCGGATTTGATTCGGGGTTCGGTTGGGGATTGGGATTTGGCTGGGGGTTAGGGTTAGGTTGTGGATTAGGATTGGGTTGCGGATTTGATTCAGGATTTGGTTGTGGGTTGGGATTTGGCTGGGGGTTGGGATTCGGTTGTGGGTTTGGTTTGGGATTTGATTCAGGATTAGGTTGCGGCTTGGGTTGGGGATTGGGTTTTGGATGTGATTCGGGATTAGGTTGCGGTTTGGGCTGGGGATTAGGTTTGGGGTGTGCTTCAGGATTAGGTTGCGGTTTGGGCTGAGGATTAGGTTTGGGATGTGATTCAGGATTGGGTTGCGGCTTATGTTGGGGATTGGGTTTTGGCAAACAAGGTTCTCCGGCGAATGCAGATTGCGTCACCAAGAGCAACAACAGATGAGATATTGCAACAGAAACTCTATGAATCATTGATTTCCTCCTCACGTGTATAGATTTCAAACTCTCCATTCCCAAGGATGAGAGAGTAAATAGGTAGCGGAAACAATCGCACAACTGATGCCGATCGCCTATCATGAAAAAAATATAGATAGTTAAAAATCTCAAGAGCGCAAACTATCGGCAAGTTGTCTCTTGCCAATGGCAATATATGCATAGATGATGCATCCCAGAATTATAAAGTTGAAAAAATCCTAGTTCGTCTCAGTCAACTAGTCTTAAAATATGCCAAAACTTAATAGGGAACTTAATTGAAGATATACAAGCAATCTTTACCAATTCCGTAAAGTTTTTGCTAGATATTTCTCAAAAAACCTCTTGATTAGTTGATGTGAGATATAAATTATTTTGATAAGGTATCTTTTCATATTTCATCTCAAGAGCAGATACCTGTATTCAAAATAAGTATCTCTGTCAAACAACGAAGCAATATTTTATTTAGCTCTAGGAATGCCATGACATTTAGAGCAAATTCAGCACCTTCTTTCAAGAGAATGCAAGTTTTAAGATATTGACTGATGATAAAAAGAGAAAATTGATTGCAGGCAGATTATTACTTAGCCTTGGCAATTTCAAGAATTGAATGCTGTAAACCTTAAAGCTGCAATTTTGCAGTTACAATTCCACCACTTGTCATAGTTGCCTCACAATATTTAGATGCATTTAACCCAATTCATCTTTAGAGACTCAAAATCATCAGATAACTTTACTGTACCTGATGTTTTAGTTCTCAATCCTAACTCAAAAATACCTATAGAAGCTGAAAATCCAAAATAATTAGCATTTTTAATTAATTACAGTCAAAACAGCCTAAAAGTCCAGCACAGTAGGAGCTTTAGCAAAACTGCTGTTTTTAATATCTTACTAGAAAATCAACCTTCAAATGCTTGTTAAATATGCATTTGAAATTTTAAACATTGCTTTTTTGCCTTACAGAAATTTAAGTTGGTTAAAGACTGTAAGTTTTGCGTATTTTGTCGGATGCACTCAGATAGAAGATTCATCTCTGTTAATAGAAATGCTGTATAAATATCCTTTTACCATATATCAACTAGTTTTTGGATAAATTAAACACATATTCATCTGTCATACACGGGGTTGACATAATCATAGATATATGCATAAGAGTAATAAAAACACACTCCAGCCCACGTGATCTAACCAAGGACACTTTATCAACTTGAATACATAAGTTCATTTCATTGCTGTTACAAGATATTATTCAATTAACGTGGGATTCTGGTATTGGCGTACCAGAACCCAGTATATAAACTTAAAACAATTCTCTAACCCTATTGATTAACAATGGGGTTATTTTTTGAGGGTTTTATGTGGTTTGTCACTCAGAGTTTTTTTTAGTTTATTACTCAGAGTTTTACTAGGTTTCTCATTCGGAATGAGATATCCCAGAAAAGTAGCGATACAAATTTTTGCTACCTCTAGGAAGGTCGACCGACTATTTGCAGCATCGATTACTGCAAAGCCAATCAAACCCAAGATACTGATCAGAACTAATGCACCTAGGGTTAAGTCTTTAATGTTGTAGCTGTTCACCTTTTATATCCAAAATTTGATCTAGAGAATTTTGAGCTTTTTAGCTCATATTGCAGGTTTCTTTGTCACAACGTACTCAGAACCCCTTAAGTTTCATAATAGTAAATTGCTCCATGTTTTTGGATAAATTGAACACATATTCATCTGGCATACACGGGGTTGACATAACAATGCATATAAGCAATAAAATACTGAATTGGAAATATGAAGTTACCTTTATGAGACTTTATCCATCATTAAAAGATATTTCCACTGCTAAAATTCAATGCTTTGGAGCCCTGGTGATGGTTTATGTAATTAAGTAAAAATAATTACATGATTAATTGCTGGTAGATTCCTAACTAATTTTTCAATATCTTTTACTCAACCTCATCTTTTCGGAGAATGACAGAACAGGGGTAAATCTAATCTGAGATTACTCGCGTAAGAATTTAGTTTAAATTACCTCTTTCCAATAGCCAGAGTAGCATTTGCCAATAATGTGAAAATCCAAGGATTGATAAAGTTTAATTGCCTCAATATTATTTTCATCTACCCATAGCCTGACTCTTGGGTATATGTGCAATAATTCCTCAATTAAAAATGCTAGTAGCTTGCGGGCAAATCCATGTCTGCGGAATTTTGCGAAAGTAAAAGGGGCAATGACGAGAGCATCACGTTTGGTTGTAATATAGCGAACTACAGAGACAATTTGGTTTTCATGTTCCAAAACTGCGATCGCTCTTTTTTCGATCAAATTATCCCAGTCGTGATTTAAACTACCACTACCACGTTCTTTGAGATATGCTTCTGCATAGGCTTGTAAGGCTGGTTTATCCTGGGGAATTGCCCAGCGTCCTTCAGCGCCAGGTGGGGTTTGATTGCAAACCATCACAAGTTGGTCGTATTCGCGTGCGGATAAATATTGCTGCAATAACATGGGACGAATCCAGTTTTTTACCCTCCCAGAAGTACAAACTTTTTGAGGACAACCTTGTGCAGCTGCAATGGTTAATAGAGATTTAGCTGTACTATAATTACAACTTTCAATCAACAGATTTGTATTACCAGGTTTTGCCATAACAATCCCTTGGATATTCTCGATATCAAGGGAGTTAGCAGCAGAGGGGTTATAAGCAATTGCAACCAGTCCTCCTCTTTGGTGAGGGATAATCTGATGTTGAATCAGATAATTGAGGGCAATTTCTAAATTGGGATTGTTGATTTGTAAGTTTACCAGCCAATCGCTAACAGTTTGAATCTGGTTAAGGTTAGGGGTTTTAATAATTGTAATTGCAGTTGTGGCAGAAATATGATCCTTCATGGCGATCGCTTCCGAGTTTAAGGAGCAATACACCTGCTTTTACTGAATTTCCTGTATCGAACTATATCACCACGGATAAAATCGCTAATTTGATGCAGATATACAGAAGTGTGGTTGAGGGATGATGGCGATCGCTTACCCTTCCGTAGAGTACAGTATATTTAACGTAAATCCTATTACAAGGGTAGGGGCACAATATTTTGTGCCCCTACAATTATCTAGACCTGACTATTTTGAATTGCTATTACACTTCTACCTTGTGAAATCCGACATCACCATCGAAAAAATCCGGGGTGCTGTGATAGAGTGCGGCATCGATACGACAACCTTGATAGGCTAGAACATATAATTCTTTCAGGTCGTTCATTAGCGGATAGCGCGGGTTTGCGCCTGTGCATTGGTCGTCAAATGCTTGTTCTGCCATTTCTTCCAGCTTGGCATAGAATTCTTGATCTTCATCTCCCAAGGCTTGTTTAATCGTGGCAGGAATATCAATTTGACGTTTGAGATTCTCGATTTCCCTAATCAATAATTCCACTTTTTCATCGGCTGTATTGCCACCTAAGCGCAAGTGGTCAGCTATTTGAGCATACCTGTCCTTGGCATTAGGATATTTGTATTGTGGGAATATTGCTTGCTTAAAGGGAATATCCGTAGCGTTGTAGCGGATGACGTGGGAAATCATCAAGGCGTTAGCGAGTCCGTGGGGAACATGGAAGGTAGAACCGAGTTTGTGCGCCATTGAGTGACAAATACCCAAGAAGGCATTCGCAAAGGCCATACCTGCAATTGTGGCGGCGTAATGTACTTTTTCCCGCGCTTTCGGGTCGTTCGCACCATTTTTGTAAGCGCTTGGTAAATATTTGAACAATAGCCTGATAGCTTGTAGTGCCAAACCGTCGGTAAATTCGGTTGCCATTACTGATACGTAGGCTTCCAGTGCATGAGTTAACGCATCAATCCCACCGTATGCCGTCAGTTTTTTGGGCATATTTAACGTCAGTTCCGGATCGGCGATCGCAATATTCGGAGTCAGGGCATAATCTGCTAAGGGGTATTTCACGCCGACTCTGTCATCTGTGACCACAGCAAAGGGTGTTACTTCTGAACCAGTACCCGAAGTTGTGGGAATCGCCACCATGATGGCTTTTTGTCCCAAAGGCGGTAATTCATAAACCCGCTTGCGGATATCCATAAACCGCATCGCCAAGCCTTCAAACTCGACATCGGGATGTTCATACATCAACCACATGACTTTAGCTGCGTCCATTGGCGAACCGCCACCAATGGCAATAATTACATCTGGTTGATAACTTCTGAGTAAGGCTAAACCTTTATTGACATTCGATAATGTAGGGTCAGGTTCAACATCATGAAATACGTCATGTCTCACGCCAATTTCGTCTAACACCTGGGTAACTTTATCGACTATCCCTAAATCAAATAACGGTTTATCGGTAATGATAAAGGCTCGTTGTTTACCTACTAAGTCTCGTAAAGCTATAGGTAAACAACCATATTTGAAATAGACTTTCGGTGGAATTCGGAACCACAACATATTTTGCCGACGTTGCGATACCGTTTTAATATTTACCAAGTGATGAGGTGTGACGTTATCGGAAACTGTATTACCTCCCCAAGTACCACAACCTAAAGTTAAAGATGGGTCTAGCTTAAAGTTATATAAATCGCCAATTGCACCTTGAGAAGATGGCGTATTAATTAGGACACGCCCGGTTTTCATCTTATTCTCAAAATAAGCAATGTCATCTAAATTTGCGGGGTTTGTATACAGTACTGATGTATGTCCTAGCCCACCAAATTCTATTAATTGTTCGGCTTTATCTACAGCTTCATGGAAGGTCGAGGCACGATACATAGCCAAAATTGGTGATAATTTCTCATAAGCAAAAGCTTCACCTGCTCCCACTGTATCAACTTCACCAATCAAGACTTTATAAATCTTCGGTGTTTGGAAATAATTATTCTCATTGTCATCATCGCTAGGCAGATTAATTCCAGCCAAACTCGCTAAATTCTGTACTGACTGTCCGACAATTGCTGGGTTTAATCTGCCATCTTTTAAAATCACATTACCCAGCTTTTGTTTTTCATCTTCATTGAGAAAATATGCACCCCGGCTGATAAATTCTTGTTTGACTTTTTCGTAAACATCATCAACCACAACAACTGATTGTTCTGAAGCACAAATCATACCGTTGTCGAAGGTTTTACTTAATAAAATCGAACTAACAGCAGTTTGAATATGGGCGCTACTATCAATTACTGCTGGAGTATTACCAGCACCAACACCTAACGATGGATTACCAGAAGAATAAGCAGCACGTACCATTCCCGGCCCGCCAGTGGCTAAAATTAATCTAATATCTGGATGCTGCATTAAAGCTTTAGATAAATCCACCGTTGGCTCATCAATCCAACCAATAATATCTTCTGGCGCACCTGCAGCAATTGCAGCTTTCAGGATAATTTTCGCTGCTTCTACAGTACAATTTTTAGATTTTGGATGGGGCGAAAAAATAATAGCATTGCGAGTTTTTAAAGCAATTAACGCCTTAAAAATTGTTGTCGCAGTTGGATTAGTTACAGGGACAATTCCAGCAACAATCCCTACAGGTTCAGAAATCTTTTGAATCCCAAAAGTATGGTCTTCTTCTACAATTCCGCAGGTTTTTTCATGTTTATATTTGTTGTAGATAAATTCTGATGCAAAGTGATTTTTTATCACTTTATCTTCTACAATTCCCATACCTGTTTCTGCAACTGCCAATTTAGCTAGACGAATCCGTTCTGCGTTAGCAGCTAAGGCAGCTTTTTTAAAGATTAAATCTACTTGTTCTTGAGAGTAATTTGCATATTTGGCTTGTGCGGCTTTGACTCGTTGCACAAGGACTTCTAATTCTTCAATATTAGTGATTTGCATATTTCTTCCTTTGGCAGAATTTTCTACAGAGATTGCACTCGTTCGGTTTCAACTAATCAAACTTCGTTCCATACAAGTACTTAAATCGCAAAAATTTCTCTCCTGCGAAATATATCCAATGCTGCTTGTATTTGTTCTGGAGATGGTGGGGAAGTATTATTTAAGAGGTATTCATACCCTAATTCTTGCCATTTATATTCTCCCATTTTATGAAATGGCAAGACCTCTAACCTTTCAACATTATTGAAGGGAGCAATAAAATCCGCTAGTCCGGTCATATTTTCTCTATTATCAGTTAGACCTGGAACTAAAACAAATCGCATCCAAGTAGGCTTATTAATTTCATTTAGATATTGAGCAAAGGCTAATGTTGGTTCAATGTTACCACCTGTAACTCTAGTGTAAGTTGCTGGGTCAAATGATTTCATATCTAGCAAAACTAAATCTACAAATTCTAATACAGATTTAGCTGATGCTAAATTACAAAATCCTGAAGTATTTAACGCTGTGTGAATACCTAATTCTTGGCAACGTTTAAATATTTCTCGCACAAATCCAGCTTGCATCAATGGTTCTCCGCCACTGATAGTTACACCCCCATGAGAATATCTCATATAAGATGTATATTTCTGAATTTCTATTACTAGTTCGTCAACGCTGACTTGCTTACCATTTTCTAGATAGCGGGAATCAACATTGCTGCAATAAAGGCAGCGCAGAGGACAACCAGATGTGAAAATTAAGAATCGAATACCAGGCCCGTCAACTGCTGCACAACTTTCTATGGAATGGATGTAGCCGGAAGTAATTATTTCTGGCAATCTTTGATTATTTTCTATTGCGTGATTTTCATTTGAACAATTGGGAAATTTGAGATTGTGCATAAGTTGTACCTTCTTTGAAATCAGCCATCGACCTGGCTTTTAACTCTTACTTTGAGTTATAGGTAACAAATGTGAGGAAGTTGTGGGGATATTTTGGTGTTAACAATTAATTTCAGAAAATAAATTTGCTTTTGTATGATCCCCATTCGATATGCATCAAAATAGGGAAACTTGAGGTTAAGTATAAGTTAAGGAATCATGATATTTAAATTTCTTGAGTAAGGAAATAAGGGCAGCAATATGCATACCATACAAGAGTTTGATAGCATTTGATTTGCACATGAGATATGTTTGAGGGGTAGCAATTTTAAATTTAATGTTGTATAGGATTGCAAAAAAAAATATCCCCGATTTTTCTGAAAAGTTGGGGATATAATTATCTCTTTTTTGTAAGTGTTTAGACGCAACAATACGCTTTTTATGAGAGTAGAATCGCATCTAGATAGCTAGTTTTTCAGACTGCTGAACCTTAAAATCGTTCGTGGAATGTCCGCTGAATCACATCAAGTTGCTGTTCGCGGGACAATTTAATAAAGTTCACTGCATAACCAGAAACTCGAATAGTTAATTGCGGATATAACTCTGGATGTTCCATAGCATCCATCAACATTTCTCGCTGCAAGACGTTAACGTTGATTTGATGTCCGCCATCATGGAAATACCCATCAAGCATTCCCACGAGGTTGCTGATTTGATCAACTTCTAACTTACCCAAAGCAGATGGTACAACCGAGAAGGTATTGGAAATACCATCTTGCGCGTATTCGTAGGGAAGTTTAGCAACTGATTCTAGAGAAGCAACTGCGCCTTTACTATCCCTTCCGTGCATCGGGTTAGCGCCAGGCGCGAAGGGTTCGCCGGCTTTTCTTCCATCAGGTGTGTTCCCTGTTTTCTTCCCATAGACAACGTTGGAGGTAATCGTCAGTACCGATTGTGTGGGTTTGGCTTGGCGATAAGTTGGATGTTTACGCAGTTCAGTCATAAATTTGGTGACTAAATCCACGGCTATTTCATCAACTTGATTGTCGTTGTTACCATATTTAGGGAAATCGCCAGTAATTTCATAATCGACAGCTAATCCGGTTTCATTCCGCAAGACTTTGACTTTGGCGTATTTGATGGCGGATAAAGCATCTGTGACCACCGATAAACCTGCTATTCCGCAAGCCATTGTGCGTAAAATATCCCTGTCGTGCAAGGCCATTTCAATGCGTTCGTAGCAGTATTTATCGTGCATGTAATGGATGACGTTAAGGGTATTGATATAAGCTTTTGCTAACCACGCCATCATGATTTCTAACTGATCCCACACCTGTTGATAGTCTAGATATTCCGATGTGATTGGTGCGATCGCAGGTGCAACTTGTTCCCCTGATTTTTCATCTCTACCGCCGTTGATGGCGTACAGCAAGCACTTAGCCAGATTGACTCGCGCACCGAAAAACTGCATCTGCTTCCCAACTCTCATTGCTGAGACACAACAAGCGATCGCATAATCATCTCCCCAGTACAGGCGCATTAAATCGTCGTTTTCGTACTGTATAGAGCTAGTATCAATTGAAACTTTTGCACAATAACGTTTAAAGCTATCTGGCAAGCTTTCCGACCACAACACGGTTAAATTTGGTTCTGGTGCAGCACCTAAATTATACAAAGTATGCAGGATACGGAAACTATTTTTCGTCACCAAGGGCCTACCATCTTCACTGACACCACCCACACATTCCGTTACCCACGTGGGATCGCCAGAGAAGAGTTGATTGTAATCTGGTGTTCGCAAAAATCTCACCATTCGTAGTTTCATTACGAAATGATCCATGAGTTCTTGCACTTCGGATTCGGTGATTGTCCCTTGTTGTAAGTCTCGTTCAAAGTAGATATCTAAGAACGTAGACACTCGTCCCAACGACATCGCCGCACCGTTTTGTTCTTTGACAGCTGCGAGGTAGCCAAAATATAGCCACTGCACAGCTGCTTTCGCTGTGGCTGCGGGTTGGCTAATATCAAACCCGTAGCTTGCAGCCATTGTCTTGAGTTCAAACAATGCTTTGATTTGTTCAGAAATTTCCTCACGTTGGCGAATAGTCTCTTCGTTGATGACATCCAACTCTAAAGATTGCAGTTGTGCTTTTTTGTCTTCAATCAGAGCATCAACGCCATACAAAGCCACTCGTCGATAATCTCCAACAATTCTGCCCCGTCCGTAAGAATCAGGCAAGCCGGTAATGATCCCATAGTGACGACATAAGCGCATTTCGCGGGTATAAGCATCAAATACGCCATCGTTATGAGTTTTGCGGTATTTGGTAAATATCTCTGCGGTTTTGGGATTAAGTTCGTAACCGTAAGCTTTTAGCGCATCTTTAACCACACGAATCCCGCCTAATGGCATAATTGCGCGTTTTAGCGGTTTATCAGTTTGCAATCCTACTACTTGTTCCAGTTCGCGGTTAATATAACCCGGTTGATGGGAGGTAATTGTCGAGACAACCTCTGTATCTGTATCGAGAATCCCCTTTTCGCGTTCAACTGACATTAAGTCCTTGACTTGATCCCAGAGTTTTTGAGTAGTTGGAGTTGTACCTGCTAAAAAAGATTCATTACCATTGTAAAGAGTGTAATTGTTTTGGATGAAGTCGCGAACGTTGATTTCTTCGATCCATTTGCCACTGTTAAAGCCTTTCCATTGTGCCAACATCTTTGAGATGTCCCCCAGTTGATGAAGCTGATAATTGACTGCGGTATCTTTTGCGGGATAACGTAGCACATTTGACTTTTATATTAACAACACCTTTAGGAAAAAAAGAGGGTAAACACGTAAGAATGATGCAGTCTGTTCATATTGAAGAGAAAAGCCAGCAGGGTGCGTTAGCTAGCGGAAAGTACCGAAAATCTCGCATGGTGCGTTAGCCTACGGCGTAACGCACCCTACTCAAAGAAAATAAGTGTGAGTGAAATTTTCTGGCTTGTTTAGGGATAATTCGCTAATCTTCTTCTTTGAAAAATTTAGGATTATTTTATTTTTGAAATTCCCCAAAGTTACAGGTGGTAAATGGGTACATTAACTTCATGACATTCTGTGTAATGAAGGAAAATGGATAATCCTAACCTACAAACTCATCAATTGCCAAGCCAAGAAATTTATCAAAGAATTTTTAATAATATCCAAAAGGTGATCAAAGGGCAATCAACCGCAATTAGAAAATTGCTATCAGCCTTTGCTAGTGGTGGACACGTGCTACTAGAAGATTATCCGGGAACAGGTAAAACAACCTTAGCAAAAGCTCTTGCATACTCTGTAGATGTAGCTTTCAAGCGGATTCAATTTACACCAGATTTGTTGCCTTCGGATATTTTAGGCTTATCCATGCTTGATCCCAGCGAACGCACCTTTCATTTCCACGAAGGGCCGATTTTTGCTCATATTGTCTTGGCTGACGAAATTAACCGCGCTTCACCGCGTACCCAATCCGCACTACTAGAAGCTATGGCAGAGTTTCAAGTCAGTATTGATGGAAACTTGCGAAAACTGAAAGACCCCTTTTTTGTAATCGCTACTCAAAACCCTGTGGAATCTCGCGGTACTTACCCTCTTCCAGAAGCGCAAATGGATCGCTTTGCACTGCAGTTTAGTTTGGGGTATATATCCCCAGAAGATGAGGTGAATTTACTTTCTGACCAAATTCAACAACACCCTATCGATACCATTCAACCTTGTGTTGATTTGCAAGACATCATGACTTTAAAGCAGCAAGTCAAACAAGTCCGTATTTCTCAAGAATTAAAAACCTACCTTGTCGATATTGTTAATGCTACTCGCTCGGCTCCAGGGGTGCAATTAGGCGCTAGTCCGAGAGCGTCTATTGCTTTGATGAAAATTGCTCAAGCATTAGCCTTATTTGATGGCTATGAATTTGTCACACCAGAACATATCCAAGAACTAGCGGTATCTGTAATTGCTCACCGTTTAGTTATGGAACCACAAGCACGTTTTTCTGGGAGAACCGCCACCAGTGTGGTGGAAGATATTCTCAAATCTGTTACAGTTCCAGTTTAATAACAGTGAAAGATGAAACTTTTTATCTATCGTCTTTTCTATTTTAGTTATGGCATCCACCGCAAGTTAATTAGACGAGTTACTGTTAGCGGTATGTTGATTTCATTGCTAGTGATCGCAGCTGCTGTTACTGGGTCTAGTAATGAAAGTATGAACTATCAACTAGTGACTTTCTTATTATCAATTATCACCATTGCTATAGTTTATAGCTTGTTTTTTCGCTATCGCTTTAGTGCTAATCGCCATCTACCTAGATTTGCAACTGCAGGTGTGAAACTCAATTACAAAATTGTCATTCATAACAAAAGCGATAAAATTCAAAAGGGACTAAAACTATTTGAAAATTGGGCCGATCCCCGCCCCAGTTTTAATGATTTTATAGCAACATCAACAACAGTTACAACTCGGCAACTGTCTTTAAATCAAGCTTTTGGATATGATAGATGGCTGTGGTTAATTGCTCGTCAGCAATGCGGTGTAGCTCTACCAATCAAGTTACCAGCCTTAGCACCTCATAGTAAAACAGAAATTATTGGTGAAATCATCCCTACTCACAGAGGGATAATGCGGCTAACTGGGATGACAGTAGCTAGACCCGATCCTTTTGGTTTATTTAATGCTTGTAAAACTATTTCTTTACCCCAATCTTTATTAATTTTACCTAGGTTATATCAACTGCCACCAATTCAACTTCCTGGCGTAAAAAAACATCAATCTGGTGGTGTGGCGTTAGCTTCTTCTGTAGGTGATTCAGAAGAATTTAGGTCATTGCGTGATTATCGTCCAGGAGATCCACTGCGAAAAATTCACTGGAAAAGCTGGGCGAAAGTGGGTAAGCCAATTGTTAAAGAAGAACAGGATGAGTTTTTTGTCAGACACGCTTTGATTTTAGATACATTTCAAAGCGTGAACTATAGCGAAATTTTAGAATCAGCAATCTCAATAGCTGCTTCATTAGCTTGTGAAGTGCAAACCCAAGAATCGTTATTAGATTTAATGTTTGTCGGTCATGAAGCTTATTGTTTTACCTTTGGTAGAGGACTCAGCCATACTGATAAAATGCTGGAAATTTTAGCATCTGTTGTTGCCTGTCGAGATAAATCTTTTGATGCAATTATTCCTGTAGTACTGGAGAAATTATCTTTATTGAGTGGCTGTATCTGTATCTTTCTCTGTTGGGATGAAGATAGAAAAAGATTAGTTAATTATCTCAAAACTATGGGTATACATACTTTAGTTTTAATCGTTACAAATCAAGCAAGTGAATTAGATAACTCTGATTTAGCTTCAATGAACGACCAACTAGCAACCTTTCATGTTTTAACTTTGGGCAATATACAAGAGGAACTAATGCATCTATGAAAGCGCCAGTACTGCTGTTGAGTGCGGCTTTAATCTTTTGGGGATCGCAGACAGGAATGTGGATTTTTGCTATACCTATGTCTGTAATTTTAGCAGGATATCACGTGATCAATTCGCGGTGGGATTTTTCCAATGATGATTTCCAACGCATTGCTAAGTTATGTTTGATGATTTTCCTGATTGTATTTGGTTCTTTAATTACTACTAACCGTTCAATTTACTTAGCCTACACTCTGTTGCAGTGGTTGCCATTAACATTTTTTCCCCTGCTAGCTGCTCAAACATATTCGGTAAATGAAAGTTTTGATATTAGGACACTTTTTGTCTCGCTGAAAAAATTAACACAAGTAGAATCACAACGCTTTATTATTAACTTAAATTATCCCTATTTTGGGATTTGTATTTTATCGGCTGGAGCCGCAAATAGTCAGGAGATTTCTTTTTATATTGGGATGTTTATCCTAATTGGCATTGCTTTATGGTTTGTGCGATCGCACCGATTTTCAGTAAGTATATGGCTAAGTTTAATTTTACTAGCTGGAGGTGTAGGTTTTATCGGACAAATGGGAGTCTATCAACTACAACAGAATTTAGAAAGTGCTGTAGTTTCATGGTTAAGTAATGCTAATGGTTTTGGACAATTAATAGATTCAAAAACTAAACAAACAAGTATTGGCGAAATTGGATTTTTAAAGCAGTCTAATCAAATTATCTTCCGAGTCGCATCTGATAGTTCTAAAGTTTCTCCGGGATTGCTCAAAGAAGCAACTTATAATAAATATAAATCTGCGGTTTGGATAGCAGCTAATTCTAATTTTACCCCTGTACAAGCTGACGTTAGTGGTAAGAATTGGCGTTTAGAAAATAAAGCATTCACAGGCTCAACCCTCACCATTGCTGCTAATTTGAATAGAGGTAAAGGCTTACTGCGCCTCCCTGAGGGCACATTTGAAATTAATGAATTACCAGTCAGCCGCATGGACAAAAATAAATATGGCACAGTAAAAGTAGAGGGTAAAAATGATGCGATCGCTTACCGAGCCATGTTTAATGATCGCCTTTCCTTAGATAGCGCACCTACAGCCGATGATTTACAAATAGCTACAACTGAACAAGAAACAATCGATCAAGTTATTAGTAAACTAAATATTACCGGAAAATCGCCCCGCCAAATTTTACAGCTTGTAGATAGCTTCTTTATCAAGAATTTTCGTTATTCTTTAAAACTCACAGGTAAAAATAATCAGCCAACACCTTTATCAGCATTTTTATTAGAAACTCGCGCTGGACATTGTGAATATTTTGCTACTGCTACTACATTACTTTTACGTGCTGCTGGTATACCAGCTCGTTATGCTGTAGGGTATTCAGTGCGTGAATTTAGCCAATTAGAAAAACAATATATAGTACGTAGTCGCCATGCTCATGCTTGGACATTGGCTTATATAGATGGTAAATGGCAAACCTTTGATACCACACCTGCTGACTGGGCAAATATAGAAAATGCCAATGCTTCAAAATTAGCATTCATCTCTGATTTATGGTCATTTTTTAGATTTAAACTTTCAGGCTGGTTACGTTCTAACTTAGTTAAAAGTCTATTGAATTATGGCTGGTGGCTAATTATGCCATTAATGTTGTTGCGGTTGTGGAAGTTTAATTCTAAAAGTACCGCACGTCGTTTATCTAAAAAACAATTAGTCACTGGTAAATTAGCTAAATCTAATTTAAAAAGAAAGGATGATGAATTTTATTTAATTGCACAGAAATTAGAAGATTTAGGATTGCACCGTCACGCTTCCGAGTCTTTAAAAACTTGGCTACAGAGGCTCAAAGAGGAATTACCTACAGCAGATTTAATTGATGATTTGCCATTGATCGTGGAATTATATTACCGCGATCGCTTCGATCCGCAAGGTATTAAAGAGACTGAAAAAGCTAAATTAAAATCTGCTGTTGCTGCATGGCTAGTTAAACATAACCAGGTAAAAAACACATAACACCAATTTGACGAAAAATTGTAGGGGCAAGGCACTGCCTTGCCCTCTAGAATATGATGTATCGCCAACATTATTTGATTTGGTAAAAATAGGATACCAATCCCCAAATTTATCCTTATTAAAAACGAGAAATACATAAATTAGAGGCACAAATTTTTGCGCCCCTATAGATAATTTATTTGTTGAAACAATTTAGCAATGTGTCAGTACATAGACAGAATTAATTACACAAATTGTTTTTTATCCTACCTAAATTAGTGCCAATTACTGTGAAACAATCGGTTGCGTTGCTACGTTACTTAAACCGATGCTATTGATTAAATTTTGCCATTCGGCTTGCAGCTTGCTATCGTTAGGATTCTTTTGACGCAATTGTGCCAAAATTGTCACTGTTTCGTACCAAATGCCATTTTGGGCATAAATGGCTAGCTGCTGTTGGGGTTGAGCTTTTTCTAATTTTTGAGCGATCGCCTGATTTAAATTTACTCGCTGAATTACGCCTTCCACAAAAATCGGCGGCGATTGTTTTTCTGGATCGCAAGAGACACTCAGAAACCAGCGATATTGTTTATTCAATTCCAATGGTGCAACCGTTTGCGGTAGAGAAACGCTGATAACTCCCGGTTGCTTGGGTGGAGCGATCGCAGTTTGGTAAATTTGCTTGTCGCCTTCACCTTGTAAAGTAAACTCCACTTGATTACTCCAATTTTTTGGTAATGGTAGATAAAACCAAAAAGTTGGATGTGCGGCTGTCGTTAATCCCCAAACATCCTCAGTTGAGTCCGCTTTTTTAATAAACGGTACTAAAGCTGTCAGTTCAGGTTTAAACAGTGGACAAGTACCACGTTTGGCTCCTCCCAAAACGCGACCCCCTGGAGGTGGTTCTGGTGGCGGCGTGGGTACATTAAAGTTAACGGTTGTAATAGTAGTGTTACTTGACTTTGTATTGATTAGCTGTCTAGAGGTTCCTGGGCCTGCAACAATTGATGTCTGTCCCAGCAGTATACTAGTGCAACTAACAGCTAGTGCTAAAGACAATTTCATTGGTGATGAAATGAATTTCATAGGATTTACTGGGAATAAAAGATGGAATTTGGTAATGGGTAATAGGTAATTGGTAATGGGTAATTGGTAATGGGTGTTGGTAATTTCTCCTCATCTTCCTCATTTCCCTCATTTCCCCAGCCCCCAGTCCCCAGTCCCCAATTCCCTAAATATTTTCCCGGATTAATTTTGAATTTTGAATTTTAAATTTGGAATTTTGGACGAGTATCACGCCAACTGTGCCTACTAATGAAGCAGATGCGGGTATGAAAGGTACCCAAAAACCCCAAATTAATAGACCAAAGCAGAATAAATACAGTACACCTGAGGTAAAGCCAACTGCGATTACTAATGAGGATTGGGAAGATATTCGCCAAGTTAGTAGTCCGCCAATGAAAGACCAAATCCAAATCCAGAGGATTTCTTGCCAGGGTGACCAAACTTGTAATAAGGGACGATTATCTAAAACTGCACTCAGAAGTTGGCTGACCATGTGGGCTTGTACTATCACTCCTGGCATTTGGTGGTCTAAGTTATTACCGTAGGGAGTAGCCCAGTAGTCTGGGAAATCTCCTTTGGCGGAGACACCAATCAACACAATGCGGTCTTTAATGGCTTTGGGGTTGACTTGTCCAGAGATTAACTGCGTCAGGGTTACCTGTTCCGCTATTTTTTTAGTGGAACGATAGTTGAGTAAAAGTTGACCGCCGTTAGCATCAATACTTTGATAGCCACTAGCACGGGATGCAAGCCGGGGTAATACTGTTTTGCCTAGTTGTAACTGTTTTTGTGGGGTAAAGGTCGGTTGAATTCCTAAAGGTAAGAGATAGCGGAATGCTAATTGGGTACTGAGTGCATAGTGCGTAGTACACAATGATGCTGCTTCTGGTGTCATGAATAACAGCTGGCGGCGTACTACCCCATCTTTATCGTGCAAAAAGTCGCTAAATCCTTGGCGTTCTACTGGAATTTCTGGGGGTGGGGCAATGCCTTTAGTTTTTTCTGTGGTATCACTTCCTTTACAAACTCCTATTAAGTTATCGGTTTGTTGCAGCCGGGAGATTAAATCTTTGGGTTCGGCGGCAAAATCACGGTAAATATCTAAACCAATGGCCCGGGGTTGATACTTTTGCAGTGTCAGCAAAAGTAGGTTGAGTGATTTATCTGAGAGCGAAGTTCCTTTTAACTCTTCGCGATTTTGGCGTTGAAATGCTAGGTCGCTATCGTCAATGGTGACTAATAGCAACCGCGAATCTGGCCCTTCATCAGGACGCGATCGCATCATTTGATCGAAGGCTTGAAATTCTAAACCTTGTAATGTTCCCAAAAATCTCAATCCGCAAACAATCGCAGTCATTACCACGCTGGAGAAGAATGCTACTTGAAATCCGGGTTTTGTTACTAAAGGTAAACTGGGGTTGGCTTTTTTGTAGGTGCGTGTCAAACAATCCCAAGTCATTGGCGGTTGTGAGGGATTTTGAAAAATCACTGGTAACCAAGTTGCACAGGGAAATCTATCTTCTAGACCTTGTAGGCGTTCTCTTGCTTGCCTAACTGCTTGATATAAAAGGTCACCACCTGCAAAACTGCCCAGCAGATACTTTAAAAACTCTTGCGCTACGCGATCGGGGATAGGTTCTCGCATGACGATCATTTGCGGTATTTGCAAATCTGCGAGTTCTGTTGCCAATCCCAATCCATCACAGGAGTTGAAAATTGCTAATTGTAAGCCGCGTTCAATGGCTTTTTTCAAGGCATATTTTAATTCACCAATTGTCAGGCTATCTGTTTTATTTAAAAATATTCGCCCAGTCCCATCTTTACCTTGACTGGAACTATGCCCGGCGAAAAATAGAATATCCGGCGTTGCATAATAGAGGGATGAATTTAGGTGCGCTACTGTGAATTGTCCATACTGCGGCTCTACTGAGATTAGGAAAAATGGCTGGCGACGAGGTAAACAGAATCACATCTGTACTAATTGCGATCGCCAATTCATTGATATCTACAGCCCACCAAAAGGATACTCAGATGAGAAGAAAGTAGAATGCTTAAAAGCATACGTTAATGGTGCAGGCTTTAGAGCAATTGAACGTCAAACAGGGATTCATCACACGACGATAATTAACTGGGTAAAACAAATCGGCGAAAAGTTGCCGGAGGCACCGCCAACAGATAAAATACCATCCGTTGGGGAATTAGATGAACTAGAAACTTTTGTGCGGTCAAAAAAAACAAAATTTGGATATGGACGGCGTTAGACCACTTTAATAGGGGAATTTTGGCTTGGGTTGTAGGAGACCATAGTGCAGAAACCTTTAAACCTTTATGGAATATTGTTAGCCTCTGGGGATGCTATTTTTACGTCACAGATGGATGGCCTGTTTACGCTAGTTTCATTAACCCAGGAGACCATATTATTAGCAAAACATATATGACACGAGTAGAAGGAGAAAATACACGTTTACGCCATTATCTGGCACGTCTACATCGCAAAACATTATGTTACTCCAAATCTGTAGATATGCTTAAGCTATCAATTAAATTGTTACTACATTACCTGAAGTATGGAGAAATACCCGTATTTAGCTAATTCATCCCGCATTTATGCAACGCCGAATATCCCAGTTTTTTTCCCAAAGATGATCGGTTAATTCTTTGCGTTCAGGTTCTACTAACAAGCAGACATCTGCATTGCGACAGCGTTGTAGTAGTTCTAAATCAGCATGAGTATCAATTCCTTCGCTATTACCCACGATCGCCAAAATATTCACCACTTTATTGGGGGTGCGTGACTTTGGTATGCGCTCATAAGTTGGAGATGATAAAGCAATTTCGGCTTTAGGGTAGCGTTCTAGTAAGTCCCAAAGATGCCAAGGTAATCGCTGTAATTGGCTATTTTCTGCTTGCAAAATTACCCGCACTTGGTCTGTAGGCAAGAGGCTTTCTAGCCATTTTTCCCGGATGGGGCGAAATTCTTCTGCTCGCAGCCAAGTATTGAAGCGTGCCCGTAAAATATGAGAGGTATTCAGGCAGTCTTGTGTCATTGACACATTCGTTATCTGTACTTTATCTGCATCTAGGCGATAACCATTACCTAAACGACGATAACTAGTTTGCCAGTGACTATAATATAGGGGAATTTCCGGACATGGCGGCAGCTTACCCATAATTTCTGTGGTGGGGCGATCGCATTCTTCACCAATTTGGAGGGTAACAGCAAATCCTTGCTCGAAACTACCGTATGCAAACTTCAGAACCACTAACTTACTCATGACAGTCGCTGCACTCCAATTGAAAATTCAAAATTCACAATAGTCAGCCTGGAATTTTGAATCGCCCAGTGTGTTTAAATTATCACATCCCAATTACCAATTACTGACAATGGGGAAAGTAGCTGCACCTTCAGATCACAAACTGTTCTGTAATACTGATATCATTAAATGCTACTCTGACGCTAAACATTTCTTTGGTCACACCGCGAAACTGTAACTGAATGTAATTGTCGGCGCTTCTGGCTTGCGCTTCTAAAAATACTGCGCCTGATTCATCTAAAACTATGAGTTGCACTCCTGGTGGTAAAAAATTTAACTTCCCTGTGGGATGTAACTGCAGACGAATATGGGTTTTTTCGTTAGCTTGGGGGCAAAGTTCCACAATCAACATCAGGGGTTTATCGGCAATTTGAATGCCAAAATCCATCAATTTTGCCCGCCTAGTAATTGTTTCTGGCCGATGCGAAGTTTCTTGTTCAAAAGTTTCCGGGCCGCGAAACCCATAAGCTAGTTGAGGTTCTTGAGAATTCCACAAACTTTCGATAGTTTGCCAACCGGATTCAAATATACCAGCCAACCACTGACTTAAATTTACTGGCTTACTGGCTGAAGATAGTTTTAATTGTGCTAAATGTTCAAGGAAGGCTTCAGGAGATTTTAATTTACTCAAAGACAGTTCTTCCGTATCCACACTGGCCACAAAACCCAGCAATTTTGCTTCTAGTAGGGATTCATCAATTTGCACAACTATGTAACCTATGCGTTCTTCCCATGTTTCGGGGGGAACAGCACAAGTATTTTTTAAAACACCTACAGGACGACATTCCAAACGACCCAATCCGGGTATAACTAAGTCAGCGATATCTGCAAATAGGCGCATTACAGGATTCCAACTATCACTAGCGCTGAGATTGGTTTCAATCTCCATCATTTGCAAATAATCGTTGACTACCAACACAGCTAAGGTATTGAGCCTCACTTGTGCTGCTTTTTCGGGAGTGGGTTGTTGGTTGGCAAACTTTTGTGCAGTTGTGCGTGCTGCTTGAGCGATCGGCAAGGGTACAGAGAAATTATCTAGGTGATAAATGGTATGAGTCATATAGTTAAGTCCCCAGTGATCAATGCTGCTATACACATATCAACTGCATTCACTAAATTTATGCCAAAAAATTGGAATTATTAAATTTTTGTGATCAAATCCGAGAAGTCATAATTTCGCTCAATTATGAATGAATTATGAATAATAAATTATTGATTATCAACTATCAATTATGAATTAATTATCAATTCAAACACTCCTTGAAAGCGACTATTTCAATTTAGTCATGATAATGATACAGGAATCATATTTGATTTCTGCAAAGCTAGGAATAGCTTATACAAATTTTGGATTTTAGATTGCGGATTTTAGATTGAAACCCTTTAAAACAAGGCGGTTACAGGATTTTAAAACAATCCTACATATCCCAAGTTGGTATTAATTACTTGTTGCCTCATGTGAAAGTGCTCAGTCACCGAAGTTCAGATGCCTGCGGCAAGCCGCTATCGCGTCTACGGCGGAAGCCGCCGCTCCGACTTCTCGCTGAATAAAAATTCCATTCTCATACCAAATCAAATAATGTTTGCGACACATCAATATATTTTAGAGGGCAAGGCAGTGCCTTGCCCCTACAATCTGTTGCATTCTTTTTTCAAATTGGTATCACTTTCATGTATGGCAGTAAAATTTTCTTGGTGAGGCTGTCATCTTCCTAAAGAAGTATTTTTTCCTAGGTTATGTGAAAATACAGTTCAGTTAAGAAAATTAATTGATCACAAAACCAAAAAACAGAACAATACTTTTGGAGGGGGTTTGGGTGACGGTTGCGTCCCCCAATCGGGGGTTTGGGGGATTTTCCCCCAATTTATCTGGCTTCTTTAATAAGTGACCAATCAATCGCTAATGAGCTTAACTGAAATGTATTGGGTTATATGAAACAGGAAAAAAAAGATGAGGGAGCAGAGGAAGCAGGGGAGAAATTCCCATTACCCATTACCCATTACCCATTACCCATTACCCAATCCCCAATCCCCAATCCCCAATCCCCCTTTACAACCAATTCCCAATTAATACATAAGCCGACCAATAAGAAGGTGCTTTGTAGTTAGAGTGTTGCAATAATTTTAACTGTGCATGACGGAGAGCTTGGGCTTTAGTAACTTTCTTGCTTTGCAGTTGTTGATAGAAATCACCCACAAACATAGCTGTGGATTGATCGTCAATTTGCCACAAAGATGCTACAGTACTGCGCGCTCCGGCTCTGACTGCGGCTCCAGCTAAACCCAGTGCGGCGCGGTTATCTCCGGCGGCGGTTTGACAAGCACTTAACACCAATAGTTCCACTGGTTCTGGTTTGGTTTCATCCCGAGTGCGGAGTAGGTTATCAAATTGCTTCACATTGATGGCACCGTCAGCAGCTAAGATAAATGTGTCTTCGGCGCGGGAGCTAAATTGTCCGTGAGTTGCCAAATGTAGAATGTTAAAGGGAGCTTGATTAACTTGTTTTGCTAATGCCTTTTGGGTAAATTTTTCATCTAAGAGATCAGTTGTAGATACTCCAGCTTTTGCAATTAAACCCACTTCCGATTTAATTGCAGGTAACGGTGAGAAGTTAGGGAAATCTGGCGGGGGTTCTGTTAAACCAGCAGTTAAAGCTCGCAACTGCTGTGTTTCTATAGGTTTGGGATTAAGTAATTGCAATCCTACACTAAGTGCGATCGCATATTTCTCTATTAAATATTGTTTACCATCGTAAAGAGATGCCATTGGCAAGTTGCGTAATGCGCCATCTAGTACAAATACGAGGGTATTTACTTTATTTTCTGGTAATTGTGATTCAATAGGTTTAATTAGCCAGTCATAAACCTGTTTTCCTTGGGTTTTAACGGCGTTGTTCGCAGTAGGATTAACTAAATTTCTTCGCAGTTCTGCCAAAATTTTGTTAACTTCCGCCTGGGGAATTTGGGTACTGTAATGCTGTAGGGGTTTTTGGGGGATTTTGGCAATTACCTGAATTTCTTGCGGGAGAATAATTGGATAAAGAATTGCTGCATTGGGATTATCTTTATCTACGACTTGATCTAAAGCCACACTCTGTCCTAATAGACAAGCTTCCCGAAAGAAGTTATCTAATTCTGCTAACTGTAAAGCCTCGATGCGCTGGCGTGCTTTATCTAAAATTTTGTTATCAGCTGTTCCTGCTTGGGATTGCAGCAACAACTCTACAGACTCTCGATACACTGGTTCCACACTATCGCGGAAGCTAAATTGCACATCCTGATTAATTGCAACCAAGTCCCGACGCAGAGAATTGAGAGTTGCTACTGCCCCATCATAAGCCGCGATCGCTTTTGTTAAATCATTTTGTGCCCAAAAAATTCTGCCTAATTGCCACTCTAAGCGATAAGCTATTTCCGGTGCATTGTTCGTTTGCGCTAAGACTAACGCTTGTTTAGTTAGCTTTTGCGCCTCTTGCCAATTTTGGGCTTGCTCGTACAAATTAGCTAAACTGCCTAAAGCATAAGCCTCTGTTTTTTGATCCCCCAAATTGCGAGATTGTTCAATAGCAGTGGTGAGTTGCAGAGACGCGATAACCCTTGTCTGTACAAGATTGCTGAGTTGGGATTGAGATGTTGTTAGTTTGTTGAGGCTTTGGGCGAAGTTAATGGCGGCGTAAATACTTGCACGGCTGGGGGGGAGTTGTGTAAGCTGGGATTGGATCGTGGGTAATAGGGTTTCGGCTGTGGAAAGCTGTTTATCTTCGATGAGTAGGCTGAGAAGATTTAGCTGTGCCTGTACTTTGGTTAAAGGTGAGGGGGATAATTGCACAGCTTTTTGATAATTAGCGATCGCTTCTGCTGTTTTCTGCTGTGTGCGGGCGTTGTTTCCTAAACTGAAAAGAATCGCCCCAATCTCTGCATTTGATGGTAAGCTTTTGGCAATTTCTTGACTTTGCTGTAAGACAGCTTCCGACTTTTTCCCATCGCCTATGGCTAACAGGCTATCTCCAAGCGATCGCAATCCTACGGCTTTTTCTATAGAATTGGGCTGTGATTGTAGTTTTTGATGCGCTTCTTCTAGTATTTCTACAGAGCGCAAATAAGCGCCTTGGCTTCTCCAAGCCTGTGCTTGATTAATCAGCGTCCGCACTACGCCCGATTCGTTCTTTAGCTGCGTATAAATTTTTGCTGCTTGTTGCCAAGTTGCTAAAGCCGCCTCCGCCTGTCCCGTGGCTAATTGCAAGCGTCCTTGAATATCTAAAGATTGCGCGAAGATTTGCAGATTTTGGCTGTTTTGTTCGACCTTGAGCAAATTCAAACTATCTGTAATTGCCTTTTGTGCTTCCTGCCAAGCACCGAGTTGCTGGTAAGCTAGGGAAAGATTACTCAAAGTTGCGGCTTGTTTGATGCGATCGCCTTGATTTTGATATTCCTTCACAGCTTGCTGCAATACCTGCACCGCCTCACTAAACTTTCCTGCATCGTAAAGCAGTTTACCCTGTTGCAGTAGGGAAGTTGGATTTGCAATTTCTTTAACAATCGGTTGAGATGAAGCAGCAATTCCCGGAACCACCGCCATGATTGGTGAACTCAAACTGCACAGCAAAGCCATAATAAAGTAAATAAACATGCGGAAAAATTTGATTTTTCGCTTATTTTCTCCGGAATAACTGGCTATAGACAATTGAGTTACTTTCTTCATGGGATAGATTGTCAGCCTATGTCAGCGTAGTCTGCAATCAAATCCTACAGGAATAAGGGAACTTTGGTAAGCACCTCATTATGCTCGCCTCTCGGTTGTGCGATCGCCTAAAACAAATTTAGTCTAAATTTTTGAGTTGTTTTGCGTAAAATCAACGTTATTTTAGCAATACAACGATAAATTAACGTTTTTATTAAAAATGGAACAAGTACAATTTAGCGAACTCAAGAATAATGGAATATATAAAATTGAGTTTCTTAATGGCTATAAATTACAGGTTAAATTTATAGGAATCAAAGGCGGACGTTACTATTTTTTAGATGAAAAAGGACAAGAATTTTCTTTTGCCAACAACAGTATTGTGCATCTGCGCTTTTATAAATCCAATGCTGAATAAAGTGTTATTACAGAACGCCAAGCCTAAACCAGACTAAGCACCAGGATGCGATCGCAAACTCTACAGGCGATCGCACATTCTCACTCAGACACCAATAGTACAGATAATTGTAAGGGCAGGCAGTGCCTTGCCCCTACCCGAGACACTGTATTATTGAAGGTAACCAAATAAATGCGATCGCACATCCCCCATAAATAAGCGATCGCTCTGTAAACTAGCTTTTGCAACTCGCAAACTAGCACTTGCAACTCACAAACTAACACTTGTAACTCGCAAACTAGCACTTGCAACTCACAAACTAACACTTGCAACTCGTAAACTAGCTTTTGCAACTCACAAACTAACACTTGCAACTTGTAAACTAGCTTTTGCAACTCGCAAACTAACACTTGCAACTCGCAAACTAGCTTTTGCAGCTAATTTCCGGAAATATACTCTTATTTATTAATTTTGCTCATACTATTGCTAGCAAACTTCTGTAACTTCACTGTGGCTAGTACATTTATTCATTGCGTATCTTAAAGGTATCTAAGGAACTCAGTATCAAGCATTATCAGGGTTCTTCATATCAAAATTTCAACAGGAAAACTTTATGGCGCAAAAGAGACGCAATTCGATCGCACTCACCAAAGCAGAACGACGGATTGAAGGGATGCAGATGATCAGTTCTGACTTAGACTTTGGTAATGGGTTATCAATCGCCAGTTATCAAAATAAAATTTTGGAGATTCGAGATAAATTAACCGCCTATAACCAAGCAAAAACAATGGTTGAGACAACACACTCTGCATTAGTAGAAGCCGAAAGTCAGTTGAATATGATTTCTGAGCAAATGCTGCTGAGTGTTGCATCTCGCTATGGCAAAACTAGTGATGAGTATGGCATGGCTGGTGGAACGCGCAGGATATACAGAAAGAAAGCACGTCCAGCAGTTCAAACAGCATTATCTGCGGAGAAATAATTGAAAATTTGCAATTACTTGCATTAGCCAGCAAAGAGGTAAATTGAAAATATTTGCCTCTTTGCTTGTGTAAAACACCAAAATGAATATGCAAATTCCCATTTTGCTTATTTAATTCTGTAGAACTCATATTTGATTTTTGAAGTTGACGTAGGATGCGTTAGCGATAGCGTAACGCATAACCTATCCGCACTAAATACTGTGAGCCATTAAAAAGTACCCTGGTGGGTACCGTCAAGATGCGATCGCAAAAGCAACAATTAAGGCAGACATCCTAATTTAACAAGTAAGAATTTCAATGAGTATTCTAATTGTTAACGATCTAGCTCTGAAATTAGTTGCTCGCGATTTTAGTAATGGAAATCAGCCTACAAACGGAGGCCCAACTAAAACTTCTCGTGCCTTGGCGATTATTCACCTTGCTGCTCATGATGCTTACGCGAAAGTAACAGGAAAATTTGCTCCCAGGCTTGGAACTCTACCAAATCCACCAGAAGGAATTGGCAGTGACGAAACCACTGGAACTATTGCGCTGTTGGGTGCAGGTATTACTGCGGCTGAACGACTATATCCTGAAGATGACTCCTTTATTGAGGCTTTCATGACTGCTGAAGCTGGAAAGCTAATCAAGGGTAAAGATCACAAAGCTTTTAAATATGGCGAAAAAGTTGCTGAGGCTTGGATCAAAGAGAGAAAGAATGATGGCTCAGCAAAACCCCAACTCGATCAGCAATACGATAACGCTCCTGGCCGCCATCGTCGCGATCCTTTAGATCCACAACAGCAAACGCTCGGTCGTACATGGGGAAGTGTGCAACCTTTTATACTCAAGGATGTGAAAGCAGATGCACCTTTGGAGGCTCCTCCAAAATTGGATAGTAAAGAATATGCAGCTGCTTTTGATGAAGTCATCAACCTGGGCAAAAATGATATTGCTTCAAGAAAACCTGATCTAGCTGCCATAGGCGTTTTCTGGGGATATGATGGTGCAAATATGCTGGGAACACCTCCGCGCCTTTATAACCAAATTGTGCGAGAAATTCCCGAATTTAAAAGCAGCTTCCATCCCGATCAGGTTCGGATTTTGACTGCGATTAACGTTGCTATGGCAGATGCAGGAATTGCAGCCTGGTATTGGAAATATAACTACGACTTTTGGCGACCTGTTGTAGGTATTCGTGAAGCAGAAAAAGGATTTGGGACTACTGGCATAGGCGATCAGAATCCCCACCGGACTGCAAAAGGCGATCCCTTCTGGCTACCGTTAGGCGCACCTAGAAGCAATCCTTTCCCCGCACCAGTTTTTGGTAACAAAGGCAGCAACTTTACACCAAACTTTCCCGCCTACCCTTCTGGACACGCCACTTTTGGGGCAGCTTGCTTTGAAACGGTTGCTAGCTTGCTAGGAAAAACCCCAGAACAGATTACAGTAACGGTTGTATCTGATGAATTCAACGGCGACACCACAGACAATACCGGTACTACCCGCCCGAAATGGCAGCAAACTTTTACGTTACGTGAAGCAATTCAACAAAATAATTACAGTCGCATTTATCTAGGGGTGCATTGGTCATTCGATGCTAGTGGCGGTGAATCCCTTGGTAAAGCTGTAGCTAATAAAGTTATCACAGCTTTTAAATAAGCTTGGCGACGCGTACATCCAACTGTAAGGGACTTCCAAATAAAAAAATATCCCAGAATTTATTGTGGGGTGGACATCTTGTCCGCCCAGTTTATGTGGCGGGCAAGATGCCCGCCACAAAAGATGGAATAATTTATTTCTTGGAAATCCCTAAGAAAAATATTGCTTAACTTTGGGTGACGCAAAATATCAAAATTGAGAGCGATCGCTATAATCTGGACAAGCAATTGCCAACAACTGGCTATTGAAACAGAGCGATCGCTCTTTTATGTGCAATGGATACCAAATTAAAATACCAAAACATTATTAAAAGCGTACTCCAAAATCATGCCGATTATCGAACAGCATTAGGCGATGGATATGCTTCTCAAGTTTTATTTGATGATGAACGGGGTCAATATTTAGTTTTAGATATAGGTTGGAGTGGTGACAAATATCTTCATACAACACCCATACATTTAAGTTTAATTGATGAAAAAATTTGGATTCAATGGGATATACCGAAGAAGGCGTAGCTAGTGATTTGCTAGCAGCAGGAGTTCCTAAAGAAGATATAGTTCTTGGTTTTCGCCATCCTAAAATCAGGCAACATACAGGTTTTGCTGTGGCATAGCTTTAGAATACTTTCCCCCTTTTCCCGACTTCTAAGAGATGGGCAAAGGAAAAAGGTTAAAGGTAAAGGGGAAAATACAAACCCCTTCCCCCTTACCCCTTAGCCTTTTCCCAACTTCTGCTTATGTTAAAGGTAAAGGGGAAAATCCAAACCCTTTCCCCCTTCCCCTTTCACCTTTTCCCAACTTCTACAAAAAGTCTATTGACCCAAACAATTAAATCAAGACTTAAAGTAGCTAAAATGTAAAAACGTGATATATTACGTCTCTTACTTAATCCTGGTTTTATGGCACTGCCAATTGTTGCAATTATCGGTCGCCCCAATGTGGGCAAATCTACCCTGGTTAATCGTCTCGCCGGGGAACAAACGGCGATAGTCCATGATGAACCAGGAGTAACGCGCGATCGCACTTATATGCCATCTTATTGGAACGATCGCGAATTTTTGGTTGTAGATACAGGTGGCTTGGTTTTTAATGATGACACGGAATTTTTACCACTGATTCGCCAACAAGCAATGACAGCATTAGCCGAAGCGAGTGCGGCTATCTTTGTGGTTGATGGGCAAACTGGGCCTTCTCACGCTGATGAAGAAATTGCAGAGTGGTTACGTCAACACCCTGTACCTGTACTGTTGGCTGTCAATAAATGTGAATCCCCCGATCAAGGATTAATCCAAGCTGCAGAATTTTGGCAATTGGGGTTAGGTGAACCTTACCCAATTTCGGCAATTCATGGTAGCGGTACAGGCGAATTGCTGGATGAGTTAGTTAAGCACATTCCCCAGGTAACAGATGTACCGGAAACTAATGAAATCAAAGTAGCAATTATTGGTCGCCCCAACGTTGGTAAATCTAGTTTATTGAACGCTTTTGTGGGAGAAGAAAGAGCGATCGTCAGTCCCATCTCTGGTACAACCCGCGATGCGATTGATACCATGTTTGAGCGGAATGGACAAACCTATCGCTTGATTGATACTGCTGGTATTCGCAAAAAGAAAAGCATCGAATACGGCACAGAATTCTTTAGTATTAACCGCGCTTTTAAAGCAATTCGCCGCGCCGATGTAGTGTTAATGGTAATCGACGCTTTAGACGGAGTTACCGAACAAGACCAAAAATTAGCAGGACGAATTATTGATGAAGGTAGAGCTTGTGTAGTTGTAGTTAATAAATGGGATGCTGTGGAAAAAGACTCCTACACCATTTATGACTATGAAAAGACTATGCAATCCCGGTTGCATTTCACTGAATGGGCAGACACAATATTTGTCAGTGCTGTCACAGGTCAGCGTGTAGAGAAGATTTTAGAATTAGTCAATCAAGCTGCGGAATCACACAAACGCCGTGTCAGCACATCTGTAATTAACGAAGTTTTAGAAGATGCAGTAAGTTGGCATTCACCACCAACCTCACGCGGTGGACGACAAGGTAGAATTTATTACGGCACCCAAGTCAGTAGCCAACCGCCTACGATCGCACTATTCGTTAACGATGCTAAACGCTTTAACGAAAACTACCGCCGCTACATCGAAAGACAATTCCGCCAACAACTAGGATTCAAAGGCACTCCGATTCGTTTATTGTGGCGTAGTAAGAAAGTCCGTGATGCAGAAGTTGGTAGTATCAATCGTGCTACCCGCGTTTAGGGGCTTCCAACTAGAAAAATAGCCTATTGCTGTCTTGGCAGAGGGGCAGGGGGCAGGGGGCAGGGGGAAGAATATTATTTGAGTAAATTGGATAATTTATTTTCTGGAAGTCCCTCAAAATTTGAGATTTAGGATTTGGAACTTTAGACTGGAGTGGACTAACTAACAATCAGAAGCTTATACCTACGACAGACCTAATAATCCAAAATCCAAATCTAAAATCTAAAATTGCAACATGGATTTACTGCGATCGCTACCGCTGGGACTTTATTTAGAAGAACCTCAAACTTGGCTGCATAGAATTGATCCCCGCGTCAAGTTTGCTTGGTTGATGAGTTTGCTCACCAGTTATTTATTTGCCCCTATCGAATGGCGGGTACTGCTAGTCATAGTATTGATTTTTGTGACTCTCACTGCCAGAATTCCTAAAAGAGTATGGCAGCAGCAAATGGGCTGGTTATTACTATTGTCGGTTCTGGTCTTATTAATTGCCGCTATCAGCCCCGATGGTTTAGGTGTAAATTATCAGCCCCGCCTACCTGCCAACGAGCAAATTTTAACTCAGCCATCCACAGCCAAACCGCCAAATGTTGATGAAAAAGCAGAATTTGGCAATAAAGAATATAGATATGTGCTATTTCACCAAGGGCCAGTCAAAGTCAATCGTCGTTCTTTAGATTTAGCGGTGCGCCTAAGTACGATTTTATTTACCGTAATTTATAGTACTAACCTGTATCTGCTCACCACAGCACCAGAAGAAATCACAGCAGGACTGGAAAGCTTAATGCAACCACTGCGACGGCTGAAGTTACCTGTAACAGAAGTAGCTTTAACTTTAACTTTATCTTTGCGGTTTATTCCTCTAGTCTTAGAAGAAGTGCAGAATTTAGTGCGATCGGTAATGACTAGGGCGATTAATTGGAAAAAGCTAGGGATCAAAGGCGCAGTCAAAGTTTGGATGATTGTAGCAGAGAGATTATTAGAAAATTTGCTACTTCGTGCCGCACAAATGGCGAGTGCAATGATGGTGCGAGGTTTTACCAGTCCTAACGAGCATCGCGTATTGTGGCATGACCTACGCTTAAAAAGGTGGGACTGGTTCGCGATCGCAATTTTAAGCTTATTTTGGGGCGTGCGCCTATTACTCGGCATCCAAGTTTGAGTTTTAGACAGCCGCGATTAGAGACGAAAAACTCCGACAACCTCTAACCCTTTATTAATTACGAATTACGAATTACGAATTAGTAATTTATGATGACCCACCCTTGGTATTGGCGATCGCTTCCTTTAAAAAATCGTACTGGTTCCGAAGTATTCGCGGCTTTATTTCGCCCCACTCATCAATCTGAAATCGCCACCCTACTAGAAAGCACCTACCCCACGCCAAAAAACCATCCCCAACTCAATCGCTATTCAATTTGTGCCGGCGCACCTCGCATCATCAATGGTGTCCCCCAAATATGGACACCCGCACTAGGAAAAGTTCTACCCTTTTTATCCGACTTACTAGAAAACAGAGGAATCGGACAACAAATAATTTCCCCCTCATCCCCCCCACCTCACCTCCCCTTCACCGGCGGTTGGCTGGGATGGTTGGGTTATGACATAGCCTGGGAGATTGAACAACTACCGCAAAATAAATGCGATCGCTTGCCGTTTCCTGTAGCTTTTTGGTATGAGCCAGATTGTTTTGCCATTTTGGATCACACTGAACAAATTCTTTGGCTAGCGGCTAGCGATGAGAGTAAATTAGATGATTTACAGGAAAAATTAGCTAAAAAAGCCGCAATTCTCCATCAAGAAGCCTTAGAAAACAATCGCAAAATTCAAGATTACGCTATCTCCCCCCGCTTCCAGACATCACAATCAGATTACGAGACAGCCGTTAACCAGGCGAAAAAATATATTCAGGCGGGAGACATTTTTCAAGCCAATTTGTCATTGCGATTTGAAGCCACTACAGCCGCTTCTGGTTGGTCAATTTATCAAACATTGCAGCGGATTAATCCTTCTCCTTTCGCTAGTTATTGGCAAACACCTTGGGGAGAAGTGATGAGCTGTTCCCCCGAAAGGTTAGTGTTATTGCAAAATGGCCAAGCCGAAACTCGACCGATCGCCGGGACGCGATCGCGGGGGATCACGCCAGAACAAGACATTCAGCTAGCACAAGAATTGCTGAGTAACACCAAAGAACGCGCCGAACACATCATGCTGGTGGATTTGGAACGTAATGATTTAGGGCGAGTTTGTGAATGGGGGACTGTGTGTGTTGATGAATTGCTAACAATTGAGCGCTATAGCCACGTTATGCATCTTGTTAGTAATGTCAAAGGTCACTTAAAAAGCGATCGCACCGCCATCGATTTAATTCGCGCCCTTTTCCCTGGTGGCACAATTACAGGGTGTCCCAAAGTTCGTTGCATGGAAATTATTGAAGAACTAGAACTAGTGCGACGCAGTTTATTCTACGGTTCCTGCGGCTATTTAGATTGGCGCGGTAACTTAGACTTAAATATTTTAATCCGTACCCTCTTACTAGCTCCAGCTCCAGGGGAACAGGGGATCAGCGAAAATTATCTTAACTCCCAACTCCCAACTCCCCACTCTTGTACAGACGCGATTCATCGCGTCTCTCCCACTCCCAACTCTTGTACAGACGCGATTCATCGCGTCTCTCCAACTCAGCACTCAGCACTCAACATCGTTTGGGGACAAGTTGGCGCAGGTATTGTCGCTGATAGTGATCCTGAGCGAGAATGGTATGAATCTCTGCACAAAGCTCAGGCACAATTGGTAGCACTGAATATGCTAAATCATCAATAGTGTACCCTTGGCGATTGTGTGCCGACAGGCGAAAATTGTGGCAGCATTAAAAGAGGTTTATGCACACAGAAGTCTAAGGGCTGAATTTTATCTTGAGAAACCTTGCATGACATATCCCTTGGTCGTTCTTTACAGGAGATAAAATGGCTGATATTTTCTGAGCCTTACCCTACATAGCACCTGAATGTAGGTTTCCCAGGCGAAATTGCCATTACTCTTGTTGTTGTCCCCTACTAGTACAGCAAGCGCAAACACCAAACTAGCAACTCAAAATTAGCGAAAAGCTTATTTAATCAACTTTTTGGTGCCTTAATTTTGAGTTTCGCGTAGCGCTACTAGCTTCAATACTGCCTTTAAAACACTAGATCAAGGGCTTGGCAAACACCACTCTACAGCAAACATTGTTGTATTTCGCGTAAATTTGCACAAATATTCTTACGAAAGCGGTGTATCATCGTCTGAATGTTTGTACTAAAACTGCGGAAAGATATAAAAAATAGACGCTTACCTTGACCACTAAATGAATTCAGAAAACTCAGAAACTTACATTAATCATCCGACCTGGGGTCTCCTTTACAGAATCTGTATGGTTGACGAGACCCAGGATTTGTTCACTACACTTTATGCCCAACGTTTATTTTTTTTGGTAACAAATGACATCAAAGGTATAAAATTTCAGCCCATAGGCCGCACCGAAGCCAGAATGATGTTGGAAAATCGCTTGCGTACTCTGCGTCGCACCGGTCATTCTCAGGAGTACGAGCAACTTCACAGTGTTTTCCAACGCACATTCCAATAAGAAGCAGGGGAGCAGGGAGCAGGGGAGCTAATCTTCACTCTTGTACAGACGCGATTAATCGCGTCTCTCCAACTTGCGCGTCTCTCCAACTCGCCATTAATCGCGTCTCTCCCACCCAGCACTTTGCTAGACCTAGAAACTGCTGTAATGTAGGGGATCGTTAATTTTGAATTTTGGATTGTGAATTGTGAATTGCGATCGCAGCGAAGTGATATCCAATTAAAAAAATGATTGCGATGGAGTCACACAAGTCTCAACCAGACAGCAATTCCCAATCCAAAATCTAAGATCTAAAATCTAAAATTGTATGATTAGTTCCATTGGCGAACGCATTACCAAAATTAGCTCCTCCCTACCTTCCTCTGTACGCTTGATTGCAGTTAGCAAAACAGTGCCGGTGGAAATGATGCGCTCTGCATACGCCGCCGGAATCCGCGATTTTGCCGAAAGCCGGATTCAAGAAGCTGCGAAAAAGCAAGCCGAATTACAAGATTTAAGCGATATTACCTGGCACTTCATTGGGCATTTGCAAAGCAACAAAGCCAAAAAAGCCCTAGAACAATTTTCCTGGATTCACTCTGTCGATAATTTGCAGTTAGCACAGCGCTTGGATCAATTAGCAGAACAATTGGGGGTGAATCCTAATGTCTGTCTGCAAGTCAAAATTCTTCCCGATCCCAACAAAGGCGGCTGGAATATACCACAACTGTTAAATGACTTATCCGTAATTAATCAATATAAAAATTTACATATTCAAGGTTTAATGACAATTCCGCCTTTAGGATTAAATGAGGCGGAAATTTTAAATGTATTTAATACTACTTCAGACCTAGCAAAAACCATTAGGGATCAAGACTGGTCGCACATTGAGATGCAGCACTTGTCGATGGGGATGTCTAGTGACTATCACCTAGCCGTAGAAGCAGGAGCAACGATGGTAAGGTTAGGAACCATCTTGTTTGGCGATCGCACTGAGAGAATGTGAGAATAATATTCAATTGCCTGTAGATATTGGTATCAGAAGCTTTCAGCCGTTTTTGAGAAGGCTTCTCAAAGAGAATATTGCAACAAGTAACAAAATATATAGTTTGACCACAAGTTTGATCTCCGAAAAATCAGGTGGAAATAAACTTTCATTCGGAGAAACATTCGTATATAATCTTGACTCATTATCGCGTTTAGGTAATCATGCAGATGCAATCAACCACATCTGTTATCCACCTAAGCCTGTAGTAGAAACTACCGCTAGTATTAGAATTGCTGAATAAGGCATCCATGTAGCGATCAAAGCTGGCTACATTGATTTATAGTCAGGTAAAAATAAAGCTAAATTGCACCAGGAGCGTACACAATGAACAATATATTTTCTAAACTAAGAGACTTTGTTGGACTAAATGAACAAGTAGAATACGAATACTACGAAGAAGAACCAGAAACCGAAAGCTACCAAAATCTCTATCAAGAAGAGAATCCCCAACCAGCACCACAAGAACCTGTGGCAGCAAATCGACGTTGGCGGGAGCCCATGCCTACAATGAGTAATGACGTAGCCACAGGTTCAAAATCAATGGGGAATGTAATAGGTATGCCAGGCGCAATTAACGGAATTTCGGAAGTATTAGTACTTGAGCCACGCACATTTGAAGAAATGCCTCAAGCAATTCAAGCCTTGCGTGAGCGTAAATCAGTAGTATTAAATTTAACAATTATGGATCCCGACCAAGCTCAACGGGCGGTAGATTTTGTAGCAGGTGGTACATACGCATTAGATGGACATCAAGAACGTATTGGAGAAAGTATCTTTTTGTTTACACCCAGCTGTGTGCAAGTTAGCACTCACGGCGGAGTTATTCACGAAGTACCGCAACCACCCGCACGTCCTCGGACAACAACTCCAACACCTGCATGGGGCAATGAAGTTAACCGGATGGCAGCACAATAAAGGTAAAGTAGTCAAGGGTCAAGGGTCAAGGGTCAAGGGTCAAGGGTCAAGAATTAATTTTTTGACTTTTGACTTTTGACTCTGGACTCTGGACTAATAAAAGTATTGACTATTGGCTATTGAACTAATTAATGACTATTAAATTTGGTTTAATTGGTGGCGGGGTAATGGGAGAAGCGCTATTATCCCGCCTTATTGCGCGTGAAATTTATCAACCATCAGAAGTTATAGTTAGCGAACCCCAACCTGCGCGCCAGAATTTTTTAAAACAGCAATATAACGTGGCAGTAACTACCGATAATCGCCTGGTGTTAGAGCAAACTCAGGAAGTTGTATTATTGGCAGTGAAACCGCAAGTGTTCAGTGCGATCGCTCAAGAAGTAGCAGAGATGATCGATCTGAAAATTACTGAACACTCACCCCTATTAATTTCTATTTTGGCAGGTGTGCCTTTAAGTCAGCTAGAAGCTGCATTTGCCAGATTGCCAGTCATTAGAGCCATGCCCAATACACCCGCCACAGTCGGAGCAGGAATGACAGCAATTTGCTCAGGTGCTTACACCAACGCCAAACACCACCAAATAGCCCAGCAAATATTTGCCGCCGTGGGAGAAGTGGTAGAAGTTTCGGAATACTTAATGGATGCAGTCACAGGACTCTCCGGAAGCGGCCCGGCTTACGTAGCGCTCATGGTAGAAGCACTCGCTGATGGCGGAGTAGCCGCAGGTTTACCCAGAGCGATCGCCAATCAACTAGCCTTACAAACAGTACTCGGAACCGCCACACTCTTACACGAGAGCAAAATGCACCCCGCAGAATTAAAAGACCGTGTCACCAGCCCCGGTGGTACAACAATTGCCGGTATCGCCCAACTAGAAAAAGGCGCATTCCGCTCCGCTTTAATCGAAGCAGTGAAAGCAGCCACCGAGCGATCGCAGGAGTTGGGGAAGTGAGGGATTGGGGATTGGGGATTGGGGACTGGGGACTGGGGACTGGGGACTGGGGACGAGGGACTGGGGACGAGGGACTGGGGACTGGGGACTGGGGACGAGGGACTGGGGACTGGGGACTGGGGAACTCGGGGCCCCCTCTGGGGATAAGGGGTAATGGGGACTAGGGACTGGGATGAAGGAGATGAGGTAGACAAGGGGCCAAGGGAAGAAAAGCAATACCCAATACCCAATACCCAATACCCAATACCCAATACCCAATACCCAATCCCCAATACCCAATCCCCAATACCCAATCCCCAATACCCAATCCCCAATACCCAATACCCAATACCCAATACCCAATACCCAATCCCCAATCCCCAACCCCCCATTCCAAAGTTGACAAAATAGCCGTTAATATAGTAGACAGTCTGGTTGCAAATTTGATTGAGTGAACTATCCCGCACCGTCCCAAGAAGTTGACCTAGAGTCAATATTTCCTTTTCATCTAGATCAATTCCAAAAAGATGCGATCGCGTCCCTCAATGCTGGTCGTTCTGTAGTCGTTTGTGCGCCTACAGGTTCGGGCAAAACGTTGGTGGGTGAATATGCTATTTATCGTGCTCTGGCGCGAGGTAAACGCGTATTTTACACTACTCCTTTAAAGGCGCTGTCGAATCAAAAGTTACGTGATTTCCGCGAAAAATTCGGGTTTGAGCAGGTCGGTCTGTTAACTGGAGATGCCTCCATTAACAGGGATGCGCCGATTGTGGTGATGACTACAGAAATTTTCCGCAATATGCTCTACGGCACACCCATAGGGCAAGTTGGCATATCTTTAGTAGATGTGGAAGCGGTGGTACTAGATGAGTGCCACTACATGAACGATCGCCAACGCGGAACTGTTTGGGAAGAATCTATTATTTATTGTCCCCGTGAAGTGCAATTGGTGGCGCTGTCGGCAACGGTTGCCAATAGCGATCAGCTCACCGATTGGCTAAATCGCGTTCACGGGCCTACTGACCTGATTTACTCCGATTTTCGCCCCGTACCTTTAGAATTTCACTTTTGCAATCCCAAAGGATTGTTTCCCCTACTCAACGACAGCAAAAACAAAATTAACCCCCGCCTAGCCAATAGGGGAAAAAGGCGACCAGCAGACAAGGGCAAAGGTGGTAGGCCAGAAGCTCCCAGCATAATTTATACCTTGAATCAGCTACAGCAACGGGATATGCTACCCGCCATTTACTTTATCTTCAGTCGGCGGGGGTGTGATAAAGCTGTGGCAGAGGTGGGTGATTTATGGCTGGTAAATAATGATGAATCCCAGATTTTGCGCCGTCAAATTGATGACTTTTTAAGCCGCAACCCCGAAGCGGGACGTTCGGGACAAATTGCGCCTCTCTATCGCGGAATTGCAGCTCACCATGCGGGAATTTTACCTGCCTGGAAAGTGCTAGTAGAAGAACTATTCCAGCAGGGGCTAATTAAGGTTGTATTTGCCACCGAAACACTAGCAGCGGGAATTAATATGCCCGCCCGTACCACTGTAATTTCCACCCTTTCCAAACGTACCGACACCGGACATCGCCTGTTGAACGCTTCCGAATTCTTGCAAATGGCAGGACGCGCTGGTCGGCGTGGTATGGATTTACAAGGTCATGTAGTTACAGTACAAACCCCCTTTGAAGGTTCCAAAGAAGCGGCATATTTAGCAACCTCCAAACCAGACCCTCTAGTTAGCCAGTTTACCCCCAGTTACGGGATGGTACTGAATCTACTGCAAACCCATACATTGGACGAAACTAGAGAACTGATAGAACGCAGTTTTGGCCAGTACATGGCGACTCTGCATTTACAGCCAAATTACGATGAGATTGCTGAACTGCAAGCCCAATTAAATCAACTGCAGGAGCAAATCGCCGCAGTTGATGAAAATGAACTGGCTGTGTATGAGAAATTGCGCCAACGGTTGAAAGTAGAACGGCAATTATTAAAAACTCTGCAACAGCAAGCACAGGAAGACAGACAAGAACAATTAGCAATGATGTTGGGCTTTGCTGTCTCCGGGACAATGTTGAGTCTCAAAGGCAAAAACATTACAGTTCCGACACCAATTACAGCCGTGTTAATTGGTAAAACATCTGGTGAGCAAACACCTTACTTGGTCTGCTTAGGACGAGATAATCGATGGTATGTAGGCACAACCGAAGATATCGTGGATTTGTATGCCGAATTACCACGAATTGATATCCCACCGGAGATTTTGCCACCACCGGAACTAGTGTTTAAGCCGGGACAGATATACCGTGGTGACGCACAAACAGCAGCTATTGCCCAAAGAATTCTGCAACCAGAGGAATCTTTATATATGGCTCCAGAAGTTGCAGAACAACTCAGCCGTGTAACTGCTGTACAAGAGCAATTAGAAGCCCATCCTGTGTATCAATCGGGTAATGCTGGCGCTATTTTTAAACGTCGAGCACGTTATGTAGAACTAGAAGCCGAATTGCAACTGTTGCAAGAGCAAGTAGAGCAACAATCCCAACATCATTGGGAAGAGTTTCTCAATTTAATTGAAATTTTGCAGCATTTTGGCTGTTTAGATAACTTAGTACCCACAGCATTAGGGCAAGTTGCTGCTGCTATTCGGGGAGAGAATGAATTGTGGCTAGGTTTGGTATTAGCTAGTGGTGAACTCAATAATTTAGATCCGCACCATTTAGCCGCCGCAGCTGCAGCGTTAGTTACAGAAACGCCTCGCCCCGATAGCAAAGTGCGGTTTGACATCAGCAATCAAGTTGTAGATACTTTGGCAAAACTGCGGGGAATTCGCCGCCAGATGTTCCAAATCCAACGGCGGTATAACGTGGCACTGCCTATATGGTTAGAGTTTGAATTAATTGCCCTAGTCGAACAATGGGCACTAGGAATTGAGTGGACAGAATTATGTGAAAATACGACCTTAGATGAAGGTGATGTGGTCAGAATATTACGCCGGACTTTGGATTTGTTATCTCAAATTCCCCATGTGCCGAATTTACCAGAGTCACTGCAACGCAATGCTTACCGCGCTATGCAGTTAATTGATAGGTTCCCTGTGAATGAGGTTGTGGAATAGGGCATTGGGCATTGGGCATTGGGCATTGAATTGGTAATGGAAATTTCTTCCTCATCTCCCTCATCTCCCTCATCTCCCTCATCTCCCTCATATTCCCCAGTCCCCAATCCCCAATCCCCATTAAGAATTGATTTCAGGCGATCGCACATTGCCTTGACTCTTGACGAAGACAAATATACAATTCAGATTGATATAGAAGGGGAGTAGCTGCTGGCATGAAAAGCCAGCCCATCTGAGTCAACATACTGGCGATGAGCCTGGTTCAGATGACAAGTATCAAGTATTTGGCAGCGAGACCTTCACCGAGTTCACACCCAAAAGGGTGGAGCTTGGTGAGGTCTTTTGGTTCTCATCAAGCTCCATCGCAGTCAACAATTTTCAGGAGCTTGAGAGAGTGCTAACAGCTTTTACCGCAGGTTTGTTACTAATTACAATTTCCGAGTTAGGGGATAAAACATTTTTTATCGCCGTAATTTTGTCAATGCGTCACCCACGACGCTTAGTCTTCTTGGGGGTGACAGCTGCTTTAGCTGCAATGACAATCCTTTCGGTGGTTTTGGGACAAACAATATCTTTATTGCCCAAAATTTATATTCATTATGCCGAAATTGCTTTGTTTATTGCCTTTGGTCTGAAGCTGCTGTATCAAGGTAGTAAGATGTCAAAGGCCTGTGATACGGAAGTTGTAGAAGAAGCGGAAGCTGCGGTAAAGCAAGCAGATTTACAGCTACCCAAACGCAAAACCCCACTGGCAATTTTAATCGAAGCCTTTACCTTAACATTTATGGCAGAGTGGGGCGATCGCACTCAAATTGCTACCATTGCCCTAGCAGCAGGTAATAATCCCATTGGGGTGACTGTAGGTGCAGTATTAGGACACGCCATTTGTGCTGCGATCGCAGTCATTGGTGGGAAAATGATTGCCGGAAGAATCTCAGAACGTCAAATAACTTTAATTGGTGGCTGCTTATTTTTAATTTTTGGTGTTGTAGCAGCCATTGAAGGAGCGTGAGGTTGGGGACTGGGGAACTCGGGGCCCCCTCTGGGGATAAGGGGTAATGGGGACTGGGGATTGGGGACTGGGGACTGGGGATTGGGTAATGGGTAATAAGCTAATCGTCATTTAAATTGCATCATTGTTTATGCTGGTAAAAGCTGCAAACCCTCTCCCTTGCTCCCTGCTCCCTGCCCCCCTGCAGTCTCAATGTGCAAATTAAATGCTTAACAGCTTAGGAAAGGGAAAAGGACGACAGGAGAAAAATTGTGCTTTTGAACGCCAGTTGCTACCCTGTGGGAACGCTTTGCTTTCATCGGTACAATTCCGGGCACAGCAAGGGCGCACTGGCTCCCCTTGACTTTTGACTTTTGACCCTTCACCCTTAATTCTTACGGTTTACTTGCTGGTGAGGCTGTAGACGATACAGTTGGCGCTGGAACTGGAGCAACTTCTGCTGCTTTATTAATTTCGTCTTTGTATTGAGCAGGTGCTAAAGCCGAAGCTGTATTAAATAAAGGTTTAGCTTCAGCAACTTTGCCTTGTTGCTTCAGTAACATTGCCTTAGCTAAAACCGGACGAAAATCCTTGGTATCTTTTTGAATTGCTTGGTCGTATGCGGATATAGCTTGGGTATAACGTTTTTGAGAGGCATGGACAGTGCCTAAAAGCACCTGTACTGCAACTGTATCTACACTTCCCGGCTGAATTTTATTAGCTTGGGGTGCGGCGGATAAAGTATCTTGCAATAAACCAATAGCAGCTTCAGGACGTTGTTGACTGAGCAACAGAGACACCATCCCTTGCAAAGCTTTTAAATCGCCTGGTTTTGTACTTAAAACACTGCGATAAGCTTGAGCTGCGCCTTCCTTATCGCCAATTTGCTGCTTGGCTTGAGCCAAAAGAACAGCATATTCAGTTTGTTCTGGATTCAGTTTGGCTAACTTTTCTAAAGGTTCAATTACACCTTGAATATCTCCCTCTTTGAGAGTTAAAAGTTGTAACCTTGCTTGGAGCAAGCCTTTGAGAGCAGTTTGATTTTCTGGTTCCCGTTGTAAAACCTGCTGATAACCCCGAGCTTCATCTTGGAGTTTTGATTTTTGGTCAGTTGAAGCCACATTGTTCCCAGCGCTGGCATTGTTCTGGGCTGGGGTTTGCTTATCATTTTGTTGATTAAATGCAGCAAACAGTGGAACCATTGAAATTCCCACAAAAGCAAGAACTGCCAGAGCCAGCACGACCTTAACTAACCAGCTGCGCGTTTGAGACACAAGACTTCCTTCTTTTGAACATTAATGACATTATCATTTACAGAAATCGCAAAGTTAAAAATTTCCAAAACTTTGCGGAATACCGTTAATTGCCTGTGAATTTTATAACAAATAACGATCAACGCTTGCTAAAGTAAGTGATGACTTTAGGAGGAGCCGTCAGCATTGTAGCTATGATATGCTTCCGAAACTAGTGTAAAGACGCTAAATTACACATTTAGTGTACAAATAAATTTGCGTCTTTAGAATTGTATAGGGCGCTCTGGCGTGGCTGGGTTGAAAGTAAATATACTTTCATCTGCCGCACAAACGCTCTTTTCAGCTGCCTTCGTAAAATCCCACAATGGGATGTGTCTCCGCCGCAAGGAGTTTTTATGAATTCCGACCTGATGCCGTCGCCTGAATCTTCCAACTCTTCTGCCTCTAACCAGGGCCCTATTCAAGAGGCAGCCGCTAGTGTTCCTACAGTAGCAGCTCAGTCCTCTAAAGTTGACAACTCGACCGTTGAACCCAGCGAAACTGCTGCTAATAGCAACTTCGCGAATCGCCAACAACCGATTCCACCACCCAGTGAACCACTGCAGTATCGCGCCATTGGGTTAGTTCGCGGTCGCTATCTTGCTAGTGATGAACAATTTACCCAAGGTTCTCTGCTAACTGCAGATGGGGTAGAACTCAATGCCGTTCTCCTAGGACGGATTATGAGCTTAGTTAAGAATCATTTAGATTTAGAACAAGAACATCTTTGGGTAGTTTATCCGCGCACCAGACAAGAAAATGATGCATTGCACCTTCAAATTGTCGGCGTTTGGGAGCCAGAAAAACTGGCTAAACAACTGACAGATGAAGACGAGCCAGAATCAGAATCAGAAACTGCTGATGATACTGCGTCCAAAACTGCCGAAGAAACTGCCAGTGCCCCAAAACCCTCATCAGAAATTCCAGATGGTGGTTTTTCCGTTCGCGGTGAAGTCGTCTACCAGTCATTTGATGCTAAAAGCTTAGTGGTCAAAATTAAGCAGGCTCCGCGTAAACCCACTGATAAACCCAAATATTTTAAATTGAAATTGACGGGTGTGCTGACGACTAAAGCAGTAGGAAAGTTCTGGGACTTTCAAGTGAAGCGGGAAGCTGACTTACTGCTCATAGAAAATGCTGAAGCGATCGCCGATTTACCCAAAAAACGCAGACCATCATTCAGAGGTGGCCCTCGTGGTGGTGGTGGCGGTGGTGGCGGTAGCAGAAGACCATTCACACCCCGACGCGGTAGTAGCGATACTCCACGCCCAGTCAAGAAAATAGGCGGTGGTGACTCCACTGCTGTCTCAAAACCAGTACCAAAAACTCCTGCACCTAAGCCAATTAAACGGCCAAAACCGGCTCAGGAATAGGAATGGGGCATGGGGCATGGGGCATGGGGCATTGGGTAATTGGTAATTGGTGATTGGTAATTGGTAATTGCTGTTCTCCCCTTGTCTCCCTCATCCCCCTCATCTTCCCCAGTCCCCATTACCCCTTATCCCCAGAGGGGGCCCCGAGTTCCCCAGTCCCCAATCCCCAATCCCCAGTCCCCAATCCCCAATCCCCAATCCCCAGCCTCAAAACTCCGTCCAACGGTCTTGGGGGATGAAAGACCGTTCCATCGGCACTGGGGATACTGGTTCGGTGAGAGTAAAGGTGCCAGCTTCGATCCAATTTTTCAACTCTAAAGCAACTTGCCGAGATAAATATAAACTTGCCAATGGTGCTACACGCACAGTTTTGCCTTCAATGGTGACACGACCAGACTTGAGTTGCGCGTAACTCACTAAACCAAATGTAGGACGAACGCGCCGGGGAATGGAAAAGTCTACGATTGGCGCGACTAAGTCTTTATCTAGCACGGCGCAATGTTCAACTACTTTTTCCGATAACACGGGAATTGGCACCCCAACACCTAACATCAATGAAGGGCCATAGCTTTTGAAGTAGCATCCCCTCACCCAACGCGCATCCATGTGCTTGGCATCGCCAATTAAAGCTAAAGTCGCAGATGGCCCTATGGGTGTATCATTAGCCAAGCGTTTTTGTAAGGGGAAGTGTTGAGTACCTTCCCAAGCCACATAGCCAATACCGCCACCTAAAAAAATTCTCGTGCCAATGCCAACAACTTCTAAATTCGGGTCGTTAAGTAAAGGCGAAATTGCCCCCGGATTAGAGTAAACTGCATTGCCTAAACGTGGTTGTAACGGCCCCAAATAAGTAAAAAGTGGGCGATCGCCTCCATTCACCCCTACGATAAAATTTTGGTAGAGATTTCGCGGATTAAATAAATAAAACTGATTTATCGTTTCCCGCATGATCGTGGTTTCAAATGTGGCGCGCGGGTAACAATCGGTAACTTGTCCTTGCGCTCGTAATTGTACAGCTTTACCTGCAATCAAATCTTCAATGACATGACCACCGCCACGTTCTTTGACTTCTTCTCCATCGATCGCATCGGCTGGACAACTGGCTCCAATGTATAAATCTACCGCACCAAAACCAGAGTAAGCTGGTACACCATCTAACCAACAACGGCGAATTTTGATTGGCGGGTCAGTATGTCCCAGATTAATAATGGCACCACTTGATTCCATTGGCTCAAATGTGCCAGTGGTAACTACATCAACTTCTTTGGCAGCTTTTGCTACACCAATTTCTGCAACTCTGGCTTTCAGTTCTTCAACTGTCAACACCACTGCACGTTGACTAGTGATTTTTTCGTTAATTTCCGCAATTGTTCGCATATTAAATGTAGCAAATTAGCATATTGATTATGGGGCTTGAAGCTGCCACCTAATTGATTAAATCAGTTTGGCTGGAGAAATCTTATAAGCTGATACGCACCTAAATCAAATATTCTGCTGTTAGGGCTGTCAAGGGTCAAGAGTCCAAAGTCCAAGCTAGCCTTTGACCCTGGAATCTTGAACGCACTGGCTCCTTTTGACCACACCCAAGGGAAATATACAATTTAAATGCGTAACAACTTATCAACAGTTGTTGGTTAAGGGAAAAATAGCAAGAAAAACCTTTAACCTTTACCCTTTCTCCTGCGGAGACGCTACGCGAACACCTTTCCCAAATGCCGATTCCTATAACGCTTTAATTTGTCCAACTAGCTCGATTTTGTTATTTTTATTAGCTCTCACTACAACTGATTCACCAGATTTAGGGTAACTATCACCGATCAGTGCTGTAATGTTGACTTCGTGTGTCACCATCACAACTACACCAGCGCGGTTACGATTATTGACAATAAACTGACGTAGTTGTGCAGTTTGCTGTGGTTGAGTTTTGTAATTATTAAAAAAGGAATTGAGCGATGGGAAAGGCTCAACCTTACCCAAATTCATCAATTTGGCTGTTTCTAAACAGCGACACCACTGACTTGATAGTACTCTAGAAACTTGAATCTTATTGCTTATAAAAGCCTTTCCAGTTCTTATTGCTTGCTGTCTACCTGCTTCTGAAAGGTTACGTTGTGTAGAACAATCATTCAAGCGAAATTCAACAGGATCGCCAATCCCTGGGGCTAATGTATGACGCATAATCACTACATAACCTCTTCCCTGCTGAAGCACAGACCAAATTTTTGCTTGAGAAGTAGCAGAACTATTAGTTGCAACTGGTAAAGTTGAAGTTTGTTTTTTATTAGTTACAGAAGGTTGAGGTTGCTGTTTAGGTGCTGCTGCTTGTGGTGCTTGCGGTTGAGGATTGGATTGCATCCATAAAGGTTTAAGTATTAACCATAGTGCAACAGCACCAAGACCAAAAATAATGTAGCGACGCATCATGATTTAGCAAACCAATTTTAGATTTTAGATTTTGCAAAAAGCCACGTGTTTTTCCCCCTTGAGTATACTTTTTAGGCTGGACATTCGCGATCAATCAAACAACGAGGGCATGAAAACTTTCTTTCCCATGCCCAATGCCCAATGCCCAATGCCCCATGCCCAGCAAGCATTAATCTTTTTCTTGCCAAGCATCATCAGTCGTCCGTTCTACATCATTATGTGGGCTATCTGCCTCCCAAGGATCATCTACCCCTGGCGAGTTAGAAACAATGACTAACTCAGCTTCTTTTTGATGACTATTTCCCCATTCATCCAACACATCTTTAATCAAAACTTCTTGAAGCCAAATCTTCGCCACCACAGTGAGAGGTAGGGCTAAAAATAGTCCTAAAAAACCAAAGAAGGTCACAAAAAATAACTGAGAAATTAAAGTCACGGCTGGTAGTAAGGAAACTTGATGAGCCATGACAACTGGTGTAATGAAATTACTTTCAGCTTGTTGAATGAAAAAGTAGAGAATCAAGACAGCAACAGCTTTCCAAGGTGCATCCAAAAGTGCGATCGCCATTGCAGGAACTACACTCATTGTCGGGCCAAGGTTGGGAATCAAGTTTAAAAAGCCTGCTAAAACGCCTAAAGCCAAAGCCGCCTTCACACTTAAAGCCGACAAGCCGATAACGCTCATCAATCCCACTACACCCATAGCAATGAGCGCACCGATTACCCATCCTTCTAAAGAAGTTTCGCACTGATTCAAAATTCCATCTACCCGCCGCCGATAAAATGAGGGGAAAAGACGCACAAATACTCGGCGGTAAGCCAGGGGATTGGCTAATAACATCCCTGTTAAAACCAGCACAAGTAAAATTTTGAGAAGAGCTTCTAATGAACCAGAAACAAAAGCGAAAGAGTTTCCTACTAGCTTATTAATAAATGGCTGTGCTTGTTGGATCAGACTGTCTAAATCTGGAATATAAGGTACTAGTTGAGCGGGAACTTGAGTTTTCATCGCATTCACCCAACTATTTAAGCGTTCTAAACCTTGGGGAACTCGATAAGTCAGTTCGTGAAACTGTGCTGTAAAAGGCGGTACAATCAACCAGAAAAAGCCGACTATTAAAGCAAAAAATATACCTACTGCGATAAGTACGGCGAAACCACGTTTGATTCCCCAACGTTGAAACCATCTCGCTAGACGATTTAAGGTAGAAGCTAATACAACTGCGGCAAACATCAGCAATAAAACTTCTTTAATTTGCCACAAGATGTATAACGAAAGAACTATGGCGATTAAGCCTATCCATTGACCTAGGTTCACAGGCTGACTCCCAGCTGTTGGCAAGCTACATTTTTCTGGGGACTAGGGATTGGGGACTGGGGAAGATGAGGGAGATGAGGGAGATGAGGAAGCAGAGGGAGCAGAGGGAGCAGAGGAGAAATAATTAATGACAAACCCCAAACACCCAATTACCCATTACCCATTACCCATTACCAATGCCCCATGCCCCATGCCCTATTCCTACAATTAATGCAGCTAGGTTAGCTGATTTTAGCAACTTCCGCCTAGACGATGAACAGCTATCAAGAAGGATGAAGTTTTAAGGATAAAGGAAGAAAAGAATCGTTACATACCTGCACATTTTTGGGTGAGGTAATTTCAGCCTTTACACTAGAGACTTCATTTTTTGGAATCGCCATAATAATGCGATCGCCATAATTGTCGCTGGTGATAAGACCATAATCAAGGCCACTACATCTGTCCCCGGAATTCTCAAACCTGGTGCTGCATATTTAATGAAGAACGACAGCACAATCGAGAGTATAAATACCTTGAGCAGCAATCCTAGCTTATTTTCCATAGAAGTTCGGCAATACGCATTTTTCTGTGGGGTATACACGAATTTGGTCTACGCCATCTAGTTTCTAGAATAAACCTAAGAGATACAAAACTTTGCAATTCACGTTACGTTGTTATGGGGCATTGGGCATTGGGCATTGGGCATTGGTAATTGGTAATTGGTAATGGGTAATTGGGATTTGTTATTTATTTCTCCCTTGTCCCCCTTGTCCCCTTGTCCCCAATCCCCAGTCCCCAGTCCCCAATCCCCAATCCCAAAAACATTAAATTGAGGGTACATCAAAATGCCTGTAGAAAATAATAATAAAAATCAATTGAAACCTTCGAGATGGCGGCAGTTTGGTGGCAGCTTCTTGATATTACTAACTGTATTATTGCTGCTTAACTTTATTGTTCCCAGTTTCTTTGGCCCGAGATTGCCACAGGTTCCTTATAGTGACTTTGTGGTTCAGGTAGAAGCTGGTAAAGTTGAACGGGCGATGGTAGGTAGCGATCGCATTGAGTATGTCCTCAAAACTCAAACCCCCGATGGCAACCCGACAGAACAAGTATTAACTACTACACCCGTAGCTTTGGATCTCGATTTACCTAAGATTCTCCGAGAACATAATGTTGAATTTGCTGCGCCCACACCAGACCAAAATGGTTGGCTAAGTACTTTAATTAGCTGGGTAGCTCCACCGTTAATTTTCTTTGGTATTTGGGGCTTTTTAATGAATCGTCAGGGAGGCGGCCCCGCAGCGCTGACAGTAGGTAAAAGCAAGGCGCGGATTTCATCTGATGGCAGCACAGGTGTGAAATTTACTGATGTGGCTGGTGTCGATGAAGCCAAAGTGGAATTAGAAGAAATTGTTGATTTCTTGAAGAATGCTGACAAATACACCCGCTTGGGAGCGAAAATTCCTAAAGGTGCATTGTTAGTAGGTCCTCCAGGAACAGGTAAGACATTATTAGCGAGAGCGATCGCGGGTGAAGCTGGGGTTCCTTTCTTTAGTATTTCCGGTTCGGAATTTATCGAATTATTCGTTGGTGTCGGTGCTGCACGTGTCCGCGATTTATTCGACCAAGCGAAAAAACAAGCTCCCTGTATTGTCTTTATCGACGAGTTAGACGCACTGGGTAAATCTCGTGCTGGTAATGGTGGATTTGTGGGCGGTAATGATGAACGTGAACAAACCCTTAACCAGTTACTTACCGAAATGGATGGTTTTGATGCCAATACAGGCGTAATTATTATCGCCGCGACTAACCGTCCTGAAGTCCTCGACCCTGCATTACGTCGTCCCGGACGCTTTGACCGCCAAATTGTAGTTGATCGCCCTGATAAAATTGGTCGTGAAGCGATTCTTAACGTTCATGCGCGCAACGTCAAATTAGCTGATGATGTCAACTTCGCTACCATCGCTATCCGCACGCCAGGTTTTGCAGGTGCAGATTTAGCTAACTTGGTGAACGAAGCCGCACTGCTAGCAGCCCGTCAAAATCGGCAAGCTGTAATTATGGCAGATTTTAACGAAGCGATTGAGCGCTTGGTTGCTGGTTTAGAAAAACGCTCTCGCGTGTTAAATGAAACTGAGAAGAAGACCGTAGCTTATCACGAAGTTGGTCATGCGATCGTTGGGGCTTTAATGCCTGGTGCTGGTAAAGTTGAAAAAATCTCCGTTGTGCCTCGTGGTGTCGGTGCTTTGGGTTATACAATCCAAATGCCAGAAGAAGACCGCTTTTTGATGGTGGAAGACGAAATTCGCGGACGAATTGCAACTTTATTGGGTGGACGTTCGGCTGAGGAAGTTGTCTTTGGTAAGGTTTCTACTGGCGCTTCTGACGATATCCAAAAAGCTACTGATATGGCAGAACGTGCGATTACCATCTATGGTATGAGCGATAAACTAGGCCCTGTAGCATTTGAGAAGATTCAACAGCAATTTATCGAAGGCTATGGAAATCCTCGCCGTTCGATTAGTCCCCAAGTCGCAGAAGAAATTGACCGCGAAGTGAAGCAAACCCTAGATAATGCTCACCACATCGCTTTGAGTATTTTGCAACATAACCGGACATTGCTAGAAGATACTGCACAAGAACTGTTGCAACAAGAAATTTTAGAAGGTGCATCTTTGCGGGAACGTCTCCAGCAAGCTGTCGCACCAGAAGAATTAAATGAATGGTTGCGGACAGGGAAGATATCGGAAGATAGACCTTTGCTGCAGACGCTTTTGGTGTAAGAATTCGAGATTGAATTAAAAAAGCGATCGCATTTTTAGGGTGCGATCGCTTTTTTGTTATTGAAAAATAGTAGGCGATCGCAATACGGGTTGAATAAGACAAATCAATTGACATTTAAATCTTGTAGAGACGCGATTTATCGCGTCTCCACCACCCGAAAATCATGACGAAAAATTTTTAACTGAACCGTATTTTAGGCGATTAGACTTTCACAAAATTCATCAGCCCCATGATGTGATACAAAAAAATAAAAACACATTTTGGAAACTTATAAAACTGCACTCAGGCAGCTAGGAGAAAATTTTTATAAAATAAATTAACAGTTAAATATAAACTTGGTCAAGAAAATGAAACTCTCTTTTAAAGATATTCAATTTATTATTGAAGCAATTAACAATTTAATAAAAATATATGAATTACGGCTAAATGATGAAAACATAGATGAAGATGAGTTATCGGATATTGGTAATGATTGTATGTTTTTAGAGACACTTCGGGTAGATTTAGAAAATTATCTACAGCAAGTGTTAGGACAAAATAAAAATAATCAAAATACTGTACCAGCAGATTTAATCAATGTATCTACACAAGATTTAAAGCAATCTGTTGTGCAATTACCAATTAGTCAACGCTTGGTTTTAGTCGATGCGATTACTGAATCAATTAGACAAGAATTATCATTGAGCCAAAGGTAAGGCGATCGCAATACTTATTTAGGTTGAGGGTATGTATTTGATAGAACCAGCTAAAAATTCTGTAAAAAGCGATCGCTCTTTTAGGGTGCGATCGCTTTTTTAATTTAACTTGTACAAAAACTTCTAATAATTAAGGAAAATACCTGTAAATATCTTTTCTTGGTAACGCTCGTATAAAAACAAATATATTATCAGAAATTTTTAACCCTATTCTGTAATCTCCAACTCTAATCCGATAATAATCACCATCAGTTTTGAGTTTTTTAATATTACTTAATTCTCCAATATTTTCAGCATTTTCTACTTCTTCGATTACTTTTTGTATTCGTTGCAATATGGTTTCGTCTTTAATTTTGCTCAAATCCTTTTCAAAGCTTTTACGGAACTCAACAATCATCCTTTATTTCCCAAAATCTTAAAAATTGCATCTCGGCTTACTGGTTCTGTATCTTCACCTTCTTTAATTGCTTTTTCAAGAGCGATATCTTCAATAATTTCTGCTAACAAATCAGAAAATACTTCTTTCTGTTCTTGAATTACTTCAATGAGAGCGCTTTTAAATAGTTGCTTAATTCTCTCTTCGTCAAAGTTAAGTTCTGTCATATTATTCATTCAATCGGATTTACAATAATATTAACATCCCTATTGGGGATAGATTGTGAATATGATTTGATTTTATTCTTCCACATTGGACGGTAGAAATTCTTTCACCTGACCAAAAAGCTACCAAAGTTATTAGCAATATTTTGCACTGCCTAAAATATGGTACTCAACTTGGATGGTTAATTGACCCAGATGAGCGATTAATTTTAGCTTTTATTCCTGGACAGGAACCTTTAGAGTTAACAGGTAGCGAATCTCTACCAATACCCAATTTTTTAACACTTAATTTGACAGTTAAGCAAGTTTTTGGGTGGCTGAAAGTTAGCCGTAATTCGTAATTATCCAGTCACTTCTTTCTTCCTCTCTGCGCCTCTGCGTCTCTGCGTGAACTTTCATTAGATAATATTCTGATTTTTCGTCTTCACTCGCTGATATAACTCCTCCATCGTTTCAATAAAAGAATTATCCTTGCGCCAAAAAGCCGGGAAATCTCCCTGCTTCTTCACTAAAATTGCTGATACCCCGCTTTGACTACCGACTTCAATTGTTTGTGGTAATCGCTTCGTTCCTAACCAAAATTCCCTCACACTTGGCTTTTGTGCAATAGCTTGCTTTTCTAATTTTGTATATAGCGAAGTTGATAATTCTAAGGGAATTTCCTTCGTATTCAGTTCTTCCGATAGCGCTTTACCTAAATTTGACTCAGCCAGCTTTGCTTGCAGTTCTGTTTTGGATAATCCCCGTAGTTCAAACAAAAGAAATGGGTTTTCATCTAACTGTGACGCAACTAAATAATATACACCAGCGATATGCTTGCAAGGATTGGCATAATCTGGACAAGAACATTTGGTTTTAAAATCCTTGCTGCTGTGGGGTAATAAATGTAATCCCAAGCTTGCAAAAGTATTTTCTATATTTTCTGGAACTTCATTAATTAGCAACCGCGAAACAATACTGGCTTTTGAAGAAAGCTTTTGTATTGCTTCACTCCAGCGATTTTTGGCAATTGGTGTAATTTCAATTGATATGTTATAAGTCGGTTCTTTGTAAACTCCAAAGTAAGGATTAACTGAGCCTTTGACTTTAGCTGTAATTTTATTTTTCTCTACTTCAAAATTTAAAACTTTACCACCACGTGCATAGGAACGTCCGCGTTGTAACCGTCCCTCATCGGTAAATTGTTCTAATGCTTGAATAAAGCGATCGCCCCACCAAGTTCTGCTAAATTTAGCCATAATATTTACTCCAAAATTGCGCTTTTATTTAAGGCGATGAGTTGTTTAAATGCTTCGTTATCCAGTTCTGTGAGCCAAGATTCATCACTCCCGACAACAGCCGCCGAGAGTTTTTTCTTATCTTCAATCATTTGGTTAATTTTCTCTTCAAGAGTGCCAATGGCAACAAATTTATGCACAAAAACATTCTTTTTTTGACCAATTCTAAAAGCTCTATCTGTTGCTTGATTCTCAACTGCTGGGTTCCACCATCTATCAAAATGGAATACATGATTGGCTTTGGTGAGTGTAATCCCCACACCACCTGCTTTGAGGGAAAGAATAAACACAGATGGTTCTGTATCGGGTTCTTGAAATTCGCTAATCATCTGTTCCCGACGTTTGCGGTTTGTCCCACCATGTAAGTAATAAGTATTGCAGTGTAAGTTGTGTTTGAGATGCTTTTCGATGTTTTCGCAAGCTTCCGTAAATTGGCTAAATATCAGTAAACTTTCACCTTCGGAAATCGCTTCTTCTACCATTTCTGATAATCGGCTGAGTTTGTGCGATCGCTCTGGGGCAAATTCGCTGTTATCCTGTAAGAATTGGGCTGGATGGTTACAAATCTGTTTCAATTTCATTAAGGTAGAAAGAATTAAACCTTTGCGTTGAATTCCTTCAGCCTTTTGCAATTGTTCTTCAACATCTTTCACCACGACTTCGTAAAGTGAGGCTTGTTCTTTAGTTAAGTTGGTGTAGAGTATTTGTTCAACTTTATCGGGTAAATCGTTGATGATCGATTGGTCAGTTTTCACCCGACGTAAAATTAAAGGTTCGACTAATTTTTTCAGGGTAACTGATTTGACGCGATCATTATCCTTTTGAATCGGAACCTCAAAAGACTTGCGAAATTGTGCTTCTTTACCTAAGTAACCAGGATTGAGAAAATTAAAAATCGACCATAAATCTAGTAAACGGTTTTCTACCGGAGTTCCTGTCAAAGCTAGGCGATGTTTAGCCGAGAGTTTGAGAATTGCTTTAGTTTGCGCTGCTTTGGGATTTTTGATATTTTGCGCTTCATCTAAAACCAGACGTTGCCATTCCACACTGTTGAATAGCTTCTCATCTTTGCGAGCCAGGGTAAAGGAAGTAATCACAACATCATGTTGAAGACAAGCGGCTTTGAAATCTGCAGAGTCTTGAGTGCGATCGCTCCCATGATGCACCATACTTGTTAAATGCGGCGCAAACTTAGCAATTTCCTTCTGCCAATTCCCCACTACTGAAGTAGGCGCGATTAATAATGTAGGCGGTAAATCACTCCGTTGTCCTTCCTTCTCTTGTACCAGCCTCGCTATTACCTGCACGGATTTACCTAAACCCATATCGTCTGCAAGACAGCCATTTAAACCCAATCTTTCTAAATATTGCAACCAAGAAACACCACGCTTTTGGTACTCGCGCAAATTCCCTTGCAGATTTAGTTGTTCAGAAATTGGTTCTAGCTGACTTTTATCTTGCAGCTTCGCCATCATTTCCGCTAAAACTTCATCATGTTCAATTTCCCATTCTTCCCCAGCTTCCGCGCTGCGTTGCAGAAATTCCAGCAAATTCATCTCTGGTTGTTCATCACCATGAGATTGCCAAAATTCCAACAATTGCTGCATTTTATCTCGGTCTAATTCCATCCATTGACCGCGAAAATGCACTAAAGGAGCCTTAGCATTAATTAATTGTTCCCATTCTTGAGGTGTGACAACTTGCTCACCAATTGCCAATTCATATTCATACTGTACTAGAGAATTTAAACCAAAATAGCTTGTAGTTTCACCTTTTGTTGGTGCTAATTTTTTACCTGAAGCTTTGAGGCGAATTTTCGCACGCCGACGACCTGCGGGAGTATACCAAGCAGGTACAATCACTTTAAAACCAGCATCTTCTAATACCCAAGCACTTTCTTGGAGGAAAGCAAAAGCCTCTTCTAAAGTTAATTGCATTTCCCTTGGCTGATCCGTTTCTAAACCCTGCCATAATTTAGGATACATCCTCGCTGCATAACCTAAATTCAGCAGCAAATGAGTTTCAAAATCTTTTCCATATTGTTTATGTATTGCCGTTTTAGCTGTTTTATTCATAGTCCAGTAATCTGACAAATCCAGCTTTAGTGAAGGGTCTTGTTTACTGGCTACTAAAAATTGCATTTGCCAATTATCTATTGCTTCAGCTTGAGGAGAATGTAACTGGAAGCAAAGATGAAAAGCAGCATCAGCTTGGGTGCGGGTAATTTTAGTTTTCCATGCCAACCATTGCTGATATTCTGCAAAAGCTTGATTTGTTTTTAAGGGGTTATGTCGATGGGGATAAAAAGAATATTCAACTAGAGAATCTGCAATTTGTTTATCAAAAGCGGCTGTAGAGGCTGTATGTGTGACTATATTTGTGAGAATCGACTCAGAAAAATGACGTAATAATGTTTCTTGATCAAAAAACTCAATACTATCGCCAGATGTTGCCGCACCTGCCACACAAATCAGCGGCATATAATCAATATACTTTTTAATATTTTCTTCGTAGGCAACAGAGATAATTTCCCAAGTGGCGTAAATTTCAAATGCTTGTGCAGTTGATGATTTGCTTTTCTTCTTAGTTTTTGCTGCTTCTAACTCTCGATATTTCAGCGATGGAATATATTGGTCTTTCAGGATGACTTGCTTAAAAGCTTGGGTGTAGTGATACCAAAACAATAAATCCGAACCGAGTTGCACTTCATCGGCATTGTGTAGCGCTAAAAAATGAATATCCTTGAGCAGTTTGATAATATTATTTACTTTTTCTGTCTTAACAGATATGACCGTTTCATAACAATCCACCTGCCAATATTGGAAATCCTCATATTCTTCGGGAATTTCCACTTCCAGATACTTGATTAATTCTGGTGAGGGTAATGGTTGATTATCAACAGTAGGTAGAGCAAAATATTTAGGCGATATGCGTTGAATTAATTGATTAGGTGATTCTTTCAATCCTAAAGCTTGCGTTAAAAAAGCAATTAATTCAGCTTTTGCTAGATGTCCGGGATGAATATTTTGCTGATTAGCACGACTTTTTTTGACTATCGGGGTTTCTATCCACAAATAAAAAGACCCTGGCTGAATAAAGTCAGATGCCGCATTTGGTATCCAGGTGCCATGAATAACTTTCATAGTTGTGATGCTCTGGATTGTCTAGTAATTCTAGCTGGTTAAAATTACTCTACCAAAGTACGGTGATAAATTATAAGAATCTGAATTTGATTATTGAAAAAATCTAAGACGTAGGTGGGCATCGCCCACCCTACGTAATATTTTTGACTTTTGACTTTTGACTTTTGACTTTTGACTTTTGACTTCCACCTTGTGATGCTAGGCTGTTGCTACATTATTATCTGCTGTTTTCTCTGCGCTATTTTTTAAGCGGGTTAATCTGCTTTTGCGGACACGTTCGCTTTGTTTAACGCCACCTGCAAGTTCATATTCATTGCTGTCTTTGCCATACTTGAAACCAACCCCAGCCAGCATTTTATCGGAAATATTGCTGATGGTTTTTTCCATTTCGTCAAGCTTGGTTCTAGAAGATTCGATTACAGCCATAGCATCATGATATTCATCAAGCATACTGTGAAACTGCTGTATTAATTGAGTCAGATTTTGTAAGTTGTAATTATCATCAAATGCTATGTTTGGATCAATAGCTTTGAGTCCGGTGACTCTAAACTCAGCTTTTTCTACAATCCGGGATGTACGTTTCTTGCGAGTCATATATTTACTCCTTTAAGACATTTATATAGCTAGTTTGCCTCAATTAAGCTAGATTCTAGTTCAGCAAAAATAGCAATTTTTTTTACATATTTTTTTATTTATGCCCGTGTTTTCTCTGAATTTAATTATTGAGTGTTATTTTATACCGATTTAAATAATGTTTGCGACACATCAATATATTCTAGAGGGCAAGGCATTGCCTTGCCCCTACGCGAAATCTATATGTATCAGGGTTTTAGTGAAATTGTATTAAGAGTAAACCAAAAAATTTTTCCTAAAGAGCGATCGCTTAAATTTTAATTCTTAATGGTCAAGGTTTTGTTCTTAATGGTCAAGGTTTTGTTCTTAATGGTCAAGGTTTTGTTCTTAATGGTCGAGGTTTTGTTCTTAATGGTCGAGGTTTTGTTCTTAATGGTCAAGGTTTTGTTCTTAATGTTGTAACCTTGATGACTAAATTTGCTTGGCGATGCTAAAGGCGGGCTACACTTACACACCATCGACAATTCAAGGTGCGTTAGCCTACGGCGTAACACACCCTACGGACGAATGTCACTTACTTTAGCGAGATTTAGATCCCCGACTTTTTGAAAAAGTCGGGGATCTGGGCAGCCACTTTTGCTTAGGGACTTCCATATAAAAAAATATCCCAGTATTTATTGTGGGGTGGACATCTTGTCCGCCCAGTTTATGTGGCGGGCAAGATGCCCGCCCCACAAGATGGAATAATTTATTTCTTGGAAATCCCTTAAGTCAGTGCCATTCTACGCCTTTTTGCGATCGCTTGATTTTTAAGATAGTCGCTATAAATTACAAATAAATTACTACGTTAGTTGGATGTAGCTGCTTATATTGTTGAGGTAAATTCTACAGCAATACATCCAAAAATCAGTTTGTTAAAAGATGACTCAACCACAAAATAATTGAGTCACCTGAATTTATTTATGCAAATTTTTAATTTTTAGTTTGGAGTCAAGTGACGTGACAATTAATATGCAGACGACAGCAGAAATTCTAAAAAAAGTTCAGCAATCAGAGTCTAGCATGGGACTCAAAAACGAAGCTTGTCGTTCAAAATTCTTTGTCCATCCTCACTCCACTGAGAAAGTATGTCTATTTTTGCATGGCTTTACAGCTGGGCCTTACCAATTTGAGCCAATTGGCAAAGCCTTTTTCAATAAAGGATACAACGTTTTAGTTCCTTTACAACCAGGTCATGGACTCTCCGGTGAATGGAACCGTAAAAATCCGCCACCACTTCCTACAGATATTCAAACTTATCAACAATTTGTGCTGGATTGGTTAGAAATTGCCAAAACTTTAGGTAAAGAAGTCGTAGTAGGTGGATTATCAACAGGTGGAACTTTAGCAGCTTGGTTAGCTTTAGAGTATCCGCAGTTGATTGATCGCGCTTTATTGTTCACACCTTATTTAGCCAGTCATCAGTTAATATTCGATTGGTTAATTAAAATTCTGCCAATTTACTTTGAATGGTTCAACAAAGACGCATCTGGTAATTTTGGCTATAAAGGTTTTCGGCTTCCCGCATTACGCATATTTCTAGAATTAGGAGAAAAGCTGTTAAAACAGTCTGAAAATTCTGTTGCTGCTCCTATATTAATGGTTTGTAGCGAAGGCGATCGCGCTGTGAGTCGTCCTAAGCAGCAAGATTTTTTCACAACGGTTCTTCAGCAGCAACCAAAGTCTTGGTATTACTGTTTTGATGATTCGCTACATATTGAACACCGGATGATGACAAAACTTGAAGATAATGATTATGAGGAATTGGTAATTACTCTAGCCAAAGCATTTGTTGAAAGTGATTTAACTTGGACACAGTTTCAGCAAATGGCAAATAGAATAGTGCATGGCGCAAGCTATGAGCAAATTAAGCGAGAATTAAATATTGATGGTTTAGCTTCTCAACAACTATCTGCAATGATGACGCAACATTTAGGTTGCGATCGCCTGAAGTGCATTAAACCACGCTAATACAAATTTTACCTTCGGCTTGATGCGATCGCACACTAATACCTGTGTGTCTAGTCCTGTCTATGCTAATTTTTATCTCAATTCATGGTAATAATACGAAACAGTATTGAGATAAAATTTACACTCTTTACATTCTTATACCCAGGCTTTTCTGGAATCGTCGGATATAATGTTGCGTGATAAATTACACATTAACTCCAGGAGTTGCTAATCATTATCAGGTTTAAGGCAATAATTAAGGTAATAATTATAACTTTGTGATTACTGTAATTTGTATTGGGTTAGGCTACAGGCTTAACACGCAAAACGGCTATTTCATTAAAATTACTTGTATTTAAGGTATTTGAAAATAACTTTATTAATTATGAATCAATTTGAAGATGAATACTGGAATTCAATTTTTAATTTGCGTATTTTCGGTTATATTTTATTATTATTGGCAGCGATAGATGTTGTTAATATCTTTTTACCTTGGCGCTTTAATAATGCTGTTTGGGAATTTCAAATGCTGGGAGCGCTAGTAGAACACGCACCTTTACCTTTAATAGCTTTAATATTGGTATTCTTCGGTGAAAGAATTTATCGTGATAAAAGAGAAATTTATCTATTAAAAATTTTATCTTGGGCTGCTTTATTAGCTGGAATTGGATTTATATTATTATTACCTTTAGGTATTCATAATACATTGCGAATTAATAATCAAAACCTTATCCAAATTAACAATCAGTCTTCGCAACAAATTCTTCAAATCCGACAAGCCAAGTCACTATTAAATCAAGCTAAAACAACTGAAGATATCAATAAAGTTTTTAAATCTTTAAATTCCCAAAAGAATACACCTGAGTTACAGGAACCCCAAAAATTTAAGAATGAATTACTTTTACAAATGGGTCAATTAGAAACAAAAATTACTAATCAAGTTACAGCAGCCAAAAATAATACTTATGATGAGCTGATCAGAAATTCTGTTAAATGGAATTTAGGTGCCTTAATTTGCGCCTTTGCATTTGTCTGGATCTGGTACGCTACCTACTGGGCACGCTGAGTCATTCACAACTGTTACTTAAATTATTGCTAATTAATTTATACCCTGAGTTTAACTATTACGGGAAACAGAGGCTATAATATTAAGTATCATTTTTGACTTCAGCTATTTTTATGAAATTAGTCAAAAAATTTTTAGCTGTATGTTTTTTATTATTTGGTATTCCATTCTCTGCCGCAGTGATAATTGATATTCTCAATCCCAAAACTACTGAAAAAGATAAGAATGATGCAATAGCGGCTTTAACTATTTTGACTGTTCCCTCAACCATGATAGGAGGATGGTTGACTTGGTCTTTAGTCCAGCAAAACAGAAAAGAAAAAGCATTAATTCTGGAATCAGAACAACAGCGTCTTGAATCAGTATTTTTAAAATTAGTTGAAACCAATGCTGGTAAAATTACAGTATTACAAATGGCGAAAAATGCTGATATGTCAATTCAGTCATCTAAACAATATTTAGATGAAAAAGCTCAAGAACTTAATGCTGCTTTTGAAGTGGATGAAGAAGGTAATGTTTCCTATAAGTTCTCTTTTTGATTGGAGTATTGATGAGAGTATTTAAAAACAAAATATAGGAATCCGATTTGCTTTTTGAAAAAATCTCAGTAACGCACGCAAAACTTTGGTACTGATGCGTTACGCTATCGCTAACGCATCCTACTAATCTTTTTAGATGGAGTATTAATCAGAGGATTTCAGCAGAAAATATAAACTATTTTTAAGGGCACAACATTGTTGTGCCCTTACCCATTTATTCTATTTTAATTGCTATTAGAGAATCTGCTTTGCTTCAAGTTTAGGGTAGGTAGTAATTCTCCTCAGAGTTTGTATATCTGATTAACTTTGAGGGCGAGGGGCGTTGAAGGCTTCCCAAGCAGCTTTAGCGGCACTTTGCACGCGATCGCCAAATCCTGTAATCTCTTTAATTAGCAGGTGCCAATTTTTTTCAGCTTCATCTTGCATTACCGCCCAGGAACGTTCAATGCGATCGCGTTCTATGAGTTTCTCCCCTTCTAAAGCTTCCCGTGCTTGGCGTACAGCGTTTAAATAAGTTTCGCGGGTAAGAGTACCTGCTGACTCGGCTTCAGTTTGGGCGCGTCTTTTGAGTGCTTCAATTAACGCTTTCGTTTCACGCTTCACTTCATCAGTTTCGCCAGCCATTTCAGTTTCTACTAATTCGTGAGTTTGAGGACTAATTTCTACTACTACTGTTGATTCAAAGTTATTGTCAGTCATAGCTAAAACATCCTTAAATTGCAAATTTTCTTATCCAATTAAGAATTGCACCCTGTTCGTAATTAGCCATCAATAATTTGACTTTTGAGTACAGACGCGATTAATCGCGTCTCTCCCACTTTCGACTTCAACCTAATAAGTTGTAGTTACCAATTGTTGCTCTAATTTAAGCAATTGCTCAACACGATCCTCAGTAGATGGATGACTAGAGAACAAGTTACCAAGAAACTTTCCAGAAATTGGATTGATAATTAATAATGGTTCAAAAGCTGGATTAGCATCTAAAGGTAACTGTCTAGCTGTAGCTTCTAAACGTTGCAATGCTCTAGCTAAAGCGCGAGGATTACCTGTTAGTTTCCCAGCGCCAGCATCAGCAGAAAATTCTCTGGTACGGGAGATACCTAACTGAATAATTGTGGCAGCTAAAGGTGCAAGTAATACTGTTAATAAAACACCTAAAGGATTTCCACCTCGATCATCATCACGTGAACCACCGCCAAACCATAAGCTATAACTTACCATTTGCGCCAAGAATGAAATTGCACCAGCGATTGTGGCTGCAACAGCTTGTGTTAGGGTGTCCCGATTAATAATGTGGGTGAGTTCGTGGGCAATTACGCCTTCGAGTTCATCCTCTGGTAATATCTGCAAAATTCCTTCTGTAACAGCAACAGCCGCATGTTCTGGATCGCGTCCTGTAGCGAAAGCATTAGCAGTTTGGCTAGGGACAATATAAACTCCTGGCATGGGGATATTTGCCCGCTGAGATAACTTTTGCACCATGCGATAAAGTCCCGGTGCTTGTGCTTCACTTACAGGTTGGGCGCGATATACAGCCAACGCAATTTTATCTGATTGATACCAGGAAAATAGGTTTGTGACTGCTGCTAAACCAATACCTATAATTAACCCAGTACTGCCGCCAATTATCCAGTAACTAATTGCAATTAATAAGCCACTAAGAGTAGCTAGCAATACTAAAGTTTTGAATTGATTTCCCATATTTTTGCTCTCCTACTAATGCTGTAATTGATTTTTTAAACAACAGCATTACTCAAGCCGTACTATAATTCTAACCACCTCAACAGTTATTTAACAGGTAGAAATTACGCTCCAATTCAGTACGGTTTTCCGGCTTAAGTTGCAAAAATACTATTAGCTTTGCTTTCATATAATTCTTGGGAAAAATGAACTGTATTATAAATTACTTCTTTATTAAGAATTAAGTATTGTCATACTCAATAAATACTTAGTCAGGACTTTAGCCTTTAATTTGAGGGCTGAGAACCTCTATTAGGGAATTTTTAATTTTAAACTTTACTTGTACTAGCTAATTGACGGCAAGAATCAGCACAACGGTGACAAGATGCAGCACAGCGTCGGCAATGGTCATGGTGATGTTTATCACATTCTCTACCGCAGCGATCGCAAGCTTCCGCACATAAATTACACAGATGAGGATACAAAGGCGAATTGCGTGCCATCAAGCGAGTGCAGAGTGTACAAGTATCAGCGCAGTCTTGGCACAGCTTGATACATTCAGCCATCATCTGTACCATATCGCTATGTAAACAAGCATTAGCACAGTTTTCGCAATCGCGTACACAATCAAGACAATTTTGAATGCAAATATCAATCAAAGATTGGTAATTTGTAGTAGTTGTCATGCTTTTACGCTTAATTAATGACAGGACTTACGCAACTGGCACATTGATCCTCTGGCCTAGGAGTCAAGAGTCAAGAGTCAAAGGTCAAAAATTTAGACTTTTTGGACTCTTGACATTTGACCCTGGACAAACCTAAACGAAAAAATATGACACTTGCGTAAGTCCTAAATTTTTTCTTTTGGTGTATAAATAACTATATTTACCAATTTCAATGCTGAGTTTTGTAATATGTTACAAGACCCTAATTTACGTAATCCCATTGCCATTAGTCTAGGTGCGATCGCAGGTGCTTTAAGCAGATATTATCTAACATTGTGGTTTGCTAATCGCTTTGGCATCAGTTTTCCCTATGGCACTTTTTTTATTAATCTGAGTGGTTGTTTAGCTATGGGCTTTTTCGCAACTTTAACTCTAGAAAAAGTGGAAATTATTTCTCCAGAAATCAAATTAATGGTAGCGACTGGATTTTTAGGAGCATATACAACTTTTTCTACTTATGGCTTAGATACTATTGGCTTAATCCGTAGTGGTAATTTATTAATTGCAACTAGCTATTGGGCAGGCAGTGCCATATTAGGAATTATCTGTATTCAGTTAGGTGTAATTTTTGCCAGATTATTGCCATAGTATATTCATCATTAATGATTTATGAAATTATTAACTTATACCAAATCAAATAATGCAGGACTTACGCAACTGGTACACCTATTTTCTGATTTAAGAGTCAAGTGTCAAGAGTCAAGGGTCAAAAGTCAGATACCAAATCAAATAATGCAGGACTTACGCAACTGGTACACCTATCTTCTGATTTAAGAGTCAAGTGTCAAGAATCAAGTGTCAAAAGTCAGAAGTAATTTATCCCCAATCCCCAGCCCCCAATCCCCAGTCCCCAATCCCCAATCCCCAATCCCCAATCCCCAATCCCCAGTCCCCAGTCCCCAATCCCCAATCCCCAATCCCCAATCCCCACATGACTACAACCCCTACCTTACCTAACTACATCAACGGACAATGGTGTGCATCTAAGACTACAGATTATTTAGATGTCATCAACCCAGCGACAGCAGAAATATTAGCTTTAGTGCCTGTATCACCTGCATCTGAAGTCAATCAAGCAGTTGCAGCGGCCGCAGCAGCTTTTGTCACATGGCGACGCACACCAGCAACAGAAAGAGTGCAGTATTTATTTAAACTCAAAAATCTGCTGGAAGAAAATTTTGAGGATTTGGCGCGCACAATTACCTTAGAATGCGGTAAGACTTTGGCAGAGTCCCAAGGGGAAATGCGACGGGCGATAGAAAATGTCGAAGTTGCCTGTGGGATTCCGATGATGATGCAGGGAACGAATTTAGAAGATATTGCCAGAGGGATTGATGAGATGATGATTCGTCAACCCTTGGGAGTAGCGGCGGTGATTTGTCCGTTCAATTTTCCGGGGATGATTCCATTTTGGTTTTTACCTTATGCGATCGCAACTGGCAATACTTACATTGTCAAGCCTTCGGAAAAAGTCCCGCTGACAATGCAAAAAATCTTTGGATTGGTGGAAAAAACGGGTTTACCCAAAGGTGTACTCAATCTCGTCAACGGTGCCAAGGATACTGTCGATGCTATTTTAGATCATCCCCAAATTCGGGCAATTAGTTTTGTTGGTTCCACACCAGTCGCTAAATATATATATAGTCGCGCCGCCGCCAATGGGAAACGGGTGCAATGTCAAGGTGGGGCGAAAAATCCCTTGATTGTTTTACCAGACGCAGACATCGACATGACTACACGTATTGCTGCTGATAGTGCTTTTGGCTGTGCGGGACAACGTTGTTTAGCTGCTTCCATTGCTGTCACCGTTGCAGATGCACGTGAATCGTTTACAGAAGCTATGGCCGAAACCGCCAAAAAGCGTGTGGTAGGTAACGGTTTAGAGCAAGGTGTAGAGATGGGGCCTGTAATTGATCTTCGCAGTAAAACCCGCATCGAACAATTAATTCAACAGGGAGTAGAAGAAGGTGCCAATCTTTTAGTTGACGGACGAAAACCGCAGATTTCTGGTTACGAACAAGGTAACTTTATTCGCCCGACAATTCTGCAAAACGTCAACCCTACAGGAGAAATCGCCCGTACCGAGATTTTTGGCCCAGTATTGAGCTTAATTCATGTCAATACTATTGATGATGCGATCGCCTTCGTCAATAGCGGTCAATATGGGAATATGGCTTGTTTATTTACCAGCAGTGGTGCAGCCGCCCGTAAGTTTCGCTACGAAGCTGAGGTTGGTAATATTGGTATTAATATTGGTGTGGCTGCACCAATGGCATTTTTCCCCTTTAGCGGTTGGAAAGAAAGCTTTTTTGGCGACTTACATGGTCAAAGCAATCACGCCGTAGAATTTTTTACCCAAACAAAAGTCGTAGTTGAACGCTGGCCTAAGGATTGGTCACGTCAATTTTGACGAAAAAAGCTTCCAGGGTTAATTTTGCTGTTATCAACATTTATTCATAATACTAATTTGAAAAAAGAATGCGACAGATCGTAGGGGCAAGGCACTGCCTTGCCCTCTAAAATATATTGATGTATAGCAAACATAATTTGATTTGGTATAAGTATAGTATGAGTGATATCTATCATCACAATATTTGAAATTCTCTCAAATTGTTCACTGTCTTTCACTGATTAAAACAGTTTCACGTTCCCCTCGAGTAATTCTCAGTTCCTCATCAACATAGAGAATTTCTAAACGCCCTTTCGGGGAACGACGCATAGTAAAAGAAACTTCTCCAGTATCAGCATCCATTCCTTGGGGAGGAACTAAACCAAACATTAGGTTCAAGAAACCAGTCATCAAAATTTCTTTAAAACCTCTTCTCGAAGAAGGTTGTTGATTACCAAATACAGCTTTCCATTCTTCTAGGTTCTGGTTATCTTGTGGCTGTAATATTCCTCCAGTAAATTCTACTTGCAGTGTTGTATCGCTAACAACTTGGCAAACTCCTTGATTGCGAACAATCCCATTTAATTTAGGAACAGACTCATCAATTGTTGTAAACTCCACAACAATATCGTGGCTATGCTGTTCTCCATTACCCAACAAAAATACAGGCTGTGAAACTCTTTGGAGAGTAACTTTTAATCCAGTGGGTTGAAACATATTAAAAGCAAGACGACCAAGGGTATAAGAAAAGCTTCCATCTGCAAGCTGTTCTCCCCCCGGAAAATTGGGCGCACTAATCAACAACCAATTACTATCTAGTAGGGTATCACTACGAGCTGGTGCTGCTATTGGATTCAACGATTGAAGATTTTCAATCGCTGCTATTACTTCTTTATCCTTAGTATTTCCCCCAGAAGCCGCAAGCGCCTGACGCAAAGTTGTTTTAGCTGCTTCTAATGTTTTTGTATTCACTGCCATAGCTTTGAAATTCCTGATGAGTCAAAATTTCAGGTTTTTAGGCTGTTTTAAAGGATAGTATAAACAATTTCGGGGACTGGGGATTAGGGACTGGGGACTGGGGACTGGGGACTGGGGATTAGGGACTGGGGAATGGGGAATGGGGAATGGGAGGACAAGAGAGATAAATGACTCTTGACTTTTACTTCTTTTTTCCAAATCCTTGGCCACGCTGACCCTTTGACCAGATAATTAATTCACCATTGTTACCGCCAGCTGCTAATAAATGTCCTTGTGGATGCCAAGATAAACAAGAGAATCCGTTAGCTGCACCATCAAGAACTTGAGTTAGCCGCTTTCCTCTATTAGAGAGACATACACAACCATCTTCTGATGCAGAAGCTAAAAGGTGGGTTTTGGGTTGAAATTGCAGCGATCGCACTGTATCTTGATGTGTGGGCAGAACCTGCGCTTCCCAATCATCATTTTGTTTTTCCCACACTACTACCCCTTCTGCACTAGCAGCAGCCAATAGAGGCGCACCAAATTTTGTCACTGTATCCGACCATTTTAAATCACGAATTTTACCTGGAAAACCCCGCATCATCCAAGGGTTGGGATTCTCCCATTCCAAAACAGTAATCGAACGATCCATATTTGCAGAAGCGATATATCTACCATCAGGTGACCAAGAGATCATCAAACTTGCGGAATCAACAGGTAACAAAGAAGGTTCATCATCCCAATTTTCCGCCATCCAGATTTTTACTTCTTGATAACCTGCAACTGCTAAACTTTCGCCATGAGGATGCCAATTAATATCGAGAACAGAAGAAGTCTCAAAATTTAGCGTCGCCTCAACTTCACCAATTTCTGCATTCCATACTTGCACTATTCGACCTAAACTAAATGCTAGTTGGTTGTTCGTAGGACTCCACGCCATCCGGTCAATCCAAACATGGTAATTTGGCAAAATCCTGAATATTTCTGGCTGTTGCGACTGTAAATGCCAAATTTTTACCTCTCCATTTTGCCCAGATGCAGCGAGAAATTCACCATCCCAGGAAAAAGCTAAACAGTCTACAGATTCGCCATTACCCGGTTGTAGAGATATTTCATCAAAGGTTTCCCCAACACGCCATATCGTCAACTCTCCCTGCGCCGAACTAGCAGCGAGAATTTGACCATTAGGTGACCAAGCGATCGCTGTGACATAATCTGAGAGCATCCCTCGCCAATGCTGCTCAAAGTCTCCTTGTATTTTTGCTTTTAAACTAGACACGTCTACAATCCTCTCTAAAAGCTGCTACTAAGCCAACATCAACGCTACTTCCTTGGCAAAATAAGTCAAAATTAAATCAGCGCCAGCCCGTTTCATGCTGGTTAAGGTTTCTAAAATCACCTTTTTCTCATCAATCCAACCATTTGCAGCCGCAGCTTTAATCATGGCGTACTCACCACTGACGTTATATGCTGCTACAGGCAAGTTCGTATAATATTTTACTTGCCGAATAATGTCCAAATAAGCCAAAGCCGGCTTAACCATAACTATATCTGCACCTTCAGCAATATCTAGTGCTACTTCTTTAATCGCTTCCCGTGCATTTGCTGCATCCATTTGGTAAGTTTTTTTATCCCCAAACTTCGGCGCAGAATCTAATGCATCTCGAAATGGCCCGTAATATGCAGAAGCATATTTTGCAGAATATGCCAAAATCCGCACATCAATATACCCAGCTGCATCTAAAGCCTGGCGAATCGCCCCAACTCTGCCATCCATCATATCGGAAGGAGCTACCATATCAGACCCAGCCTCAGCTTGGGAAACCGCCATTTTCACTAATACTTCTACTGTGGGGTCGTTGAGAATCACACCATGTTCATCGACAATGCCATCATGACCATGTGTAGTAAAAGGGTCAAGCGCAACATCGGTAATTACTAGGATATCTGGCACAGATTGTTTAATTGCATTGATAGTGCGCTGTACTAATCCTTCTGGGTTGTAACTTTCAGTACCAATATCATCTTTCTTAATTTCTGGGATAACAGGAAATAAAGCGATCGCATTTATCCCCAGTTGAGATACTTCGGCAATTTCTTTGAGTAACAAATCTAGAGTATATCGATAACACCCTGGCATGGAAGCGATTTCAATTTTCTGATCCTCTCCTTCCATCACAAACATTGGATAAATCAAGTCATCGACACTAAGAGTATTTTCCTGCACCATGCGGCGTAAAGTTGCAGTGCGACGCAAACGACGCGGACGCTGAACTGGGGTAGTAGGAGCAATATTTTCTGCTGACATGGGATTTGTAGATGATTACCACTAAAATACAATGATAATCGTTTTCATTGTATTCCCTCAAAATACTTTCCCACAAAATAGCAACCCTTTGAATCCAGAAATCATAAGTAGTGATGCAAAATTAAATATATATTTGTCATTGCGTTGGCGGAACGCCTTCCCGTAGGGGTAACGAAGTGAAGTGTTCGTGTAGCGTTTCCGCAGGGTAGCAATCACAATGACATAAATAATTTTGTATGAGTACTTAGCCACTGTCCGCACTGTGGTTATTATCAATATAATAAATGCTAAAAAAAACAATTTAACTTACGAGTATTTACTGAATTATCAACATTGTGGATATTTTCAAGATTCTATTAATTAAGATTAGATTTATGCAGCCATCTCAGCCTTGAGGATATTGGAATACAGTCTCCGGGAAGATGAATCAGATTCAACTTCAGCATAAAGTAGTCTGGGATGTCTGTTTAAGCACCAGGATATAAAGAGGCTTAGCAAAATGCTGAGCCTTTTCCTTAGGGCAGACGCTTAGGCAAAGCTGTCGCAGACATCGCAATATTAAAACTTACTAGATTGATCAGCATTTAGCTGAGAGAAAAGCTGTTCCCAGTCAATCACAGCAGGTCTTTGCCCCTGATTTGCCAACTCAAACACCTTTCCTTCAGTCGTTGGGTAAAAAATGCTTTCGACACAAGCTTTAGCCACATCAATTCGGCTAGCATCACCCGCAATTTTATCGCCTTGGCCGATGACTACACCCAATTTACCCTCTGTTTTTGCTTGCAAAAGTGTGTTGAGGTCGTAAGAAGTATAAGGGCCATCAATCAAGCGTCCAGGACGAATGATAGTGTAAGGCAATCCAGAATTAATAATGGCTTCTTCACCTTTTTGTTTGGCATCTAGTATGCCAAAGGCATTGAGGACATTAAAAGGAAACTGATTTTTACGCAAAATACCGCAAGAAGAGGTAAAAACAAATCGCTGAAGATTGCGCGGTGCGGCTGCTACTAAGTTGCTTACACCAATTGCATCAACTTTTAGCGGACTATTGTTTGCCCTAGCTTCTAGATGTTTGCGGTCAGTAAGCAGCTGCGCCCATTCTAATAAACTAGGGTTGGGGTCAAAATCCCATCTACCAGAAGGAAAGGCAGTAGTACCGCTACTACAGATGATATGGGTAACATTCTGCACCGCATCTGGTAGCGTCGCTGCATCGCGGATATCGCCCACAGCAATTTCTACTTGGTTATTAAACATCTTTTGGGCTTTTTCTGCATTACGTGTCAGAACACGAACTGATAAGCCTTTCTCTAATAATTCACCTACTACTAGTTGCCCTACTCCACCTGTAGCACCAGCAACCAGCACTAAATTTTTAACAGCAGAAGTCATAATCGTCCCTAAATATAGCCTATTGCTAATCTAATCAAAAATGCGATCGCCAAGCGTCTCCCCTTGGGAGAATCGCAGCCATCACTCTGAGGGTAAGCCTGTATAAGCGTCTGGAGAAATAAGGGCAAGGGGGAATGGGTAAGGGGTAAAGGTTTTTAGTTTTTTTGCCTTTCCCCAGACTTGCATATTGTGACTTTTTAGGTAGAATGAGAATCGTTATCATTTTATCTCTGGCATTAGCTTAGAATTTATGACTACCACAGCCCCAAAGCCAGCAACGAACGATGAATTACTTGATATTCCTAAACGGGGAATGCCAGTCACAATCATTACAGGATTTTTAGGGAGTGGGAAAACAACTCTCCTAAACCAAATTCTTAAGAATAAGCACGACTTAAAAGTTGCCGTTTTGGTTAACGAATTTGGTGATATTAATATTGACAGTCAGCTACTCGTATCGATGGATGAAGATATGGTAGAACTGAGTAATGGCTGTATTTGTTGTACTATTAATGATGGTTTAGTTGATGCTGTTTATCGCGTTTTAGAAAAAGAAGAGCGCATCGATCATCTAGTAATTGAAACTACTGGCATAGCAGATCCACTGCCAATTATTCTGACTTTTCTAGGTACAGAACTTAGAGATTTAACAAAAGTAGATTCTATCATCACCGTAGTAGATTCTGAAGCTTTTACACCTGAGCATTATGAAAGCGATGCTGCATTACAACAAATCACCTATGCAGATGTAGTTCTTTTGAATAAAACTGACCTCACAACCACACAAAAGCTAGCAGAATTAGAAGCTTATATTCATGATGTGAAAGCCGAAGCTAGAATCATTCACACGAGATTTGGTGAAGTAGCTTTACCTTTAATTTTAGATGTAGAACTAACTCCAGTAGATGAGTATACCTCAAAATTAGGAGCAGATAATCATGAGCATCATCATGAACATCATGAGCATCATGACCACCACCACGAGCATAAACATCACTCTCATCATTTAGACAATGATGGATTTATAGCGATATCATTTCAGAGCGATCGCCCTTTTAATGTGAGTAAGTTTCAAACCTTTCTTGCTGACAAATTACCTACCAATGTCTTTCGTGCTAAAGGTATACTGTGGTTTAGCGAAAGTGAATTAAGACATATTTTTCAACTGAGTGGAGCGCGTTATCAATTAGATGCAGATGAATGGCTTTCTTCACCCAAAAATCAGTTAGTTGTAATTGGTAGAAATCTAGATAATAAAGAAGTTGCCTCACTCCTGAATGAATGTTTAGTATGAGATAAAAATGGATGAAGCCCTTAAATTTACAGCAGATTGCAAGTTAGTGAGGTACAGATAATTGTAAGGGCAAGGCAGTGCCTTGCCCCTACCCGCTTACCTAATTTACCTAAAATTCGCTGTATTTATAAAGTCTTCTCCCTGCCCCTTTTCCTCTTCTCTCACTCATACTTTGCCAGCCCATTTCTAAAATTATTAATCATGACTCTCTCAATTACTCCAGAACTAATTTCTGCTACCGCTTTACCCAATCAACAATTACCTCATGTTACAGAATCAGACATGATTCAAGCTGTGCGTACTTTGTTAATTGGCTTAGGAGAAAATCCTGATAGAGAGGGTTTAAAAGATACTCCAAAAAGAGTAGTTAAAGCCCTACAATTTCTCACTAAAGGATATGATGAATCTTTGGATGAATTATTAAATGGGGCAGTATTTACAGAAAATGCCGATGAAATGGTGTTAGTTAGAGACATCGATATTTTTAGTTCCTGCGAACACCATATATTACCGATAATTGGTCGCGCTCATGTGGCATATATTCCTAATGGCAAGGTGATAGGATTATCGAAAATTGCCCGAATTTGTGAAATGTATGCACGCCGTTTGCAAGTTCAGGAACGCTTGACTATACAAATTGCCGATGCACTGCAAGGTTTACTGAAACCTCGAGGCGTAGCAGTAGTATTAGAAGCAACGCATATGTGTATGGTAATGCGCGGTGTTCAAAAACCTGGTTCTTGGACTGTTACCAGTGCAATGCGGGGAGTGTTTGCAGAAGATGTCCGCACTCGTCAGGAGTTTATGAATTTGATTCGGCACAATGCTAGCTTTTAGCTTGACAATCAGGGCAAGGAATTAGTTGATTTGCTTTAAACTATTATGATAATGATTATCATAATCTTTGTGAGCAAATGCAAGATACTCCACCATCAATACCTCAGACAATAGACCTAGCAATTATTGGTGCTGGCCCTCATGGCTTAACCCTAGCCACTCACCTCCTACAAAAGCGGCAAACCATGCGGAGTAGATTTTTGGTGTTTGACCCCAGTGGAAGGTGGATGAGTAATTGGCAGCACCAATTTGCAGCTTTAGAAATTCCTCATTTGCGTTCCCCCGCTGTTCATCATCCTGACCCCAATCCTTTTGCATTGCGGAAGTTTGCTGAATCTCGTTCTAGTGAGTTATTTGCACCCTATGATTTACCAGGAACTCAGCTATTTGAGGATTTTTGCCAGGATGTAATTTCTCGCTGTTCATTGCCGCAGCAAGTAGTTCCTTTAAACGTGATTCGCATTGAACCTCTGCGTCATTTGATTCGTCCACGCTTGCGTCTGTGGTTGCAAGATGGACAATCGATTATGGCGCGGCGGGTAGTATTGGCAACGGGTAGCGCTAAACGAAACTTCCCCGACTGGCTATATCAAATTGAGTCCGAGTATCCCCAAGATAGGCTTTGTCATTCCCAAGCTGTAGATTTACGGAGGTTACATTTTCTGGGGGAAAAAGTCTTAATTATTGGTGGCGGATTAACTAGTGGACATTTAGCTATAGGTGCGATTTCCCGTGGTGCAAAAGTCCATTTAATCATGCGCCGACAATTGCAAGAGAAATTATTTGATGCGGAACCAGGTTGGTTAGGGCCAAAGTATCTGAAGGGATTTTTTGCAGAACCGAATTATGAACAGCGCTTTACCATGATTAGGCGAGCGCGTAATGGGGGTTCCATGACACCAGCGATGGGAATGCAACTGCGGCGACAAGTGCGTAGTGGTAATCTCAAAATTGATGAAAACTGTGAAGTAGTAAAAGCTGAGTGGTTGGGTACGAATTGGTTACTAAAATGTAGTGATGGTAGCCAGCATGAATACAACAGAATTTGGCTTTCTACTGGCACTCAATTTGATGCTACATCTGAGCCATTATTACAAGAAGTTTTGGCAGCTTATCCAACTCCTATAATTAATGGTTTACCTGTATTAGATGAATATTTACGTATTCCTGGTTCGGAATTATTTATTATGGGTGGGTTAGCTGCTTTGCAAGTAGGCCCAACCGCCAGAAATTTGTCAGGTGCGAGAATGGCGAGTGACAAGATTGTTCCGGCAATTGTGAAGCGGAGTCTGGCGCTTTCCCACCTGAGAAGTGCTTGATTTTTTTAAAACCATAAAAACGATTATCATTCTGGTATGATACCCATAATTACCGTAGTTGCTGGGCCAGTCGGTTGTGGCAAAACTACTTGGATTGAACAGCAGTTGAGATTACAACAGCAAGAAAAAGTACTGTATTTTAGCCCTGGTACAGGTGCTGTTCCCATTGACCAAACGCGCCTAGGTGCTGAATTTCCATTTGTGAAAGTTTTTAGCGATAGTGAAAGAATTGAGTTTTTGAACCAACTCACAGTAGCGGATGCGGTTTATCTAGAATTGGGATTTTATTTAGAATTAAGCGCAGTAGCCCAAATTTTGGATAACTTACAGTACCATGCGATCGCACTTTTACCCCCACACATGCAAAATTCGGAATGGCACGATTGGGCGAATGAAATTATACCAGGTGTAAATATTCCAACTACTGTGTCACAAGCCAAGCTATGGAGGGCTTCCAGCACTGGCGAAGTTGTTGACGAAAGTAGTTTAGCAGAATTTTGGTACGAATTAACACATAATGCTTATGGCACAGTTACCCGTGCGAAAGGCATTTTTAATCTTGCTGATGGGCGTTATTTATATACAGATTATGTTGCTGGTATTCCCAAAGATGATTTTAGGGAATTAAACTTACCCCGCTATTTAGAAGGAAGGCCACAACGCTTTAGTGGGATAGAAGTTTTTGCGGAAAACTTAGATGAAGTAAATGTAGCGAAAACATTGCAAGATTGCTGTTTATCTGAAGCCGCTATTTTGCATTATCAAGAACAGACCAAACAATTGCTTGCAGAGGAAATAGAAGCGTGAAAATAGCAGTTATCTCATGTATTCATGGTAATTCTGAAGCTTTAAATGCTGTCTTATTAGATATTGATAAACACAAAGCTGAAAAAATTTTTTGTCTAGGTGATTTAGTAGGATATGGCCCCTATCCTAATGAAGTTGTAGCTCAAATTCGTTCTTTAGAGATTCCCACTTGTGCTGGTTGTTGGGATGAAGATATTGTTGAAGGTTTGAATGCTTGTGAGTGCAGTTATCCCTCATTGTTAGCGGAAAAACGGGGACATTTAGCTCATGAGTGGACAAACAAAGAAATTCAGCCAGAAAACCGCGAATTTCTTGCCCAACTTCCCTACAGTTTACGTCAAGAAAATTTAGCTTTCGTGCATGGTAGCCCTCACAGTAATCATGAATATTTATTACCAGAACTGGATGCTTTTGTTGCCCTAGAAAGGGTGCTAGCTGTGAATGCAGATGTGCTATTTTGCGGTCATACTCATGTACCTTATATCCGGAATTTGGATGCGGGGAATTTAAAAGTTTGCATCAAAACTGAAGATGTAAAAGCCCAAGAAAGGAGTTTTAATACATCTGTAAAACGAATTATTAATGTTGGTTCGGTTGGGGAACCAAGACATGGGCGACCCAATGCAACTTATGTAATTTATGACACGGATACTCAACAAGTAATGTTGCGAGAAGTTCCTTACGATTATCAAAAAACTTGCGCGGCGATTGTTGAAAAAGGCTTACCTGCAATTTTTGCTTGGCGTTTAGCGCAGGGTTTGGAATTTGCGGAACGAGCGGATGATCCGACTCATGTTTGTACGAGGTGATGGGGAAGGGGGAATGGGGAATGAGGAATGGGGAATGGGGAATGGGGAAGGGGGGAGGGGTTCAACAATTGAAAATCTAAAATCTAAAATTATGATGAAATGGGCTATTTTGAGTGGTATTGAGGGTAATTTGGCGGCTTATGAGGCTGTGATAGCAGATATTAAGCGTCAAAGTCGGTTGATAGAGGCTTTGTATATTCTTGGTGATTTAGTTGGGCCGACACCAGAATCGGAAAAACTGGTGGAACGGGTACGTAAACCTCGGCGTGGTGAGTTAGAACCTATGGTTTGTAAGGGGTGGTGGGAGGAACAATGTTTGATTTTGCATGGTTTGGCTGCGACAGGAGAACCTACTGAGTTGATGGCTAAGTATGGCGGAGATACGGCGAAAATGCTTTGGGATAGTGTTTCTCGCCAAACAGTGCAATGGATCAGAAACCTTGATTTTGGTTTTTTTGAACTGGATTGTTTGCTAATTCACGGGACAACGGTATCTGTGGATGAGGAACTGACACCAGATAGTTCTCCAATTATGATGTGCGATCGCCTCTCACGAATGCAAGCCCATAATTTATTCTGCGGTCGTTCTGGTTTAGCTTTTCAATATCAATTACAAGCAGGTTCCATTACTACAGGCGTTACTACCCTGGATAGTAGCGCTGCTTCTCAAACGATTAACATTACCCCAAGTCAAGTTGTGGGTGTAGGTAATGTTGGACGCACCCCAGGAAAAGCAATTTACACTCTCTACAACCCCAGCACAAATGATGTGGAGTTTAAAACTATTCGTTATGGGGTAAATAAAGGATTTAGCACAAGTTTACGGTCTACTAAATTGGCATAAGTAAGTCGGTGTAAATAAACCAAACTATGTTAAAAAATGTAAATATGTTTGAAACCCTTACCAATGTCGCCATTTGCTACCCTGCGGGTTCCGCGTTAGCGATACAAGCCGGGGAACCTGTCCAACGTAGTGGCTCACCAATGACCAATGACTAATGACAAATTCAATTACTTTGTCGCTTTACAGCAAAACTCTACAAGTTTGTGATTAACCTAGCTCTTCTGAGCATATATTTTAAGACTGTCTCTCGTCGAGAAATAATATCAGCTCTGCCTTCCATTCCCGGCTGAATATTACAGTGATGATTGCTTCTACCTAAGGACAAGGTATCGGGCAATATAGTCACTTCGTAGAAAGAAGAATTGGTAACTTTGGGCAAAGCCTCACCCTTTTGGGATTTAAAGGTATCTTCAGAAATGTGACTAAGGACACCTTTGAGAGTACCGTAGTCAGGATAGGGACAGGCAGAAACCTGCATCTGTACCTGTTGACCTGTTTCTAACTGACTCACATCTTCAGGTGCAACGGCAGCTTTAATTACTAAGGGAGCATTGCTAGGAACAATTTGAGCAATTTCCTCGCCCATCCGCACCGATTGGCCTGGGTTGCGTAAATTTAGCCCCGAGATTATCCCATCTTCGGGAACTGTAATTTTAGTTTGGCTGAGGTCGTTTTCTGCTTGTTGCAGTTCCCTAGTATATTGTTGCAGCTGATTTCGCATTTGAATTCGCTGTTGGAATAGTGCTTCCCATTCGCGGTTGAGGGTGGCGAGAGTAGCTTGACCGACTGCACTTTCTTGGGCGATACTTTCTTGAGCGATCGCAACTTCTGCATTACTGGGGTTAATAGCCGCTTGAGCGCGTTGCAGTTTGGCTCGCACTGCGGCTACTGCTTGTTGTTGTTGGGCAATAACTTGCTGTTGGGCTTCAATACTAGCTCGTCGCATCTCAACTGCTTGTTGTTGTTGAGCAACTTCTAACTGCACTTCCTCTAATTGATTGAGAGATAACGCTCCAGCTTGAACTACCTTTTGATAGCGATCGCGTTTTGTTTGAGCTGCTTTTAACGCTGCTTGTGTTGATTGTAAATTAGCACGAGATGAGCGTAGTTCCACCTGTGCTTGATACCATTCTTGTTCGGCTTTTTTTAAATTCGCCTCGGCTTCTGCAACTTCCGCCCTTGCTGTAATTTGCTTTTCTTGATAGTTGTGTTGGGCACGATTGAGTGCAGCTTGAGCCGAAGTCACTGCCCGGTTTTTGCGCTCTGTTTCTGCTGTAATTTGACGATTTAAAGCTTTAATTTGAGCATCTATTTGTAATAGTTGTAGTTGCGTTTGTTGAATATTGCTTTGCAATTGACTTTTTTTCGTTTGCAAACGCGAGTCATCAATGGTGGCTAGTACATCCCCTTTTTTCACCGCTTGATTTTCTTTGACAAAAACGTTGGTAATTTGTCCTTCGGTGGCTGCTTGTACAAGCCGCAATTCTCCAGCAGGGCGGATGCTGGCTTGGCCTTTAACCGTGACTTTATATTCAATCACAGATGCAAGTGCGATCGCTCCTCCCACACCACCGACGAGTACTAAACTACCTAGTCTCGCCCAATTACCAATCGGTGGGAGAAATTCACTGCTTTGAACGGGGGGTAGAGAGTTGGGGTTTAAGTAGCTAACCATATTGTGGGGAAGGGGAAAAGGGGAAAGGGGGAAGGGGGAAAGCATCAAACCGCAAATACCAAACCCCCATTGTTATCAATGGTGGTGTGCGAAGTTGATTGGGGCTGGTTTAGTTGGTAAATTAATGCTTTCGAGAAAGTTTAAATGGTCGCCTGGTTGATGGCTGAGGGTTTCTGGAGAACCTTGAATTTTGAGTTTTCCTTGCTCTAACATGACAATCCAATCGGCTTGCTGGATGACTTTGGGACGGTGACTAATTAAGATTGTGGTTTGATGCTGGCGATGGGTTAGCAGTTGGTTTAAGACTTCGGCTTCACTTACGGGATCGAGTGCGCCAGTGGATTCATCTAAAATCAAGACTGGGGGATTATTGACAATAGCACGAGCGATCGCTAATCTCTGCTTTTGACCACCTGAAAGATTAGCCCCAAATTCTCCTAATACAGTTTGATATTTATCGGGGAGTTTGCTGATAAACTCGTCAGCCCCTGAAATTTGGCAAGCTTGCACAATCTCCTCTAAGGTAATGTGAGGCGAACCTAAACGAAAGTTTTCCATTATCGACCGACTCCAAAAGTGCGCCTCTTGGGGAACTAGCACCACTTGTTGACGCAGACATTCTAAAGAAAGGTCTTCCAGGTTATAAATTCCAAAGCGAATATTACCCGACTGCAGCTGATATAAAGCAGCAATTAATTTCGCTAAGGTACTTTTACCACAGCCAGATTTACCAATGAGGGCAATAACTTTACCACCAGGAATAGTCAAAGAGAAATCTTCTAGTAAGTCAACTCTACCTGCATGATGGAAGTTGAGGTTGGTACAGGTGATGTCTGCATTACTCTTAATTTTTACCCAAGGCTTTTGGTAATCATCTAAAGTTTCTGGGGTAGCTTCAATAACTTCCGTGAGGCGTTGGGTAGCAGTTTTAGCACGGGTGAATTCATCAATAAAGTCAATAGTAGTTTCAATAAAAGCGGTAAAGTTAGCATTCATACTATTAAATGCTAGTAGCATCCCAATAGTTAATTCCTGACTAATCACCAGAGTACTGCCGAACCACAGTAAGGCAATGCTACCGATGCTAGAAACTAAATTTGAAAAGATACCGTTGATAATACTAATTTGAATAGTGCGGAAGGTAAAGTTAGCCAGGCGGCTAAATCGTCCTTGAAATTCTTCCCAGAATTGCGGTGCAGCAGCAGTAGTTTTGAGGGTAATTGCACCTTTAAAAGTTTCAACTAAAACCCCTTGATTTTCGGCTGATAAAACTAAAACACTGCGAATTTTTTGCTGGAGAGTGGGCAAAAAAGCTACTGTAGACAGAGTCATTAAAAGCGCGATCGCACCAGCTAGAACTGTGAGTTTGATACTGTAAAACAGCATAAAGCTCAAGGAAACTAAAGCGATAAATAATTGACTAGGTAAAGTAACAACAGCTTGAGAAATTAATTGATTAATTTGTTGAATATCTTCTAAACGACTAACAATTTCACCACTGCGACGGGATTCGTAATAACTTAAAGGTAACTGGAGAATTTGCCGACCAAATTCAAAAATTAATCCGAGTTGCAGACGTTGGGCAAAGTGAGCCACGAGATTTGATTGTGCTAATCGCAAGCTGCTGCTAACTAAACGCATAGCAATCACCCCAATAGCAACGCTAGTGAGGAGTTGGGTATCTCCACGAACTAGCACATCATCGGTGAGGATTTGCAGCAAAAAGGGCGAAGCGAGAGACAGTAGACCGAGAACCGAGTTGAGTAATAAAGTTTGAGCAAGAATAGCGCGATATGGCCACAGACGTTTGAGGAAGCGTCCAAAACCACCAATTTTCTCTTTTTCATCTTCCTGAGCAGAAAAGCGGACTGCATCTGGTTCTAGGAGCAGCATGACTCCATCTGTCCACGCTTCTAGGAGCCACTTTTTTTCTAGATAGCGGATACCAACAGCCGGATCAGCAACAACGTATTTATTGCCCCGCTTGCCGTATAAAACCACCCAATGATAGCCTTTCCAATGGATAATCGCTGGTAGGGGTATAATTTTTTCGTTAAAAACTTCCAGAGGTACTTTTACGGCTCTTGTATTAAAACCAAGGCTTTCTGCTCCTCGTTTCAAGCCTAATAATGTGGTTCCTTGTTGTCCAGTTCCTACCGTTTCTCTAATGCGGCTAATGGTCAAAGTTTTACCGTAATATTTGGCAATGGAAGCAAGACTTGCAGCACCACAGTCTTCTTCACTATGTTGTTTCACAAGCTGGTATTTCATAGTTGCTACTTACGGACATTTAACCTTTTTGCTGCGTAACATCGCGGATTATATATGAGGAGAAGATGAGTGAAAGAATACAGGGCAAGCGTTGCATAGTTTTGGAAGAATAAGAGGCGATCACGAAAGTTGAAATCCTCGGACTATCAAATTGACAGACCAAAGCGCTCGCTAGCATCATTTTCATATCTGTATCCTATAGTTTTATTCAATTCAAGCAAATGTTCAGATAGGCTAAGATGCGTATTACCAAATTCACTTATAGAAAAAATATGTCAAATACTGACATATTTTTTCTATAAAAATGTTACAACAGCCTAGTCAAAATTTAATTACCTGATAGAGCTATTGTAGAAAGAGAGATAGTGTCAGATTCTTGCTTTGAACCAGTTGGGACAGTAATGTTATTGATACCGCAATCCCGACCCTTGATTCCACAGCCACCTCCTGCTATTGCTTCTAAGCTTGCAATATCTAGCTCGACAATATCGTTTAGAGACTCAATCTCATTCATGCTCTTGGGGGTAATTTCCTTGCTTTGATTTTGCATTGTTTGATTCCTCATTATTTAGTATTTATGCAGTTATTACCAAGCTGATTGGTAGTAGTTTAAGAATAAAATCACCAAACCCTGTTAGGTGGATCTCTATTCTTCATAAGAAATTGTTCCTGAGAATGTTAGTAAAGGTTACAACAATTAGAATTTGTAGTGAAAGATAAAAATGAAATCTCAAAAGCTGGCAAATATTTACGCACTACAAACTTTTGTAGGCTTAACAGATAATTCAATTCCATCTACATAATCTTGATAAGCTTGAGCCGCGCTAGCACGGAATCGATGGGCAAAACCATCACAGAAGTTTGTATGGAATTTACTTTTATGAGTCATAGCCAAAGCCGCACAGCCACCACCACAATAGAAAGCATAGCGGCACTTACAACAAACTGGATTTGAGATTACTGTGCGGTTTCGCCAAGTTTGATTTAATTCTTCGTTTAAAACAACTTCGCTATCTTCTGTAATGTAGCCAATACGAATTTTTTTATCCCCTGTTTTTTCCCAACAGGCATAAATATCTCCAAAGGCATCAAAAATGTACATTTTATTGTGCGCGCCACAAAAGCTAGCCTTGAAGTTGGGTAATGGATTTTCTTTGTGTTCAAATATCTGTCTTGCCCTATCCATCAAACCATCATCTGGGCAAGCAATTATCTGCATATTGGGATATTGCTGGCGCATTTTATCTAAAGCTTGATCCAACTCCCAAGAATTAAATGTAGTTTTGATACTTGTTTTGTCGTTTAATTCACTAGTAGTAATTGGTGCAGTATAGGCAGAGAATCTTGGATATAGATGCCATCCTCTAGTAATAATTTCATCAGCTAATTCCGATAATTGATGAATATTATTGCGGTCAATATTCATCCGCACACTAATTTGCACCCCTAAATCTAATGCCATTGTAATGTTGCGGGCAATCTTTTCAAAAGAACCGCTACCATCAGCATAAATTCTTCGTTTGTCATGTTCGCTAGGAGGCCCATCTAGAGTAATCTGAATATTGGAAATTTTATCTTCTCCTAGTAAATCTTGATAAGCTTCCAACTCAGTAGCGTTAGTTACAGCTGCAAAGTTTGCTTTACCTAAAGACAATGTTTTATTAATGATGTATTCAACAATAGGGCGACTTTCTGCTAACAAAGGTTCGCCGCCAAAGAAGGTAATATTGCGGGGTAAATCCATGTCTTCTGTTACCCCATGACCCGCTTCAATTTGCGGCATGGCAGCAAATATTCTATCTACCATCTCTGGCTGCATTGTCCGTAACAAGTGTTTAAAAGCAGGATTAGTCCGCATATGGTCTTGGAAACAATAGGGACAACGCAGATTACAGCTATAAGTAGGCATAAATATATAACTGGGCATCAAGCGAGATGCTAAATGATGCAGTTTGGTGGCCATTTTGGCGAAAAATTCCTGTTCTTCTTCTACCGTCATTTCGGTTAAGTAACCCCGCTTGATTAGTAACTCAATTGTTTCTAAGGAAGGGGGTATAACTTCACCATTAATTGGTGGTTCAGGACTCCAATCACCATAGAGAGGTTTAGGAGGAGACTTAACTTCTAATGAGCGTAAATAAGTAGCTACTCGCCGTGAAACATTGTCATAAGCACCCGTATACCCATGAACGAGAAGCATTTTTTCTTGATTATTGGGTAAATCAACATAGATTGTGTAACTACTTGTACGGAACATATTTTTTAGTGGATATTGTGAACTTGCAACCAAAAATTTGATGTTTACAAAGCTGTTACTAATTGAAGAGATAACTAAATCCTGTTAATTTTAGAAAGTAAACAGCTTTTTTGAAAATTTATTTGCGTTTGAAGCCTGACATTTGGTTATTGGGATAGCATTTTTTGATTTATGCACTTGCGTGAAACCCAACACCAAAAAGCTGGGTTAATGTTGGGTTTCACATGAAAAATTATTCTGCACAGATGTTATAAATTCTCACATCACGAGCAATATCATCTTGGTTGCGTAACCGCACTCTCCACTGATGTTCGCTAGAAGGGAAAGAGTGAACTACTGTGAATCCGTTAGCAACATTGTCTTCTTCTGCTCTAGTTTCAAATCCTCCCCCTACTGTATATGCGTTGTTAGGACAAGACCAACTTAGAGTTGTCGATGTTTTTGGTTGAACTTTTACCCAATTTGAGCGATAGTACATAATTAGTACTTTATCTTCTGTATCTTGGGTGCCGTACATTTGCTCTGCTAATACATGAGGAGCAAGCATAGCGTTAGCAGCAATAAAACCTAAAGCAATTAATGAGCGAGTTAATATTTGATGTTTTTGCATAGTATTTAGCCTGTAAGTATTGCTTAATTCCAGATTTCTAGAATTAAGTTGTGCGGTAAAAAGTTAATGGGGTAGTTTTAGTTGATTTATGCAGATAACCTCATTCACAGACATTTGGGTAATTCAAAATTAATTACCCCACGGATAACTCCGGGGGATTAAATTAATGTTGTTTCACTTCAAAAACCACTAAATGGTTTTACCCAGGAATAAATGCAGGGAAATCGATACCGCTAAAAGCAGGGTTTTGACTAGTTGAATTTCGGCGTATGGTCACAATAAAGTAGTAGAGACGATTGGAGCCTAAATCATGGGATAGTTGAACGGTTTGAGTAGTATTGGCTGTCGCGTTAGCTGTGTTAGAACTCCAGGCTACTTGTCCTGCTGGTTGTGCTTGACCATTGGGATCTCGATAGGCAAGCAGTGTAGTGATTTCAGAAGAATTGCTTATACCATCTGTATCGCGGTAGTAAACTCGATATGAAGACATATCATTGTCATTTGTGAGATTGCTTGTATTGCCGTTGATTGTCCAAGGACAATAAAGCCTCACTGTTCCTGTGTTATTACCGCTAAAAACATAGGCACCATTTGATAAAAAAACTTGTCCGTCGTCAACGTTACTTTCTGGACGACAAGCGCTAGCAGGAATAGTTGTATTTGCGACTTCTGCATCGTTTGCTGAAGCAGACATAGGAGCAGCAGAAATGGCAGCAATGATGGCAAAACTTAGCCATTTTTTTATGTTGAGCATGGTAAAATCCTAAAGGTAATTTCCCTTTTAAAGGGGTGAACTCAGATTAAGACCACCACTAATTGATAGTCTCAAAACTTGCATCTGTGCAAATAAATTGCTGAGAAATTATTGCTTGTTTAGCTTTGGCATAGGTGCGTTACGAGTCGCGCTAAGGCACCCTACTGGACGGAGATGATTCTCAGATTTGCTGTAAGTGAAATATTAAGTTTGAACTATTTCATCAGAGTTAATGGGGTAGCTTTTTTTGATTTATGCACTTAACCCCATGAAATAGCTGAAGATATTGCTCCGATTATTTTTTACCTATTATTTAATTCAAAAATCAAGCTTCACGCAGTTATGTTGTGGGTTAATGTCACAGCAAGTTATATTGCGACAGATAAATTATTCGTAATGACATATAGTACTGCGCTTAAATATATTTTATTGCTTTGCAAGCTGACGTAAGTGCATAAATGTGGCAATGCAACGCCAATAAGTAGATGTAAAGCTTTTCACTCAACTTTCTGATGCTGAAATGGAAATACTTCATCAATTTTGCTGCCAATGCTCTGTCTGCTACCGTTTTTTATATTGCGTTAAGCAATTACTCAAATATGAAACAATAAAATCAACTGCCTTTTTGTACTAGTACAGCACAGGGTAAATAAACCACCCATTCTTAGGCAATAATTTTGGATTTTAGATTTTGAATTTAATGCGGTACTAGTTTCTCAGCCACCAATATTGAGCGAACAATCTCTGCAAATGAGCGAGCAATTCTGGACTTTGTATGACTTCGCTGCAACTAGCGGTTATCCTCCCTTTAAACGGTTAATTGAAAATCGCTTGCGGGAGAGAATGGCAAAGCTAGTGAAGTTGCATCCCCAATGGGATGAGAACGACTATGCAGATTATTTTGTCAAAATTCTTAATGATGATTCCCAACCGGAAAGTGAAAAGCGGTTAGCTCACTGGCACTTATTAGCTTACTTCGATCGCGATCGCTGTTATCTAATTTGGCGCAGTTGGTGTCGTCTCCCGTTTTATGCTGCTTATGGGGAAAATTTGTATGCGCTGACGAACGAACACCTGTGTAACCGGGAGAAATTACGGCAATATCTCAGTAAGTATCAAAGTAGTGGCTATGGTGGAGCGAGTCTAAAAACCTACATGGTAGGAGTGCTGCGAAATGTGACTCGCGACTATGTAAACTGGGAATCGAGATGGCATTTGCTTTGTGATGTCGATATTAATAGTCGCAGAAAATTGCAAAAGGCGGAAGAACGACTCAGAGGCGCACTCAATAACGCGGGTGCAAGAGAACCGGAAATTTCTCAGTATCTTTTTGCTTGGCGATATTTTATTCCGATTTACAAAAATAACCGCGTCTACAATCCCCAAAGAAGAGAAGGGGGAAAATGGCCGGAACCAGAATTTGCTGATTTTGTCGCCACAGCTAAGGATTACAACTCGCAACGGTTCCAGCCAGGTGCGCCTTTGCAAGTAGCGGTGGGTGCAGATGTCGCACCTGCAATGATCCAAAAATGGATGAATTTCTGTATTGATGCTTTACAGCAATCTGCTCAAATTATTGAAGTGCCTTACGATGCTCATAGTAACGAACAGGTGGCTGAAGGGGAAGCTGTAGAGCCGGAGGAAGAACAAACTGAGTCTTTACCAACATTAGATTTGGCTTTAAAAAGTGAACTGGAAATTATTGAGCAAAACCTCGATAAAACTCGCAGCCAAATTCCTAAATCTTACCGCCAAGCTGTCATGGCTTTGTGTTATCCCCATCCCTTGGCGCTGTTAACGCAAGAACAGTTTGCAAGTAAGATGAGCGTGCATCAGGGAACAATTTCCCGCTACATTTCCAAATATGTGGAAGCGCCATTAATCGAAAAATTTCAGCAGTTAACCAGTGAACAATTTCATCCTCCAGCTTATATTAAAACCTTTTTAACGGAAAAATTTGCTCGTCTGCAACGCCTTAATCCCATAGAAGGGCAATTAATGGCAGCAATTGCCGATTTAGATGCAGAATTACAACATATTCTTAAACTTAGTTACGGTCAAAAACTCAATATTAGTGAGTTAACTCAAACTCTCAGCCAAGATAACGCAATTAGCCAAGCAGAAGTACAAGCAAAATTGAGTTTAGCTCATCAACAATTAGAAAAGAGCTTTTTAAATTTGCTCCAGCAATGGCAAAGTAACTATATCAAATCTTGGTTAAAAAGCTATTATCAAAATCTAATTCAATCAGGATTATTAACGTCTTTTGAGCAATTAGCAGCGACGCAACAAGAAATTTTGTTACTCAGATATGCTCAAAAACAAGACATAAATAATATTGCAACTATCATATCTCACTCTCATGCCGACCAACTACTCGCCGCAGCCAAGCAGCAATTACAGCGTTTGTTTCTTCAGTGGATTGATACCAGCTTTGGACTTTCCCTAGAGAAAGAAACTCAACAAATCGGGGAAATTATTGAGGATTGGCTGTCAACAAACTTGCTCTACCAAGAAATCCAGAGGAATTAAGGACAGAAAATGCTGAATTTGCGAAAACTTGCTACTATTTATCCTAACCAGCTCTGGTTGACTTTATCACAAGAGCTGCAACAAGCAGCTTGGCAGCAATCCCAATCTCACGCTAATGCCGCTGCTTGCTGTCAAGCATATCTCAATTATTTGTGCTTAAAAACTTTTATTCCCTGGCTGGAGGCTTGGTTAGCAGAAGATAACCCCCAAGCTAACAAGAATAACAGCATTTTCTCTGCAACTAATTGGGATTCTCTCTGGGAATTTGTCAATGGTACTCCCATTGATTTGGGGGAAATTCGCTTAGTTTTAATTCCTAGCGATACCAGCGATTTAGCAGAATTTGCTGTTCCTTGTGAGTGGGTTGATATCCCTAGTTGGCGCAAAGATTATTACCTCGCTGTGCAAATTAACTTAGGCAATCCTGAACAATCTTGGCTGCGGTTGTGGGGATATGTAAGCTATCAAAAACTCAAGAGTCAGGGGATATATGATGAGAGCGATCGCACTTACTATATTCATCAGGAAGCTTTGGCGGAAGATATCACCCAAATGCTACTCCTTCCCCAGCCGAATGTTATCCCCCAAGCCGCACCGTCGCAGTTATCGCCACAAGTCGCTGAGGAGTTATTCACCCAGTTAAGTAATCCTTCCGTATATTCTCCCAGACTAGCAGTGCCTTTTGAACAGTGGGCAGCGTTAATTGCAGACGAGCAGTGGCGGCAAAAACTATACCAGCAACGCCTAAAATTAGCTACAACCCCAACAGCAAATTCAGCAACAGTTAACTTGCGACAGTGGTTACAGCAAGCAGACAGCATAATTACGGAAATCTGGCAAGCTGTTGATGCGCTTTTAACACCACCAGAATTAGGTGCAGTGCGGAGTGCAGAAATAAGCGTTTCTGCAGAAGCGATCGCACCTGTAATTCGCCTAATCAAATCCAATCGCCCCGAAAAAGAACGCTGTCAAGCTGCCGGGGTGTTAGGACAAATTGGGATAGGACATCCGGAAGCGATCGCAGCATTGATAGAATTGTTACACACCGCCAATGATGAAGAAACCCGTTGGGAAGCCGCTTTAAGTTTAGGTAAAATTGCCCCCCATCATCCCCAAGCTGGTATTAGTAGAGCCAGGCTAATTGATTTGGGAATGCAGCTAGGAGATTGCAAAGTCGCGCTAATTGTCACCATCCGACCAAAAACTGAGGATAAAATCGGCGTGCGGCTACAAGTGCAGCCGATTAGCCAGCAACACAAGCTACCACCAAATCTAATTTTAAGTGTGATTTCTGGTGGGGAAACTCGCTTGCAAGCCCAAACCAGAAGCGATGATCAAGGTGAAGGGAAAGATAAAGTTCTGCAATTAGGTTTTAGTCCACCACCAGGAACGCAATTTCAGGTACAAGTAACATTAAATGAGGTTCGGGTGAGTGAGGAGTTTGTGGGGTAACGAACCGCCGAAAAATTGATGGGGAAAGGGTAATGGGGAAAAGGTTAAAGGGAAAAGGCGTTTCTTTCTCTTTCCCCTTTGTCCCTTTACCGACTTATATTCCAATACAGTTCAGTTAAAAAAATAAATTGACAACAAAACAATCATTTTGGAGGGGGTTTGGGGGACGCAACCGTCACCCAATCGGGGGTTTGGGGGAGAATCCCCCAATTCTGCTAGCTGTTTCCACAAGTGATCTTCTCTGAACTTTATTGACTTATATTTTTCTTTGCGCGAGAAACAATTAATCGGTAAGTAACCATGCCCAGGGTAGCAGTTCTAAAAATTGGCAGAGGAAACTTTCACCAAGGGTTTGAAGTATCCCTAGAACTGAGAGAAGATGGCGGTTCGCCTGTGGGGGAAATTGAAGGTAGACTTGGCGCTAATACAGATATTGAAGGCTTGTATTTTTTATGGCAACAATCCTTTCGTCACCTTAGCACCATCGCTCGCAATGATGGGTGGGAAATAGAGTCTAGTCTACCAACAAATCGCGCTACTAGGGAGATTACAGACGACTGCTGGCAAAGAATGCGACAGGTGGAAGCTAACCTGAACGAATGGCTGCAACCTTCCGGGGAACTGGGATGGCAAAAAATCCGCGAAAGGTTAAGCAAAGAACTCGCTACTCAGGCTGATACGCTGCGGTTAGCCATCAAAGCCAGAGATCCCATCCTCTGGAAACTACCTTGGCATAGCTGGGATTTGCTATCAAGTTATCCCAATGTCGGCGTGAGCTACAGTCCGGTAGAATATGAATCTTGGGAAATTGCCAAACATCAAACTCAAAGTGATCGCGTGCGGTTATTGGCAATTTTCGGGGATAATCAAAACCTGGATTTAGCTGCGGATCGTCAAGCAATTGAGAATTTACAAGAAACAGAATCAGTTTTCTACCATCAACCCCAAGCGCGAGATTTAATCGCCCAGCTACGAGATACTCAAGGCTGGGATATCTTCTTTTTTGCTGGACATAGTCAAACCATAGAACAAAGGGGGCGAATTAGTCTCAGCGCTAGGGAAAGTATTGAAACTGACCAATTTAAACACGCTTTACGCGAAGCAGTGCAAAAAGGCTTAAAAATTGCCATTTTTAATTCTTGTGAAGGATTGGGATTAGCCCAGCAGTTAGCTGATTTACACGTGCCGATTATTATTGTCATGCAAGAAATAGTCCCCGATGTCGTCGCTCAATCGTTTCTCAAAGAATTTCTGCGAGAATATGCGGGCGGACAACCTTTATATACTGCTGTACGCCATGCCCAAGAACGCCTAGAGGAATTTACGGAGTTACCTGGGGCTACTTGGCTACCAATGATTTATCAAAATCCAGCTGAAGTGCCACCAACTTGGCAGGATTTGCGCCCGAAAAAGCGTCAGCATCGCTTTGGGCTGGAGTGGCAGTATTTGCCAAATATCTTGGTGAAAACCTTGGTAGCTACTGGCTTAGTCATGGCGGTGCGTTTTTTAGGTGGACTTCAGCCTGTGGAATTGTGGGCTTTTGACCAGATGACACGCTTACAACCCAATCTCGGCATCGATGAGCGTCTACTGATTGTAAAAGTTACAGAACAAGATATTCAACAACAGCGACAATATCCCCTAAGCGATCGCGTCATTTTGCAAACTCTAGAAAAACTTCAGGCGCATCAACCCAGAGCTATTGGCTTGGATATTTACCGCGATTTTCCTGTAGAACCAGGATATCGTGAGCTAGCTGCACATATCAAAAAAACCCCAAACTTGGTAACAGTCTGCGAAGTCAGCCAAGCAGAAGCCAAAGCCAACAAATTTGGAGTTGCTTCACCCCCAGCTAGTCGCCCTGAGAATGTCGGCTTTAGCGATATCGCCGTTGAACCAGATGGGACAGTGCGCCGTTATTTGTTGCATTTAAATCCAGGCGATTCGGTTTGCCAAGCCCCTTATGCTTTGAGTGCGGAATTAGCTTTGCGCTACCTCGATGCTGAAGGTATTCAACCACAAGCAACATCAGATGGGAATTTACAGCTTGGCTCTACCGTTTTTCAACCTTTAGAAAAGCATACAGGCTTTTATCACAACATCGACCCTCGCGGTCATCAAGTCTTGCTCAGTTACCGTTCTTTCTCAAAAGTCGCTAGGGAAGTCACGCTCACAGAAGTTCTCAACAATGATTTTAACCCCCAGTGGGTAAAAAACCGGATTGTGTTGATTGGCGTTGTCGCCCCATCAGTCGGCGATCGCTTTGCTACTCCCTTTAGTAACGAAATTGACAAGAAAATGCCCGGTGTAGTGATTCACGCCCAAATGGTGAGCCAAATGCTGAGTATAGCCAAACAAGAACGCCCCTTACTGCGGTTTTGGCCCCAAACCTTAGATGCAGTTTGGATTGGGAGTTGGGCACTTATGGGGGGTTTATGCGTCTGGGTATTTCATGGGCTGGTTTATCGGCGAATTGCGATCGTCTCAGTCACCATCATTCTTGGTATCATTTGCTTGTCTTTGTTCAGTATCGGAATTTGTGTGCCCTTAGTTCCTTCAGTAATTGCCGTTGCGATCGCTTACATCATCACAACCAACACGGTACGGTTAAGGCCAAAAGGTTAAATTCTTCACCCTTTACCTATTTACCTTTACCCTTTACCCCAACAACATGGATGATTAACAACACTGAACATGAATAAAGTTGAGGAGGGAAATTGTGGCTGGGATTAAGTTTGAACGCTGGAAAAGGGGACTTGCTTTGGCATTAGCTTTAGCGCTGATTAGTTCTGCTGCAAGCAAAGGAAAAGCCCAACCTCTGCAACATCGCCAACAAATCCTTACCCCGACTGCATCCCCAATTAAGCAAAATTCCTCACAGCAATCCCAACCCAAACCCACAACTGCTTCCCCAGTAAAGTTTAAACGCCCGCCACTTTCACCACGAGGCGCACCGGGAAACCGCAAAGGCGGCGGAACTCGTGACGGATATAGTTGTGCAGCCCTGGAAATTAAAGAACGCCTAATGGCTTTAGTTCCATCTGTAGAATCAGCGTCAGGAATCAGCCATGTTTGGGGATTAACTCTGGAAGCTTCTCCCACTCTTTGGTTTTATGTTCCTTATCAGCCAAAAGATATCAAGGTAGGCGAATTGGAAATCTGGGACGAAACCGATCCAGATCCAAGAAATTATCAGCAAACTTATCAAGGAACTTTCACAGTTACCAACACACCAGGAGCGATCGCCCTCACTCTCCCATCAACAGTAAAATTAGAGCCAGGGAAAAACTACCATTGGTATTTAACTCTGAATATGAATTGCGATCGCGAAGCCCAAGCTGTCAATGTCAACGGCTGGATTCAACGAGTCAAATTAAACAATAATCTTTCCTCCCAGCAATTAGGCGATCGCGATCAAGTGATTTTCTATGCTGAAAATGGCATCTGGTACGACGCTATAACTCTATTAGCCCAAATGCGCCGTCGCCAACCACAAACACAAATCTTGCTCACAGATTGGCAAACATTGCTAGGTGATATTGGCTTACAAGAGTTTGCCAACAAACCTATTACACCTTGCTGTCAGTTGAAGAGTGGGGATTGACAAATTCGTAGGATGCGTTAGCGATAGCGTAACGCATCTTGAATCTTTGATGGCGCGTCGATGCGATGCTAGGCGACAACACACCCTACAGCACTGGTAAAATCAGCATAATCATGTCAAAATGCAAGCAAAACAGCCAATTAGGAGAAAAACGCTAATTTAAAGAGCTATAGGACTTATGCAAGCAAAATTTGTCATTGCGACCGGAACGTAGTGTAGGGAAAGAATCCCATCATGTTAGGCAATTACATCGCTACGCTCATAATGACGTAATTCCGTGACTTTTGCGTAAGTCCTAGAGCTAATTGAGCAACAAATTATTTAATAAACTGCATTACTCTATATAAATTAGGACAAATGATAATCTTCAATAAATTTAAACAATGGTATTCATTAATTGGATTATCACTATTGGTGTTTGTATTTGTAGCTTGTACTGCGCCTAATCAAACCACTTTACAAACACCAGCAACAGTAACCATTGCCTATCAACCGGGAATTAATTATGCTAATCTCCTGATTGTTAAGCAACAGCAAATATTAGAAAAACAATTTCCTAAGACACAGTTTGCCTGGAAAGAATTATCGAATGGTGCAGCTATTAGGGATGGCATTATTGCTAATCAAATCCAAGTAGGCGCTAGTGGGATTGGCGCTTTTCTTGTAGGTTGGGACAAGGGTGTAGGCTGGAAAATCTTAACTTCACTGAGCCATAGTGAGTTTTGGCTAGTGACCAAGAATAATAATATTAAAAGTATCAAAGATTTTCAACCAGGAATGAAAATTGGTTTACCATCTCTAGATGGAATACAAGCGCTAGTAGTGCGTAAGCTGGCACAGAAAGAATTAGGAAATCCTACAGCGCTAGATAATAACCTACAAGTAATTGCTCATCCTTTAGGATTACAATCTCTACTCAACGGTCAAATAGATGCTCATTTTACCTCACCACCTTTTCAATTTCAGGAAGTTGATAAAGGGGGTAGAGTGCTAATTAAAAGTTCAGATATATTTGGCAAGACTAGCGTCGCTAGCTTATTTGCTACGGAAAAATTCTATAATCAATACCCTGAGTTTAATCAGGCTTTGTATAATGCTATAGCCAACGCTACTAAACTTTTAAATGAAAAGCCAGAGGAAGCCGCAAAAATTCTCTCGCAGATAGATGGTGGTAAGGTATCAGCGGCACAATATCAACAATGGCTGAAGAATAAAGCAGTAGCCTATGGTACGGAGCCAAAAGCTTTTCTTAAATATGGCGCATTCATGCACGAGATTGGGATGCTGAATAAGCAGCCAAAATCAATTGATGAATTAATTTTACCAACACTTAAAGGTGCTGGTGGAGATTAATTTATGGCAAACTTAGACTCACTAATTGCAGCTAAAAATGTGCATATTAGCTACAACGATAGTAAGCAGAAATTTACGGCTGTACAAGATGTTAGCTTTAGTGTGAAATCAGGAGAAAAGTTTGCCATCATTGGGCCTTCGGGTTGTGGAAAGAGTACCCTGTTAAAAGCGATCGCAGGTTTTGTCCCTGTCACTAGTGGCGAATTATTAATTGCAGGTAAGCGCATCACTACACCCAGTCCCGAAAGAATGATTGTCTTTCAAGACTTTGAACAACTCTTACCTTGGCAAACTGTATTGCAAAATGTAGTTTATGCTTTGGAAACGACAAATAAAGCCAGAGGTAAAACAGCCATTGCTGAAGCTTGCAGATATCTGGAATTAGTGGGAGTCTCCGCAGCCAGGGATAAATATCCGCATCAACTCTCAGGTGGGATGAAACAACGAGTGGCGATCGCACGCGCCTTGGCTGTTAAACCCCAAGTTTTGCTGATGGATGAACCATTTGCAGCACTCGATGCTTTAACCCGTACTCAACTGCAATATGAACTCAATAATATTTGGCACAGTACAGGGGTAACTTTGATTTTAATCACCCATTCCATAGAAGAAGCCGTCTATCTTGGACATCAAGTTGCAGTGATGACACCTGTACCCGGAACTGTGAAAGAAATTGTAGACACATCCCAAATAGAAGATATTAATAACAATCAATTTACCGAAATTGCTACCTATTTACGCAGTTTGCTCGGAACTAATTCCTCTTCGCCTTACGATACCTTCTTTGCTTAGGGAGTTATCATATTAAGGCTGCATAATTGCAGTCATAAAAATATCAGAAAAGATAGACAAGTGCTGAATAGATTACGCTCATCTATCTTGATTTATAACTACTATGAAAATTACCAACCGCCAGTACTACCGCCGCCAGTAGAACCAGTACCACCAATCCCCCAACAACACAAGCCTCCTCCAACTACTATTTCCAGTTGCAGGTCATTAAGTTCAGTTAAACCTGAAACTAGCTTTAGGTTGCTATTTTGTTTACTTTTGCTCAAATTATTCTCTTTAATTGGTAACTTCATTCTCGGTCTTTTTCTCTTGCACAATATATTTTATACATTAAAGTATGTGTCTAATTAATGACAACGCCTGCAAGAAATTCTTGACAGAATTTTAATCGTTAGAATTAACTTCATCATACATACTGCGCTTTAAAGTATAATTACTTGCAAAATTATTGAGATTTTTGCTATTTCTGAGACTGAAAAATTTACTGAAGTGTAAAAACTAAGTATGACTACTAAATATTATGGTAGTTATTTAGAAAGTTTTTTCATAATACATAGTTAAGCTTTGCTTCTGAAGATGCAGATTATTTACTTATGATGAATCGACTTGAGCAGTATAAGCAGCTATGCATTTAAGCATTATATTTCGCGTTTAATTGTGCTGCAATCATTTTTAAAGTATTGGAGCTTTTCTTCGTGCTATTCAGGTAAGGGATAAACAACCTTTCTTCCCTTTCCCCTTCCCCATTTCCCATTCCCCCAACATGAACCTTCGCACAACCAAAAAATATACCTCTCTCATCACCAATCGCACCTTTAGGCGTGTGGGAATTTTTTGCTTGCTGATTATACTTTGGCAAGTATATGTATCAATTAGTCAAGTTCCCGCTTTACTGATTCCCACTCCCTTATCAGTATTACAAGTATTGATACAGGATTTGTTGAGTCAAAAATTACTGCAATCAACATTCAGTACCTTATCAATATTATGTACTGGGATGCTGGCAGGTGTAATTTTGGGTACAGGTTTAGCAGCTTTTGCCAAAGTTTCCCGCTTTGGTCAAGATTTGCTTGTGGTGCTGAGTTCAACGTTCAACCCCTTACCTGCGATCGCAATTTTACCTCTAGTAATCATTTGGTTTGGGTTTACTCCCCTATCAATTATTGTCGTTACTGCCCATGCTACAACTTGGCCGATCGCTCTCAATACGGAAACGGGATTAAGCACCATTAATCCTACAGTCTTGATGGTGGGTAAAAACCTGGGACTCAAGGGATTTCGACTAGTGCGAGAAATTATGCTCCCGGCTGCATTACCTCACATTTTAACGGGCTGGAAAACTGCTTGGGCGTTTGGCTGGCGCACTGTAATTGCGGCGGAGTTGGTCTTTGGTACAGGGGGAGCAGCCGGGGGTTTGGGATGGCATATTAACTATAGTCGTTATTTCCTGCAAACTGATCGTGTATTTGCTGGGTTAGTCGTGATTGCTAGTTTGGGTTTAGCTGTGAATTACCTTTTCCACTTAATTGAGTTGAGAACTGTGGATAAATGGGGGATGAAACGGAGTTAACAGGTAGGATGCGTTAGCCTCCGGCGTAACGCATCCTACTGCCACCACCGTACTACATCATAAATTGCTCGGATAACTTCTACTATTGCTGCTTGACCACCTAATACCCAGATAACTGGAGAAAATACTGCGAGATATTCCAGCAATTTAGGGCGATCGCCAAGGGATAATTGATGTAATGTATCTTGCCAAAGGGGAAAAATTTCCTCAGCTGGTAGTTGTGAAAAACTGGAAGCTAAGGCAGTAAAAGCTGTGGCATTGAAGAAATAAGTTGCTGGAACTGCGCTAGCAACACAAGCCAGGGCTTCTGGTAAGACTTGGGGTACTTTCTCAACTAAAGCACTCAAAGGATAGACACGACGAGACTCATCCTCAATTGCTCTGGTAGCAGCAAGGGCTTCTGGTAATAACTCTGGTGGTAGTTTTGGTATTAGAGTACTCAAGCTATGGGCACGATGGTATTCATCCTCAATTGCCTTAGCTGTAGCCAGGGCTTCTGGCAAAATGTGTGGTAATTTCTCGGCTAAGGCAATCAAAGCATCGGCACGATAGTACTCATCCTCAATTGTCCTGGCTGTAGCAAGGGCTTCTGGCAAAATTTCTGGTAATTTTTGAACTAAGGCAATCAAAGCATCGACACGATAAAGGTCATCCTGAATCTCTCTAGCAGCAGTAAGGACTTCTGGTAATAATTCTGGTGGTAGTTTCTCGGCTAATTCACTTAACCTCTGGACACGAGAAGACTGATTCTGAAGCGCCTCAGTAGCAGCAATAGCTTCTGGCAAAAGTTCTGGTAGTCTTTGGGCTAAGGCAATCAAAACCTCAGCACGATCATACTCATTCTGAGTTTCTCTAGCAGCCGCAATAGCTTCTGGCACAACTTCTGGTAGTTTCTCTACTAAGGCTATCAAAGCATTAGCGCGCTCGTAATGATTCTGAATTTTCCGAGCGATCGCTAAGACTTCGGGTAATAATTCTGGTGGTAGTTTCTCAGCTAATTCACTTAACCGATGACCACGACAAGACTCATCCCGAATCGCCTCGGTAGCAGCAAGGGCTTCGGGCAAAAGTTCTGGTAGTCTTTGGGCTAAGGCAATCAAAACCTCAGCACGATAATAGTCCTCCTGAGTTTCTCTAGCAGCAGTCAGGGCTTCTGGCAGTAGTTCTGGTGGTAGTTTCTCTACTAAAGCTATCAAAACTTCAGCACGAGTCATTCCATCCTCAATCACTCTGGCAGCAGTCAGGGCTGCTGGCAATACCTCTGGTAGTTTCTGGGCTAAGACTATCAACACCTTGGCACGATAATACTCCTTTTGAATCATCTTGGCAGTAGCTAGGGCTGCTGATAATAGCTCTGTTGGCAATTTCTCAGCTAAGGCACTCAAGACATGGGTAAGATAATACTCATCCCCACTCATTCGCGCAATTGCCAGGGCTTCTGGTAATAACTCTGCTGGTAGTTGCGGTGCTAACTCTCTCAATTCCTGGGTACAATCAAACTCAGATGCGATCGCTCTCACCGCAGCTAAGGCATCTAACAAAACTTCTATTGGTGTCTGTTCTAAGCTACTCCAGGTATCGCTGGTAACAGAAACTCCTGGTGAAACTGCGCCTTGTGTTAAATTTGGTGGCAAATACTTGACTAACTCTGCCAGCGCTCTTGCTTTCTCCTCTGGTTTTGGGTGTTGTTGGGCAGAAGCTAGTCCTTGTTCTGCCGTCCACAGATGATTTTTAACTAACGCCACTACCAATTCCGCTGGTATATTAGTCGGCAAACTGTTAATTGATGCCATAATCAAAGCATAGCGACACTGCAAACCCACCACTTGCGGCGTTGATTTTTGCCAATTCGCCTGGACTAATTCCCAAGCACGGGATATATCTGCAATGTAACCCCTCGTTTGTGCCAACTTCTCCCGCGCTTCAAACCAGCCATTACCCCCTGTCTGCGACTCTTCCCGTAATAAAGAGTGAATCTCTTCCAAGAGTCCCGCCTTCTCCAAATGCCAAGCTAAATGCTGATGAATGTAACCATCATCAGGCAAAGTATGCCATAAATGATTGTGGGTTTGCTGGCGATACTTTGCCAACAAAGCAGCGTGAGCATCAACTAAGGAAATACCTAACCCTGGTAAATCATCGTGATGCTTTGGCGTTGTCGGCGCAGTTAACTTTTGAAGTGCTAAATTGTGGAATGATTCATGCAAGCGATAGGTTTTTGTCCCATCAGCCAAAGCCGCACCAGGTAATAGTAAAGCTTGATTGTGTAAATCTTCTAATATTTCTAATGCATCACCCTCAGAAGCCATATCCCAAAGGGTTGCTGCCATTTTGGGTGTAATATTTGCATCTGCTGCTAATACACCCAACCAAGTAAAATATGCTCTTTGCGTTTGTGATAGTCGCTGAATACTCACATTTAATAATGCTCTTAATTTGAGGCGTTTTCACCAAATTTTATCAGCTATCCAGGGTTTAGCACTGCTAGACCCCTACAGAGTATTTGTTTTTTATATTTCTATATCTGGTATTTATTGCCAATTTTTAAACCTCAATAAATAGAGATACAATGTATTGCAATTACATCAATTACACAGGTAGGGTCAAGGCATTGCCCAGTTGTGTCAACTTAAATGTGAAACCCCCTTGGTTGCAAGGTTTCGCCCTCACCCCCAGCCCCTCTCCCGCAGGGAGAGGGGAGCAAGAGATTCAATTCCCCTTCTCCCTGAGGGAGAAGGGGTTAGGGGATGAGGGCGTGATTTGTACAACACGCGTCGTATATAGCTTTTAGCTTAAGTTAATACCTATGGGCATTGCCTTGCCATGAGAATCATCAAAGGCGGCGGTAAACCAACTCATTCAAGGCTTAGAAAGGATAGCCGCCCCGCCACCGTTAACTGTGTTTTCTGTCAACCATCAACAGTCAACAGTCAACAGTCAACATCCAAAAAATTACGCTGTTTCTATAGGCTCAACAGGTGGTTTATCTGTACCTAATTTGATGCGGGTAATAGTACCTTTGCGGATGCGTTCGCCCTAGGCGTTGGCGAAGCCATCGCTCTTTAGCACACCACCAGCTTGCACATATTCAGCGCTTTCTTTTCCGTATCTGCCAGCAACAGACATCAGCATATTTTCACATACAACACTCAAGGTTTTTTCTAACTTATCAATATCAGTTTTGGAGGCATCAACCACAGCCAAAGCAGTATTATGAGCGTTGAGTTTACTGCGTAATTCTTCAATTAGTTGCACTAGATTTTGTAAGCTATTAGAATTGCCAAAATCAAGATTTGGATCAATAGCTTGCATTCCAGAAGCTCTCTGTAGAGCTTTTTCCAGAATCCGCGATGAGCGTTTAGGTAGGGTCATATAATAGATTCACTCCTCATAAACTTTGCTACTACAGCACCACGTAAATTCATCATTCTCAACTACCGAAATGCTGACGTTGATTCATTTTGAATTTTGAATTTTGAATTTTGAATTCACACCAGTGCTACTATTAGCTTGTCTTAAAATGGGTAGATTTCGGTTCAGGGAAAATAACAAATTTTTAGCTTTTTTTAACAATATTTCGGGTTATAATTCTGTAATTATGCGTAATCATCGAGCGATCGCCTTTTAATGGCGAATTTCTACCGGATGAGTAGATGATTAGATTGGGTTGACGTAAGAATTTGTTTTAAAAGTCCTCTTATTAGTAGCAAAATGTTTTAGATCCCCCTAAATCCCCCTTAAAAAGGGGGACTTTGAGAGGTTTTGCCCCCCTTTTTAAGGGGGGTTGGGGGGATCAATAAGTGCTTAAAATCACAGCCCATCACTTTTCAAAGAAGCTCTTAACCCAAATTACAGCTATATATGCTGTTTGTTAACTCGTAGCAGCACAGTTTCTCACCACCTAGTACAGCCGCTTGGCACAAAAAATTGGCTCGTTGGTTGTGAATGAGAGCTGGTTGTGAACGAAGGAGCGCTCATTGATAGACAACCCGATCGCGTTGGTTGTGAAGGAACCGATGTTCTCTATGGATGAGCGCTCATTGATAGACAACCCGATCGCGTTGGTTATGAAGGAACCGATGTTCTCTATGGATGAGCGCTCATTGATAGACAACCCGATCACGTTGGTTATGAAGGAACCGATGTTCTCTATGGATGAGGTAATTTTGGGAAAGAAGGCTGATTTGGCGTAGATGCTGCATCGCTTGGTGGTAGAAATCGCAGCGAAGAGATGGAGTGCAAATCTTACAAGGTTAAGCGATCGCATTTTCTGGAATACTAACTTTGTAATAATGATATTGAGCGTGAAATAATGGGGAGAATAAGTTTTGGCAACTATTACCGATATCGGCACACTAATCAACCATAATCCTGAAGTACACGGAGGTTGCCCGATTATTGCTGGTACAGGGGTGACAGTCCGGCGTATAGCTATTTGGTATAAACAAGGTTACAGTGCAGAAGAAATTGCCGAGCAAATTAATCATCTAAATTTAGCCCAGATTTATGCAGCTTTAGCTTATTATCATGCGAACCGTGAAGAAATTGATGCTGATATTGCAGCCGAAGCAGCCGAAGCTGCGAGATTAGAAAAACTGCATCAGACTCAAAAACTTTCATGAGCCAAATTCGATTGTACATGGATGAAGATTCTACGGCACATTCTTTAGTTATGGCTCTACAAAATCGTGGTGTAGATGTAATCACAAGTTTAAGTGTTAATAGACTGGGCTATACCGATGAAGAACAACTGAAATGGGCAACAGAGCAAGGTCTAGTTTTATATAGTGCTAATATTAGGGATTTCTACCGTTTACACAGTAAATTTTTGAGCGAAGAACAATCCCATGCTGGAATGATTTTAGTACAACAGCAACGTTACTCAGTGGGCGAATTAATGCGCGGGATTTTGAGGTTAATTGCAGCTAAGTCAGCAGCAGAAATGCAGAATCAGGTGGTATTTTTAAGTACTTGGATTGAAGAATAGGTTGAGCGATCGCATTTTCTGAGTAGTGAACCGCGATCGCATTTTGTCGAGCAGCGATCGCACTCCATACTTTTGAGGCTGGGAAGGCGATCGCACTCTATACTTTTGAGGCTGGGAAGGCGATCGCACTTAATACTTTGAGGCTGAGAAGGCGATCGCACTTCATACTTTTGAGGCTGGGAAGGCGATCGCATTTTGTCGAGCAGCGATCGCACTCCATACTTGTGAGGCTGGGAAGGCGATCGCACTTAATACTGTTGAGACTGGGAAGGCGATCGCACTCCATACTTGTGAGCTGTAAATTACGAATTACGAATTACAAATTATTTCCACCATCGCCCTACATCCACAATTGCGCGGGCAATTTCTGCCGTTGCAACTTCACCACCTAATGCAAAGATAACTGGAAACAATGCTTTGATATCTGGGAGTAAAATAGAACGAGTGCGAAGCGATAATTGATGAAGTATATCTCGCCAAAGCGGAAAAAGTATGACAGATGGATTTTGTGACAGACCAAAAGCTAATGCACTCAGAATATAGGTGCGATAATCCTTAGACTGAATTGCCTGAGCGGCGGTGAGGGCTTCTGGCAACAACTCTGATGGTAGTTTCGCGATTAATGCACTCAGAGCAAAAGAGCGATAACTCTCATCCTGAATTGCGCGAGCGGTAGTAAGAGCTTCTGGCAATACCTCTGGTAGTTTCATGGCTAATGCACTCAGAGCATTGGCGCGAGAATACTCATCCTGAATTGCGCGAGCGGTAGTGAGAGCTTCTGGCAATACCTCTGGTAGTTTCATGGCTAATGCACTCAGAGCATTGAAACGAGAATATTCATCCTGAATCACGCGAGCAGCAGTGAGTGCTTCTGGTAATACTTCTGGTAGTTTCATGGCTAATGCACTTAAGGCATTGGCGCGATATCTCTCATCCTGAATCGTGCGAGCAGTGATGAGAGCTTCTGGTAACAATTCTGGTGACAGATTCTCAGCTAATGCACTCAGAGCATTGGCGCGATATCTTTCATCCTGAATGGCGCGAGCGGTAGTGAAAGCTTCTGGTAATACCTCTGGTAGTTTCGGGGCTAATGCACTCAGAGCATTGGCGCGATATCTCTCATCCTGAATCGTGCGAGCAGTGATGAGAGCTTCTGGCAACAATTCTGGTGGCAGATTCTCAGCTAAGGCACTCAAGGTATAGGCGCGAGAATATTCATCCTGAATTGCGCGAGTGGCAGTGAGTACTTCTAGCAATACCTTTGGTAGTTTCGCAGCTAATGCACTTAGGGCTGAGGTGCGATATTTCTGATCCTGAATCGCGCGAATGGCGGTAAGAGCTTCTGGTAATACCTCTGGTAGTGTTGCGGCTAATGCGCTCAGGGCATCGATGCGATATCTTTCATCCTGAATCGCGCGAATGGCGGTAAGAGCTTCTGGTAATACCTCTGGTAGTTTCATGGCTAATGCACTCAGAGCATTGGCGCGAGAATACTCATCCTGAATTGCGCGAGCGGTAGTGAGAGCTTCTGGCAATACATCTGGTAGTTTTGCGGCTAATGCGCTCAGGGCATCGGCGCGAGAATACTCATCCTGAATTATGCGAGTGGCGGTGAGAGCTTCTGGCAATACCTCTGGTAGTTTCATGGCTAATGTGCTCAGGGCATCGGCGCGATATCTTTCATCCTGAATTGCGCGAATGGCGGTAAGAGCTTCTGGCAATACCTCTGGTAGTTTCATGGCTAATGTGCTCAGGGCATCGGCGCGATATCTTTCATCCTGAATTGTGCGAGTGGCGGTGAGAGCTTCTGGCAATACCTCTGGTAGTTTCATGGCTAATGTACTCAGAACATTGGCACGATATCTCTGATTCTGAATCGCGCGAATGGCGGTAAGAGCTTCTGGCAATACCTCTGGTAGTTTCGCTGCTAATGCACTCAGAACATTGGCGCGATCTTCCTCAGACTGAATCGCACGAGCTGTGATGAGTGCTTCCGGCAACAAATCTGGCAGTTTAGCGGCTAATACACTCAGCGCATTGGCACGATATCTCTGGTTCTGAATCGCGTGAGCGGCGGTGAGTGCTTGCGGCAACAACTCTGGTGGTAGTTTCGCTGCTAATGCACTCAGAACATTGGCACGATCTTCCTCAGACTGAATCGCGCGAGCGGCGATGAGAGCTTCTGGAAACAACTCTGGTGGTAGTTTCGCTGCTAATGCACTCAGAACATTGGCACGATCTTCCTCAGACTGAATCGCGCGAGCGGCGATGAGAGCTTCTGGAAACAACTCTGGTGGTAGTTTCGCTGCTAATGCACTCAGAACATTGGCGCGATCTTCCTCAGACTGAATCGCACGAGCGGCAGTGAGTGCTTCTGGCAATATCTCTGGTAGTTGGGTTGCTAATTGACTCAGGACATTGGCACGAGATATCTCATTCTGAATTGCGCGAGTGGCGGTGAGTGCTTCCGGCAATATCTCCGGTAGTTTCACGGCTAATGCACTCAGAGCAAAGGCTTTATCTCTCTCGCTCTGAATGGCGCGAGCGGCGGTGAGTGTTTCTGGTAACAACTCTTGTGGTAGTTTTTCGGCTAATGCGCTCAGGGCATTGGCGCGCTCTTGTTCAGATTGAATTGTACGAGCGGCGGTGAGGGCTTCTGGCAGTGCTAGTTTTTTTAAATTTGGTGGCAAATAGTTGACTAACTCTGCAAGAGCATCGACTTTCTGCTTTAGTTCTGGGTTTTGCAAGGCATAAGCTAGACCTTGTTCAGCAGTCCACACATTGCTTTTGACCAACGCTACTAGCAATTTTACTGGTAATTTAGCTGCCAAACTATTAAGGGATGCTGTAATCAAAGCATAGCGACACTGCAAACTCACCACTTGGGGCAATGTTGATTCATCCCAATTCGCCTCTGCTAATTCCCAAGCACGAGAAATATCTGTGACGTAACCCCCAGTTTGCCCCAACTTTTCCCGCACTTCAAACCAGCCATTACTCCCAGTTGACGACTCTTCCCGCAACAAAGAGTGAATCTCTTCAAAGAGTCCCGCCTTTTCCAAATGCCAAACTAAACGCTGATGAATGTAACCATCATCAGGCAAGGTATGCCATAAATTATTCTGGGTTTTCTGCCGATATTTCTCCACAAAAGCGGCGTGAGCATCAGCAAGATTTAAACCTAGCCCTGGCAAATCTCCTGTCCGCTTTGGCTCTGGCGCAGCAGTTAACAAATTACAGGCTAAATCATGGAATAAGTCATGTAACCGATAGGTAGGCGTACCATCAGCAAGGGGTACTCCTGTTAATAACAATGCTTTATTCCGTAAATATTGCAATATTTTGGCAGCATCACGCTCACCCATTCCCCACAGCGTCGCCACCATCATCTTATTAATGTTCACATCCTCCGGCAACACCCCCAACCAAGCGAAATGCTGCTGCTTTTCTTGAGGCATTCGCTTAATACTCAAATTTAATGATGCCGTTAAACTCAGGCGTTTTAAACTCGCCTCATCGGTAATTTCTTCCGCTTCCGGTCGGTCAAAACTTGTTAATCTGGCTACCTCTTGCTGAATATCCGCTAATAGTTCATCCCAAGTTGTACCACAAGCAACTTCGGCGGCTGCGAGTTCCAATGCTAGGGGGAGATAACCAACGCCTTTGGCTAAATTTTCTGCTGACTGACGTTCTGCACCTGTAATCTCCCGTCTTAATTTCTTCGTCAGCAATCCCATAGCCTGCTCTGGTTTCATTATATCCAGGTTGTAGGTGCTAGCTGCTAAGGCATCGGCAATTGCCGCTTCACGAGTTGTGACTAAAACCTGACACCGCACCCCACCCACATTAAACGCTTGTGCATCTTGGGTATTCCAAGCATCATCCACCACCAGCAACACAGCTTTGTCATAAAGCAGCGTCCGTAAATGAGTAGAAGTAGCTTCTACACTGGTAGGTTTAAAGCTATAGTCTCCTAACGCCTGCACCCAGCCACTCAGTAAGGAAAGCACATCCGGCTGTTGACCTAATGTTGCCCACAAAATACCATCACAAAACCGAGTTTGGATTTCTGTATCGAATGCTAAAGCGGCTGCTAAGGTCGATTTACCCACAGAAGCCAAACCGTGAATCGCAGTAATTACCAAAGTGCGATTATCCCCTGTAAGGAAGCGATTCTTTAAATCATCGCTGTATTCTGGGCGTTCTACAAAATGTGCAGGTAAAAGTGGTGCTTGACACAGAGTCAGCTTAGTTTGGGGTACAACAGCAACACCCCCATCTTCAGGGTAATTAGCTTCTAGTTGTGGAGATTTATGAGATTTGTTGCTTTGCCATACCTCATCAAACCGTTTCAGGTTCTTTTCTTTATCCCTTGACCATAGCTTTAAAGTAAAGTGCCACTCATCAGAACCCTGAGTTTGAATCCGGTTATCTTCCAGAATTTTGACAAAATCCTTGAGTAAATTCAGCGCTTCGCGAATTTGCGTTTTAGTTAACTTACCTGGATGTTCGTCTTTTTGCGTCAACAACTCCAAAGTTACCAGAGTTGTTTTCATAGTCAGCTTGGGGTTAGCGCTGTCTGCTTCTTTCCAGTCGTACTCAATCTTAAAGTCATCTTCCGCAAACTCTCCAGCCGCAAAACCAAGCAACGCCGCCAACAGACGCTTAACTCGCTTTTGAATTACAGGGCCTTTACTAAATCGCGCCATTGCATTGCCAAAATCGACCAGAAAGTTTGGGGCTACCCCAGTTTTAAAGCACTACCCCAAGCTTCTTGAATCCTGATTTTAAAGCATTTCCCCCAACATTGGGGTATTTGCTTAAGGACACAACCCCAAAGAGATGCTTTAGCTACCAACTCTTTGAGGTACACACATGAAACGCCGTCAAAATATTCTCAACAAAACCATTGCTTTATTACTGGCTATGCAACTATTCCTCATTGGCTTGCAAGCTAAAACCCGCATTGACCAAGGTAACTCAACTATTGAGACTTTAATCTGGATGATTCAACAGTATATTCCGGTTTTGGTTAAGGTTAAAAGGTTGGATGGGGAAGGGGGAAGGGGGAATGAGTAATGAGTAATGAGTAATGGGTAATTGGTAATTGGTAATTGGTAATTGGTAATGGAAATTTCTCCTCTGCTCCCTCATCCCCTTTACCCTTTACCCTTTACCCTTTCCCCCTGCTCTAACTGCAATTCCGGCTAAACCTAATGTGGCGCGTTTGTCGCCTGTGGCGGTTTCGCAAGCACTCAAGGTTAATAATTCAATGGTACGGGGATTAATGCGATCGCCTTAACTTATGCAAGGCGCTACCCTCAAAAAGTGCGATCGCTGCCATCTCAAATACTTTCTCCGAATTTGATAAATTATACCAATTTGAAAAAAGAACGCGACAGATTGTAGGGGCAAGGCACTGCCTTGCCCTCTGGAATATATTGATGTGTCGCAAACTATTTGAATTGGTATTAGCAAGCTTTTATTTAGGGGCGTAGATACACCTCTGACAAGCCTGTGAGCTGGGGCGTTGACATCGTTTGAAATATCTCGTTACAAACCTAACATCCCAATGGGAGACCAAGGACTCATCTTGTTACCCTATTTAGCCTATGCCAACGGCGGAATCTGGAGTAGAATATTGGATAATTTTTATCCCAAAAAATACTTAAGCTTTCGTTGGTATTTGTATAAATCAGGGGAAACTTCCAGGGCAATACTGATATGGTTCCAGCTCCTCGCCAACAATTATGGCAATTGAGATTGCTAATAAATTTAGCAATCTGTGGTGTATTTATCGCATCGATTAGTTCTGCACGCGCTCAAATTATCCCGGATGGGACATTAGGTGCAGAAAGTGCAACCCTCAAACCAAATGCTACAGTTCAGGGTTTACCTGCAACCTTAATTGAAGGTGGAGCAACAAGAGGTGTCAATTTATTCCAGAGTTTTTTGCAATTTAATGTTGGTGATAGTCAAAGAATATACTTTGCCAATCCTGCAGGTATTGAGAATATTTGGACTCGTGTCACAGGTAGCGATCGCTCCAACATATTTGGTACTTTGGGCGTAGATGGTAGAGCAAATCTGTTTTTACTCAATCCCAATGGTATTATTTTTGGGCCGAATGCTCGCTTGGATGTCGTAGGTTCGTTTCTGGCGACAACAGCCAATAGCTTTATCTTTGACAACGGCTTGAAGTTCAGCGCTATAAATCCAGAAGCCGCGCCACTGCTGACTGTGAGTATTCGTCCGGGATTACAATTTGGTGCGAATCAGTCTGCAAGCATTAGCAACACTGGTAATTTAACTGCGGGGCAAGATTTAAGCCTGATCGCTGGTAATCTTGACTTACAAGGTAGGCTACAAGCCGGCAAAGATTTAACACTGCAAGCACAAGATACTGTCAAACTGCGAGATACGGCGGTTAATCCTTTGATTGTGGCTGCGAGTGGGAATTTACTAGTCCAAGGTAATCAGAATATTGATATTTTTGCCTTGAATCACTCTGATAGTGGCTTATTTGCTGGTGGTGATATGGTGCTGCGGAGTACAAATACTGTGGGAGGGGATGCTCATTATTGGAGTGGGGGAAATTTTCGGATTGAGAAATTAGATAGTAGTCTAGGTAAACTTTCCAGTCCTCATGATCCCATTATCCGGGCTAGTGGAGATGTGAGTTTCGATAGCTATGAAGGAGCATCCTTGCATATTTTTGCCGGAGGTTCCGTCAATATTGGCAGTATTTTCATTACAGGTGCTGACACAACTTCTCCACAAAACTCTATTACAGAGGATGTACCACTGTCTGAGACTTTGCCTGATGATACAAATTATGTCTATATTCAAGGCGCATCTGAACCAACATTAGATATTCGTGCTGGAACTACAGCTTTTGGTACTCCCGGAATGACACCAGAGCCGATTATAGGGCTAATTGGTCAAGTTAAAACTCATGCGCCTAGTACGAGTGCAGATATCAATATCGGGAGCATTAGTAATGTCAATAAAACAGAAGCAGGTGAACCGATAAAAGGGCAAATTCTGTTAACTAATCAGTATTCACCTAATAATCTACCAGGAAATATTACCACAGGCCCAATTGATACTTTTGGTAATGTTACTGTTGATTCACGAGGTAATATCACCACTAATGGCACAATTGATATTTCTCTGGGCTTGGATAGTGGTAATAGTATTAATCTGATTAGCAATGGCAACATTATTACTAATGGAGATTTACTTTCTGATTTATTTGAGGAAGTCGATGGCAATGGCGGTAATATTAGCCTAATCAGTAAACATGGTGATATTGATACAGCATTAGCAAATATCGTATCTGAAACTCATAATGGATTGGCTGGAGATGTAAATATTCAAGCATTAGGCAATATCTACCTTGGTAACATAACCGCTGCTAGCAATTCTGATGATGATACAGAATTTAGTAGTATCATCATTAAATCTAATGGTGGATCTGTCTATTTAAATCAATCTAACTTAGATACTAGCAACAATGGCAATGGCTATGCAGGAGATGTAGCAATTAGTGCCCGTCAGGAAGTTAAGATTGAAAATAATAGTAATATTTCTAGTGTTGGTGATTCTGGCGTTATCTATATTGGTAAATCAGGATATGCTAGTTTTTCTCCTCAGAATATTATAATTAATAACTCTCAAATAAATAGTGATAATCGCAATTTACAAGGTCAGTCTGGAGAGATAATTATTGATTCTCTGAATAATATTTTGATTACAGCTAGTACGATAGTAAGTGGTGCTACTGGCATAGATAGTACAGCTAATGCTAGCAATATTTCAATTAAAAGTATTGGTTCAGTTGTTCTCACTGATAGCGAAGTATTTAATGATGTAATAACAGGTGGTACAGGAAATTCAGGGAAGTTTAGCATTGAGTCAGGATTAATATCTCTGGATAAAACTACTGTGCAATCTGGTAACAACGGCTCTGGAAAATCTGGAGATATAGATATTCATGCGAGTGAATCTATAGCTTTGAATTCCGCTAAACTATTCACTAATAATTATGGGTCTGGAGTAGCAGGATATATTAAATTGATTGGTGCTAACAATGTTGCTATTGATAATAGTACTATTACTAGCGAAAGTAATTACAATAGCGACGCTGACTTATACTCTACTATTAATATAGAAGCGACACAAGGGTCAGTATTTTTGAACCAGTCTAAGATAAGTACCACCAATTTTAATTTAGGTTATGCAGGGGATGTGAGTATTAGTGCCCGTGATGAGATTTCTATTCTCAAAAATTCTTCGGGAAGCGAAGAAGATAGCCACTATAGAGGCATATTTAGTAATGGTAATTTAGGGAATATTTATATTGGGTGGAATAGCTCACTGATTCCCAAAAAAGTAACTATAGACCAATCTTTCTTGAGTACTAGTAATCAGGTAGATGGTGATAATCAAGCAGCAATCTTTGCTAAAAATACAGGTGATATCAAAATTCATTCTCTTGGGGATTTAGTCTTTACCAAAAGTAATTTAGAAACTGTAACTAATGGTTCTGGTGCAGGTGGTAGCATCTATATAGATGCTAAATCTGTATCTCTTGCTGAGCAAAGTTCTCTATTAGCTAATACTTTAGGCACAGGAAAAGCAGGAAGTGTAACTGTCACAGCAGCAGGTGGTTCTGTCTCACTTTCTGAAAGTAGTATTAACACTGGTAGCAACGATTTAAGTGTAGGTGACTCTCACCAAAGTCAAGAAGGACAGGGTGGTGGTGGTGATATCAATATTAGTGCTGCTAATTTGTTGCTCACAAAAAATGCTTATTTAAATGCTAGTACTTTTGGTTCGGGGAACAGTGGTAATTTCTCAATCGTAGTTGATAAAAATATTTCTTTTACTAATAGTTCTATCTTAAATGCTAGAACTTATGGCGCAGGACATGGTGGTAGTATCAACATTACAACTGAATCTTTTAGTTTTAGTGATGAATCGCTAATTCAGGCGGAAACTTTTGGTAGCGGTAATGCAGGTAATTTAGATATATCCACTCAGGTTTTATCTTTTAGTAATACATCCAGAATTGATGCTCAAACTTTTGGTAGTGGTAATGCCGGGAATATTAATATTAAAACTCAGTCTCTTACCTTAAATGATGGTTCAAGAATTAATGCTGACACACGTTCTATTGGTAAAGGTGGCAGCATTAATATTAATCCTTTGAATGAGCAAAACATCGCTGCTGCTTCTGTAAATATATCAGGCTATGCACTGCTCAATAAATTTTCTAGTGGATTATTTGTCAATACTGAAAGTACAGTAACTAATGCTGGTGATGGCGGCAATATTAATATTCATACTGGTACATTAAGTATTAGCGACGGCGGAGTTTTAAGCGCTCCCTCTAAAAGTAGCGGTAACGGGGGAGATATTAGCGTGAATGTCAATAATCTCGAAATTAAAGGCGGCGGACAAATTCTCACCAATGCCTATAGAAGTGGAGCAGCAGGTAATATCAAAATTAATGCTACAGATAATATTACCATTTCTGGACAAGACTTTACATACCAAGAACGACTGAATCAACTAATAGCATTACTGGATAATATTAAAGATAATTACGATTTTGTGGAACCCAATAATGAGCAAGAAGCTAAACGTATTCTTGGTTCAATTAATCAATATAGTGGACTATTTGCCAATACTGAAATTGATTCCACTGGCCAAGGCGGTACAATCAATATTGACCCTGAGCAAGTGACAATTAAAGATAGTGCGAGAATTTCTGTAAATAGTCAAGGTTCAGGAGTAGCGGGTAGTATTAGCATTACAGCTGATCGCTTAACTCTTGATACAAAAGCAGAGATTACAGCTGATACAAATAGCGGTCAAGGTGGTAGCATCACACTCAACTTGCAAGATTTACTGCTATTTCGCCGTCAAAGTTTTATTTCAACTACCGCAGGTCGTCAAGGTGCGGGTGGTGATGGTGGTGCGATCGCAATTAAACTCAATTCTAATAATGGCTTTATTATCTCTCCTGCTTTGGAAAATAATGATATCGCGGCAAATGCTTTCTCTGGTAGCGGTGGTACTATCGAAATCGACGCTAAAGGCGTGATTGGTTTAGCAACTCTCACCCGACAAGAACTTGAGCAAAAGTTAGGAACCACTGACCCGGGAAAACTTGACCCGCAATCTCTGCAAACTAACGATATTACAGCGATTTCCCAAACTGACCCACAGTTAAATGGTGTTATCAGTATCAGTTCTCCAGATATTGACCCCAGCAAAGGAATTGTTTCTCTACCCACCAACGCCAGCGACCCTTCCCAGCAAATTGCTCAAAATTGTGGTGCGGGAGATGAAAAAACAGCTGGTCAATTTACTGATGTCGGACGTGGTGGTTTACCTCCAAAACCTGACGAATTACTGAGTGCTAACACTGTTTGGGAAGATATTCGCCTGACAGCTAACAGCTTACACACAAATAATTACAGCCATATGACAATTGCCAAACCACCTCAACAGAAAGCTGTATTAATTATGCCGGCTACTGGGTGGGTATTTAACGATAAAGGTGATGTCACCCTAGTTTCTCAGATACCCAAGACTACAGCTTCTTGGTTAAATTCTTCTAGCTGTGCGGTGAAGAAGTGAAAAAATTGGTTTTGGAGAAAGGTTAAGGGGAAAAGGGGAAAGGGTGAATTGAAACTGTTCTATCTGAAGCGAACCTGAATGTAAAAGATGTAGAATTGCTCTGATTGGAAATTAAAAAATGCGATCGCTAAGAGCAGTGTTCTGTGATGAATCAAATTAACCTGTGGACTTCTGCTGACCATGCTTTGAGATATCTATCTCAAGCAGATGCAATACCCCATCGGACTGAGGGTGAAGCAGTTTTGTTGGAACAGGTTCCTAAGACTGTGAAGCGTATTCTGGATTTAGGAACTGGTGATGGTCGCTTATTAGCATTACTGAAAATTGACCGTCCCCAAACTGAAAGTATCGCAGTTGATTTTTCTGCAACGATGTTAGAAGCGGTCAAAAATCGGTTTGCTGGGGATACAACAGTACAGGTAATATCCCATAACTTAGATTATCCCTTGCCAGAATTAGGTTATTTTGATGCGGTAGTTTCTAGCTTTGCTATCCACCACGTAACTCACGATCGCAAACTTTCCCTATATACAGAAATTTTTCAAATGTTGGAACCTGGCGGGATTTTCTGCAATTTAGAACACGTTGCCTCCCCCACGCAAGCATTACACGCACATTTTTTACATTCCATTGGTTTTACTGTAGAAACTGAAGACCCATCAAACAAACTTTTAGACGTAGAAACTCAACTCAATTGGTTGCGAAATATTGGTTTCACGGATGTAGATTGTTACTGGAAGTGGCTAGAACTCGCGCTGTTGATTGGCAAAAAACCTCACTCAGCTTAATGTTTGAGGTACGATGTGAAATTATAAGCGCGATAAAAAAGCGATCGCTATGGTTGTCACAACAGCGAAGTGGACAGTAGATGAGTACCATCGCATGATTGCAGCCGGTATCTTAGATGATCGGCGTGTGGAACTATTAAAGGGAGAGATTATAGAAATGTCACCGGAAGGCGAACCCCACGCTTATTTCAGTACCGAAGCTGGGGAATATCTCTCTCAGATTTTGGGCGATCGCGCTACAATTCGTCCAGCTAAACCAATTACGCTTCCGAATAACTCTGAACCTGAACCAGATATTGCGATCGTGCAACGTTTAGGACGAGAATATCTCAATCATCATCCTTACCCAGAAAATATTTTTTGGGTAATTGAATACTCAGATTCCACTTTAGAAAAAGATTTGGAAATTAAAAGCAAAGTCTACGCCGAAGCTGAAATTCCTGAATACTGGGTAGTCAACCTCAGAAAAAGACAGCTGATAGTCTTTCGAGATCCTCAAGATGGAGAGTACGCTTCCAAGTCCACATTAACAAGTGGGACGATTTATCCAATAGCATTTCCTGATATAGCCGTTGCAGTAGATTGTATTGTTAGCGCTTAATATCAAAAATGTAGGGTGTTTTGTCGCGCAGCGCAACGCACCACCAACAATTCAAGGTACCTTTTAAATTTTGAATTTTGAATTTTGAATTGATTAATGGTATTTCTACATCCGCTTACAGATTTTATTCATTCTAATTGTGCAGCCAGTAACGCATCAGCCGAATATTACTATGAAGGATATTGTCCGCAAAGTGGAAATTTACTGAGACTACCTCGCACCCCTTTAATAGAAGCGATCGCTCAGGGTTTAATGCAACAATTAGCCAGCGATGAGCGCTATTCTCTAGAAGGAAAAATGTATGGTGTGTTGCTGATTGAACTCCCAACTGGCGAACAGCGAGTAATCAAGGCTTTCTCTGGGTTGCTGCATAGTTGCAGTGTAGTTGAGGGTTGGGTTCCACCAATTCCAGGGAGAGAAGAAATAGCTGTAGATGAAGCTAGAACTTTGGCGCAATTGGAAGCTATTAAGCAAGAACTGATTACTTTGCAGCAAATTTCCCAAAGACAGCAATATGAAAGTTTATCTCGTGAGTTTGCACAGCAGTTACAAGCCATGAATGATCGCCACCGCGATCGCAAACATCAACGCCAAGAAAAACGCCAGCTAATCTGCGAAACGCTGACAGGCGAAGCACTGACTATCGCCTTTGAAGAACTGGACGAAGAAAGCCGTCAGCAGGGATTTGAGCGAAAATTACTTAAACGCCAGCAAAATGAAGTTTTACAGCCGCTAAAGCAGTTAATTGCAGCAGCAGACACGCGGATACAGGAATTAAAACAACAGCGTCAGCAACTTTCCCGTCAATTACAAGCACAGATGCACGCAGCTTACACCTTAATCAATTTTTATGGAAAATCGCGATCGCTACAACAATTAATGCCCACAGGATTACCCACCGGTACAGGTGACTGTTGTGCGCCTAAGTTACTGCAATATGCAGCCATGCATCGTCTTAAACCTTTAGCAATGGCAGAATTTTGGTGGGGTTCTGCGTCAACTGATGGCGAAAAGATTCCCGGAAAATTTTACCCTGCTTGTGTAGAACGCTGTCAACCATTGATGGGGTTTTTGCTGTCAGGATTTTCGGAAATGGCGGAAACGCTAGCAATTATTTACGAAGATAAATGGTTAATTGCTGTAAATAAACCCCCCGGATTATTATCAGTTCCCGGACGTTATCTTGATACCCAAGACAGCGTTCTCAGTCGATTGCGAAATATATTACCTGATGGAATGTCACTCAACGCCGTACATCGACTGGATCGAGACACATCTGGTATTCTACTGCTAGCACGCGATCGCCTAACTTATCGCCAACTAAGTATCCAATTTCAGCAGCAACAAGTTCACAAGGTTTATGAAGCCTTACTCTCTGGAATTGTCAATGTTGACGCAGGTGTAATTGAATTACCCCTGTGGGGAAATCCCAATCATCGCCCTTATCAGCAAGTTAATTGGGAATATGGTAAACCCAGCATTACTCATTTTCAAGTAATAGCTAGAGAGGGAAAATATACGCGTGTGGAATTTAAACCACTAACGGGGCGCACCCATCAATTAAGGGTTCATGCAGCTGATATTCAAGGACTTGGTAAGCCAATTTTAGGAGATCCGCTTTATGGATTGAGCGCAGATTTTAGTCGGTTATATCTTCATGCGCGAGAAATTTACTTTCAACATCCGCAGTTAAAAGAAACTCTGCATTTAAAGACGGAAACGCCGTTTTAATTCGTAATTCGTAATTATTGTACTCTTATAAAAGATATGAATCAGCAAATAGTAAATGTAGAGTGTGTTGTCGCGCAGCGCAACGCACCGATGGACTATCAAAGGCTCAAGGTGCGTTAGCCTACGGCATAACACACCCTACCTTGAATTTATATTTATTTATATACATTGGAATTTTCTCGCTCTGCCAATTTCCTTAATCTTGCATAATATATGACTCAGAAAATTGAAACGGAAAAATCAAGGATAGCAATTATGATTTTGGCTGCGGGTGCATCTACGCGGATGGGGACACCAAAACAGCTTTTATTGTATCAAGGACGTAGCTTGGTGCAATACATTACAGAAATTGCGATCGCTTCAGTTTGCGAACCTGTAATGGTAGTGCTTGGGGCTTATGCAGAACAAATTCGCCCCCAAATTAATGAACTCCCCGTTAGTATTGTTGAGAATTTAGATTGGGCTATGGGTATGGGTAGTTCTATTAAAGCTGGGATGGATTTATTAAATAGTTTGAATCAAAAAATTACAGCAGTAGTTATTGTACTTTGCGATCAACCATTTCTCTCTCCAGAAATTATTAATCAACTGGTTAATGCATACCATGCAACACAAAAACCAATCATTGCTTGCGAATATGCAGAAACATTAGGCGTACCTGCTTTATTTAGTCATCAATTTTTTGCAGAACTTGCTAATTTACCAGGTAATTCCGGCGCAAAAAAAGTGATTCAGAATAACCAGAATCAAGTATTCTCGATTCCTTTTAACTTAGGTAATATCGATATTGATACACCCAGCGATTATGAAAAATTAAATAATAGGGATTGGGGACTAGGGACTGGGGACTGGGGACTGGGGACTGGGGATAAGGAGAAATAACAAACACCCAATTACCAATTACCCATTACCAATTACCCATCCCCTAAATTACACAACACATCGTCCCTTCTGGAGCCAGTGTTAAACCTGTATTATAATCTTCAATTGCTTTTTCTTGATTACCTAATTCTTGATAGGTTTGACTGCGGCAAAAATAAAAGAAAGCGTTATCTGGATTAATAAATATAGCTTGTGTGTAATCTTCAATTGCACCCAGGCGATCGCCTAATTTCTGTTTGCGAAAATTACCTCTGGCAGTATACAATTCAGCGCTGTTGGGATGAATGCAAAGAGCTATATTGAAATCCGCGATCGCTCCTTCTACATCTCCCTGAGAAAAATGATTGTAGGCTTGCTGAACATATAAGCTGACGGCTTTTGATTGTAAAGGCATTTCTACCTGCAATGGTGAAATTACCTCTGGTTGGCTGAATGTTTGATTGTTGTTATCCATTGGGCAGAAAATAAAAATAATATAAAAGTTTTCCAACTTTACCTGTTTTTAGCGTACCCACAATTATTCTGTCTGTAACTAATGACAACTCCCAAAAAGGAGAAAATTCGTTTGTCTAGAAGCACCTTAAGTAATATCACTTAAAATATCCCCATTTACGGCAAAATACTAGTACTTGTACTGTAGATTTTCTGGAAATTGATTTTTATATTGTTGCCTAAGCAGTTTTTCGGATATATATAATAATTTTTGTATCATTAAAAACTTGTATATTTGTGACTCATTAATCAGCTAACGCCCATATATAAAGCATTATCTCGCTAAGAAAGTCATTAATTATGAGTGTAAATTCTCATTAGGAAACACACAGAGCAGTGACAAATCTCACGAGGTTATGTACAACTTATATGCGTAATAGCTGAGTATTTTTTAAACCCTATGGATTGCTCAAAGGAAAATTCTACAAATGAAGACAGTTGATGAGTTGTTGTCAGAGCTGTGGAGTCTGAACGTAAAGCTGTGGACTGAGGGTAATAGCCTACGCTATAGCAATAAGGAGACTCTTAGCCCTAATCTGTTAGCACAACTGCGATCGCAAGAAGCAGAAATCCTAGCAACCCTCAACCCATCTTTTAGTTATCTTGTGCGTCCGTCAGCAGGCTATACGTCATATTGTGCCTTATCTCACGGTCAGCAAGCTTTGTGGTTTCTTTACCAAATGGCACCAGAAAGTGTTGCTTATAATATATTTCAGACGGTGCGGATTAAGTCTGATTTAGATATTGAAGCATGGCAAAGAGCATGGCAAAAAATTAGCGATCGCTATGCTATTCTCCGCACTACTTATACTATTCGCAACGGTCAACCAGTTCAACAGATCCACGAGCAGAAAAAGGTTGATTTAGAGTTAATAGATGCTTTTGGTTGGAGTCAAGAAGATTTAAATACCCAAATTTATCAAGAGACAGATCGTCCTTTTAAGTTGCAATCTGGCCCGGTGTTGCGGGTAAGGCTATTTACCAATACACAGTTGGGAAATGTGCAATTAATTGTTATGCACCAGATTGCAGGTGATATGTGGTCTTTAGATTTGTTGTTACAAGAACTGCAAGTTGTTTACGCTGCGGAAATTAACAATGAAGCCACATTATCACAGAGTATTCCTGCTGTTAGCTATCAATATACAGACTATGTCAGCCGCCATTCTCAGAAGTTAGAAACTGCTCAAGAACAACTTTGGGAATACTGGCAAAAACAACTAAAAGGAGAATTGCCAATTTTAGATTTACCTACTAATAAGCTTCGTCCGCCAGTGCAGAGTTATCAGGGAAATTCGGCTATCTTCAAGTTAGATACAGAATTGATTGCACAACTGCAGCAGCTACAAAAATCCGCAAAAGTTCCACTTTATATAATTATGCAAGCAGCATTTTTTGTGCTGCTTTACCGCTATACAGGCCAAGAAGAAATTCTGCTAGGAACTACAATGACGGGTAGATCGGCTAGCAGAAAGTTTCATGAAATTATCGGTTATTTAAGTAACATAGCAGTCTTGCGCGGTTATCTTGCGCCGCAACTCACCTTCAGGGAATTGCTGAGCCAGTTAAATCAGGTAGTCTTAGGAGCGCTTAGACATCAAGACGCTCCTTTTTCTTTGTTGGTGGAAAAATTAAAAATTAAACGCGATCGCAGTCGTTTCCCCGTGGTTTCTGCTTGCTTTAGTTGGCATCAACATCGCCTCAAAAGTATGCCAGAGTTAGAAATGGAGATTTTGCCACTAGGTTCACAAAGAGGCAGCATATTTGACATTAACTGCAAACTAACCCAAGTAAATCACGAATATTATCTAATTTGGGAATATAACAGTGACTTATTTGGTGCGGAAGCGATCGCCAAAATGCAAAGTCATTACCAAACTTTACTCGAAGGAATCGTTAGCAATCCAGACCAAACTATAGGAAAATTACCGCTGTTAACAACAGCAGAACGCCATCAGCTATTAGTAGAGTGGAACAACACCTCTACAGAATATCCCCAAAAGAGCATTCATCAGCTATTCGCAGAGCAAGTAGAACTGACACCAGATGCAGTGGCGTTGGTATTTGCAGAGCAAAAACTTACCTATCAAGAATTAAATCAAAAAGCTAATCAACTAGCCCATTACTTGCAATCCTTGGGTGTAGGGCCAGAAGTATTGGTGGGAATTTGTGTAGAACGTTCCCTAGAAATGATTATTGGACTGTTAGGAATTCTCAAAGCTGGTGGTGTTTACATACCTATAGATTCTACCTACCTACCAGAGCAGATAGAGCATATATTTGCAGAAACGCAACTAACAGTATTACTAACTCAAACACGCTTACGGGAATCATTTCATGTCAATCCAATACATACAATTTGTTTGGATGGAGACTGGAATCTGATTGCTGAACATAGCCCAGAAAATCCCTCAGTACCAATTACATCGACAAACTTAGCTTATTTGATGTACACCTTTACTGACGAGAAAGCTAAAGGTGTCAGCATTATCCATCGCGGTGTAGTACGTTTAGTCAAAAATAATAACTATGCCAACTTTAGCCCAGAAGATGTTTTCCTGCAATTAGCTCCCATCACTTTTGATGCCGCTACCCTAGAAATTTGGGGTAGCTTACTTAATGGAGCGCGTTTAATTATTCTCCCGCCTCAAACATCTAAATTATCAGATTTAGCACAAGCAATTAAAGAATATCAAGTAACAACTTTGTGGCTATCATCTGGGTTATTTGACTCAATGGTGGATGAGCAAATAGCAGATTTAAAACAGTTAAAGCAACTATTAACTGGAGGCGATATTTTATCTGTTTTCCATGTAAAAAAACTGCTGCAAGCTGCTCCAGAATTAAAGCTAATTAATGCTTATGGGCCAACAGAAAATACAACTTTTACCTGCTGTTACCACATCACAGAAACATCTCATATTGATACCGCTATTCCCATTGGTCGCCCTATTGCTAATACACAAGTTTATGTACTTGATAAAGAACTACAGCCTTTACCTGTGGGGATACCAGGTGAACTCTACATTGGTGGCGATGGACTAGCGCAGAGTTACTTCCAGCAACCAGATTTAACTGCAACGGCTTTTATCAGCAATCCTTTTCAGCCAGAAACACGCTTGTACAAAACAGGCGACCTCGCTCGTTATCTTCCAGATGGGAACATTGAGTTTATGGGAAAAATTGACCAGCAAGTGAAAATTCACGGTTTACGTATGGAATTAGAAGAAATCGAAACTGCGCTGAGTCAGCATCCAAAAGTACAGCAAGCGGTAGTCACAATTAACAACAATGAATTAGGTAATCCCTATTTAGTTGCTTATATTGTTCCAGAGCCGCATCCCAAGAAAGCAACAACCTCTACTTTAAAATCTACAGCACTGCGTAGATTTTTACAGCAACAACTACCAGAGTACATGGTGCCCACAACCTATGTAATTCTCAAGCACATTCCTCTGACAAGCGAGGGTAAAGTCAACCGTCAAGCGCTACCCGAACCACATCTTTATTTAGTGGAACTAGAAAATAAATTTGTACCGCCACGCACGCCAACGGAAGCTGTGATTGCAGATATCATTGCCACAGTTCTACATTTAGAAGAAATTGGCATTCACGATAATTTCTTTGCTTTAGGTGGAAATTCTTTATTAGCAATTCAGGTAATTTATCGGCTACGACAAGCTTATCAGTTAGACTTACCTTTGGGATGTTTATTTGCAGCACCCACAGTAGCAGAACTAGAGAATTTCATTACTACCTATCGCCAAACTGAGTTAGGAGAAATAATACCGAATATAGACATAGCCTCACAAAATCAAACCGAGTTTCCTCTATCCTTTGCTCAAGCAAGACTGTGGTTACTCGACCAAATGATCGGCAAAAGCGCTACTTACAATATATCTTTTGCGGTCAGAATTTTTGGTAATTTAGATATTAATGCCCTAGAGCGTAGTTTGTGCGAAATCGTGCAGCGTCACGCCAGCTTGCGAACTAACTTTCAGGTAGTCAAAGGTTTGAGCGTACAGGTAATTAATCCTACAGCCACACTCACCTTACCTGTTGTCAACTTGCAGAGTTCGCCAGAACCAGAGAACGAAATGTACCGACTAGCCAAGATAGAAGCTCATATACCTTTTAACTTAGCTAGCGATGCCCTGATTCGTGTGAAACTGTTGCAATTAGCTCCTGAAGAATATGTATTATTATTGACTACTCATACTATTGTGTGCGATCGCTGGTCAATGAGAATCCTCCAGCAAGAATTGTCTATTTTATATCCAGCTTTTTGTGCAGGTCAGCCTTCCCCCTTACCAGATTTACCCATCCAATATGTAGACTATACCCTTTGGCAGTGGAAATCCTTAAGCACCAAAGTTTTACAACAACAAAGTAACTACTGGAATCGGCAGTTATCTGGTGTAAAACCAGTACTAGAATTACCTACAGATAGACCAAGAAAACCCTTACAAAAAATCAAAGGTAGCAGTCTCAAGATTGAAATTGATTATCAACTGAGCCGACAATTAAAAACTCTCAGTCAGCAATCAGGTGTTACCTTATCTACCACTTTGTTAACAGTTTTGTCTGTCTTACTATTTCGCTATAGCGAGCAACAAGATATTTTAATTGGAACTCCTATTGCTAACCGCCACCAAGATACTGAATCCATCATCGGCTTTTTTGGCAACCTCTTAGTGCTACGAATAAATATTAGAGAAAATCCTACTTTTAGCGACCTTTTAACTCATGTACAACAAGTAAAATTAGCCGCTTATGCTCATCAAGATGTTCCCTTTGAGCAAATTATCAAAACCTTACAACCGGAAAGTTCCCTCAATCAAAATCCTTTAGTACAAGTCATGTTCAAATTAGAATCTAGTTCCTTCATTTGGGAAATTCCGGGTTTGAGTGTGACTCCCATTGAAATAGAAAAAATGACTGCCAAGTTAGATTTAAGTCTAGTCCTATTGGAAACAGCCAACGGACTTAAAGGCATTTGGGAGTATAACAGTGACTTATTTGACTGCGAAACCATCATCCGTATGAGCGAACATTTCAAGACTTTGTTAGCTGCAATTGTGAGCAATCCTCATCAGACAATTAGACAAGTTCCGTTGTTATTAGTTCGTAATTCGTAATTTAGATTAAATGGGAACAGTAAGAAGCTCTAGGGCGACAACTGTTATATAAAGCGGATATTAACGATATCCCAAAAATTTAGTGTTTGAAAAAGTTCAGGAGCTTTTGATGCTGAAGCGAATAGTTGTTGGTATTTTACTTTTTTCGGGTGTAGCGCAGGCTGCTCCTGTTAATAAAGTTGACTATCAACAGATGTATAGCAAGTGCTTGCAGTCCGCTGGTGTTACGAATAATAGCTCAGTGGATCAGTGTTCGCGCCAAACGTTTCAGGCTTCGGAGCAGGAAATTAATCGCCTTTACAGTAAAATTTATAACCAAATCGCTTCTCAGCAGCCCCAAGATGCGAAACAGTTTGAACTTTCTCAAAACTTTTGGTTGAGCTATCGAGATAGTCATTGCAAACTAGCTGGAGCTTATGTTGGCTCACCCATGTACTCATACTGTCCAATGCAGTTAAATATTTCACGGGTTGCTGAATTAAGAGAGTTTGCTGGAGAGTGATGGATACAGGTACATTGATAATTTAAATAAATATACTTAAACAGAAAATTCAAACAAGCAAAATTAAACCAAGAATTAAGTTCCTGGTAAATTCCGTAAATGCTCATCTAAATGTGTCCGGTCTGCCAAAAAACGCAACAGAGGGCCGTGAGAGCTAAATTCTACAACACTCACAGAAGCAACTGGGCAACCAATACGATACCGGAAGCGTCCGACATCAATGCCTAATAAGCTGCACAAGATAATCCTAATAGTTGCCTTGTGAGAAACTACTAAGACATTACCGCTTTGATAAAGGTGCTTTATTTCTTCAATTACCTGGATAGCACGATGAGCTATGGTAATTGCCATTTCTCCCCCAGTTGGCGCGTACCATGCAGGATCTGCTGACCAACGGAGATAATCATCGTGATATTCTTGGCTAATCACTTCTGGCGGTTTTCCTTCCCACTTACCATAATTAATTTCCTTTAAACCGTCCCGCAGTTCTGGTTGGATATCTAGCAATCCACACAACGGTGCTGCTGTCAACACAGTTCGCCGCATCGGACTAGAAAAAACTGCTCTCCAAGGGGTAGAACTATATGCAGTAGCAAAAGCCTTAGCCATTGCCAAACCTTCTGGCGTTAATTCAGAGTCTAGCGAACCGCAAAAAGCATTATTTCGGCTGCATTCTGTTTGTCCGTGACGGAGAAAATAAAGAGTTAAGCTCAAAATATTGTTCCTTTTTTGGCGTTTGGCGTTTGGTCTTATACCAAATCAAATAATGTTTGCGACACATCAATAATATTCTAGAGGGCACGGCATTGCCCGTGCCCCTACAATCTGTCGCATTCTTTTTTCCAATTGGTATTAAGTGTTCCGTTTTTCTTATTTCCCCCAGTCCCCAGTCCCCAGTCCCCAGTCCCCAATCCCCTCACCCCGTCGCTTGGGGAATCTGCTTTTGAATCCGAGTGTTTAACTCAGCCATCAGATTGTCGCCACTGCGTCGCGCCTCCCACGGGCCAAAGAAACGACGACCAATATTCCATTGTCCCTGTATATAATCTTCATTTTCCGAGAGAGTGCCAATGTATTGAATTGGTGCAGGAGAGGTGATTAAATATCGCTTGGTAAAGCTAATACTACGCCCATTAACCTCACCACGGATTTGGGCTTCTCCTAAATAATTGTCATCCAAAATTGAGCCACTGAGCGCATTGCCGCTTTGAACAAAGACTGCTTCAAAGCGGCTAGGCACTCCTTGTTGCCAGTACGTTCCTAGCCAAGTACCATTCAGGTCAGCCATGAGATTTTTCCAGTACTTATATTCCATTTAAGGGTATTCTCATGTCAGAGAACGTAAATATTACAACTTTGAAAGACTAGGGTAGCGATCGCTAAGTTAACTCTATCAATGAATGGGGCATTGGGGACTGGGGACTGGGGACTGGGGAATGGGGAATGGGTAATGGGGAATGGGTAATGGGTAATGGGGAATGGGGAATGGGTAATGGGGAATGGGTAATGGGTAATGGGTAATGGGTAATGAGAATTACCTCCCTCATCTCCCCTGGCGCGATCGCTAAAATAAATAGGATACAATGCCGCGATCGCATTTGCTTTTTATGACAACTCACACAATTCCCACGCCAGCAGTTGATCCGTATCTGGATGGCAATTTTGCACCAGTGCGTCAAGAAATTACTACGGATAGCTTGCAAGTTATTGGCCAATTACCGCCAGAGTTAGCAGGGATGTTTGTCCGCAATGGCCCTAATCCTCAATGGCCGCCTATTGGTAAGTACCATTGGTTTGATGGTGATGGAATGTTACATGGTGTGCATATTAGTGAGGGTAAAGCCACTTATCGCAATCGCTATGTGCAAACCAGAGGCTGGAAAATTGAAAACGAAGCGGGAAAGGCTATTTGGTCGGGGTTTATGGAACCCCCCCAGATGGATAATCCCTATGGCCCATATAAAAATACTGGTAATACTGCTTTAATTTGGCACGCGGGTAAGTTTTTGGCACTGAATGAAGGTAGTGTACCTCACAGCATTACGCTACCTGAGTTAGATACAATTGGCGAGTATACCTATAACGGTAAGCTGGTTTCTGCTTTCACAGCTCATCCCAAGGTAGATCCAGTTACAGGCGAGATGATGTTTTTTGGCTACTCCGCCGCACCTCCATATCTGCAATACAGCAGAGTTTCTGCAGATGGGGAGTTGTTAACAACAGTACCCATTGAAATACCTGTACCAGTGATGATGCATGATTTTGCCATCACGGAAAACTATACGATTTTCATGGATTTACCGCTAACATTCAGCGCTGAACGATTATATCGTGGGGAACCGATGCTGATGTTTGAGAGCGATCGCCCTAGTCGTTTTGGCATTGTTCCACGTTCCGGTGACAATAGTAATATCCGCTGGTTTGAAAGTTCTCCTTGCTACGTCTTCCATACCCTCAATGCTTATGAAGAAGGTGACGAAGTAGTACTGATAGGTTGTCGTATGAGTTCTACTACTGTTTTAGTAGATACAGATAACCAAACAGACCCAGATGGCAATATTCCCCACTTGCATCAATGGCGGTTTAACCTCAAAACCGCAACTGTGCGCGAACAACAATTAGATGATGTGGCGGCGGAATTTCCCCGCGTCAACGAAAACTTATTAGGGCGACAAACCCGCTATGGCTACACTGGTAAGTTAGCGAATACTCCTTTACCTCTATTTGAAGGCGTAATTAAATACGACTTCAGCAATGGAAAATCTCAAACCTATGAATTTGGTAAGGGACGCTATGGTGGTGAAGCGGTATTTGCGCCACGTTCGGGAGCAACTACTGAAGATGATGGCTGGCTGATTACTTTTGTCTATGATGAAAGTTCAGAAACTTCTGAATTAATTGTAGTGAATGCTCAAGATATCACGGGTGAACCTGTAGCGCGGGTCATTATTCCTCAACGTGTACCTTATGGGTTTCATGGTACTTGGATTTCTGAGGAACAATTAGTAAGTAATTGCTAATTCGTAATTCGTAATGCCCTTAGGGTATTACGAATTATTATGAGGTTCCTGATTGCTTTTCTTTAATTCTTCCTGCCGTAAATCCTCAATCATTTGTTGACTGTGTTGGAGATAAGCAACAAACAATAAAATCGAAAATGCCATGACAGCAAGACCTAAAAGACCGCCAGCAAAGGTATCATAAAGACCATGTAATACTGCTGCGATCGCAATGCCAATGGCAATAATCGCACCTTGGCGTGAAGGGTTAATTGCGGCTAATCCTAGAAAATAACCAGTAATTCCTGCCCAGATAGCATGAAATAAGGGTAAACAGACAAATCTAATCGTATTAGTTAAAACATAAGCGCTAATATCTATCTCACCTTGCACTAATCCAAAGGCATAAACTGCAGAGTAAACAACGCCTTCGGAAATTGCAAATCCCAGTCCCGACATTGTGCCATAAAATGCTAATGTCAGCGGATCGTTCAATTTACCAGAACGTAAAAATAAGATATAAATTGGTAGTGCTTTACATATCTCTTCTAAAATACCAACACCTAAAATAAAGCCAATTAATCGGGGAATTAATCCCCAATCTGTCGCAGCATAGAGAAAACTGAATAAAGGAAATTTTTGAATAAATAGTAAAAGTGGAATTCCCACAAAAACTGTAAAAGCAATGCATTTTAATATTTCTTGCCAAGAAAAATACCTTGGTCTGATTAAATTTTGTAGAACAACTCCCCAAATTGAAGCGTAGTAGACACCTAACACCCAAGCAGTTTTTTCTAGTCCTACGTGCAAACCTGTGCGATTGAAAATAAAGCTAACAGCTAAGGGAAATAAGCCAAAAAATAGTAGTAGTTTTACACTTGTGTGACCATACAAAGCTGGGCTGAGTGCTTCGCGATAAGGAACAACCGCAGAAAAGCGAAAAGTCCGTAGTGTTTGCAAAAACTCTAGGGTATCGATGTGCTGGTGCAGAAAATCGGTGCTGAAGCGAGGTGAAGCAATGCTAGGTTTCGATGATATTTGATGATTAGTAGTTGGCGATCGCACAACAGTGCTATCTGTTTTATTAGTGGTTGCTGTTGGCTGTAAAGCAAATTCTTGAGTCCAAGCAGGAATTTCACTACCTGCGGTGCGTCCATAGATTCTGACTGTTTTCGCAAAATCTGCATTTAGCAGTTTCAACTCTCGCTCAATCAAAGTTACTGAAACTTGCTGATTGGGAATCCTTTGAGATTGCAGCAATATTTGCAAACAGCTATCCGCGAGGTTAATTTTAGCAGTGACTCCTTGTGTTTGCAGTGCGCGGTTGATTAAGGTTGCGATCGCCTCTAAATTTCCCAGGCGGGCCAATTCTCTAGGATCTGACTGTTCCATAATATTTCAGTAATTATGATTTATTTAGTCATAAAACATACATAGCCTTTCTACCGCCAGCATAGCCTAAAATTTTTCATGCCAAAATCAAAAGCGCCCTCCCAATTGGGAGGGCGCTTTTGATTCACAGAGAAGCTATAACTTTTGTCTCAAAAGATTAGCCGTTGATTGCAGGAGCAGTTAAAGCAACAGGAGCAACTTCACCAGCAGCCAAGTCTAGAGGGAAGTTGTGAGCGTTACGCTCGTGCATTACTTCCATACCCAAGTTAGCGCGGTTGATGATGTCAGCCCAGGTGTTAACTACACGACCTTGAGAATCAATCACTGATTGGTTGAAGTTGAAACCGTTCAAGTTGAACGCCATTGTGCTTACGCCCAACGCGGTGAACCAGATACCAACTACTGGCCATGCAGCCAAGAAGAAGTGTAGAGAACGGCTGTTGTTGAAGGATGCGTATTGGAAGATCAGACGACCAAAGTAACCGTGTGCAGCTACGATGTTGTAGGTTTCTTCTTCTTGACCGAACTTGTAACCGTAGTTCTGAGATTCGTTCTCGGTGGTTTCACGAACCAAGGAGGAGGTTACCAAAGAACCGTGCATTGCAGAGAACAAGCTACCACCGAACACACCAGCCACACCTAACATGTGGAAGGGGTGCATGAGGATGTTGTGCTCAGCTTGGAACACGATCATGAAGTTGAAGGTACCAGAGATACCCAAAGGCATACCATCAGAGAAGGAACCTTGACCAATGGGGTAGATCAAGAATACTGCGGTCGCTGCTGCTACAGGTGCAGAGAATGCTAGGCAGATCCAAGGACGCATACCCAAACGGTAAGACAATTCCCACTCACGACCTAGGTAGCAGAATACTCCTAGTAAGAAGTGGAAAATTACCAATTGGTAAGGGCCACCGTTGTACAACCACTCATCTAAGGAAGCTGCTTCCCAGATGGGATAGAAGTGTAAACCGATAGCGTTGGAAGAAGGAACAACTGCACCAGAGATGATGTTGTTTCCGTAGAGCAAGGAACCTGCAACGGGTTCACGGATACCATCGATGTCTACTGGAGGCGCAGCGATGAAGGCGATTACGAAGCAAGCGGTTGCAGCTAGTAGGGTTGGGATCATGAGGACACCGAACCAACCGATGTATAAACGGTTATTGGTGCTGGTAATCCATTCGCAGAAGCGATCCCATACGTTAGCGCTAGAGCGCTGTTGTAAGGTTGCTGTCATTGTTTTATGAATGCGATTAGTGATTTATGAATCAGACAAGGTTTTTTTGTCTGTAAACTTACTTTACACTCATTTACAAAAGTTAATCAAGTACTAATTCTTGTAGAAAAGTAATACAAGTGATTAGTTTTACTTATGTAAAGGTCAAAAATCTGACTCAAGAAGCAGGGAGTAAAATTCTCAAATTCCTCAGTAGTCAAGAGTTTTTAGCCCTGCCTTCCTCTTGCTTAACTATCTATTCCACAAATCCTGGGCGCGCTTTTTGAGTGGACTGCAACTTTGTCTCTAAAGCTGTCCAATTTTCCTGCTCAATTAAATGAATCACTTGATCAAGCTGATGGCGATATTGTTGTAGTGAACTCAGCAATGCTTGCTGATTGAACTGTGCCATCATTACGCCTAACTCTGGATTTCCACCACCGACGCGGCTAGTATCGCGAAAACCAGAACTAGCTAAATTTTGCGCTAATTGTAAAACAGCGGGGTCGGTTTCACCCATACAAGCTGCAATTAAGGAAGCGCTGACCATTACGGGTAAATGAGAAATCCAGCTAACAGCGCGGTCATGTTGTTCTGGCTGACAATGGTAGATTTTAGACCCAAGCGATCGCACAATTGCTTCTACTACCGCAGTTGCTTGGGGTGGTGTGGTATTGGTTGGTGTCAGTACATAAGGGCGCTCAACAAATAAATGGCGTTGTGCGGCTTCAATACCGCTATCGGCTGTTCCCGCCATCGGGTGACCGCCCACAAAATTTTCCCACAGAGGCGCGATCGCATTCACAATAGGGGCTTTGACAGAACCAACATCAGTGATTATCGTAGCCGCAGACAGATGCTCAATTAACTGCTGAATTTGGGGAACAATAAGAGCTATAGGTGTACAAATAAATACAATGTCTGCCATAGCGAAGAGACTCAGATCTACCGCGGCTTGATCAACGCTACCCAAAGCTATTGCCTTTTGACAGGTTGATTCACGCCGACTCACTCCTAAAACCTCATGACCTTGCGATCGCAAATCAAAACCCAAAGATCCACCAATTAGTCCGAGTCCTAAAATCCCAATTTTCATTTTTGATTTTGTTAGTTTGTCTGTTCAATATTTTCTCCATTCTTTACTCACTATTAAAGTTGGCATTTCAGGGGTAGCATTTATGAATATAGAAGAATTACTGCAAAAGTACGCTGCTGGAGTGTTTGATTTTACTGGTGTTGACCTGGCGGAAGCTAACTTAAGTGGTGTCAAACTCAGTGGTATAAATCTTAGTAAAGCCAACTTGAGTGTAGCGAATTTAAGTGGTGCAAATCTCAGTCAAGCTAATTTGAGCAATGCTACCCTCAATGTGGCGAGATTAAGTGGTGTCAATCTCACCAGAGCTATTTTAAATAAAGCTAATCTCAATGTTGCTAATTTAATTCGCGCTAACCTGAATCATGCTCAACTGAAAGCAGCCTCATTAGTTCGCGCTGAGTTAATTCGTGCCGACCTCAGTAGCGCCGACCTATCTGGAGCTAACCTCAAAAGCGCCGACCTCAGAGAAGCAACGCTGCGCCAAGCAACTCTCCGTGGTGCCGATTTAAGTGAAGCTAGCTTTCGCGGGACTTGTTTTCGCGGAGCCAACTTAGAAATGGTCAATTTCCAGTCTAGTGATTTGGTGCGAGCGGATCTCAGTGGGGCAAATTTGCGAGAAGCTGAACTGAAACAAGCAAATCTTAACCGTGCCAACCTGAGTGGCGCTGATTTAAGTGGTGCTAACCTGCGCTGGGCGGATTTAAGCGGAGCTAATCTTAGCTGGGCAGATTTAAGCGGAGCGAAATTAAGTGGTGCCAACTTGATGGGAGCAGACTTTAGCAATGCTAATTTAACCAACACCAGCTTAGTACACGCCAATTTAACCCAGGCTAAATTAATGAAGGCGGAATGGATCGGAGCTGATTTAACAGGTGCAACATTAACAGGAGCCAAGCTTTATGCAACTTCCAGATTTGGGTTAAAAACCGAAGGCATAATTTGTGAATGGGTTGACCTCTCCGCAGCTGGCGATCGCTCCATTATCCAAAAGTTCAACTCTGATGACCCAGGGGAATTTTTTAATGAAACTTCACCAACTATCCGGATTATCGTTGATGCTGCCTTAGAACATGAAGCTAACTTTGCCCTAGCTGGCGCTTACTACCAAATTTCTCGCCAATACCGCAGGCTGAAATTACCCCCGGCTACAGATATTGGTCGTCGCCGCACGGTGTTTACATTTCGAGTAGATCGAGACGAAGAATTATTACCGATTGCTTATATTGCGATTTTGCCATTTCAGGATGCGATCGCTACCCAAAAAAATATTGACAACTTGGTAGAGATGATCAAAAGCGAAGATCTATCTCAGCAGGGTCTAAACACATCCCATCGGGTGAGGCAATTAAGGGCTGCGATCGCGGAAGCTAAAAATGAGTCCCAGAAAATTAGAGAAATGCAAAAAATTCTGGAGTTAGCCGCAAAACTTAGCTTCTTCAAAACTCCCACGCAGACGATATTAACCAATTCTAGTGCCCAAACTTTAATTTTGTACGATCACCCCTATTTTGGTAAACGATTTATTAATCAGCCAGATGGCAGTGCAGCATTGTTTGATAAGATGTCCAATGAAACTGCCCAAAATATATTACCTGCATTAAATATGGTTATAGATTTTGTTAAAAGTTTTCATTACATCGAACACTGAAAATTATCAGTCAAATAACTATTGACTTTTAAACTGATAAATTTGTGGAGGATAAAAATGCGTGATACTTTTAATAAAATGATGGGACGGACTCGTTATGTTGTCTGTCGTCTATTTTTGCATTTAGGTGGGTCAGAAGTAGCACCAATTTTAGGGGTTTTCAATCGTGCAGCTAGAGAAGCGATCGATGCAGATGGAGACTTACAAGTTTTGGGAGAAGGTTTAGTAGAAATCTGCGAAACCCTTTTGCGCTATGATGAATACTGGCTTTCTGCGGCTAATGAAGGCGATGTATTTTGGAATGAAGGGGAAGCCGGAGATTATGTCAATGAACTATTTAGTGACTCAGCTTCCAGATACGGTGCTGACCTAGATTTAGGTTCTGATTCTGGATTTAATGACCCTTTATCTATACCTGTAACACGCAACATTATTGTGATGATTACAGTAGCTTTTACTGGAGAAGTGCCACAAATAGAAACAGACTTATCCAACGTTCAAGCATTAAAAGAAGGGTTAAAAGCCTTTATTAATTTGCACTACCAAAATAAACTCCAGGCAGTTCAAGTACACTTCTCTCCAGCACAATTAGGTGACGAACTCACTAACGATCAGCTGGTGCAATATTATCCAGAATTAATACCTTTGTAAGCGTTTGGTGTTTGTCATTTGTTATTGGGTAATTGGTAATTGGTAATTGGTAATGGGTAATTCTCCCTCATCTCCCCAATCCCCAGTACCCAATCCCCAGTCCCCATTACCCCTTATCCCCAGAGGGGGCCCCGAGTTCCCCAATCCCCAGTCCCCAATCCCCAATCCCCTTGTTGGGTAGTCCCTACTTACAACGACTAGGGAGAAATTGTTAAGCTCAAAGATAGGATATTTAGCGCAATGATCATGAACATACTGCGTAGATTTACAGTCGTGGTATTAGCCATGAGTTTATGTTTGACATCTGTTGCTTGCGGCAGTTCAAACGAAACTACACCACCAGCAAGGAACGTTAGCCAAAACTCTACGGCTACCAAACTGAGTGATGGGCAGTATCAAGTACAACAAGCAACCTATGATGATGGTACTGGCGAGTACACGCTGTTTTTAATTAACAGTAAACCGCCAACATTTGTCACCGATAATTTGCAAATGGCACGGCTGACAGATGAAGAAATTAAAGAAGGTAAAAAAAGTTATCTGAAAGTGGAAAGTGGCCAGCCCAGCCTCTACTTAACAGAAGACTTTAAAATTGAGTACGTTCATAACGTTACCCAACAACAAACTAATCCCCAAACAGGACGACAAGAAACGGTTGTAGTCCGCCAAGAAAATAGCTTCTGGACACCTTTTGCTGGCGCAGTGGCTGGTAATCTTGCAGGTCAGGCAATTGGTAGTCTCTTGTTTAGACCCCAGTACTATGTACCTCCTGTTTATCAACCTGGACAAGTTTTAACTGGTTATGGTGGATATGGTAGCAATTATGATCAAGCGGTTTCTAGCTACCGCAGTCGCTACAATGAACCACCCGCAGCCGTGAGAAATCGTACAGTTTTCCGCAGTACAGGCACAATTAGAAGAACGTATCCTAGCGGCTCAACTGTACGCAGCACACCAAGCCGTACTACTACAAATAGCCGTCCTAGTGGTTCTGGTTTTGGTGGTAGTCAACTCAGACCTTCTAATAGTTCTAGATCTCCTAGAAGCAATCCTAGCGGTAGTAGTTTCGGTAGTGGCGGTCGTTCTCGTCGCGCTCCCGCTTTTGGCGGTGGTAGACGGCGTTAATTTCAATACTTGTTGGTTAAGGGGAAAAAGGGGAATGGGGAAAGGGAAAGAAAAAACCTTTAACCCTTAACCTTTTACCTTTTCCCCAAAACCAGTTTTGAGTTAAAAACGCTTAACCGAGTATTATTGGCGTTAATGTCACCGTTTTTCCCTGGCGAAAAGTTTAACCAAACTGTCTAAATAAAAGACCCGCCCTTGATTTCAATAAGGGCGGGTCTTTTTTCCTCATACCAATTCAAATAATGTTTGCGACAATCAATATATTCTAGAGGGCAAGGCAGTGCCTTGCCCCTACAATCTGTCACATTCTTTTTTCAAATTGGCATCACTTATACCAATTCTCTACAATCAGTCGAGATTCTGTTGCAGTTTCGTAATTACGAATTACGAATTACGAATTGGTATTATTTAGATGCTAATAGCTGTAATAAGTCTGAATGTGCCATAACAACACTGGGTTCAGTTTGGAGAGCAGCATAATACTTTTTGGCAAAAGCGCTACCTTCCTCGGACGGTACAATCAGATTACGGGCTTGGGTAATCAGATTTTGGATATCTTCCAACGCTAGAGGTTCATCGGCTGCTAGCATTTCATCGATTTGTACAACCATCTCAGAAATGCGATGTAACCAAGCAAATTGTTCATCACTAATCACTAGTCGCAGGAGTTCATTACTAGTTACTCTTCCACGTACCTGTTCGTAAGCGATGCGTTCTATCTGCAGCAAACAGGAGTGCAGAGTGAGGAGTTTGTTTCGCAAATTACGTAAAAATTGCTGTTGATTTATTCTTTGTAAAAGTGTGTTAGAAGTCAATTGAACCCATCCTCCCGTTACGATAATCTTCAATTGCTTGAATAATTTCAGCTTGAGTATTCATGACAAATGGGCCGTAGCGAACCACTGGTTCGTTGAGCGGTACGCCAGCAATCAGCAGCACATCTAATGCTGAATTTGCGTTTGCGGGATTAGCAATCACCACTTCTTCACCATCCTGTGCAAACAATACCATTTGCCCATCTCCCGCACGCTCTTTCTCTGCACCAAACAAGCCTTCGCCATCAAGTACATATGTAAAAGCATTGTATGCTTTTGGCATGGGTTGAATTGCGATCGCTCCTGGTTGAATTGTGAAATGTAGATACATAATCGGAGTTTGGGTTTGGATGCTAGATTTTGCACCTAGCGCTTCTCCGGCTATGACTTTGACACTTACTAAACCATCTGCTGTTTGAGCTTGGGGAATACGTTCTGCTGGAATTTCCTGATAACGCGGCTTGATCATTTTGTCTCGCTGAGGTAAATTCACCCACAGTTGCAACCCATGAATCCTGCCGCCATGACGCGCCAATTCTCGCTCTGGCATTTCTGAATGCACAACGCCAGATCCGGCGGTCATCCATTGCACATCACCCGCATGAAGTTTGCCGGCGTTTCCTTGAGAATCTTTGTGTTCAAAGCAACCTGCCAAAATATAGGTGACTGTCTCAAAGCCTCTATGGGGATGATCTGGTGCTCCTTTAGCTGCACCAGGTTCGACATCAACCGGGCCAATTTCATCTAGGAGGAGAAAGGGGTCAAAATCACCAAAGGTAGCTTTAGGAAATGGCCGACGCACAAGCATCCCTTCGCCCTCTAGGGTTTGCACACTATTGATGATTCCTGCGACTGTTCGCATCGTTCCTATCTGAGTTGTCATTTATCTCCTCCTGGGGATGCTATGTTTGTGCTTTTCTATCGCCTTCGTTTGTACTCGCAAGCCATGAAACTATTTTCCATACCAACTCTTAATCTGTAGTTAATCAAATCAGATCTTATCTGGCTTTGTGAGTTTAAATCAGTTGCCGAAGTTTAAAGAATTGGTCTAACTTAGGTAATAAATTCTATGTTCACGCGAAAACCGAGTTTTCACATTTTTTCTCTGTGCCTGTGTGGTTTTTTAGTAACTGCGTGAGGTAGAAATAGTGTCTTTATAGGTCTTATATATGATTAGTCTTATATTAGCATAAGATTATATAAAAAGTCACATATAGAACTTTCCCTACTTAAACTTCGGAAAACCGTCCATGTCATTAGCACACACAATTTTAGGACTGCTTGAGCAACAAGAAATGACAGGTTACGACCTGAAAAACACTTGCTTCGATCAATGTGTAGCTCACTTATGGCCTGCAGATCAGGCACAGATTTACAGAACCCTGGATAAATTAGTTGAGCAGGGTTGGACTACTTGTTGTGTTGAAATTCAGAGCGATCGCCCTAATCGCAAGGTATATTCTTTAACAGAAGAGGGTAAAACCGAATTACTCAGGTGGCTGCAATGTCATCAGCCTGTACCAACAGTACGAGAACCGTTTCTAGTGCAATTATTTTTCGCGGCCCAATTACCCAATCCAGCCATCATTAAATTGTTAGAACAGCAGCTAGCTGCACGCAGCAAAAAACTAGCTGACTGTAACAATATTCAACTACCAGAGCTAGAAAATTGTGCAAACCGTGAGCAAATAATGCAAAGGCTGGCTCTAGACTTAGTAACTCAAAGAGAGAAAACTTATATAGATTGGCTGAAAACAGCTATTGAAACCATTAAGAGTTCTTAATTAGAATATTTAGCCTACTTAGTTTTATTTTACTCATATTATTTTTTTTCTTACTCTAATTTTCTCTAGTAGATCCAATAAGCAATAAAAATTCACACAAATTCTATTCCGATATATCGCGATATATTCCGATATATCGTATAGTAGAGAAAGTTGATTGGAAATTTATTTATGTTTAGACACTTTCGTTCCCGTTTTCCAGTACATGCATGGGCTGGAGCCAGTGATGATGACTTAAGCCTTTTTAGTTCACACTTCCAGCATCGCAAGCATCACGGTAGACCTCACGAGCAGCACTTTGGCAATGAAATGTTTGGTGGTGCTTGGAAAGAAGAATACCGAACTCGTCGAGGTGATATTAAATTTATCCTGCTGGAATTGTTATCCGAGCATCCTAGTCATGGTTACGACCTGATTAAAGAGATGGAAAGCCGCTATGGAGGGTTTCGCAAACTCAGCCCTGGCTCAGTTTATCCCACACTCCAAATGCTTGAAGAAGGTGGGTATTTGCGGAGTTCCCAAGAAGGTGGTAAGCGAATTTATACAATTACCGATGAAGGCAGACAACTCTTAGCAGAACGTACCCAGCAGGAAACCTCAGACTCTCCTTGGGATGTCTTCAAAAGCTTTATGTCAGGTAAACCTCAAGAGTTTATCGAGCTGCGAAATGCAGCCACAGAACTAGCTGGTGCTGTGGTACAAGTTGCGCGCAGCGGTAATGTAGAGCGTATGAAGCGAGTACGCGAACTCTTAGAAAACGCGAAACGCGAAATTTACGCGATTTTAGCCGAAAAATAAGCGAAATGGGTCAAGCCTTGCAGAGACGCGATTCATCGCGTCTGTACTGAAGGGTCAAGGGTCAAAAGGTAGTTTATTTCTCCCCCATTCCCCATTCCCCATTCCCCATTCGCTGCGGTCGTTGGTGTACCGAGTTCCCCAATGCCCAGGATTGCTTTAATTTTGAATTTTGAATTTTGAATTTTGAATTGATTTGTCCCCAATCCCCAGCCACTACGCCAACGCAACCGCAGCAGACTCCCAACGTCCTACAGCCTTACCAATAACGCATAATTCTTGCATTAAGCGGTCGAAAGCATCTGGTGTGAGAGATTGCGGCCCATCTGACATAGCTTTTTTCGGGTTGGGGTGAACCTCAATCATGAGAGAATCAGTACCAGCTGCGATCGCGGCCATTGCCATAGAAGGAACAAACTCAGACCAACCTGTACCATGACTGGGGTCAATCATAATTGGTAGGTGAGTTAGCTTCCGTAAAACAGGTACTACTGATAAATCTAGGGTATTGCGAGTGTATTGGCGGTCAAAAGTGCGAATTCCGCGTTCACATAAAACTACATTCGGATTTCCCGCCGCCAAAACATACTCAGCAGCCATTAACCAATCTTCAATAGTAGCTGCCATACCGCGCTTTAATAGCACAGGTTTTGATTGCGCTCCTACTTTTTTGAGTAGGGAAAAATTCTGCATATTTCTTGCGCCTACCTGGATCATATCGGCAACTTCTGCGATTTTGTCCAGGTCAGCAGCGTCCATTACTTCTGTAATTACGCCTAAACCGCTAACTTCTCTAGCCTTTGCTAATAATTCCAAAGCACTCTCGCCGTGTCCTTGGAATGCATAAGGTGAAGTGCGGGGTTTGTATGCACCACCGCGCAAAAATTTGGCTCCAGAGGCTTTCACACGCTGGGCTGTCTCAATAATCATATCTTCATTTTCTACGGAGCAGGGGCCAGCAACCACTACTACAGGGTGATGTTCACCAAATACTACTGGGCCATCAGGAGTGTTGACTACAACTTCAGAAGCTTCCCCGTGACGATACTGACGACTAGCTCGTTTATAGGGTAACTCTACCCGCAAAACTTGCTCAATCCAAGGGCTGACTTCTTGAATTTGCAAGGGATCTAAGTCAGCAGTCTCACCGACTAAACCAATAACTACTTTGTGCTTACCAATAATTTTTTCTGGAGTCAGTCCCCAGCTAGTTAATTCATCGTTAATGCGATTAATTTCTGCTTCTGGGGAACCAACTTTCATTACCACAATCATGATTAAATTCCCTAATGACTTGAGTTGTTTGTTAACAAAATCTTGAGTGATTAAACTCAGTTTATAGAATTGATACAAATGCCATGTAAAAGATTCCTGTTAAATAAGGTGCATTACAGCAGAATTTATATTTACTATAGATTCCCAGCTTTTTCTTTGCTGTAATACATCCTACTTATATAGTTTTGTATAAACATACTCTTAGGGGCGTAACCTTTTGATATTTAACGGTTAAGCACAAAATCACAAAATATTTATCTAAAAAATATAGCGCTCAGTGGTTCTGTAACTGAATATTGGGGTTAAAAAAAATCATAAATTTTTAATTAGTAATGTTGAAGTTACGTAATCTCAACTTCAACATCCACTATAAAATTTACCCAACATTACAGTTGCCTGATACCTGAGCGCTAAAATATCAAACCTTATTTTGCCGAGTTTCGCGCCAAACTGCCACCATACGTCCCCAATTGGTGCCGAACTCTCCAATACCCAGCCAACTGCCTACTCTGTCTTCATCCCAAGAGGCAGAGAGTACACCATAGGTTATCCCTAATACCCCTATACCAAACAATCCCATGTTGACCAATAACACAGCAATGGGAGGTAGTTTGATGTCGGTATAGATAGCCAGCAAATAGCTGGCTACCAAAGTAGCAATTCCCAAAGCTGTGGGTATACCGCAAAACGCGGCTACTCGTCGAATCATCCGTTGGCTAACAACTTTTGGGATTGCCATTTCCTCTTTATTAAAAGGTGGCTGCTTGCTTGTCTTTCCCTGAGATGCTTTTGGCTGTGCTGGTGGTTGACTCTTAGCTTTGGCTGGTTTTGGGTTCTTTTTGTTCGGTTCAAAAGGTAAGCGGCTACGTTCCGATTCTTCAGCAGACATAAGCTGTATCCTTAACCACGAATTCCCAGACGAGCAATTAAAGCTTGATATTTTTCCCGACTTTCCGCTTGTACATAGGAAAGCAGACGCTTACGATGACCAATCAACTTCAACAATCCTCTACGGGAAGAGTGGTCTTTTTTATTTGCTTGCAAATGTTCGCTGAGGCGGTTAATGCGCTCAGTAAGCATCGCGATTTGGACATCGGCAGAGCCGGTATCGGTTTCGTGAACTTGATAGCTCGAAATGAGTTCTTGTTTGCGCTGTTGCGTCAGAGCCATGATCGATGTAATTTCTAGTTTTCTAAATTTATGCAGCAGTCTCTAATAATATCACAGCCCTCAAGCTGTGGGGTGAATCAACTTTACGGGAGTAGTGGTGAGTGCTGGGTGGTGAGTGCTGAGTAAATTTTTTAACTTCTATCCCCTTCTAACCCCTTCTAAATATTTAAGATTGCAAAGGAATGACACTAGCGCTTTTGGCTGTACTATCCCAAACTATCCAGCTACAAGAATTGTCTACATCATCGGCATTATTTGTCACTTTAAAATACAGCTTCTCTTTATTCTTCGGTTCAATGGCGAAATCGGCATTTTGAGCATAAACTACTTTAAAACCTCTATCTCTTAAGCAATACATCGCCCATGCTTTCAAAGACTGCTTATAAGGTTCGTGGGGAATTGGCGGTTTGGTAATTGCTTCTTCAATGACTTTCAATACTTGCGTTGATATCATAATTTGCTTGACTGCTTTTAGTTCAAAAGTTTTTGTGGTAATTGGTAATTGGTAATTGGTAATGGGTAATTGGTATGAGTCTTGAGCTATCAATAAAGTTAAGGGCTTGTGTTGCAATTAATAAAGACAAAAATATTCCGTGGTTTCCACCAATATTTGCATAAGCTTTGAATGATGGGAGATATATATAAGAAAATCTTCCCATACTATCCGTACTCTAGTTATGCGTTGTCATTTTCACCGCTCCCTGAGTTACCGCCTACAAAGCCTGACGCTGGCTTCTTTGGTATTTTACCTGACGTTGCCCTTGGGAGGATTGTTAATTGAGCCATTGGGAGCTTCACAGGTATTAGCACAAGGTTCAGATGCACGCAGAACTGAGGCTGATAGGCTACTCCAACGGGGTGAAGAACTGCTAGATAAATATCAATCGCAAGCAGCGTTACAAAGTTTTCAGCAAGCTTTGAAAATTTATCGTCAAATTCAGTATCGTCCAGGTGAAGGTAGGACGCTCAAAGGAATTGGCAATGTTTATTACGATTTGAATGATTTCAATCAAGCAATTAGCTATCAACAACAAGCTTTAGAAATTGCTCAAGCTACCAAAGATAGGGATTTAACAGCGAGAGCGCTGAATAATCTAGGGAATAATTATCGTGCTTTAGGGAATTTTACCCAAGCGATCGCATACTATGACAAGGCATTGGTCATAGCTCGCCAGATTCAGGATCTGCATAGAGAAGCTAGCACGTTAGAAAATCTCGGCTATACCTACGCTACTGTTAACCTTCCCAAGGCGATTGATTATTTAGAACAAGCTGTAGCTAAGCTACGAAAACAGCCTGGTGGTTCTCCAGATACTCAGCGACTTCTACGCCAACAGGAAACGGATATTTTGATTGCGCTGGCGAGGAATTACTATCTCAGCGGTGTTTACAAGGGTGTGGTTGAAACTCAAGTACCAGGTGCAGCTTTTGAGAGAGCGATCGCAACTTATCAACAAGCTAGCACAATTGCCAAACAAACAGGCGATCGCCGTCAACTTGCGGAAGCACTGTTGGGGTTGGGTAATATGTACAATGCCAAGAGTAAGTACAAGGAAGCTGTAGAACCACTCCAGCAAGCGCTACAAATTTTCCAAACCGAGCAAAAATCTCCAATTAAATTGCGCGATACTTTATCTAAGTTAGGTGAAGTTTATAAAGGTTTGCGTCAACCAGAGTCAGCATTGAAATATTATCAGCAAGCTTTGGTGATTGCTAAATCAATCCCAGCTAGTTCTCCTTTAGAAATAGTAGAAAAAAATAAAGAGCAAGGATTACTGATTGCAAATATTGGCAATATTTACTCTGATACTGGTAAATATGACCAAGCCATTCAATCTTATCAAGATGCTTTAGGGATTTTACAATCATCTCTTAAACAAGTTGAACAAATTACTGATACTTCTAAAAAGTTTGCGGTTGATTTAGCCAAGCAACAACTCAATCAAGGAATTAAATTCAGTTATGCACAGATGTGTTTAGCTTATAAGTCTTTAGGACAATCTGCAGAATCTCAGCAAGCTTGTGCGGAAATTTCTCCTAATGTCAAATCTTTAACTGATAAAAATAAATCAACACCTCCTAAAACTTCGCCAGAATTAGCAGCGGCGCTGCAAAAATTAACTGAGGCTCAAGCATTAGGTAAACCAGAAATGGAAGCTTTGGCTTTAGCACAAATTGGTGATGCTTATGCCAAACTGCAAGAGAGCGATCGCGCTTGGGAATACTATCAAAAAGCAATTGCATTATCGCAAGAATATCCCCAATTTCAACAATATATTTTCTTTAAAGTCGGAGAATTTTATGAAAATCAGCAAAAATATGATTTAGCTATTAATTTTTACAGACAAGCTGCTTTATCTGCTAGAAAAGCTCAAAAAAAGTTTGATGAAGCTCTAATGTTTAATCAGGTGGGTATTACCAGTTATGCTGCAGGGAAGCTACCGGAAGCAACTGTGGCTTTATATGAAGCTATCAAAGTCTATGAATCTATTCGCCTTGACTTAACAGATAAAAGTCAAATTTCGATTTTTGAAACCCAAGCCCAAACCTATAGCCTTTTACAAAGAGTTTTAATAGCTCAAAACAAAATTGATGAAGCTTTAGAAGTTGCTGAACGCAGTCGCGGTCGAGCATTTGTGAATTTATTAACTTCGCGGTTGTCCACACGATCGAGTAGTAAAATAACGGCGGAGATTCCTACAATTGCTAAAATTAAACAGATTGCTCAAGCACAAAAGGCTACCATTGTAGAATATTCCCTGTCGAATTATCCTCAAAAAGGTAATAAAAAAGTATGGGATAATTCAGAAATATATATTTGGGTAGTTAAACCTCATGGTGAAGTTACTTTTAAATCAGTAAATTTTAAATCTCTCAATCAATCTCTAGCTGATATTGTCAACCAAAGTCGTAGATCTATAGGTGCAGGTGGAAGAGGAATTAAAATTGAACCTATCGGGGAACCTCTACAACAACAAAACTTACAAGAACTCTATCAAATTTTAATTGCACCTATTGCATCTCATCTGCCAACTAACCCCAACGAACGGGTAATTTTTATTCCCCATCAATCGCTGTTTTTAGTGCCATTTGCAGCGCTACAAGACAAAAACAATCAATATTTAATTGAAAAACATACTATCCTCACTGCACCAGCAATTCAGGTATTAGAACTGACAAGAAAACAAAGACAAAAGCTGACAGGGAAAGATATATTAGTCATTGGTAATCCCACAATGCCAAAAGTGGGAGTTCCGCCTGTACAACTTGAACCATTATTAGGTGCGGAACAGGAAGCAAAAACAATTGCTAGTCTCCTTAACACCAAAGCGATTATCGGTGAGGATGCGACTAAAGCGGCTTTCACACAAAAACTATCCTCCGCCAAGGTGATTCACCTCGCCACACATGGCTTGTTAGATGATACTACCAAAGGTATAGAAACTGGTATTGCTCTTGCACCTGCTGGCAGTGATGACGGTTTACTTACGCCAGCAGAAATCGTCAATTTACCCATCAACGCCGAATTAGTAGTTTTGAGCGCTTGTGACACTGGCAGAGGTACAATTACTGGTGATGGTGTGATTGGCTTATCTCGTTCGCTAATCACTGCTGGTGCGTCGAGTGTAATTGTCTCATTATGGTCAGTTCCTGATTCACCGACATCAGAATTAATGACTGAATTTTATCAACAATGGCAGCAACATCCCGATAAAGCCGTTGCATTGCGAACCGCTATGTTGAACGCCATGAAAAAGCATCCTCACCCGATAAATTGGGCAGCATTTACTTTAATTGGAGAGCCGAAATAAGGTAAATCTGAAGTTAGGAAAGCTCTCTTTTGCAAGATAAATATATTATTTTGAGGCTCACAATAGCACAGTAATTTTATCAGATCCATTTGTACTATTTTTCTCAAATTCGGATACTCCCTCTGTGCCTTGTTATTATATGATTCCTAATGAATACCAATTCAAATAATGTTGGCGACACATCAATATATTCTAGAAGGCATGGCAGTGCCATGCCCCTACAATCTGTCGCGTTCTTTTTTCAAAATGGTATAACCTCTTATTCTCACTGTGGGCTGAAGACAAAATTACATTAATCGTCAAAACTGAAGACAAGTGAGTAATTGAGATTAGGTAAATCAAATGTACAAAAATAAGGAACTTTGGCGCGTCATCCTAGCAGTATCAATCATCATTGTAGGAGTGACACACTTTTTAGTGCCACAACCATACGTTAAAATTATGCCTCCGCAACTGCCATATCCTTTAGAATTAGTTTATCTCAGCGGTTTTTATGAAATTCTAGGTGGGATAGGTTTATTGGTTCCACCTGTGAGTCAAGCCGCAGCTTGGGGATTAATTTTATTATTTATTGCGGTTTTCCCTGCGAATATCAATATGGCAGTTAATCATATTAAGATTGAAACCATACCATATTCAGATTCGCCTTGGTTACAAGCAATCCGGCTTCCTTTCCAAGCAGTTTTTATTGCTTGGGCTTGGTGGTATACCAAACCTTCAGATAAAGCAAAACAAGCCTCAATAATTCCCAAATCATTGATTCCTAAAGAACTCGAATGGGAATAATTTAAATTTAAAATCTTGACAGGTTTTAATATGAGTACATCACAGACAATACAACAATTACAAGCTAAATTAATCACACCAGAAAATTTTCGGCGTTATGGACAAGTAATTTTTGCCAGTGCAGATGGTAAGGTTTTTGATACCGAAGATGCACAATTAAATCTGCAAAATGGCACGCCACGCTTTTATATTATGCGCTTGCATCGTAAAGGGCGCAGATTTCATAAAATTACCCGTCATGTGCAATGTACTCAATGTTTAGGTTCCTTGGAAGGTAAGGATTGGTTAATTGCAGTTTGTCCTCCTCATAATGATGTAAATGAACCAGCTTTAGAGGAAATCGCCGCTTTTCGCATTCCAGGGAATTGTTTTATTAAGTTAGAGGTAGGAACTTGGCACGCGGGGCCATATTTTGACCATGAATTTGTAGATTTTTATAATTTAGAATTGAGTGATACCAATGCGATAGACCATTTTACTCATGATTTTCTCCAGAGTCATCAATTAAATTTTGAAATGGCGTAAACTGGCTCAGTAAATAAGTATAAGAAGTGAGTAATTACAGTAAATTGTAAATAAAGAAATTACAGATTGTTGTTAGGTTACAATCTTATTGCATCCCTAACTGTATACTTCATTTACTTGCCAATACTGTAATTATTGCTAACTATGACTAGTGATTTTATAAGTAACAAAAAGCAAATTTTTGATATTTGGGCACCAAGCTACGACTGGCTTTTACCGTCTGTGTTCTATCAAACTATTCACAAACGGTTACTAGAATTTGTCGATTTACCACCTCACCCAAATGTATTAGATTTAGGCTGTGGTACTGGAAGGTTACTAGAACGCCTGGCTGCGAAGTTTCCCGATTTGCGAGGAACTGGATTAGATTTATCGAGTGAGATGTTGCGGGTAGCTAGACGCAATAATCGCCATCGTCCCAGGTTGATTTATGTTGAAGGTAAAGCTGAGTCTCTTCCCTTTGCTGAAGGACAATTTAATGCAGTTTTCAACACGATAAGTTTTTTGCATTATTTAGAACCACAACAGATTTTCAGCGAAGTGGCGCGAGTGCTTTCACCAGGCGGACGCTTTTATTTAGTTGACACCACATTGAAAAGTAAAGCCGAAGTGCAAATAACAATGGGTTCTCTGGGGAAAGTGAGATTTTATAGTCCTCAGCAACGGGAAGTTATGGGTGCTGCTGTTGGTTTAGATTGTGTTGGACACTATTATTTATTAGGGCCTGTTTTATTGACGGTTTTTGCTAAGAAATAATAGCTTTGGCGGGGATGCGTTACGCTAGCGCTAACGCATCCTACTACAATTACCCATCACCGATTTTGATATTCCATAAACACTACAGGAACTCGAATCAGTTTTTTTCCTAATTCCGACAAGCCGAATTTAGATTTAAGCGATCGCGGTAATTCTTCAAAGGCGATCGCAACAAAGCCAAAACGACTGTAAAATTCTGCTAGACGCTGTCCTAGGCATTCTAAATATAACGGTTGCGTGGCTGTGGTGATGAGATGCTGTGTGAGGAAACTCCCTAAACCGCGATTACGCCAAGCTGGTGCCACCACCAAACTACCCAGTTCTTGAGTATCATCAAAGTTGCGTAGCTGTCCGCAAGCTGCTAATTTTCCATTACAGTCAATCACCCAAAATTGTTGCCAGCGTAATTGCGTTGGATCGAGTTTAGCAGATAACACCAACAACCGAATCGGCCAGTTATCTTCAGATGTTGCTTTACGGAGAACACAGCCAGATGGTAATTCTAAATTGCTCTGGTTCATTAATTATTCTTATATAATTTATCTTGGAGAATTTTCAATTTTACTGTTATTGAATTTACTCAGAATCTACGGCTAAATCATAGAAGTCATATTTGATTTTTGCAAAGTGATTATATATCTATAGGAATCCGATTTGATTTCCGAGAAAACTCAGATATCTGATGCGTTACGCTATCGCTAACGCATCCTACGTGAAATGCTAAATCATAGAAGTCATATTTGATTTTTGCAAAGCGCTTCTACATTTATATATTTTCTCATCTATTACCTCTTGATAATTTAAATTTTGTAATCCTTACCAATGACAGATGACTAATAACAAATGACAGCTTGCAAGATTTATGTTCAATTGCGCGGACTACTTAACAACTTAAACATAACCTCCGATAGAGGTATGAAGCAACCTTAACCATATTCTAGATAGATTCAATTCCCCTTCAGATATTCATAAAATAAGGCATAAATTAAATCACAGGAACCTTAATTATGTCTGAACAGCAAAATCAACAATCTAATAGTGAAGGTACTACCCCTACAGCCTCTGGTGGTTATCAAACCCCCCTAGAAGATAGCATCCGCAAAACTGGTGATGCAGAAAAAAGCGATGCTAGAGAAACTGCAAAACCAGAAGCACCAGGCGAAGATAATGTAGCAGGTAGCCCTAATCAAGGTACTGAATCTCGCTAATTATTCCCAACTCTGGAAAATTGATATCTGAGCAGGGTCTTGTTCTTTTGGCACTAATTCAGCAAATTATGAGTGGAGAATTGTACTCTCAAAGGCAATTTCCACTCATTTTTGTTGGTTATATAGGAATCTAGTTTGATTCTTGAAAAAATGTCAGATGCGTTACGCTATCGCTAACGCATCCTACATGAAATTCAACAATCAAATATTAGTCCTAGATATTTTAAAATTTAAATATCAGTATTATAGTAGTTCTAAATCACATTTAAATTGTCATCATTAGGGCAAGCTTTAATTATTTCTTGTCCCTGAAAGTATCAATTCTGATTCAGATGAACTATTTACGGCTGCAAAATATTTCTAAACGCTTTGGGTCTTTTGTGGCTAACGATAATATTAGCCTGAGTGTGGCATCGGGGACAATTCATGCAATTTTAGGGGAAAACGGTGCTGGTAAGAGTACTTTAATGAATATTATTAGTGGACTCTATCAGCCTGATACAGGTGAAATTTATCTACAAGAAACACTAATAAAAATTACTTCACCTCATGCAGCCATTAAATTGGGGATTGGCATGATTCATCAACATTTCATGCTTGTACCCCAGTTGACTGTGACAGAAAATATTATTTTAGGAACAGAGAAAAGCTGGTGGCTAAATTTACGTCAAAAACAACAGGAAATTGCCGCATTATCTCAAGCTTACGGCTTAGAAATTGACCCTACTGCTAAAGTGGAAAATTTACCTGTTGGAGCACAACAAAGGGTAGAAATTCTTAAGGTTCTCTACCGCAAAGCTAAGTTATTGATTCTCGATGAACCTACTGCTGTATTAACGCCAAAAGAAGTAGAATCATTAATTGCCATTTTGCGTCAACTCGCAGCCGCAGGTAACACAATTATCTTTATCAGCCACAAGTTAGAAGAAGTTATGCATCTCTGCGATAGTGTCACAGTTTTGCGACAGGGAAAGGTTGTAGCCACCACAACAACGAAAGCAGCTACACCCCAACAATTAGCAGCTTTAATGGTAGGACGCGAGGTAGCTTTACAGTTAAATAAAAGCCCGAAATCAACAGGGGAAACTGTGCTGTCGGTGCAAAATTTACAAGTTGCTGATGATAGAGGTATTTCTACTGTCCGCAATGTATCTTTTGAACTGCGGGCTGGGGAAATTTTAGGTGTGGCGGGTGTCGATGGAAATGGACAGCGAGAATTAGCAGATGCGATCGCAGGTTTACGAACGATTGGGCAAGGTAAAATCGAGTTTAGCCAAAATCCTTGCGTAGTGGGCTACATCCCAGAGGATAGGCAAACAATGGGCTTGGTGATGCAATTTAGTATTGCCCAAAACTTAATTTTGAAAGCTTTTAAACATTTACCATTTTGTCGCCATTTTTTGTTACAACAAGAAGCGATCGCTAATCATGCCCAAGCTGCAATCCAAGAATTTGATATTCGCACCACAGGGAAAGATATCAAGGTAAGCCAGCTTTCCGGCGGAAATCAGCAAAAGGTGGTGCTAGCGCGAGAAATAGCCCGCCAACCAACTTTAATTGTCGCCATGCAACCCACGAGAGGCTTAGATGTCGGTGCAACCGCAGCCGTCCATACAAGATTATTAGCAGAACGCGATCGCGGTGCCGCAATTGTGTATATTTCTACTGAGTTAGAAGAAGTCATGGCAATGAGCGATCGCATTGCTGTAATCTACAGAGGTGAATTTGTCGCCATTTTAGATGCACAAACGGCGACAGTAGCGGAGATTGGTTTGTTGATGGGTGGGGGAATGGGGATTGGGGATTAGGGACTGGGGATTGGGGACTGGGGATTGGGGATTGGGGACTGGGGACTGGGGAACTCGGGGCCCCCTCTGGGGATAAGGGGTAATGGGGACTGGGGATTGGGGACTGGTGACAAAGAGGATAAAGCAAGAAATTCCAATTACCAATTACCAATTACCAATTACCAATTACCAATTACCATGCCCAATGCCCAATGCCCCATGCCCCATTACGCAATACACCTAATTTCCCACTTTTCCCCATCACATAAATCTAAAACCTGTTGATGGTATTTGAAGAGAGTGGGGCGATGTCCAACACTAATAAAAGTTGTTTGTGTGTTGTACAAATGCTGATAGAGGTTCTCTTCGTTTTTAATATCTAAAGCGCTAGTAGCTTCATCTAAAATTACATACTTTGGTTGAGATATTAAAATTCTGGCGAATGCAACGCGCTGTTGTTCGCCTAAAGATAGCACATCAGACCAATCTTTTTCGACATCAAAACCGCCAAATCTTGCGGCTAAATCTGGTAAATTGACTTTTTGTAAAACTTGATGGAGTTCTTGGTCGCTGATTTTAACATCAACTTGGGGATATACTAACTGCTCGCGGAGAGTTCCCAATATCATATAAGGACGCTGAGGTAAAAATAGGATTTCCTCAAGGTTGGGACGGTTAATTGTACCAGTACCAGAATTCCATAAACCTGCGATCGCACGCAATAGAGAACTTTTTCCACAGCCACTAGTACCGACAATTAATAGCCCTTGTGCTGGTTGCAAGGTCAGTGAAACGTCGTGAAATAATATTCTTTGATAGTTTGGTGTATACAATGTCAGGTTGTGAATAGCTAAATGGCTATTTTCGACCGTCTGAATTGTTGAATTCGGAATTATTTCACAGGAAGCACTATTTTTAGGCTGCTTGAGAAAATAATTTAATTCAGCTAACCGTTCAATTGCTGCTGCAAAACCCGTTAATTCATTGAATGTGCGGCTAATCACATACAATGCCCAAAAAAGGCTTAAAAATGCTCCTTGGGCTTCACCAAATTTACCAATGTCTAGTTTTCCAGAGATTACTAATGGCGCAATAATGATTGCAGGTATTAGTTTTGGTACAAATTCATAAACTTTGACAAATACATTTAAATATAATTCCTGCCACAGCAGCAGGTAATTATAATTTTTAAATACTTGGTTGAATAAAGATTTAAGGTGACTTAATTCTTGTGTTTCTCCTCGATAAAAAGCCACAGATTCCGCATTTTCTCGCAGTCGGACTAAGCCAAAACGAAAATTCGCTTCTTTTTTATTTTGGTCGAAATTGATTTTAACTAACTTTCTCCCAAAGAAACCTGTAGTTATGAGAGTTCCACTGACAGCATAAATCACCAAAACTAGCATTAAATTTGGTGAAATGAACCACAGGACTGCACTAAAAGCAATCATCTGTAAAGTGGCGTGTAACAAATCAAAAAACAAAGAAAGAAACCCATCAACAAAGCTGAAGACATCTTGAGATATCCGTTGATCTGGGTTATCAAGTTCTCGTTGCGATTGAGTAAGTTGATAATAAGACCGATTTCTAAAATAGTAATTCAGGAAATGCTCCGTTAACCAACGTCGCCAGTAGAGAGTTAGCTTTTTTCTGATATAGTTGTAAGCTGCCCAAATTAGCACTAAAGAAAGATATAGACCCAGCAAATAACTGACTGTTGTCCAGAATGTACTAGAATTTTTCGCCGCCAGCGCAGATAGTAAATTACCCTGTTGACTGTTAACAATGACATCTATTTGGGTACTACATAAAACAATCATGATGAGAATTGAGAGTAAACTAATTCCCCCAAGTTTCTCTTCGCTATACCAGTAAATTTTTCCTACTTGCCAAAATCTTTTTAAAAAACTGGGGTCAATATTTGCAATTTGACTCAGCCTCAATGCTATATCTTGCTTGCTCATAGGCGATTTTGCTCGTCCGGAGGCGAGTTATTAAATAATTATTAAAGTTAAAATTAACATTATCAATAGATAGATAAATATCAACTTGAAATTGAAAAATACAATCTTTAAGTTATAAATATATAAAATTTAATTATGCTTAAGCGTGCTAAGCATTTTATGATGTCAATGTATTTGCTGTTGCTTTACACAAAAAATAATCTATAACTATGATTGTTACGAAATTTTACAAGCAATTAGTTGAAACGAAAAATACTTATGCGATCGCATTATCCAATTTGCTATCCAAATTTGAGAGAAATTAGAAAATTTTTTGTCCATTGAGTGATAAAAAACAGTAAATTGTAATACTAATTGAGGAGATATCGGTGAAAAAGATTAGTTTACAAATAGCTGCTTGTAGTTTGTTTCTGAGTTTGTTGACTTTACAACAAAGCAATGGCAATACTACCGAAAGTATCCAAACTGTGATGGATAGTAACGCCAAAATCGAAAAATTAGCTGAGGGTTTGAAATTTACAGAAGGGCCTGTCTGGCATCGAGATGGCTTTTTACTGTTTAGCGATATTCCCGGCGACACTATTTATAAATGGACAACTGACGGGAAACTTGCTGTATTTCGTCATCCGGCTGGTAATCCCAACGGCAACACTTTTGATCGACAAGGAAGATTAATTACAGCCCAACATAATCGTCGCCTTGTCCGCACAGAAAAAAACGGTAAAATCACAGTCTTGGCTGAACGCTATCAGGGTAAGCGACTCAATAGCCCTAACGATGTTGTCGTCAAATCCGATGGCAGCATTTATTTTACAGACCCACCTTACGGCCTCAAACAGGAAGAAAAAGAAGAACTCGGATTTTATGGAATTTATCGTTGGCGACCAAATCGCAGGTTGGTTTTACTAAATAAAGAGATGGTGCGCCCAAATGGAATAGCGTTTTCACCAGATGAGAAACAACTTTATGTGAGTGATTCAGAAAAATTACACATCAAAGTTTTTGCTGTGAAGCCAGATGGCACTTTAAGCCCGGGTAAAGTGTTTGCAGAGTTACCTGGCCCCAACGAAAAAGGTATACCCGATGGGCTAAAGGTAGATAGCAAAGGCAACATCTACTGTAGCGGCCCAGAAGGAATTTGGATTTTCTCACCGACAGGTCAACTATTGGGTAAAATTATCGTCCCCGAAGTAGTCACAAATTTAGCTTGGGGCAATAAAGACTACAAAACCCTTTACATCACAGCAGGTAAGGGACTCTATCGTATTCCGTTGAAGGTAGCTGGCGAAGTACCGGGGAGATGAGGGGATTGGGGACTGGGGATTGGGGACTGGGGACTGGGGACTGGGGATTGGAGATGAGGGAAATGAGAGGACAAGGTGAGAAATTCTCATTACCAATTACCAATTACCAATTACCAATTACCAATTACCAATTACCAATTACCAATTACCCTATGAAAAATAAACTTTTACACCTATTTTGTGCTGGGTTGTTGGCTGTTGTGATTGTAGGTGGAAAGCCTTCACCAGCAAATGTTTCTCAGCAAAAAGCCCCATTAGAAAATGCAAAACTTACAGTTACGAAAACCAATTACCAAGGCTGGAAAGATTCTTGGGTGTTGAGTAATGGTGAAGTAGAGGCTGTGATAGTACCAGCTATAGGCCGAGTTATGCAGTTTCGGTTTAAGGGGGAAGAAAATACATTTTGGGAAAATGCCAAAATTGCTGGTAAAGCGCCTAACCCAAAAGCGAAAAAATGGGAGAATTTCGGCGGCGATAAAACTTGGCCTGCACCTCAGTCAGATTGGGAAAAAATCACCGGTAGAGGTTGGCCGCCGCCACTAGGATTTGATTCTTTGAATTCTGGTTCAATTCAGTCACGGTTTAAGGGCAATGAGGTGACGTTAATTTATCCTGTAGAACCGTTTTACGGCATTCGGACTTACCGTCGAATTAAACTTGATGCCAAAAAAGCCGTAATGACCATTTCTACAACGTTTGAAAAGGTCAAAGGTAAACCAAAAGATGTTTCTGTTTGGGTGATTACACAGTTGCGCGAACCTGTGGCGGTATATGCAGCTTTACCGCAACCTTCCATATTTCCTAAAGGCTATAACAAGCAATCTGAGGAATTACCAGCGAATTTAAAGGTAGAAAACGGCATCATTTCCTTGACACGCGACCCCAAAAAATCGCACAAAATTGGCTGTGATGCTAGTAGCTTGTTATGGGTTGGGGAAAAGGTTGCAGTCCGCATGGATTCGCCCAGAATAGCTGGGGTGAGTTATCCTGACCAAGAAAGTAGTGCCGAAATTTTTACCAGCGCTGACCCAGATGCTTTTATAGAACTAGAATTTCTCAGTCCGCTGAAAAACTTGAAAATAGGTCAGCGAATGGATTTGACGACAACTTATACTTTAATACGGCGTAAAAGTGCGATCGCAGACCAAGAAGCCAGAATGATATTCGGTAGATAATGTCATAACTGTTGACTGTTGACTGTTGACTGTTGACTGTTGATGGTCAACGACCTGATGACGCGATTATGCAAAAGCACAGGGGATAAGAAGAATCAACTTTTCATGGATAAAATTCTCTATTCCCTGTTCCTTGATTTTTTGAAACATAGCCAGAAATACTGGCTGGGTATACTTTAAAAAAAATAAACAGTCTAAAAATCTTGTCACTAAACAAGATAAAGTGAGACGCAGTATTTAGTAAGTGAGCCTGATTAAACTGAAATATGTAAAGTTTTGTATGGGCAAGGGCAAAAGCTTAAAAGTTAAGGCTTTTCGCTGTTCTCCTGCATCTACTGCAATATAGTTTCGTTTATTGATAAGCATTTACTGAACTGCACATTTGAGCATATAAGCCTCCAAATACCGCTTTGAGAAGCAAGCAGCAAATATGAGAAATGCCTGGTTTTCTGTTCCTTTGCTGCTTCAAAGCAACCACACAGGCGACTCACTAGCCGCTATGAAAGCAACACTAGCCCTTAACCCCTAGTCCCTTGTTTATTCTCAGCAACTAAGAACAAAGTTAATAGAGATGTATAATTAGCGCGTCTCCTCCTTTTTATAGATAAAAGTATAAAGTTAAAGGCTGGCCGGATTTCTGTTTTCTGTACCCTGATAAGGAGCATATGTGGCAACAAGAAAAAAAAGATAGTGCAATAGTCCGACTGGCATTACTGCTGGCGATAGGAACTACACCTATGGCAGCAACTCTCTTAGTGCCAACACCGATACAGGCACAATCTGCAACTGATGCTCCCGCTTTTCCTGTGCCAAAAACATTGGAAAATGGGACTACAGTGCGGATTGATGGTTCAAGTAGCTTGAGTGTAATTAATCAAAACTTGAAGCAAAGTTTTGAGAAGCAATACTCTGGCAGCAAAGTGGAAGTAGCGGCTAATGGTACTGATGCCGCACTGAAAGCTGTGCTAGAGGGCAAAATTGATGTAGCAGCTCTAGGACGTGGCTTGACACCACAAGAACAAGCAAAAGGGTTAGCGCAAGTCCGCTTATACCGCGAAAAGATTGCCATCATTGTCGGTGCGGAGAATCCGTTTAAAGGTAGCTTGACTGGTAGGGAATTCGCCAGGATTTTCCGGGGACGCAGCATTACAGATTGGTCGCAGGTAGGCGGGCCAAAGGGTAAAATTCGCGTCATTGATCGCCCCGCAACTAGCGACACTAGAGAAAATTTGCGTAGTTATCCAGTATTTAAGGCTGCTAACTTCACTACAGGCACAAATGCAATTCAAGTACCGGAAGATAACACCGCAGAAATCGCTAAGCAATTGGGTAAAGATGGTATCAGCTATGCTTTAGCCAATCAAGTATCGCAACTCCCAGGAGTGCGGACTCTCAAGGTACATCAAACCTCACCTACCGATCCCAAATATCCTTTCTCCCAGCCTTTAGTTTACGTCTACAAGAAAAACCCCAACGCGGCGACAGCTGCGTTCCTGGGTTTTGCGATCGCACCGCCAGGTAAGCAAGCCATAGAACAAGCCAGAACAGCCGAAGCCGCTGCGATCGCCAAAGGTGGGATACAAGCTTTGGTAGCAACAACTGCTACTAATTCCCCGGCAGTTGCAGCGGTAACAAATAATACTATTTCTCCCACAATTGCTGCCGCCACAACTGCTGAAACCAGTGCCCCCACAACTGAGGCGACAACGGCGGCAACTACTGCCCCCACAACCGAAGGCATAACTAATACTGCAGACCCTAGTGCAACTACTGCCCCAGCCGCCACTTCGGGAACTGCTGCGGATAGCAATGCCAGCGTGCAGCGAGAAGCACCATTTTGGTTATTATTGCCTTTGTTGGCGATCGCAGCTTTAGGCGGATTGTCTTGGTGGTTACTCAAAAGACGCTCATCAGCAGAAGATACAACAAGCACAGACTTAGGATCTGCGCCCACAGCACCACCTTTACCAGTAGACCCGAATCAGTCAGCACCCGCAGCAACTCACCCCCCTTTAGCAGCAGGCACAGGTGCAGCCCTATCTTCGGAAGAGATGAGAAATACGGGCGAATTTGCATGGGATACCGAAGCCCCAGCAGCGGTGGTAAATACTTCTTATCCCAACTTAGCAGATGCGTCTAAAGTTACACCTCAACCAGAATCGCCGCCAGAGCCAGTATTATCTGATACTCCTGATGCTCCTAGCGCCAATGTCACAGAAACACCTCAGCCAGAATCCAATATTGGCGAAAATATCTCCACAGCAGGGGCTACAGCCTTGGCTGGGGGTGCGGCTTTAGCAGCAGGTGCAGTCGGCTGGTCTGTGGTGGATGGTAAGGAAAGCACTCCAGAAGAGCCTAAGACTACAGTTCAAGGCAGTGATTATACTCTATGGGATACACCTGCATCTGATGCAGTCCTAGCTGAGATAGAACAACCTAACCCTGAAACTACAGACGCAATTCCAGATTCACCACCAGTTCCAGAACCCACAGCAGATGTAGTCTCCACAATTGAAATTGCACCTGCCAACACTGATACGCCAGCTGTCGGCGAACCAACATCGGATGTAGGACTGCCAATTATTGAAACAGCCGCCGCACTTCCCGATTTACCAACAGTGGACGAACCTACAGCAGAGGTATTGCTGCCAGATGTGGCAGAATCAACATCTGATCTGGAAACAGCCGCCACACTCCCAGATTTGCCAGATGTCGGGGAACCAACATCGGAGGTATTGCTACCGGATGTGGAAGAACCAACAGCGGATGCATCACTGCCAATTATTGAAACAGCTGCTGCACTTCCCCATTTGCCAGATGTCGGCGAACCTACATCAGAAACAGCTACACTCCCAGATTTACCTGATTTTCCAGAAGTGGATTTAAATGCCATAGCAGACGAAGCCGAAGCAACTGGTGAACCCACAGAAGAAATCGAGGAAATTTTCGCGAATCTACCAGAAGAGACCACAGAAACAGTAGAAAGCTTACCCGCAGAAGATTCTCTACCTAATTTAGGGGCTGTAGCTGCTGGTGCAGTAGCAGCAGGTGCAGGAATTGGCGCTTGGTCTCAAGTTTATGGCAGAGAAGAATCGCCGGAATCAAACATACCAACTGCTACAAATGATAGTGATGCCACAGTAGCAGATCATCTTGAGAACAGAGTTACTCTCAGATCCCACACACCCAAATGGGCTTATGCTGCGTGGCAAATTTCTGATGCTAATAAGCAAATATTGGCAGATTCCGGTTCTCCATTATTACTGCGGCTATATGATGTCACAGGCATCGACCTGAGTTATCAAACTCCGCACCTGGTGCAGCAGTATGAATGCGATGTAACATCATACGATCGCTTTGTGGCAATTCCGGCTAGCGATCGCAACTACATTGTAGAAATTGGTTATCTTACAGCAAATAACTGGGTATTAATTGACCGTTCTGAGACCGTACGTGTCTTTAGCAGTCCCTACACCACGGAGGAAGCAGCAGACACCCAAGTAGCAGACAAGGTAACCCTTTCGCCCCAAAGTTTGCACTCAGCGAATGTTTCCTGGCAAATTTCCGAGGCAACCCAGCAGAAACTGCAAGAATCAGGCTCGCAATTGACCTTACGCTTGTATGATATTACGGGGATTGACCTGAGTTATCAAACTCCCCAGTTGCTGCAGCAATATGAATGCCCAGCTGGGACACATGAAACTGTAGTGGCAATTCCCGCTAGCGATCGCAACTACATTGCAGAAATCGGTTATGTAGCAGCAGATAACTGGGTATTAATCGACCGTTCCGAAATCTTGCGTGTCTTTGGCAGTTACTCCATCGTAGAAGACGAAACAGACAGCAAAGTTAAAGACAGGGTGACTCTCACACCCCTAAACTCGGAATCAGCTCATGTTTTGTGGGATATTACCCAGGTAACCCAGGAAATCGTGCAAAATTACGGCTATCAATTAAAGATCCGCTTGTATGATGCCACAGGAATTGACCTGAGTTATCAAACTCCCCAGTTGCTGCAAGAGTTGGAATGTCCAGACGGCACAAATGAAACTGTAATAGCGATTCCGAGAAGCGATCGCAACTACATTGCAGAAATCGGTTATGTAACAGCAGGCGGCTGGGTATTAATCGACCGTTCCGAAATTGTGCGTGTCTTTAGCCCTTATATCCCAGATATCGCCAAACCAGAACCAGCACCTGTGCATGAATCAACTCCTGTAACCGAAACTCCTGTAACCGCAACCCCCACCCCGGAAGCAGCACCTGTGCATGAATTAACGCCCGTAGCCACAACCCCCACACCAGAACCAGCTGCAAATCATCAAAGCAGCATTACCCTCACACCTCGTACCCCTAAATGGGCTTACGTTGCTTGGCACATTTCCGAAGATGACAAGCAAACATTGCACAACGCCGGAATTTCTCAATTGATGGTTCGGCTGTACGATGTCACCGAAATTGACTTGAGTTATCAAACTCCCCAGCTAGTACAGCAATATGAATGTGAGGACTTAGTAAGCGATCGCTTTGTCGCCATCCCCAACAGCGATCGCGATTACATGACCGAAATTGGCTATATTACAGAAGGCGATCGTTGGGAATCAATCACTCGTTCTGCCAATGTTCGTGTTTTCAATCGTCCCCACCCAGATTTCTGGTTTGTAGCGGATGCTGAGTTAATTATCCACGGCGCAACTGAGCCAGGTGCAACTGTTACCATTGGCGGTCATGACATTAAACTGAAGCCAGATGGTACTTTCCATTTGCGTATCCCCTTCTCCGACGGGTTAATGGAATATCTAATGACAGCACATTCTGCTAATGGAGAACAAACTCAAAGCATTCATAAAAAATTCTCCCAGGAAACTCCAGAAGCATAATAGCCCCTGCTGAGAAGCCAAAATACTGTTTTTCTCAATGAAAAATTTAGATTCCCGATTTTCTATCTTTGAAGAAAGCGGGAATCTATTTTTTCATAACCAGCCGAAATTATCTGTCAAAAACATCATATATTTATAAATATTTATTTTTCATTTCTCATACCAATTTGAAAAAATCATGCGACATATTGTGGGGGCAAGGCACTGCCTTGTCCTCTAGACTATATTGATGTGTTACAAACATTATTTGAATTGATATAAGCCAATAATTTATAGAAATTAAATCAGATTGGTATATAACCAAACTGACAAAAATCCAAAAATAGTTTTCTCTAATGGAATCATGAGAAAATATCTCTTCTTTAGACCATAGCTTCTAGTCTATAGTTCCGATTTTAAATATAGATGTACAATAAAAATAACTGCTGATAGCTCACTACAGCCCAGTTCCTTCATAGGAATCTGTACGTATTGACTCCTGATTGTTTTGTGCAAAGCCAACATTCAGTAGATTAGGGTAAATAGTGGGCTATTGATAAATATTGGGGATATCTTGTTAAATCTGTTTTGATACCAGCCGCAAATCTCCGCTTGACACTTTGACATCTGCACAATCAACAGCCAAAACAACGATTGGCAGGTATTGATTGCATATCATTGACTGTGCCCATTTTAAATTTTAGATTGCCGATTTTAGATTTTTTTGTTCCTCTCTCGCGCCATTAAGGTGGAACAAATCTCAATACTACAAGGGATAGCGTTTTGAACTCAAAATAGCTTTTGGGAAAAAGGTTAAAGGTTAAGGGTTAAAGGTTGTTTCTTTCCCTTTTCCCATTCCCCTTGTCTCCCTTAACCGAAAAGTATTGGAACCAATCTAAAATCGATTGACTCTGATGCTGATTTATCAGCGCAGAATGAATACTGCCAATTGCCCAGTACTTTTTGACATGGATAATCCAGAGGAATAGCCCAATGAATCTTAGTAGTTTTACCCAAGAAAAAGAAAAAGATAAACACCTGAAACAGGAATCACAATGGCAAGAAAGGCAGATAATTAATCATAAAGAAGCTGAAGAAAACAACAAACCAGCGGCTGCAACATCAAGTTTACTTTTTCAAGGCGTTCATCGTGGTAGAGTTGCTATTTTTATTGATGGATTAAACCTATTGCAAGCAGCCTTGCAACTCGGTTTAGAAATTGACTATCTCAAATTACTTTGTCGGTTAACAGAGAACTCACGATTACTGCGGGCTTTCTTTTATACTGGGATAGACCACTCGCGATCGCCTGCTATGCGTCTTCGTTCTCATGAAAAGCAGCAGGGCTTTTTATTCTGGATGCGTCGCAATGGCTATCGTGTGGTTACCAAAGAATTCCAAATTTCTGAGAATTCTAAAAAACCCAATTTAAATGTTGAAATTGCTGTAGATATGATCAATCTCGCTCCCTACTATGATACCGCTGTCTTAGTAAGTGGAGATGGAGATTTAGCTTATGCTGTGAATGCTGTTAGTAGCACAGGAGTCCGGGTAGAAGTTGTTAGTTTACGAGCTCTGACCAGTGATATCTTAATTGATGTCGCTGACTACTTCGTTGACCTAGATAGCATTAAAAAGCACATCCAAAAGGATTCTAAGGTTGGCTATAATTATCGTCATCTCTCCACTTCTGGTCTTTAAATGACAACAAATCCACAGGTGAGTATGTCAAAAACTAGTAAATGACCGCAACCGCAAAAAAATTGCGCTACCGAAATCACTCATGGTGGTTGCAATTTTATTTTGAATTGTGAATTTTGAAATTCCCCTTGGGGTTAACTCTGCGTCTTATACTCCCGCCTAATCGAGATGGATATTTTAATTGTTGAAGATGAAATAGAAATTGCCCAATTAATCCAACTGAGTTTAGAAAAAGAAGGATTTATCTGCCGTATTAGCCGTGATGGGATCAATGCCTTACGGATGTTTCAGGAACAACCACCAGATTTAATTATTTTAGATTTAATGCTGCCAGGTTTAGATGGGCTAGAAGTCTGCGCCAGAATTCGCCAAAAACCAGGTGCGAAAGACCCCTATATTTTAATGCTCACAGCTAAAGGCGAGGAAATCGATCGCGTTATTGGCTTATCTACTGGTGCTGATGATTACATGGTTAAGCCCTTCAGCCCCAGAGAATTAGTTGCGAGAGTGCGTGCTTTGTTAAGGCGTAGCCTGCGCCAAGGGGGACAAAATCAAGTTAATCGTAGCCAACACTTTATTGTTGATATAGATCAGCGTACTGCTAGTCGTCAGCTAGATGATAACGCACCAGAAGTTTTAGACTTAACCACCTTAGAATTTAACTTGTTAAGCACCTTTGTCAGCAATCCTGGCCGAGTTTGGAACCGCACCCAACTAATTGATAAACTTTGGGGCGATAATTTTTTTGGTGATGAGCGCGTAGTCGATACTCACATAGCGCGGTTACGCAAAAAAATTGAACCCGATCCGGCTAATCCCACTTTTATTAAAACTGTGGTGGGAGTAGGCTATAAATTTGATGACTCAACTACAATTTAGAGACTTCTACCTAAAAAAATATACTATCGCTTTCTTGGCAGAGGGGCAGCGAGCGGGGAGCAGGGGGAGAAAGAAAATATTCCTTAACCATTAAAACTTTGAAGAAAACAATATAACAGCTTATGAAAAAGGACTGGCGCTGGACAAAGTCCTTGCCTTTAGCATCGCGCCTATTATTCTCTCACTTAGTCGTGATGATAGTAGGGGTATTTAGCTTAGTAATCATTAGTAAAATTTCTTCTCCTCGCTTCTTTGTTCTTCACTTAGAACGACTAGAAAATGAAGGGTTAAATTTAATTGATATTCGCGCTGAATTGGTGCAAGGATTTGAAACTGCTTGGCGACGAAGCACTATTTGGTCGGTAATAGTGGGTACTACAGCCGCAGGCGGATTAAGTTACTGGGTATCTAGAAGGATTATGCAGGGATTGACCGACATGGAGCAAATTACCCGACAATTTGCGGCTGGTAATTTTGAAGCGCGTTTACCAATGTCTGATATTCCCGAAATTAACCAGTTAGGTGCTAGCTTTAACCGCATGGCAAACAGTTTAGAAGGCGTGGAAGCAAGGCGGCGGGAACTGATTGGAGACATGACTCATGAACTAAGAACACCGCTAACAGTTGTACGCGGTTACTTAGAACAACTAGCCGATGAAGAAATTGAGCCATCACCGGAAATTTATCGGCGGCTAGCAAAAGAAACTAAGCGTTTAGAGCGTTTGGTTAACGATTTACAAGAACTTTCCAAGGCGGAAGCAGGTTATTTAGCAATTAACATACAGCGTGTAAATTTACGTCCTTTGTTAGATTCATTAGTAGAAAAATTTACAGACCAGTTATTAGAAGATGGCCCGGTTCTCAGATTAGAATGTCCATCTCCGATACCTTTGGTATTAGCAGATTTGGATCGTACAGAACAAATACTAGTAAATCTTTTAGGGAACGCCATACGTTATACAGCACAAGGCGCAATTACTCTACGTGTTTGGACGGAATCATCTCGACTTTGGATCGCCGTTATGGATACAGGGATTGGAATTGCTCCTCAAGATTTACCCCATGTGTTTGAGCGTTTTTGGCGCGCTGACTCATCCCGCGCTCGTCAATCTGGTGGGACAGGGATTGGTTTAACCATCTCTCAGCGGTTAGTGGAATTGCAAGGTGGTGAAATCAAAGTAGAGAGTAAACAAGGGTCGGGTAGTACTTTTAAATTCTCTGTACCTTTAGCTTAAATCCAAAATTGTCTCCTCAGGGACTTCTAACTAAAAGAAATATACTATCGTTTTCTTGGCAGGGCGCAGGGGGAGAAAAAAATATTCTCTGACTATATTGCAAGATGGTTCAGTTAAGAAAATTAATTGATCACAAAACCAAAAAACTAGTTACTCAACAAAAAAACAGAACAATAATTTTGGAGGGGGTTTGGGGGACGCAACCGTCACCCAATCGGGGGTTTGGGGGAGAATCCCCCAATTGATCTGGCTTTTTTAATTAAGTGACAAATCAATCACTAATGAACTTAACCCAAGCGTATTGGACTATATTGGATAATTTAATTTCTGGAAGTCCTCTATACATACAATAGATTGTCACAAGGTGGTCATGGCTGCGTAATATGCAATTGCTAGCCTGAGATTGAGAAAAATATAGTTTTCCATTGATTCCACTTTGGACAATCACTCTATGATTCTCAGCAAAAAAATCGCTGGGAGTAGAAACTTATACCCGTTACCGCTTTGACAGCAACCAACCCTTCTTCTCCTACTCCCTTAATGAATTATGTCTACTGTTATTCTGGCTGGATTTTTAGTAAGTTTAGTGACTGTGTCTGGATGTGCGGCGATCGCCTATCTGTTCCCGCAAAAAAACTCTCACGACTAACACCATGACACTTATATTGAGAACTATAGGATTTAGATTTGATTTATAAAATACAAGTTGGGTGCGTTACACCCAAGGCTAACGCACCCAAATCATTGAATCATACTTTACTAGGATTTCTATCCTGAATAAGGATCGGAGTTTGGATCTGTTGGTGGTAGCGATTGTGGTGGTGGATCGCTGGGTGGTGGTGGTTCAGACGAGGAGTCTTTAATCTGTGATTGTAAGGCTTTGCCAAGAACGTAGGAAGTACTACTAATCCCCAACAATCCCAAAATTTGATCGGGAATAGAAGTGGGAAATGCTGGTGGTTTGTTACTAGTAATGATCAAGACTAAACTCATGGAAATCACAAAAGTGAAAATCAATAGTTGAAACCTGGCCAAACTTGCATCGCCAGTGCTTTCACTAATCAGCTTATCAAGATTAATTCCCCGTTTTTTATTAGTTTTTGCATTCCAAGTTCCTTCCCAAATAAATATCAAAATAAATATTTCTAAAACTGCAACAAAAATCGTAATAACACAACCGATAACCAGCGCCAAAATTACAAAAAGATCATTAATGCTAGGCACGCTCTGACCTCCGTTCTTTAATAAGTGAAGTCAACTTGCTCCAAAGATAGGCAAAGTTGCTTCCTCCCAATGCATAGAGAAATTCTGCTCGGATTTGTGGCATACTACATGGCAAGCTTGAAACTTTGCAAGTATTTAAATTTTGCCTAACATCAAATAGGTAGTACGCAACAAATATCAGGGTGAATAGCAATAACTGCAATCGCTCTGGGCTATACTTTTTATTCTTTGTTTTGTCAAAAAGTAATCCTCTAAGATTGATTTTCTTTTTGATAATCAGAAAAAATACAGAGGACATTAAACCCACAAGAAATAACCAAATTTCAAACTGAATAAACTTGGATAAAAGATTAAATCCCCATTGTATTTCCAAAATTCATCCTCCACCTCAAACCAATATATTGCAGATTTAATAGCTGCTAAGACAGTCAATATATTAAGGTGTGATTTGTGTTTATAGCGTAACTGATATAAAAATTATTTTTATATCAAAAAAGTTAGTGAATTGTAAAAATTATTCACCCAGAGATTGATCTAGAACTATGATTTGGTGTTTGCGAAAAATTTAGACATCCCTATCTCTCTTCTTTCCTATCTTTAAAGCTATTTCAGGAATTAAATTCAGCTTCAGGATCAATAAATTTTGAATTAGTCAATTATTCCTTGATGGTACATCGACAGTAGAGGAGGAATTTAAAATCCAATACAGTTCAGATTAAGAGCATTAGTGATTGATTTGTCAGTTGTGGAAACAGCTAGCTCAATTGGGGGATTCTCCCCCAAACCCCCGATTGGGGGACGGTTGCGTCCCCCAAACCCCCTCCAAAATTATTGTTTTGTCCTCAATTTATTTTTTTAACTGAAATGTATTGATTTAAAATCCAAAATTTTCCGCTCCCAACTATCAAGGGTATGGACGTAGATTATTAACCAAAAAAATATGGATGAGATTTTAATCCCATCCATATCCCACCTACCTAAATATGAGGATTGCAGCACTGTTGTATTGCACTCCAGATACTCAAGTAGAGGACTCGTTAGCATTTAAGCATTAACTATTTTATGTAGATTGAGTAGTTTCCTCAGGCTCACTGGGTGGAGTAGTTTCTTCAGACTCACTAGGTGGAGTAGTTTCTTCTGTATCGGTGGTTGTGGTTTTTGGTGGCTCTTGATTGGGTAATAAAGGCTTGGGGTTAGGTGGAGTATAACTACTCTCAACTGGGGTGCTGGTTCTTTCTAATGTATAAACCATGTAAATTTACCTTTTGCAAAATAGTCAGCAGAATCAGGTTAGGAGCTATCTAAATGACAGTCACTACTCTTTGCTTAAGTATCTGTGTATGAGCTAAGTTTTATGCAAGCGGCTAAATTTGTTACAAAAGTTAAGATTTTGTGGTATCAGTGTTAATTGTGCAAAATATATGGGAACTATAGGATACGCCACTCCCACAGATATTGTCAGTCAAATAGCCAATGGCTGAAGGGAGGAGGTAATATCTGCGATCGCAGTCTCATGCATCTTCCGGTTGGACTTTCTGTGGCTACTTAAATTACCCTTGGTGTTCCATTCTGAGACAGTATACTAATCTCATTCTCAGAGTCGGATATCTATGTAATATAGAGTTTACTGCCGAATGTCTACAAAATTCCTCTAAATTTCTAATCTTTTGGGAGAAATTTACCAGATATGTCAAAGCCCGCTCTTTACAGTTAGCCTGAATTAGGGTATTCCTTGATTGTCGTTTAATTGTGGAGAAACCAGGTGTTCAAGAAAATCGGTAGATGGATCGTACAAGGAGTCAAAGCGTGGGAGTAACTTGATTTTTATGTTGTATTACTGGCTCTGTTGCAAGTTTGAAAAGATGGATACTGCTGAACTTGCGCTTAAAACTTGATTTTTGCGTTGTGAGCAGGATCGCTCCTAGTTTGAGGGAAAATGGTGTCACATATCAGCCTCTTAGTAGCGCTTTTAAGCGCAAGCAATAGATGATAGAAAAGCCGCTTTCCTTTCTAGCCTATTTCCTTAGTTTCTTGATTATTTACATAAGTAGAATGTGAATTTGAGATTATTAATCTTCCCCAGATTTCCACAGGATGACGCTAGCTTAACAAAAGATTAAACTGTGGATAATGTCAAGCGATTGTTGCTGATGGCAGCAATTAAATAACATTCTTAAAATATATTCATCATCTATAAAAAGCTAGTTATGTCATCGCATCAACATAGTTTTGATGAGACTACCGATTTAATTATTGGTGTGCGCCATTCAGAAAATGGCTATGTACAAGAAAATACTGCTCCTGTAGGTGTACTTGCTAAAAGACAAGGAACTATTTCTAGTTTTTTGGCTCCCTTAACCCAGGAAACTTTTAAACAAGTTGTTAAAGATGTCGAACAGAAATTGCAGATTGTGCATCAAACTCTCACGAGGTTAGATTCTCATGGGTTTGACACAATCCTCGAAGAAATGTTGCATTCGATTACTTTAAAAACTGGAGAATTATTAGGAGCAGATAGAACAACTATATTTTTATTAGATGAAGAGAAGCAAGAACTCTGGTCAATATTAGCAGAAGGAGAAGGCGATCGCTCTTTAGAAATTCGCATTCCCGCAGATAAAGGAATTGCTGGGGAAGTTGCTACTTTCAAAAAAGTTGTCAATATTACCTATGATTTTTATGACGATCCTCGCTCAGTATTTGCTCAAAAGCAAGAACAAATTACTGGCTACCGTACCTATACAATGTTGGCTTTGCCGTTGTTAAATGAGCAAGGCGAATTAGTTGCAGTAGTACAATTACTGAATAAATTAAAATGTCCGCATAATCCTAACGCTCCCATTGCAGAACGAGTTGATACTAAAGGATTTACTTATGCTGATGAAGAATTATTCCAAGAATTTGCGCCTTCAATTCGGCTGATTTTAGAATCATCACGCTCGTTTTATGTCGCTACGCAAAAACAACGAGCCGCAGCCGCATTAATGAAAGCAATTAAGTCGCTTTCGCAAAGTAATCTTGACTTAGAAGATACCCTCAAAAGGGTAATGGATGAAGCCAAGGAATTAATGAATGCGGATCGCAGTACATTATGGCTAATAGACCACGATCGCGAAGAATTATGGACAAAAATTACTCAAGATAATGGTAAAACCAAAGAATTACGTGTACCTGTAGGTAAAGGCTTTGCTGGTATAGTCGCTGCATCTGGTAAAAAGCTGAATATTCCTTTTGACTTGTACGATCACCCAGATTCAGATACGGCTAAACAACTTGACCAGCAAAATGGTTATCGAACTTGTAGTTTATTATGTATGCCTGTGTTTAATGCCGATCAACAATTGATTGGTGTAACGCAATTAGTCAATAAAAGAAAATCAGGCGATTTCCCCGCTTACAATCACGAACATTGGCCCAAAGCTCCCGAATGCTTCCAAGCAAGCTTCGATCATAACGATGAAGAATTTATGGAAGCCTTTAATATTCAAGCAGGTGTAGCGCTGCAAAATGCTCAATTATTCGCCACAGTTAAGCAGCAAGAACAAATGCAGCGAGATATTTTGCGGAGTCTTTCTAATGGCGTAATTTCTACAGATAAAACAGGTTTAATTATTGCGGCGAACGAAAGCGCTAAACGCTTACTAGATTTACAAGAAAAAGACCGTTTAGAAGGTCTTTCGATTCAAAATGTCATCAATATTAAAGAAGGTAACTTTAGTAAATGGTGTGAGAATGCTTTAAATGCAGCTAACTACAGACACCGACAACAATATTATCCCGATCGCACTCTTTTAACTACAGGTACAGAACAGCATAGTATTAATTTATCAATTAACACAATTGCCGATGCCAGCGACCATAAACAAGTACGTGGCGCGCTAGTAGTAATGGAAGATATTAGCGATGAAAAACGCCTAAAAAGTACAATGTATCGCTACATGACCCAGGAATTAGCGGAAGAATTACTGAAATTAGATGACGCTAAATTAGGAGGCGATCGCAAAGAAGTTTCGATTCTATTTTCTGATATTCGCGGCTATACAACTTTAACGGAAAATCTCGAAGCCGAAGAAGTTGTGAGTATGCTCAATGAATATTTTGAATCTATGGTAGAGGCTGTATTTAAACATAAAGGCACCCTGGATAAATATATTGGTGATGCGATTATGGCTGTGTTTGGTTCGCCTTTACCATTACAAGAACACGCTTGGATGGCGGTACAAACAGCTTTAGAAATGCGCCATCGTTTGCAAGAATTTAATCATCGCCGCTACTTAGCTAATAAACCGAGAATTAACATTGGGATTGGCATTAATTCTGATACCGTAATTAGTGGCAACATTGGCTCTAGTAAAAGAATGGAATTTACAGCCATTGGTGATGGCGTTAACCTTGGCTCCCGCTTAGAAAGCGTCAGCAAACAGTACGGTTGCGACATTATTATTAGCGATAATACTTATAATCCCTGTCGTGAAAATATTTGGGCTAGAGAACTAGATTATATTCGTGTTAAAGGCAGAAATGAGCCAGTTGCTATTTATGAACTGCTAAGTTTGCGTTCTGACCCCATTAAGAGTGAAAAATTAGAAATAATTGAGTTGTATCACAAAGGGCGTGAATATTATTTAAATCGCCAGTTTGACCTAGCACAAGCTAAATTCAATCAAGTTTTAGCAATTGATAGCCATGACAAAGCGGCTTTATTACATTTGCACCGCTGTCAGCACTGGATACAATCACCCCCATCAGATGCAGATTGGGATGAGGGTGTTTGGACTTTTAAGGAGAAATAAGGAAGAGTCAAAAGGTCAAGGGTCAAGGGTCAAGGGAAATATTTACTTCTTCCTTATCTTCCTCATCTCCCTCATCTCTCGTCACACTCACCAGCCGAATCTGTTGCTGTAGAAGGTTAATCGTCCAAAACCGAGAAATTGTCCGTGGGATTTTTCGCCAGGGGGAAAGGCTGTTACGCCAAATAGATAAACGCCTGAAACTGAGGGATTTTGGCGGGGTTTGAGGGCAATTGTGATGTTTCTACCTGGGGGTATTGGGGGATCAAATACTAGAGTTGTTGTTTGAGTTTTGCGATCGCTTGTGGCATCTTTTAATCCTAGTTTCTGTCCTTCACGGGAGCGTGTTCCTTCAAAGGCTGAAGTGTCTTTAAGGTCAAAGCGAACGTAGTCTACTCCCTCACGCTGGTTAATTGTGACTCGTTGCAGCGGTTCTCCAGCATTTTCTGGTAGGTTGAGAGTAAAGTAATATGTTGCACCCCAAACATAAACTTCTTTATAGGTAGTAACTGCTTCCACTAAGCGTGGTGGTTGAACAAAATACACTGTACCATCTTGCAACTGAACTGCTGGACTTGGCTTTGAAGTATAGCCTTGAATACCAGCTACCATTGCGATCGCCATACCTAATATCACTGCAACGCGCATTACTCTACCTAGATAACTAACTACTACTGCTGGGGAAACTCAAAGGCTTTTCGTCTATCTTGAATGGTAGCTTTATTTCCCTTGTGTTGTACTCATCCTCTGGGTAATCCGTAATTGAGAAATTTTTGTCTAAGCTAAAGAAAGGTTCGCAGAAATCAATTTGATATGGCTAGTCCTCTGCTGGTGACTAAGTTGCATATTCCCTTGCTGCGATCGCCTTTGGTGCAGCGCGATCGCCTGTGGGATAAATTAAATCAGGGGTTAACTAGCAGACTCATACTAATTTCGGCGGCGGCTGGCTTTGGGAAGTCAACTGTGTTGAGTGAATGGGCGCATCAAACTCAAGTTCCTGTAAGTTGGCTTTCTTTAGATGAGCAGGATAACGATCCCAGGCGCTTTTGGAAATATATTGTCGCCGCTTTACAGCAGAATATTCCGGAGATTGGCGAGGCTACGCTGGCGATGTTGCAAGCCAGCGAACCTGTGACATTTGAAGCTTTGTTAACACCTTTAATCAATGAATTAGCAGAACTGAAAACTGAATTAATTCTCGTTTTAGATGATTATCATTTGATTACCAATACTGCAATTCATCAGACAGTAACTTTTTTTCTGGAACATTTACCAACACAGATTCATTTGGCGATCGCAACTCGGGTTGATCCACCTCTACCTTTGGCTAGATGGCGTGTCCGCAACCAATTAACAGAATTACGAACAGATGATTTACGCTTCACTGATGCAGAAGCCGCAACATTTTTGCATCAGCTCATGCCAGTACCATTAACAGAGTCACAAATAGCAACCTTGCAAATACAAACTGAAGGCTGGATTGCGGGGTTACAGCTAGCTATGCTTTCGTTGCGTAATAATACTACCATTGATGTGTTTATTAACTCTTTTGGAGGAGATAAACGCTATATCTTAGATTATTTAGTCGAAGAAGTTTTACAAAGACAATCGCCGCCTCTGCAATTGTTCCTCTTGCGAACCTCTATTTTAGAGCAGATGTGTGGTTCGCTCTGTGAAGCCATTTTGGGGGAAGATGCAGTAAATGGAATTGAGACTTTAGAGGAATTAGAGCGTCAAAATTTATTTGTAATTGCCCTCGATGGTAATCGCACTTGGTACCGCTATCACCATTTATTTGCAGAATCACTGCGTCACATTTTACACCGCATCGAACCGGACTGTGTCGGGAAATATCATGATCGTGCTGCCCAATGGTACGCACAGCAGGGATATATTGCTGATGCTATTCAACAGGCTATCTCAGCAAAGGCGTTTGAGTATGCAGCCGCTTTAATTGAGCAAGAAATTCAAACCAAAGAAAACCCGCGGGTTGATGCAGTCTTCCTGCGAATTATTCTGCAAAAATTGCCTAATGAACTGACTAATAGCCGTCCTTGGTTACTTGTAGCGCAAGCCTGGGCAGCATTCACATCTTCTCAATTTGTAGATGCGATCGCAGTTATTCAAAGCCTGGAAAAATTGCTCAATCAAGGTATTGATGCCACAGAAAACAGCGATCGCCTTTGGGGTTTAGTTGTCGCACTCAAAGGAATGCAAGCCCGTCAGCAAGGAAATACGGCGGAATCAGTCGCATTTATGGAAAAAGCCTTGCAATTATTGCCGTCAGATAATTCCTGGTTGCGATCGCTCATCTTGCTAAATCTCGGTGTTACATATTTTGTCGCTGATAATTATGAGTCTGCAAAGCAATTACTCCCAGAAATTAGCGCCATTGGCAAAGTAAGAGGTACAGCAGATCCGGCGATCGCAGGGCTTTATTTACAAGCGCAGTTTCTCGCCTTGCGGGGACAACTAGATTCAGCAACTTCCCTGTGTCAGCAAGGTTTGGAACTAGCCACAGAACGGCGTTGGTTAGCCACCTATGCCGGAGTATTGGTAGAGGTAGCATTAGCCGATTTATTCAGAGAACAAAATCAATTAGAAGTAGCCGCACAACATCTCACTCAAAGCATTGAGCGCGCCATCCAAAATCAACAGCCAGGGTTGATGATGGGCTACATTACATTGGCACGAGTACGCCTTTCCCAGGGAGACTTTCAAGCAGCATGGACAACAATTCATGCAGCCGAACGCTGTCAACCCTGGCTTTGGCCTACTATGCTTTCTGTTACAGCCTGTAAAGCAAGATTGTACTTAGCAGAAGGAAATTTAGATAGTGCGATCGCTTGGGCTGAGAAAAGTAATTTGAGTGTAGAAGGTGAGCTTTACTACAGTCCAACTGAACAATGTCCGCGATGTTCGGCACTTGATTATTTAACTTATGCCAGAGTGCTGCTAGCTTACGGTAAACAGCACTCATCGCCATCTCATTTACAAGATGCCTTACACTTGCTCAAGCGATTATCTAAATTTGCTCAAGCAGGTGGAAGAACTACCCGCGTTATGGAAACGTTGCTATTACAGGCGTTAGTTTTCCAAGCGCAAGGAGATAAAGCGCAATCTCTCAATTTGTTAACTCAAGCCCTGAATATTCCTCGCCAAGGCAATTACATCCGTTTGTTTTTGGATGAAGGAAACCCAATGAGAGAGTTATTGCAACAGGCTGTTTCTCAAAACATTCATTCTCAGGAAGTGAATAGCTTGTTAACAGCATTTGCTCCCGTTGAGCAGCAGAAATCTGCTGCGGTTCCAGCGTTAATTGAGCCATTAACTGAGCGGGAATTAGAAATTTTGCATTATTTAGCAACTGGGATGTCAAATCAGGCGATCGCCGATCAATTATTTGTTAGCCTCGCAGCTGTAAAATGGCACGCTCGCAATATTTACGGCAAGTTGGAAGTGAACAATCGCACTCAAGCGGTAGCAAAAGCTAGAAAATTGGGGATTTTATCTTAATAAATCAAGCTGTTGGGGAATGGGTAATTGGTAATTGCTAATTGGTAATTGGTAATGGAGATTTTCTCACCTCATCTCCCCAATCCCTCAGCTTGACTTAGTGATGCAATATTTATTTAGTTGGAAGTCCCTATGACCAAATACAGTTCATTTAAGAAAATTAATTGATAACAAAACCAAAAAACTAGTGACTCAACAAAAAACGGAACAATAATTTTGGAGGGGGTTTGGGGGACGCAACCGTCACCCAATCGGGGGTTTGGGGGAGAATCCCCCAATTCTTCTGGCTTTTTTAATAACTGACAAATCAATCGCAAATCCCTTAACCCAAGCGTATCGCCTTAATACCTATCCTTTTGGCTAGTGAAATAATTACAACACGCTTGTTAAGCTGAGGAATCTGGGGAGACTGGGGAATAACACAACTTGATTCGACCTTTGCAGTTTATGGACAAGCAAATCGTTCATCTCTTTGTTTTTAATACCCTTGCTGATTGGGAAACTGGTTTTACCGTTGCAGGAATCAACAACCCGTCATCTCAAAAACATCCTGGACGCTATCGCATTCAAACCGTTGGCGTAAATGCTGAACCTGTCACAACGATTGGAGGTGTGACAATTCTCCCCGATATCACCCTTGAGGAATTGAACTCAAGCGCCATGCTGATTCTGCCAGGAGGTGAGGCATGGGATACAGGCGGAAATACCGAAATACTAGAGCCAGCAAAAGAGTTGTTGACAGCAGGTATTCCGATTGCGGCAATTTGTGGCGCAACTGCAGGGTTAGCAAGTGCTGGCATTTTGGATGATAAACCACACACCAGCAACGCCGCAGAGTACTTACAAGCAACAAACTATCGTGGAGCAGCCTTTTATCAAAATCAACCTGTAGTGACGGCTGATAATGTCATTACTGCCAACTCAACCGCCCCACTGGAGTTTGCTTATCACATCTTTAAAAGACTTGAGCTTTACGATGAGCCAATTCTCGAAGCCTGGTATGGACTTTTTAAGACAGGTGATGCTTCTTATTATTCCACCTTAGAAAAACTGACAAGCTAATAGCTGGAGGATAATCAGATGAAAGCAATTGTATATGAACATTTCCAAGCAGAACTTCATCGAGCAAAAATAGCCATTGCAGCGCAAGATTTTGAAACCGCATGGCTAGCCCTACAACGCGCTCACATTCTGGGACAACAAGATGCGATCGCTCATACCATTGCCCATTGGAATATGCTGAAACTTGCCTGGAGACAGAGAGATTTTCAGGAGATTATTGGACAATTAATATCAACACTTTCGGCATTTCCTTTAACACTTTTGTATGGCAAAAATAGATACCTCAGAGGTGGTAAAACCAATGTTAATGACTCAGAAAAAATGTCTATCCCAGAAGATATTCAACAAATCTTGAATCAGTAATTACGAATTACAAATAGGACTTACGCAACTGGCACACCTATCTTCTGGTATAAGAGTCAAAGGTCAAGGGTCAAGAGTCAAAAATCAAGCAAGGTTTTTGGACTTTTGACTTTTGACAGCCCCCACGCAAAAAATATGACACGCAGCTTTATCACTAATAAAAAACTATCCTTTCAACTATCCATTCGGTGAGGGGTGAATTTGAACTTCTGAGCGACTGTGAAAGTACAGTCATGCATCAAGGAGGTTTCACAATGGAATGGACGATTGGATGGTGGCAAATTTCAGTTCAACGCGTTTATCCCAGCAAAGAACAACTGTCTCAAACCTATAATCAAGCTGCTTCTTGGTGGCATCAACATCTTCAGATTTTGGGTTACAGCTATGCTTATAGAGAATTATGGCGATCGCTCAAAAACGCTAATATCCTGCCTCACAGTCAAGACAAATTAAGCATTTGTGATTGCGGTATTGGCACAGCAGCCTTCAGTCTGGCATTCACTCAAATCATTAACCCCAAAGCCCATATCACTGGAGTAGATATTTCATCCGAGATGTTGAACAAAGCACATCAAAAACTCTCTCAGGCAAATGTTAATCATCGAATTTGTCAGAGTGATTTAAATACTCTGCCATTTGCAGATCATAGTTTTGATGCTGTTATTTGTGCCCACACTTTAGAACACTTGCCAAATCCAGAACAAGGATTACGAGAAATGATTAGGGTACTGCGTCCAGGCGCACCATTGATTTTGGTAGTGACTCAGTCTGGGCTATTAGGTTGGTTAATTCAGTCGCATTGGGGAAATAGATGTTTCGACCAGGAAGAACTATCAAAACTTATATATGAAGTCGGGCTAACTCATCTGCAATTTGTACCTTTTCCCCTGGGGCTGGCTCGCTTCACCAGCATTGCTTGTATTGGCTTTAAGAGGTAACAATGTTTCTTAAAATTTGGCGTTTCATTACACTCATTATCGTCGCGCTATTTATGGGGTTAGAGTTTGCCCATGCTTTAGAACTGCCTCCCAAAATGCAGTACGATGGAGCGTTTTATGTGACGATTCAAAATAGCCTTTACCGTTATTTTGGCGCGCCAGGGCCAGGGGCCTTCATTACAGTAGGTGCAGTGCTGTGTGCGATCGCACTTACAATTCTGGTACGAAAACACCGCGTTGCTTTTTGGTGGACATTAGCAGGTACGCTTTGTTTAGCGATCGCCTTTCCCCTAATTTATTTCCTCCGAATTGAGCCTGTGAATGTTGTGATTGAACAGGCTAATGCAACCTCACTACCAACCAATTGGCAACAGCTAAGAAATCAATGGGAATATGCCCACGCCACAAACTTTATTTGCAGTTTAGCTGGCTTTAGTACATTGCTACTTTCTGTACTACTTGATGTTCCTCAAAGGACTTCTAAATAAAAAAATATTCTATCGCCGTGTAGCAAGGAGAGATGAGGGAGATGAGGGGGATGAGGAAGATGAGGGAGATGAGGGGGATGAGGAAGATGAGGGAGCAGAAGAGAAATATCATTACTCATTACTCATTACTCATTACCCAATCCCCAGTACCCAGTCCCCAATCCCCAATCCCAATTTCCTCGTTCCACTAGCTCCTTCTAATGCTAAAAATTGGTAAGGAGCATCAAACGGGTAAATAACTATGAATGCACAGGGGTCGCAAACAGAAAAAATGCATCCGCGTGATTGGTCATGGCCGTTTTGGTTGACTGTACCTCTTTACCCCTACAGCAAACGGCGAACGGTTTGCACTGAAGTAGTTAAAGATACTATTTGGACATTCGACCAACTGCACGGTATTCTCTACACTATCGTGCCGATTCGGATGACTTTGGTGAAGCTGGAGGCTGGCGGTCTATTGGTTTATGCACCAGTTGCACCCACAACAGAATGTATCCGTTTAATTAACGAGTTAGTAGCCAAGCATGGTGATGTTAAATACATTATTTTGCCTACAAGTTCAGGTTTAGAACACAAGGTTTTTGCTGGCCCCTTCGCCCGACGCTTCCCCAAAGCGCAAGTGTTTGTAGCACCGCACCAATGGAGTTTTCCCTTAAACTTGCCTTTGAGTTGGCTAGGTTTTCCCCAAAGTCGCACCCAAGAAATCCCTGCAGACAACAGCCAAGTACCCTTTGCTGATGAATTTGACTATGCGGTATTAGATATTAACTTAGGGCGGGGATCGTTTGGAGAAGTTGCAGTATTTCACAAGCGATCGCATACTTTATTGCTGACTGATACCATACTCTCTGTACCAGAAGAACCACCTGCGATCGCGCAAATCGATCCCTATCCCTTATTATTTCATGCTAGAGACAATGGGCAGGAAGCGATCGTAGATACTCCAGCTAATCGCCGCAAGGGATGGCAACGCATTTCATTATTTGCCATATACTTCCGCCCCGGCGCGCTAGAAGTTGCAGGTATGAGTGAGATGTTGCGTGATTCTTTTAAAGCAGCAGAAAAGTCAAAAAAAGCTTATTTTGGTTTCTTTCCTTTCCGTTGGCGAGAAAACTGGCAACAGTCATTTGCAGCCTTGCGAGATAACGGACGGCCATTTGTCGCGCCAATTCTGCAAACCCTGATTCTTCCCCAAGGGCCAAAACAAGTCCTCGACTGGGCTGACAAAGTTGCTAGTTGGGATTTTCATCAAATTATCAGTTGTCATTTTGACTCCCCCATCAACACAACTCCCTATCAATTTCGGCAAGCATTCGCCTTTTTAGAAAAGAATCCGTCTTTTAGCCAGTCTCTACCCCCAGAAGATTTGCAATTCATCACCGGACTGGAAGCAGATTTGCTCAAACGCGGTATCGCCACCCCAGCGAAGGAGAGGGTGTGAGGGAGTGGGGATTGGGGATTGGGGATTGGGGATTGGGGATTGGGGATTGGGGATTGGGGAAAAGCAATACTTGTCGGTTAAGGGGGAAAAGGTTAAGGGGAAAGGGGCAAGAAAAGACCTTTAACCCTTACCCTTTCACCTTTTCCCCCAACCAAATTAAGAGTTGACAATCCTTAACCGAGCAGTATTGAGGGGGAAAGGGAAAAGGCGAATAACTTTTAACTCCTGACTTTTGGCTCTTGTACAGACGCGATTCATCGCGTCTCTCCAACTCAATGAACACAGCTAGTTTGCTTCTGCCAAGAACTATAGGGGGTAACATTGGCTGTATTCGCTGTGAGAATTACCTCGCCTTTGGGGTTAATTGCCCAGCCTGTAGCTTCGACAATTTTTGCGGGTGCAGATTTAGGATAATTTTGGCTCACAGTTGCGCCAGTAGCGGTGTCAGCAACTTTATCAACAGAAATCCAATCTGCTAGCACAGCATCACTATTCAGGGTTTCTGTGGGGCTGGAAGGGATACCACCACGGCCAGTCACAGTAAAGCTGCTTTGATTATTGCCTGCAATTACTCGACAAGTTTGATCGAGTGTGAGTTTTACTGGTTGAGTGGGCAAGTTTACTAAGCCCTTATTGGGGTCAATACCAGGTGTGTCTATATTAACTATGCCGCTTAAATTGGGGTTGCTCTGGGAAATGGCTGTGATGTCGTTACTTAGTAGCAGTTGGGGGTTAAGTTTTGTTGGGTCGTTGGTGTTGAGTAACCTGACTAAATCCTCCCGGCTTAACTGTTCTATCCCAAAAATGCCAAAAGCGTTGATTTGAACTTTACCACCAGAGCCAGTAAATGCATTGGCTGTGATATCGCTATTTTCTTCAGGAACACCAACAATAAAGCCATTAGGGGTATTAACTGTGATATTGCCACCATTACCACCGCCACCAGTTGTCCCTGCTGTGGTAGAAATTTGACTATTATTGCGTAACAAAAGTAAGTTCTGGACTTGCAGAATTAAGTCTCCACCATTACCAGATACTGTTTCCGCAACTATTTTGCCTTGTCTATCCAAACGAACTTCACGGGCATTAACTGCTAATTGTCCAGCATTACCGGAACCTAAGGCTTCTACAGTTGCTCTCGCCCGATCCCGTACAATCAACTTGTCTGTAGTTACAAACAATGAACCCGCATCGCCCCTACCACGACCGCGCGCAAATAAGCCGCTGGGGTCTTTATCAACTGGCGTTGTACCACTTAGTTCGATTAACTCAGAAGCGCGTACTGTTAAATTGCCACCTTTACCCTGACTATTTGTACCAGTACCAGCTGATACCACTCCTCCAGTTTGGGTAATTAATTGCCTAGTATCAATGATTAAAGCACCTGCGGTTCCTAAATCGAGAGTTTGAGTAAATAAGCCGCTAGGATAATCTAAAAAAGAAGCACCCCTAACTTCAATCGAATCAGTAGTTACTTGTAAGATTCCGCCATTACCTCTACCTTGCCAAGCAGTAGTTGCAATGTTTGCACCACCTTCAACAATTAATTTTCCGGTTTCTATAGTTAAAGGCCCAGCTACGCCATCTCCAAAAGTTTGAGTAAACAAACCAGTGGGGAAACCCTCAAAACGCTTACCTTGGGCAATAGTACCGCTAACTTGCACAAAGTCGGTAGCTTTAATCGTTAGACTTCCACCTGCACCTGTGGAACCTTCAGTAGTAGCAGCTTTGATTTGTGAACCATCTTGCAGAATTAACTGTTCTGCTTGCACAGAGATACCTCGACCATTTTCGCTACCTGTTGTTTCTGCTTGGATGATAGAACCATCGCTCATTTGAATTTGCTTACCCTGCAACTGGATATAACCACTACCTGGCCCATCAGCTAAGACGACAGCCAGATTGTTCAATGAAATATCTGCAGGGGTGACGTTACTAGGAAAGCTTAAAGCTTGAGTGTTGCTATCCAGGTTAATTCCTACTGTTCCACTTCCTAATAGTCCGCCGACGGCGATTTGTCCGCTAAGGGATTGGAGTGTTCTGCGAGTGTCTACTAATGTACCGTTACCGCTGAGGTTAATATTGCCACCGACTAAGGCTAAAGTTTTACCTGTAGGAACTTCTAGCGCGCCGAAGTGATTGATATCTTTCCCAGGTTGATCGAATTGCAAACCAATGGGTGTACTGATTGTCAGTAAAGGTTTTGTTTGGGGAGCAGTGGCACTAAAAACACTACCATCGGCAAAGTTGATACTGCTAGCTGTACTTGCCACAAATGAACCACCTACATTTAGGGTGGCATTTGCACCAAAAAAGATGCCATTGGGATTAATTAAAAATAAGTTGGCGTTAGAACCAGCAGTAGCTAGCCTACCTAAAATTTCTGAGCGATTATTACCTGTAACGCGCACTAAAATATTTTGTAGATTAGCGCTAGGGCTTAAAAAAACTGCTGAACGTCCTTCGCTAATGTTAAATTCTAAAAAACTGTGAAATAGATTATTACCACGAGTCGCTCCGCCTGCGATCGCTTCCGTAGCATTACCTTGGTAGTTTTGTATAACTTGAGAACTTTCATTGCCTAGTAGGTTATCAGGAGCGATCGCACTTTGGGCGAATACAGCATTCGTCATCGCCAAGCTAATGCCAAAGGTGAATTCGCCAACTCTTACTAAACCCAATTGCCAAAAACAATTTTTGCTACTTTGAGCCATCTCAAGATTTGCCTCTGCTCTATAACTACCAACGAAAACGCTATGAATAGCGCCTGCGATGGCATCGTGTATAAATTTATCTCTAATTAGAGATGCAAAATTTTGTAGAGGTGTTACTCTTAACATCTCCACCCATTAAAAAAGATAATCAATAGCAAATTGGCATTATACCAATTAGTAATTCCTCATATTCGCCTGTTGAAAATATGTATAGGGCATGAGAAAAATAGATTTTCATGTTTGGTTGTGGGTTTTTCCCGTAATTGACTAGCTTGAGAATAGGGGTACTTGTGCTAGAAAATATAGATTCTCATACCCTTTGTGAGCGATTTATCACATAACTGTTTAGTTAAAAAATTTGTTTTTAACCTAGCTGGGGTAATTTCAATTATCTAAAATGGGCAATTCAACTTGGATTTTCAGAAGCATAACCTCGCTGGTATCAAAATGAAAAACTGGTTGGTGTTGAAGATGTACGAGCCAGTTTGAATTAATCTTACGAAGCCTCAAAGCGTAACGCAGATGCACAGGAAAAAAAACCTAGAAGCGCAAAGTTTGCTAGAGAAGTAATGTCTCAAGAGTATCCAAGAAAGCTTGAGGATTTCGACGGAATCGAAGTTGATGTTAGCGTAAAATCCGTGTAACTTTTAGATAAATCGTTAGTGGCAATATAATCCGTTCTGTTGGTAGAAACAGTAACCCGGAATAGTTTCACTTTTTTTGAGCGGTAAAACCTTGAATTTTTATGATTTTACTATAAATTTAAGCTCATCATTATTAATAGAGAGTAAATAATAAATTGTAATGGATTTTACGGTGCGATTTGAAAAATTTTAGCCCCAATTAATCCTCCTTTTACCGAACAAAGCCATAATAGATTACTTTAATTTTAAAAGCTCGCTAGGATTTAAAAACTTAGGTGTATCCTTAGTCATAATTAAAGGTAATTTACCATCCCATCTTTGGATTGCTTGTCTCTCCAATATCTCATTGGTTAAAGTATCATGTAGCAATCTATTGATTTCTGCTTCTCCTTTTGCCAGATTGACCTTAGCTTCTGCTTCTTTAGCTGCTTTGAGTGCTAAAAAGTCCGCTTTCTTAGCTTCTTGTTCGGCAATTTGTTTCGCCTCAACTGCTTCACTGAATTTATCAGAAAAATTGACATGAACAAGCGAGATATCATCAACTGCAATATGGTAACCATGCAATCTTGTAGTTAATGCATCATCCACTCCAGATTTAACTTCTCCCCTTTTAGTAACTATTTCTTCTGCTGTATACTTTGCTACGACTGCTTTTAAAACTTCTTCTACAGCTGGATTAATAATTTTTTCAACTACATCTTTTTCATCACCAATCTCTTGAAAAGTTATATAGGTTTCTTCTGGGATAATGTGCCAGTTTAAGGCTACGTCGGTGAAAATATCTTGTAAGTCTTTAGAAGAAGCTTCCGCAGATATTTCTTGTTTTTGAATTCTGACGTTAATTTTTTTTACAGTATTAACAATAGGGATGATTAAATGTATACCTTCTTGTAAAACAGTTTCTTCGACTCTCCCCAATTGCATTAACACACCCCGTTCTCCGGGATTTACGATCACAAAAGGTGTTAATATTATTGTGATTAAACATAAAATTGCAGTTATTTTACCAGCCTTATTAGTTATTTTAATTTGTTTCATATCAATCAATACATATCTCAGTTGAGAAATAGCCTTTTGTCAGGGAAACTATACTCCATAATTAAGTTTAGAGAGAAGTATAAAAAAATTAGAATCAGGTTGGATTGCTAGATAATTTATGGTTTCAATATAGGTGTAGTTTAATATTTTTACAAGAGAAGATATTTATAATAATACGTCTTTGCGGTCAAATATTTTTAAACCACAAAGACGCTGAGATTATGAGATTTATAAGTGGAATGGGATAAATCTATTTTTGAGATGCACCAACTGCGGTAGGTTCACCAAGCACTTTGCTAAATCTTTCAATGTAGAAGCTCACAGGATTTTCTACGGCTTGAATGGATTGGCGATCGCGCAGTGTATTCCACCATTGTTGAATACGTGGTGTTTCGGCTGGTAAGCTAAATTTGCGGAAATGTTCGAGAACTGGTAAGCGTTCAAACCAAGGATAGAAGCTGATATCAACTAAACTTACCTTTTCTCCTAACCAGTAAGGGCCATTACCAGACAGCTTTCTTAATCCTTCTTGCTCAATATATAAGAGGGATTCGATAAACTCTCTGCGTCCTTGTTCTTGTTCGGTGCTATCTTTACCGCGCAGGAATTTGTTAAACGCAGGGACAAAGCGGGTATTAGCATAGTCGATCCAAATCCGGGCTATCGCTTTCGCTCCTGGTTCGCGAGGTAATAAAGCAGGCTCAGGAAAAACTTCTTCTAGATATTCATCGATGATGGCAGACTCATAAATATTGATATCGCCATGTGCGATCGCAGGGACTTTACCATAGCGCGAAATCTGCGTGTAGCCTTCGGGTTTATTTTGTAAGTCTATTTCAATCGGTGTAAATTCAATTCCTTTTTCTAGCAAAACAACACGGGTTCTTTGGGAGAAAGTTGAGGCTTTGGCGTAGTAAAGCTTGAGGTTACTCATTAACTGCTTTCCTTATGTTGTAGGTAATTCAGTATTGGGGATGGTGAATTCTGAGATGACTTTAGCTGGTATCTATACCAGCTAAACACAAAGTCCGGTTAATCGCTCGTCTTACCGTATAATATTTATATCATTATTGTCAACACCAGCAAAAACCTTGTCAGGCTAATGAAAATCCTGAGGAAATAAAAAACTCCATCCCTTTGGAGTTTTTGGGTATAGGGGATAGGGAAGAAGCTACCAATGCCCTATGCTCCAAGCTGCGGGGCAGATGTTCCTCTCCACCCACCAGGGATGAAGTTTCCCATCGCTTTCAATAAATTTAGCTTACCTAAAAATTAGCAATTAACAAATTTAGAACTACGTATACTTTGTTTACTGAAGACTTGTATTGTCGAGAGGGTTATGCAATACTGCTAATTAATCAACGGTAACTTGGTCGGTAAACAGTATTTAATGTTTCTGATGCACACATTTTAAGAATCCAGCAACAAGGCATTGTTGGTACAAAAAAATATTGTGTTGAAAAACTGTCCCTCCAATTAATTCTCTTAGTATCTACAGAGTGTAGACAAATAGCCGCTTGTGGTTGTGGTTTGTCTGTTGGAGGCTTAGTCAAATATTGAGAAATTTCATGTAAGAGGTTGATTAAGTTCATCATTTGAAGCAAATGCCATCTTTACAGTATTGCTTGCAGATGCCAGACTTCAGCCTCACCAATTCAATGATGTAACTGTGGAGAAACTATCGTGACAATTGCTCTTGAACGTCCCACGAAAAAGACTCGTTCAGCACAAATTCGGGAACAACTAGGTTATCCCATCATTGATACTGATGTACATACTCAAGAATTTGAACCGGCTTTTCTGGATTATTTAGAGCAGGTAGGCGGTTCTAAAATTGTTGATAGCTTTAGAGAACATTTACCTGGTGCTGGTCGTTTTCGTTGGTTCCAACAATCTTGGGAAGAACGCCATAAATACCGGACTGCGCGCCCACCCTTCTGGGGTCGTCCTACAAAAAACACCTTAGATTTAGCAACAATTACCCTACCAAAGCTGTTACACGAACGCTTGCAAGAAGCAGGGACAGACTTTGCTGTGTTGTATCCCAACTTGGCAACCCTCGCACCGCAAATCAAGAACGATGAAATGCGGCGGGCGGTTTGTCGGGCGGCGAATCTCTATCATGCAGATATCTTCCGTCCTTATAGCGATCGCATTACCCCCATTGCCACAATTCCTCTCAACACACCAGAAGAAGGGATTGAGGAATTAGAATATGCAATCAAAGAACTGGGGCTGAAAACAATTCAAATTCCTGGTTACGTCACTCGTGTAATTCCTGGCTTCGAGAAATATCCCGAACAAGTGCAACGGGAAGCAACTTGGATTGATACCTTTGCTTTAGATAGTGCTTACGATTACGATCCCTTCTGGGCGAAGTGCGTTGAGTTAAAAGTTGTCCCCACCACTCATGCTTCTGGTATGGGTTGGACTTCACGTCGCTCAATTTCCAATTACCAATACAACCATATTGGACACTTTGCCTCCGCAGGTGAAGCATTCTGCAAAGCCCTATTTTTTGGTGGAGTTACCCGTCGTTTCCCCACCCTGAAATTTGCCTTCCTCGAAGGTGGTTCCGCTTGGGGTGCTAGCCTCTACACAGATATTATCTGGCATTGGGAAACCCGTAATCCAGAGATTTTACAGAATAACAACCCTGCTAATATCGATAGAGAAGGATTAGCAGAACTCTTCCGCACTTACGGTGGGGCAGAATTCCAAGGTCGTGCGGAGCAATTTGGTAGCGGTTTGGGCTTCCACGGACAACATCTATCACCTGCCGATCCAGGGGAATTGGATGAATTTGCCGCAGCTGGGATTACCAAAGCCGAAGATGTGCGCGATCGCTTCTTGAATCACTTCTACTTTGGTACAGAATCTGACGATACCAGGGCTGCTTACGCCTTCCATCAAAAAGCCAACCCCTTTGGCGACAGAGTTAAAGCCTTCCTCGGTTCCGATTCTGGTCACTGGGATGTACCTGATATTACAGCTGTTACATCTAACGCTTACAGCTTTGTCGAACGCGGCATTTTCAGCGAAGAAGACCTGCGCTACTTCTTGTCTATTCATCCTTTAGAGTTGTACACCAGTCTCAACCGTGACTTCTTCAAAGGTACAGCAATAGAAAAAGAAGCAGAAGGATATTTGAATAGGGCATAGGGCATGGGGCATAGGGCATGGGGCGTAACATCCCCAATCCCCAGTCCCTAGTCCCAAATCCCTAATCCCAGCCTCATTTGCTTGCCAACAAACAAGCTGAAAATTTTTTATAGAAAACCTATGGTTGCTACAGTAAAACCTGCATATATCAATATTTTTCGCCGCTTTACACTGCTTGTAGTGCCTGGATTGTTAACTCTGGCAACTTCATTAACTTTAGTTAGTTGTACGCAACAAAGCCAAAAAGCAGATAATCAATCTCCTGCTAGTAATGTAGCGGATGCTAATACTTCAAAAATTAAGACTAAGGTACTCCGGATGGGGTATCAACAAGCTGGCGATTTGGTGAGAGTAACCAAAGTATTAGAAAAGCGGCTAGAACCTTTGGGTATCAAGGTGGAATGGGCACAATTTGCCCAGGGGCCACAGCTGATGGAAGCAATGAATGTTGGCAAAATAGACTTAGGTTCTGTGGGAGAGACTCCCCCCATTTTTGCCCAAGCTGCTGGCGCTCAGATTGCTTATGTTGTTGGTAGAAGACGTACAGAAAATAGTGGTAAAGGTAGTGCGATCGTAGTGCCACCAGATTCTCCAATTAAGAGTATCAAAGATATTAAAGGACAAAAAGTTGTCTTCCAAAAAGCTTCTGCATCTCATTATTTCATCCTCCGAGCTTTGGAAGAAGCAGGCTTAAAATATAGTGATATTCAAGTTTTGAGCATACCAAACGTAGAAGCTGCGAGTGCTTTTTTGGAAGGTAAAATTCCCGTTTGGGTAACTGGTGATCCTCATCTAGCGCGCGCTGAAAAATTAGGTAAAGCAAGGGTAATTAAGAATAGCCAAGGACTTGATTCACCTGGTGGATACTATATTGGTTCCAAGCAGTTTGCAATTGATAATCCAGAACTGCTGAGGATTGTGATTGAGGAGATTGATAAAATTGAGCGCTGGGCTGAATCAAATCCCCAGGAAACTGCCAAGCTGATTTTACCATTTCAAAAACTCCCTCCAGATGTGATGGACTTGGTAATTAGCCGTCGGAGTTTTGGATTAAGAGCTATTTCGCCAGATTTAATTAGCGAACAACAAAGAGTTGCAGATTACTTTCATAAAAATGGCTTGATTCCTAAACCAATCAATATCAAAGAAGCGACGCTCACAGATGAACAGTACGCTGCAATTACTCCCCCAACAATTAGTCAGAAATAGTGTGGGGATTAGGGACTGGGGATTGGTGATTGGGGACTGGGGAATGAGTAATGAGTAATGAGTAATGAGTAATGAGTAATGGGGAAAAACACCAAATGACAAATGACAAATGACCAATTACCAATTACCAATTGCCCATTACCAATTACCCATTACCCAATGACAAAAGTCAAAATATTTACTTTAAATCTCAAGGAGTTCTATATTTATGGCGCTGACAACATCAACAATGCTACCTGTAGGTACTTTAGCACCTGATTTTCATTTACCAGATGTGGTTACAGGCGACACAATTTCACTTTCTACCTTTGCTGATAAAAAAGCGTTGCTGGTGATATTTCTCAGCCGTCATTGCCCTTTTGTGCAGCATATGAAATGGGAATTGGCAAAATTAGGTAAAGATTATCGCGATCGCAATTTGGGAATTGTGGCGATTAGCTCTAACGATAGTACCACTCACCCTGATGATGCGCCGGAATTACTCAAAGCTTTTGCCCAAGAATTGGATTTATCCTATCCTCTGCTTTACGACGAATCACAGCAATCTGCGAAAAATTTCTTTGCTGCTTGCACTCCTGACTTTTTCCTTTTTGATAGCGAACGCAAGCTAGCTTATCGCGGACAATTGGATGATAGCCGTCCTAAAAATGATAAGCCTGTAACTGGTGCTGATTTACGCAGGGCTATTGAAGATGTGTTGCGGGAGCGAGTGATTACTTGGGAACAAAAGCCGAGTATTGGTTGCAATATTAAATGGAAGCTAGGTAACGAACCTGCCTATTATAAAGTGCCAGCAGTTGCAGTATAAAGTTTATATGTGATATCAATTAGTCTCTCTAGGAATTAGGTTTGAAAAGGTGCGCTTCCGCACCTTTTTTTATTATACTAATAGTTAATTTTTATACTTTAAACTATCAATAAATATATCAAGGTCTTATTCTAAGGTTTAAAGATAATCCGCAAGTATTGCTTTCAAACCCATGCAAATACTTGCTTACAAATTTTAGGACGAGTCTAATATAATGGCTCTACTATCTAATTGTTTCTTTAACTTATTTAATCTTCTCTGTTTTAACTGATTTGCTTACCAATCTGAAGAAACTTAAAAAATGGTGTAATGACTGTGCCGAATTTATGCTTACTACCTTTGCTATCTCCGCTAACGATTTGGTATGAGCATCATAGTGAGCACAAAGGTGAGCACTTTTACCTCAATAACCCACCTACGCTAGAGACAGGAAAGAAATAGCGGTAGGTAATTTATATGACTCAAACTTTAGAACGCCAAGCTGGTGGCTTATATATTCAAACTTCTAATCAACAGCAAATTGCTTTTCCTTTAAAGCACACTGAGGTACAAGCGCAAGTAGCGGGTAATATCTCACGGGTGGAAGTTACCCAAAGCTTTAAAAATCCCTTCACCACTACATTAGAAGCTGTTTATATATTTCCGTTACCTGATGAAGCAGCTGTTGATGATATGCTGATTCGCATTGGCGATCGCACTATTCAAGGTAGTATTAAAAAGCGCCAGGAAGCACAGCAAATTTACGAGCAAGCGAAAAAACAAGGACAGACGGCTGGGCTGCTGGAACAGGAAAGAGATAACATTTTTACCCAATCCCTGGCTAATATCAAACCCGGTGAGCAAATTGATGTGATTATTCGCTACACCGAAAGCCTACAATTTACGGCGGGAAATTATGAATTTGTATTTCCTATGGTGGTTGGGCCGCGTTACATTCCTGGGACAATCATTGAAGATAATACCCAAGGTGGCGGTTCGGCGGCTGCACCGATGCTGCAAAATCAAGATACTGACTTAGTACCAGATGCTTCGCGCTTAAATGCACCGATTTTACCTGCGGGTACTCGCTCTCATCATGATATTAATGTCACAGTAGAAATTGATGCGGGTGTGGAGATTCAGGATATTTCCTCACCTTCTCACCAAATCCAAATCGCCTATGAAGGACAACGAGTAAAAGTAAAACTAGCGGGTGGAGATACAATTCCCAATAAAGATTTGATTTTACGCTACCAAGTAGCAAGTAAAAGCACTCAAGCAACTGTACTTTCCCAAAATGACGAACGGGGTGGACACTTTGCCGTTTATTTAATTCCGGCTGTCCAGTATCGCCCAGAACAGATGGTTCCTAAAGATATGGTGTTTCTGATTGACACCTCTGGTTCTCAAAGTGGCGCGCCATTAATGCAATGTCAGGAATTGATGCGGCGTTTTATTAATGGGCTGAATCCTGATGACACTTTCAGCATTATTGATTTTTCTGATACCACTCAACAACTTTCGCCTGTTCCCCTCCCCAATACCCCGCAAAATCGCGCCTTAGCAATTAATTACATCAATCAATTAAATGCGGGTGGGGGAACAGAAATGTTACGCGGGATTCGTGCGGTGTTGAACTTCCCCGTTACAGATCCCGGACGCTTGCGGAGTATTGTATTACTGACTGATGGTTATATCGGCAACGAAAACCAAATTTTGGCAGAAGTGCAACGCCAACTCAAACCAGGAACCCGCCTCTACAGCTTTGGTGCAGGTAGTTCGGTGAATCGTTTCTTACTCAATCGTATTGCGGAATTAGGGCGGGGTATGGCGCGAGTAATTCGCTATGATGAATCAACTGATCAAGTAGTGGAAAAATTCTTCCGCCAGATTAACAATCCTGTCCTCGCCAACATTAACTTGCAATGGGAAGGCAATGGTGCATCCCCAGTGATGTATCCTTCCACGCCACCAGATTTATTTGCAGAACAGCCGTTAGTGCTATTTGGGCGTAAACCAGACAGCCGTGCAGGAAAATTGCATATTACTGGCATTGCTGCGGGTGGTACGCGCTACCAACACACCTTCCAACTGGATTTTACAGCCACAGGTAATCCTGCGATCGCACAACTTTGGGGACGTTCCCGCATCAAAGATTTGATGAATCAGATGGTGAGTGGTGAAACCAAGCTAGGCATTGAAGCAGTAACAGATACAGCCCTTACCTATCAACTGTTATCGCAGTATACCGCCTTCGTTGCCGTCAGCGATGATGTGCGTGTCAATCCCAGCGAGGCTTCTGTTTCTGTGCAAGTACCCGTAGAAATGCCTGAAGGTATTAGCTATGAGGGCATATTTGGTAATGCTGTAGCACCAATGATCAGTATTCCATATACTGCACCTGAGTTTCTGCAACGCCGAAGATCTGAGCCTATGGCTCAATCAGCCCCAGCCCCCATATCTCCCCCTGCACCAATGGCAGAAATGCCACCAATGGCAAAACCATCTTTTGATGTGATGGATTTATTCAAAGTAGAAAAGAAAAAGGCTAAAGAGGAAACTAATTATCCAGTTCCAGGTGGAGGAAATTTTGGCACTAGAGATGCAGAGTTAGAAGATTTGGCAGGTAAACTCTCAGAAATTGCGCCTGTTTATTGTCCGCAAATTGTAAGTGTATCAGGATTAGATCAACAGATGATTGCTTTACTAACTCAACATTTACAATCAATTCAGTTCTCTACAATTTTCAGTGGCAATTTAGTCTTTGATTTGCAAATCAGCAAAGGACGAGTGAGACAAGTAGTGCTTGACGAGCAGTTGTCTTCTCTCAAAGAACATGATGTGATTGAAAGAATTAGGCGATCGCTCTTAACTTGGCGAATACCCCGAATTTTCACAACCACCGTCATTCTCACAATTCAAATGCAACAAGTCTAAAGTATTTTTCATAGTAAATCGGCGGGAAACTTCATCCCCTTTTGGGTAGTTGAAGTTACTATCCCGCCGACTTTGGTAATTGGTAATATCATGTCCGGTTGAACTATCACATCTGTGAAGGTTGGTAATAGGTCATGGGTAATAGGTAATGGGTAATGGGAAATAAAAATACAGTTTACCAATTACCAATTGCCAATTACCAAAAAGAATTGGTATTATGCTGTTTCTATCGGCTCAACAGGTGGTTTATCTGTACCTGATTTGATGCGGGTGATAGTACCTTTGCGGATGCGTTCGCCCTAGGCGTTGGCGAAGCCATCGCTCTTGAGTACTCCACCAGCTTGCACATATTCGGCGCTTTCTTTTCCGTATCTGCCAGCAACAGACATCAGCATATTTTCACATACAACACTCAAGGTTTTTTCTAACTTGTCAATATCAGTTTTGGAAGCATCTACTACAGCCAAAGCAGTATTATGAGCGTTGAGTTTAGTACGTAATTCCTCAATTATTTGCTGCATATTTTGCAAGCTGTTAGAATTGCCAAAATCAAGATTTGGATCAATAGCTTGCATTCCAGAAGCTCTCTGTAGAGCTTTTTCCAGAATACGAGATGAGCGTTTAGGTAAAGTCATATAATAGATTCACTCCTCATAAACTTTGCTACTACAGCACCGCATAAATAAATCAACTTATGCCAATTCGTAATTCGTAATACCCTACGGGAAGCGCAAAGCGCTACGTAATTCGTAATTAGGAAATTTGTTGAGGATATAGATTTTAGTGGTTGAGTCTGTTTTCCTCTTTTGGCAAATTGATATTAGTTTTTAATTTTGAATTTCGCTTTGCGGTGCTACTATTAGCTTGTCTTAAAATGGGTAGATTTCGGTTCAGGGAAAATAACAAATTTTTAGCCTTTTTTAACAATATTTGCGGTTATAATTCTGTAATTATGCGTAATCATCGAGCGATCGCCTTTTAATCCCCAATTGCTCATTAGATGAGTAGGTTGGGTTGACGTAAGGAAACCCAACACAGAGATATCGGTTAAGCGTTTTGAAACCAAAATTGGTTTTGGGGAAAAGGTGAAAGGTGAAAGGTTAAGGGTGAAAGGTGAAAGGTGAAAGGTGAAAGGTGAAAGGTGAAAGGTGAAAGGTGAAAGGTGAAAGGTGAAAGGTTTTTTCTTCCCCTTGTCCCCTTGTCCCCTTGTCCCCTTCCCCCTTCCCCCTTCCCCAACAAGTTGCGCTGCACTTAACACAACTCAAGGAACGATAGTTTTAGAAACTTCTGGACTGCGAATGAGCAAATGTCCTTTATCACTGTTTTGAATGGCGATGACTGCTGGGCGATCGCTAGGTGTGGCATTTAGAGGTAAAGTTTGAAATAAATAAATCCAGCCGCCTCGTTCTAGCAGTAAGCGCCAAATTCTCGGTTGGTTGGGGTTGCTGGTATCAGTATCTTCTCTACCGCGTAAATCTTCAAATAGTCCTCTGTCGCCAATGATTTTGTAACCTTTTAATGGCGGATCAGTAAACTCATCATCTAGTTTGCGTCCGGCGACAAATTTCTCTTCTGGTGATACTAGGGCAATTACAGGCAATGTAGAATTTTGACTAGCATCTCTTCGCGCATCTGTAATGCCTTGCCACTTAGCTAACCAAAATATTGTAATTAAAACCCAAGATACAATGACAATTTCATTAACTAAAGAACGCAAAAAATCTACAGAACGCAATTGTACAGAACTGTAGACAGCTAGAGAATTAAGTAATTTAGCTCTCTTTGTCTGCTGACGTTGGGTAGCGGGAATGATGCGACGTGATAGCAAGTGGTTGAGTGTGGCAACTACCGCTTCGCTGATGATTCTAATTAACCATAGGGTAAGATTAATGGCGATCGCAGCTAAGAAAAAAGCGATCGCAGTTTTGCCAATCGCCCAACCATCCCCAAAAAATATTTGTAGGGGAACCATGAGAAACGACTGTGCAGGTAAATCGAGGTTAGCAACTTCTAGCTGAAAAAAATAGAAATACGACCAACGATAAATCCAGCCTGCAAAGAACAACGCCGCACCTAGTAAACCAAGTACACTTGTAAACTTACCTAAAATGTTGGGGTCTGAGGTGGGATTGGGGGCTGAACTCACGAGAAGCACTCCAAAAGCAAGGGATTGGATTGAAAAAAGGCAAGGGAGCAGGGAGCAGGGAGCAGGGGGAAAGAAGTAGTAGATATTTGACTCTTCACTCTTGACCCTTGACAATTCCTTAAATCAATCAAATTATTTTCCGTTATTTTACGGAAATTTGGTAAATAGTAAGGAAGTTAAACAAAGAATTAATACGTAATTAAACAGTGTTAAGACTATGACTGCTTTTTTTAAAGTAATGGTTGTGGGAGTCTTGGCAACAGCAGGAGTGCTGGCAGCAAACACCATATCTGCAATTGGTAAAGAAGTCAAGACAGGAAATGTTTTGCTAGCACAAACACCAGTACAATCAGAGTCAATCGCATTACCAATAGCTTTACCAGAGATGGCAGTTATTAATCTGAAGAAAGGCGGATCACAAAGTGGCCAGGTGATTGGTATAGATACTCAAGGGCAAAAATTAACGATTCAGCGTAATAAAAAAACTTACTTAATTTCTTTAAATCAAATTGAAAAAGTAGCATTTAGGAATAGTGCTAAAGCTTACAGAACTGATGGCCGGATTATTATCCGGGGTGAAAGGCAACGTTACACAGCTAAAGTAATGACTTGGAGTGGTTTACCTTTAGATACTTTGAGGATTAAAAACCCTGTTCAAGGTCAAGCAGAAGTAAAGCTGGGGCCACCTGTAGTTTCTTCAGATTTATTATCTGGTATTCAATCTGTGGCTAAAGATAGACAATATGTAGTGGATCAAATCCAGTTTAATCCGCAAAAAAGAACAATGACGATTCAGGCGACACCGTATTAGGGGATGGGGAATGGGGAATGGGGAATGGGGAACTCGGGGCCCCCTCTGGGGATAAGGGGGAATGGGGAATGGGGAATGGGTAACGTAGGGTGTGTTATGCCGTAGGCTAACGCACCTTCAACAATTCAAGGTGCATTGCACTTGATGCAATTGTGTTGCCACCCCATACAATTGCATTGTTTCCCGATGCAATCCCTACATTTAAATTTCTATCGTTGCATGAATACAGCATAAATTGAGATTTTTGACTTTATGTACAGACGCGATTAATCGCGTCTCTGCAACTTTTGACTTCCCCAAAGGGGCTGACTCATCCCCTATTCTCTCCCATCCCTAAATAACGCTCTTTAATCATTCTCAGTAGATAAAAATCTAAACCCCTTATTATTCCGGACTTTTATGAATTTAGGCGTAGGTTGGGTTGAGGAACGAAACCCAACATGCAAAAACCTCGATATAGTTGGGTTTCACCGGGTTCAACCCAACCTACATTTATTTTGTCTCCCCAGAGCGACGGAAGAGCGATAATTGGGCAAATTAATCTCCCATATTTTTTTACTATGCCCCATGCCCAATGCCCCATGCCCCATGCCCAACCCTTCTATGCAAAAAATTCTCACCAGTATATTAGCTGTAGGTATTTACCTAACACCCCTAACGCTGACACTCATCGCTCAACCGAGTTGGGGACAAACTCAAAACCCCCAAGCACAAACAGCCGAAAAACTACTAGAACAGGCGATAGAAAAGGGACAGCAACAGGAATACAAACAAGCAATACCCATATTTCAGCAAGTTTTGGTGATGGTACGAGAACAGAAAGACCAAAAACTTGAAGCACTAGTACTAGTATGGCTTGGGTTTTGCAACGACGCATTAGGAGAAAAGCAGCAAGCACTGTCATTCTACAATCAAGCTCTGCCCATATATCGGGCGGTGGGCGATCGCTCTGGCGAAGCCACCACTCTCACTGGTATCGGTGCAGTCTACTCCGATTTAGGAGAAAAGCAGCAAGCACTGTCATTCTACAATCAAGCTCTGCCCATATATCGGGCGGTGGGCGATCGCTCTGGCGAAGCCACCACTCTCAATAACATCGGTGGAGTCTACGACGCATTAGGAGAAAAGCAGCAAGCACTGTCATTCTACAATCAAGCTCTGCCCATATATCGGGCGGTGGGCGATCGCTCTGGCGAAGCCACCACTCTCAATAACATCGGTGGAGTCTACGACGATTTAGGAGAAAAGCAGCAAGCACTGTCATTCTACAATCAAGCTCTGCCCATATATCGGGCGGTGGGCGATCGCTCTGGCGAAGCCACCACTCTCAATAACATCGGTGGAGTCTACGANGCATTAGGAGAAAAGCAGCAAGCACTGTCATTCTACAACCAAGCTCTGCCCCTAAGACGGGCGGTGGGCGATCGCTCTGGGGAAGCCACCACATTAGCTAATAGAGGTATTTTATTTCAAAATACAAATCGCTCAACTGAAGCCATTACCGATTTAGAAAAATCTCTGCAAATCACCTTAGAAATGCGTCGGGGTTTACAGCTACAAAATCGCCAAAAATTTTTACAGGAATATTATTGGGGTGCAGCTTTAGTTAATGTGCTGATTGAGCAAAAGCAATATACTCAAGCTTTTGAATGGGTTAACCTCTTCACTACTGCTGATTTAGCTGATTATAATCGCCTAATTAACGCCAAAGTTGCTAACTCCGGAGCACAAGAAGCGATTGATAATTGGAATCAAAAAAATCAACAGCTAGAATCGCGGCGACAACAATTGCAAAATCAGTTTTCTGAAGCTTCAGCCCAAGAAATTCGCCAATTAGAAACCCAAGTCTATCAACAAGCCGAAGAAATATCCCGCAAGTTTCCTGAAGTTGCCGAACTCTTTGAAACTACACCCGCAGATATTAGCAAGCTGAAATCATCCATCCCCGCCGGAACGGTGGTAATTCAACCTGTTCTGTTAACGAATTTGAGAGCTATACCAAGGTCTCTAGCAATATTTATCTTAACTAACAATAAATTAGATGTTATTAAAACAGAGATTAATCCTGCGGAATTTGACCAACTGCTCACCCAATATCTAGAGCAAGTGCAGGATGACGGTGATGCTGGTTATGCAGAAAATAGCGTAAAATTGTATGATATTTTGATTCGCCCGATTGAAAAGACAATCGAGAAATTGCAACCTCAGCAATTGAGTATTATTGCTACTGGTAAACTCCGCTATCTGCCGTTTGAAACCCTCAGAGACAGCAAAACTAAAAAATATTTAATCCAGAAATATCCCGTCAATTATCTCACGCGCATTTCTACTCGTTCTCTACAACCTCTAAAGGAAACTCGCCAACTACAAAAGGTCTTAGGCTTTGGTAATCCTATGCCGCGTGAACCACAAAATTTACCAGGTGCAGAAACAGAAGTCAAAAATATCAAGCAATTACTACCAGAAAGTGAAGTTTATCTTGGTAGTAAAGCCACTTTAGCAAACTTCAAAAATCAAGCTTTACGCTTTGATTTTTTGCATTTAGCAACTCATGGCTGCTTCCAAGACCAAGACTGTAAAACAATAAATTTAAAAAAGAATTCTTTGCTATTTGCCGATAGACAATTTCATATTGCTGATGCTGCATATTTAGGCTTACAAGGTACGCAATTACTTACTCTCAGCGCTTGTCAAACTGCCAAAGAAATTAATGATAAAGGTGCAGGAATTGCCGGAGTTGCCTATATATTTGAACGTGCTGGCGCGCAAGCTGTGATGGGTAGTTTGTGGGCGGTTGCGGATAGTGCAACCCAAGATTTGATGATTGATTTTTATCAAAATCTCCAGCAAGGTAGGAGTAAAGGCGAAGCATTACAAAGAGCGAAGTTGAAGCAAATTGACCGTCATCCGTTTTACTGGTCGCCATTTATTTTAATTGGCGACGCACGATGAATATAGCGTTTTTTGGTTGAGTATAATATTACTCTGTTTTAGGGAAAAGGTTAAAGGTTAAGGGTTAAAGGTTTTTTCTTCCCCTTTTTCCCTTCCCCCTTCCCCCTTCCCCAACAAGTATTAACACCCAGTACACCCTCTTGATGCCGAAAATTGGCTCGTTGGTTGTGAAGGAGATCTGGTTGTGAACGAAGGAGCGCTCATTGATAGACAACCCGATCGCGTTGGTTATGAAGGAACCGATGTTCTCTATGGATGAGCGCTCATTGATAGACAACCCGATCACGTTGGTTATGAAGGAACCGATGTTCTCTATGGATGAGCGCTCATTGATAGACAACCCGATCACGTTGGTTATGAAGGAACCGATGTTCTCTATGGCAATACCTTTGCCAAAATAAGAGGGTAAACAAATTTTGGCAAAAATGGCAAAATGACCCATACATAAGCGTTCAGCTTATAAGGGAGGTTGGAAGCTCAAACCCTTTATACTGCGACAATACGCCAAAAAAATCCAATATGGAAACCTGGAAGGAATTTTTAGGACTTATTGTTTTTGCCAAACATTAGATAACAGCGAGTTAATGGTGAAAGCATCATCAACCCACCCTCGTAAATTGGCAACGGTATTGCTATGGATGAGGTAATTTTGGGTGAAGTGCGATCGCTCAAATCTATAATTTTCTTTTTTGTAGATATCCTGCTGAATATTCAAAATTAACGACACAAAAAGGGAACCATGTAGGGATACCCACAAAAAGGATACCCACAAAAAGGATACCCACAAAAAGGATACCCACAAGGGGTATCCCTACCAATGTTTAATTTTTTATGAAATATGATCCCCAAATTCACCATCGTCGTTCAATTCGTTTAAAGGGATATGATTATTCTCAATCAGGTTTATATTTTATTACTATTTGTGTCCAAAATCGAGAATGTTTACTAGGAAAAATCGCACAAGGTTTAATGAATTTAAACTCGGCAGGGGAAATGGTAAATCAAACTTGGCAACAATTACCACAACGATTTCCTCATATCGGAATTGATGAATTTGTGGTGATGCCTGATCATATGCATGGCATTATTGCCATATCTATGGTAGATACTACTTCTAGCAATCATATTCAAGAACAAGATTTAGAACAAATTCAGCCTTTAGAGACAACTGAATCTGTCAATTTAGGCAATATTATTGGTGCGTTTAAATCGATTACTACCCATCAATATATTCAGGGCATTAAACAAGATAATTGGCAAAGATTTACAGGTAAATTATGGCAACGCAATTATTATGAACATATTATTCGTGATGAAGCATCATTAAAGAATATCAGGGAATATATTCGTAATAATCCGATGAAATGGCAAAATAATCCTGAAAATCCGAACCAAATCCCCAAACCGTAGGGGCAACCCTTGTGGTTGCCCTGTATTGTGTGTGGTTGCCCTATGTTGTGTGTGGTTGCCCAACAACGCGATCGCCCTATGATGTGGTTGGGGAATGGGATACCCGCAAGAAGAAGGATACCCACAAGGGGTATCCCTACGTGGTTACCTATTATCATGCGATCGCTTCCCCAAATCCCAACGCTGTCCGCCCGCATCACAAAACCGTCGGAATGCGATCGCAGTTTACAACATAAAGAGCGTAGACGCTGCATCGGCTTGTCGTAGATATCGCCATCACCATATAGTTGGAACAGAATACTGTGTGATTTGCTGGTCAATAGTGATAATTGGTAAATACTCTACTTGGCTTTGGGCAATCAAAATCCGATCAAATGGATCTCGGTGGATATTTGGTAAACTAGCCACTTGCAAAACATGACTCATTTGAATAGGTAAACTTTCAATGCGATTGATTGCCAAACGACTAGGAATATACTCTTCTACAGGCTCAGGTAAGGTTAGTTTCCCTAATTTGTTTTTGATGATAATTTCCCAAGCACTTACCACGCTCAAATATAGGACGTTACTGGGATCAGCGATCGCATTACGAGCGTTAGTGGATAATTGAGGGTCGTTTGTTACCCACCAAATGAATGCATGGATATCCAGTAAAGCTCTCATTATTAAACTAAGTGAGAATTCTCAAAATCACTCAATATTTCTTCTGGTAAAGGCTCGTTGAAATCTGGTGCAATAAATACTTTACCTTGATCTAAGCCCGGAATGCGAGGAGAAGTAGTATTTGTGAGTGCTACTAGACGTGCTACCGGAATCCCTTGTTCAGCAATCACAACTTCTTCCCCCAGCAATACCTGATTGAGAAGTTCAGTAAATTTGGCTGTTGCTTCCTCAACGTTGACAGTGATAGCCATTTGCTTTGGTAATAGTGAATTCCCAATATTTCTTAAGATAACACTGTCTGGGTAGGCGATGCCTATGCTTAGTGTTTTGTAGCGCGATCGCACTCCATACTTTTGAGACTGGAAAGGCGATCGCACTCCATACTTGTGAGACTAGAAAAGGCGATCGCACTCTATACTTTTGAGGCTGGGAAGGCGATCGCACTCAATACTGTTGAGATTAGGAAGGCGATCGCATCCCCAAATCCTAACGCTGTAAGCACACAAATCCCGCCTGCATCACAAAAGCGTCAAACTGCAAGTGGATTGTTATATTCTTAACTAACTTTTTTTTGAGGAATTAGATGAATGAGTGTACGTAGTGCGTGATTTACTGCTTCTGCATTCGGGAAAAATTCTCGCACATCTGGATCGAGCATGATTGCACCTTCTGGCATTGTCAAGTGCTGTACTACGGTTGTGCCATCTGCTTGATGAATTGTTACCGTATGCCCTTGTCGATATTCTTGATGATGTTTTCCCCGCACACCACCTGTAAAATCATATTCAGGTAGCATATCGTTATCTGGGGTTTCAACATGAGAATTATTGTTGTTCATAAGTGCTTTGTTCTCTAGCTGTGGCTTGACGACAACTGATAATCCGAATTTTAGATTTCCGTTCTGTGTAAACTATTACTAAAATTCTTCCCTTAGCTGATAATCCAATATCAATATATCTATCTTCGTCAAGAGAATGTTCTGGATCGGCAATAGTGATTGAAAAAGGATCGTTGAATACTGTCTTCGCTTCATCAAAACTTATTCCATGCTTTTGATAGTTTGCTGTGGCTTTGTTTTCATCCCATTCAAACTCTAGTGCCACATTACTCCCCACAAGATTTTTATCTAAATTTTATCCTAACTGGAAAATTCCAGATAGTTCTAATGAATTGCGATCGCATTTTGTCGAGCAGCGATCGCACTCCATACTTTTGAGGATGGGAAGGCGATCGCACTTCATACTTTTGAGGTGTAAATTACGAATTACGAACTACGAATTACGAATTACGAATTACAAATTATTTCCACCATCGCCCTACATCTATAATGGCACGGGCAACTTCTGCCGTTGCAGCTTCACCACCTAATGCAAATATAACTGGAAACAATGCTTTGATATCTTGTAGCAAGTTAGGGCGAGTTTGAACATATAACTCATCAAGTGTATCTTGCCACAGGGGGAAAAGTTTAGCATTCGGCATTTTTGACAGACCCGAAGCTAAGGCACTGAGGGCATAAGCGCGATAATACTCATTCTGAATCGCCCTGGTGGCACTGAGTGCTTCGGGCAATACCTCTGGCAGTTTGCCGGCTAAGGCACTGAGGGCATAGGCGCGATAATACTCATTCTGAATCGCCCTGGTGGCACTGAGTGCTTCGGGCAATACCTCTGGCAGTTTGCTGGCTAAGGCACTGAGGGCATCGGCACGATAATACTCATCTTGAATCACCCTGGCGGCAGCGAGTGCTTCGCGCAACAACTCTGGCAGTTTGTCGGCTAAGGCACTGAGGGCATAGGCGCGATCTGACTCAGACTGAATCGCCCTGGTGGCAGCGAGTGCTTCGAGCAACAACTCTGGTGGCAGTTTGTCGGCTAAGGCACTGAGGATAT
>AP018180.1:2934898-3163266 GCA_002368155.1 Nostoc carneum NIES-2107
CTCGTTGATTATCTGTTGTCAGGGCGATTGCATTTACCCAGCTACTATGACCTGTAAGGGTGCGGATTAATCGTCCCCCTGGTGGCGTTAAGCTTGGGGTTAAGGGACACAGCCAAGGGGTAGTTGGCTGTTGCTGAATTTGTCTCAATAATGCCTGAATATCCTTTGGCATTTTCTCATGTAGTAACCTGCCGTGCAATTGACTCGCTAATTGCTGCTTATCTGTTACTAAAACATGGGCTGATAGTCTTAATGCGTCTTGAAGCAACTTGAGTGTTTTGACTTTCTCAGAGGTTTCAGCACCATCAATCAAATCATAATCTTCAATTAATGACTGCACCCCAAACTCAGGATGGTTAATTTTGGCATTAATGAAATCAAAATCAGTCAGGGTTTGATAATACTTTTCTAAATTTCCGGAATTGACTAGATTATAAGGATACCTGCCCAGATAAGCTTTGACTTGGTAAGACTTTTTAGATAAAGATTTATCAGTTGTTTCGACCATTTCATTTTATATTTTTAAATCTGTAGGTTGGGTTGAGGAACGAAACCCAACAATCAACAACTTTTTCTCTAACACTAATCATCAAAAAAGAATTAAGGTGCGTTAGCCTGCGGCATAACACACCCTACCTCCTATGAATATTTAATATTCTTTTCCCAGTAATCAACAATGCGTTGATTTACCTCTGTAAATAGCTGTCGCTTGGCTTGTAATGCTCTTTGTGCTTGGATAAAATCTAAAAAGCTAGCGTGATAGATGCTATAACAATCATCTCCGTCTATATTCTGTTTTTTCAAATACTCTAACCAGTCATCTAAAACTTTTTGTACTTCAAACTCATCCTTACCAGCAATATCCGCAATCATTTCACAAGGTATGGGCGTGCCAATCTCCACTAAAATAAACAAAATAATTACTTTAATTTCTTCACCTTTCTTATTCATCCCCATCCTTGCCCAGTGGGTCTGATAATATTGCTGAAGACCCTCTGGTAATTCTTTTAAACTCAAGTCATTATAAAAGCCCCGCGCAATCCCTGGTAAAACATAGCGCAGATACATAAAGTTATTTTCACTTTTCTCTGCTACCTGCTCAATAAAAGTTTCATCAGCAATATTTCTTTCTTGTATCCATTCTCTCAAACCATCTTTCCACTCTGTATCATGGTTAAGAATGAAGCGAATATATGCTTGAATATCATCGCGACTTAATTCAATATACTGATTTGCTGTTAAATTTAACTCTACTTGCTCGACACCTTCAGTATATAACCGCTTTTTACTAGGTTCATAGCGTCGCCTCGTCAGCAAAAAATAAACTTTATCTGGTAGAGTCTTAGGCAAATATAAAATATTTTCTCCGCCTGGTTCTTGTTCTACTTCATCCAAAGCATCAACCACAATCACCAAGTTCTCACCATCAGGAATTTTGCTACTAGCTTTAACTAATAAAGCTGATAAATCATCACTCTCAGCATTTTCTAAGTTGTAGCTATTAATTAGCTGTTGACGAATGCTTTTAAGAAATAATTCCGGGCGATTACGTCCATCTTGCAAGACATTAAAATAACAAATCGCTTTATTATCATCAACATACTTGGCTGCGATCGCACTTTTCCCCATCCCTGCATCACCAATCACGGTAAAATAACCCTTGGGATATTTATTGAGGAAAGCTGCAAACTCTTTAAATACAAATTCCCGCCCACAAAACGAGCGAATTTTTTCTTTAATTAGCGGTTCAAACTCTGAATTATCATGTGTTTGAGTTTTATTAGGAGCATTCAAAGTGCTTAATTCTTTATCTCTTAAAACTTCCGCAGGCGTGCGAGTGCGTTTAGCAACACTAATAAAAACTTGCCAAAATTCTGCAAATTCTTGACGAGGGTTAATCTGCAAATCACGGATTTCATCACCCAATGTATGCCAATCTAGAAAATGTTCGACATCTCGAGGCAAAACAGAAGGATTATCTGCATTAAACTCCCGCCAAAAAGCAGTTTTAATTTCCTTCTCTAGAAAAAGTTTGAGTAGTGGTTCCGGTTTAAATACTCCATACTCTACCAGCGCATAAGCATAAACCCCATCCAAATCATCAGGCGGTTGTGCTGGGTCAAGCTTTAAATATTTTAATACTTGAATTACAGTTTGATTACGTAAAGCTGGCTTAGTAGCGAGAGCAGCAGCCGTGGGAGCAAGCTTAGTGATAGCAGGAATTACAGAGTCAATGATCATCTTCGCTAAGAGCTAGCATAATTTTTATACTTGTAACTTATCCTAGCGAAAGACAAAGAAATTTAGCCCGTGTAAAGCCATATTACAGCTAAAGTTTCCTCTTACTTCTTCCTCCGCTTCCTCTGCGTCCTCTGCGGTTCGATTTTACAGAGATATTTTTGTCTCACGCAAAGGCGCAGAGGCGCAAAGAAGAACAAGAGAGGTGTTGCAATGGTGACATTTCGACTGACAAACACCAAACTTCAGCTTCTGAACCGCAACGTTCTCGCTTGAAACCGAAACATTCTCGTTTCAAACCCCAACGTTCTCGTTTCAACCCAGAACATTTTCATTTCAACCCAGAACATTTTCATTTCAACTCAGAACATTCTCGTTTCAACCCAGAACATTCTCATTTCAACCCAGAACGTTTTCGTTTCAACCCAGAACATTCTCATTTCAACCCAGAACATTCTCATTTCAACCCAGAACGTTCTCGTTTTAGAGCCGAAGCTTCAAGTATCAGAGGTGTTAATCCTCTTGTTCAACTGCGCTTTCGTGCCATTTACTTAAAATAAAGTCCGATAAAGCACTCAAGCTGACGAAAATTAACACACCCAACCCCGTAGTCAAGAATAATGCGGCGAACATTCGCGGAATTTGCAGGTTATAGCTGGAAATGAGAATGCGATAGGCGATACCGGATTTTTCCCCGCCAGTTCCTGCGACAAATTCCGCCACAACTGCGCCAATTAAGGCTAACCCACCACTAATTTTTAACCCACCTAAGAAGTATGGCATAGCGCTGGGTAAGCGCAAATACAGCAGGGTTTGCCAACGGGAGGCTTTGTAGAGTTGAAATAAGTTCAGTAAATTGCGGTCTACACTGTTGAGTCCCAAAGTAGTATTAGAGACGATGGGGAAAAAGGCGACAATCCAGGCGCAAACTACTAAGGCGGCGAAGGTATTGTTTTTGAACCAGAGAATAATTAAAGGTGCGATCGCAACTATGGGAGTTGTCTGTAAAATGACTGCATAGGGAAAGAAGCTGCGCTCAATCCATTTACTTTGGGTAAACAATATCGCTATGATTAACCCGGAAATTGCAGCCGCAACAAAGGCGACAACTGTTATTTGTAGGGTAATTAATAAGGATGAGAATAACTCATTCCAATCACTAATTAAGGTTTGAAATACTAAGATGGGGCCAGGGAGAATATAGGTTGGTAATTGTGTAATCCGCACGAATATATCCCACAATAGCAACGCGAAAATCCCCACTAATACGGGTGCAAAAATATCAGGCGAGAGTGATTTGGGGCGACGTTTAAATAGCATCCTTTTCTAAGTGGGTTTTGCAATTAAAGATAACTCGTTAGGGTTTTCATATGAAGCTGCATAGAATTCGATCCCCCCTAACCCCCCTTAATAAGGGGAGAACCGGAATAATTTATCAAAGTCCCCCTTTTTAAGGGGGATTTAGGGGGATCTAGATATTTGCAACTTCACATTAAATTGGTATTGGTCATTTGTCATTGGTAAAGGTTTTAGGTTTATTGATATTTCGTGATGCGGTTTATTTCTTTGCCTTTTTTACTTATTCAAAATGCCACCTTGGGGGAATAACTCATCGCTATTTCTAGAGATTGGGAAACCTGGCGACAATATTCGTTATACAAAGATGAAGTACGAAACTCCTCGCTACGGGGGTAAGGTGCAGCAATTTCAATATCTGCAATCATCCGTCCAGGGTTTGTCCCCATCACTACTACCCGATTTGATAAATACACTGCTTCGTAAATATTATGAGTAACAAAAACCACTGTCCAATGGTGTTGATACCATAAATTTAGTAAGTCACTGTTAAGTTTACTACGGGTGATTTCATCTAAAGCCCCAAATGGTTCATCCATTAACAGAATATTTGGTTGCGTCACTAAAGCACGCGCAATTGATACCCGCATTTTCATTCCCCCAGATAACTCACGGGGGTAACTACGCTCACATTTTTCTAATCCTACTAATGCTAATGTTTGCTGCACTAAACTATTAGTTTCTTTTTGAGAAATTCCCGCTAGTTTTAACGGTAGGCGGACATTTTCTTTCACATTTGCCCAAGGCATCAGTGCAGCATCTTGAAACACAAAGGCGAGTTTGCGTGCTTGGGGAGACAAACCCCAGTCAATAGTACCAGAACTGATGCGCCCTAGTCCGGCAATTAATTTGAGGACTGTACTTTTACCACACCCAGAAGGGCCGACGATGCTGATAAATTGTGATTCTGGGATAGCTAAATTCAAGTCTTGCAGCGCCACTGTGCCATTGTTGTAGACTTTGCTAATGTGGCTGAGTTGAATAGCGGGAGGGTTATTCATTAGAAACAGGTAGAGAATAGCCTGCGATCGCATTAATTATGGTAAACCCTATCGCCACTCTCAAGCATTTCTCAACCTTGATTTTTCTTCTCTCTGCGCCTTCTGCGTCTCTGCGGTTGATTTACAATCACAAATTTATCCGCGTTTATCTGCGTTTATCCTCTTCCATTCCTGCGGAACGCTACGCGAACAGCGGTTAATTTTTTATTTCTGTACCTCACCAATATAAGAATCGCCATAACTTTAATTAATCATCAGGAAATTGCCACGAAGAAATACTTTCAACATCTTGGCTATTGCATTGAGTACAAGTAGCATCAAATCTTGAATCCATCCATTCATACCCGCAAGCACGACAATGACAGAAAATATTGTTGCGGTTGGCATCTTTTAATCCTTGATACCATTGCTGTAGTTCTTCAGCAGTTTTAAAAGGAGAATTATTAGACATTTACATCAGCCTTGACAACGAAGTAAGTCAGTAAAAATAAACCAAACTCTTACCAATGACAAATGACTAAGAACAAATGACATCCCTAGCCAATTATCTTTAACCCACCGCTCAAATTAAAGCATTATCAAAGCCAACAATTTGGCGATCGCCTCCTTGAGTATCATAGAACTCATAAGGCGGATAATCTGGCGAAGTAATCAATGTCAGCGTATCTTTGCCTACAGATGAAGCTGCATTCAGAGAATGGCTTTGACCTGTGATGATACTTATTACAACCATTGCTGCAAACAGCAAGGTTAATATTTTTCGTTTAGGGAATCGGTAATTGGTAATGGGTAATTGGTAATTGCAATTTCTCTTTTGCTTCCTCATCCCCCTCATCTCCCTCATCCTCCCAGTCCCCAGTCCCCAGTCCCCAATCCCCAATCCCTCACGCTCTGTAATACTCTACACCTTTATTGACAAATCGCAGGGTAAATGCGTCTTGATACTTAACATTGGACTGAGTAATTCCAGACTGTACCATGTTGTCAAATACTAACTTCCATCTAGCCTCACTCATAGCACCAATTCCAAGTTTTTCTGCAGTATCAGAAATCACAATTCCATATTCTTTGAGTTTGGTAAGACTATAAGCTAACTGCTCATCTGTCATTTCTGGATTCGCTTTCTTGATTAAATCATTACCAGGTTGAGGATTTTCTAAGTAACTATACCAGCCCTTAATGGAGGCATCAACAAAGCGTGTCACTAAGTCGGGATTTTTGTCTAAGAATTCTCTCTTGGTCTCAATTGTAGTTGCGTATGTGGGATAACCATAATCTGCTAGTAAAAACACTATCGGTTTAATACCACCTTGCTTTTCAACCGCGAATGGTTCTGAAGTGATATACCCTTGTTGCGCTGAGGTTTTGTCAGCCAAAAAGGGAGCAGGATTGAAGTTGTAAGGGCGTTTTTGTGCGTCGGTAAAACCATACTTAGCTTTTAGCAGTGGCCAATAAGTAACGTTTGCAGCAGCAGATACATAAATCGGTTTGCCTTTGAGGTCGGCAAGGGTTTTAATTGCTGTGTTGGGATGGGTAATGATACATTGAGGGTCTTTTTGAAAAATTGCTGCTACGGTAATTTTGGGAATGCTTTGTGCTACTGCATTGATAGCATCAATACCAAAACCCATGAAAAAATCTACTGCACCACCCATCAATAACTGGGTACCACTAGGTACTTGCGGGCCACCCATTTTAATGGTGACATCAAGACCGTGGTTTTTGTAAATTCCAGTTGCGATCGCCTGATAAAATCCGCCGTGTTCTGCTTGTGCTAACCAATTTGTACCAAAGGTTACTTTATTTAACCCAGAAGGTGCAATTTTTTCAGAGTTGCTATTAGCACAGGCACTAATGATGCTACTACCTATACATAAAGAAGCATACTGAAGAAATTGGCGGCGATTCAGGTTATCAAATGTTGCTGATGCGGATGGCGGCTGATTCATGGGATAAAATAAGGACTCTATTTACTGGGGTGTTTTAGCTGATTCTGAATGTACATTCCAGAATTAACTTTTGGTTCACCAGTGAATAGGGTTGAATGGCTAAAGCACGCTGAAAAGCTTGAATTGCTTCAACATATTTGCCTAAAGCTGCATAACATAACCCCATACCGTGAAGTGCGCCAAAATGTACAGGATTGAGATTCACAACCATCTGACAATCTGCTAAGGACTTTTGATAATTACCCATGCTGTAGTAAAGAAAAGCACGACGATTCCAAGCTTCAGCAAAATCTGGTTGTTCGTTGATTAATCTTGTTAGCACTGTTTCAGCTTCAGTAGTTTCCCCAGCATCCAATAATTTCTGGCTGTGGTCAATTTTCTCCAGCCCATAAATGCCTTTTTGCTGAAACCAGATGCGCCAGATTTTCTTAGTCGCTTGTTCCCGGACTGTAGCATCTGAATTTTTCAAATCTTCAAGTAAAGAGCTGATAGATAAAGAATCCATAAATTCGGTCTAGGTAAATGTATGTATATATCAACTGTCGCACAAAAATCTCTACTTAAACATATTTAAAGTCATCTTTAAATTCTCTTAATTAGAGTTACAAATTTAACGTTTTCAGTGTTACATTTTTTATGTATTCAGTAATACTATTGGTACTGGTTTTTAGCGTAAAATTTATAGATAATTAGTCATTAGGACATCATAAATTTAAAAATAGCAGCTGACTTTTGGTAGTTGACAAAACAAGTTAACTAACAGTTGATAAAAACATCACAAAAAAAACCAAGTAATCTATGCCAAAGCCAAATAGTGTTTCCAGGCATATTGTTCTCACATCCCATCCCAATAGTTTTGGCCCCAAACCTATCCCCATTCATTGGGGAGTAGCCGAGCCGATGGAACGTGGCCCGATTATCGCCACTTTGACCAAGCAAGCACACCGAAATGTGATTGGCACCCATTCCGGTAGTTATGCTGTCTATCGTGCTTTAGCGGTGGCTAGCGGGGCTTTACAGTCAGATCATCGCGCCGATTTGACTAACACCTCGCCAGTTACCCATATTGGCCCCCATCCCAGTTGGGCTGATCCTGATAAAATTGTGTCCCTAGACCCCTTTGGGGCGGTAGCTAGTGAGGTGTTTGCTTCCTATTACGCCCAAGGCTATGACATCCGCCCGACAATTGCGATTACTCAGGCTCATATTAATATGCCGGAACTGCAAGAAGCAGTTGATAAAGGGCGGTTGCGGGTGGATGGCAAAATCATGAAACCAGGTGGTGATTTGGTCGTTACCAAGGCGGCGATTGAACCAGTTTGGTATTTACCAGGAATTGCCAAGCGGTTTGGCATTAAAGAAACAGATTTACGCCGCGCTTTATTTGAACAAACTGGGGGGATGTTCCCAGAACTGGTAACACGTTCTGATTTGGAAGTCTTTTTACCACCGATTGGCGGTGTCACAGTTTACATTGTCGGTGATTTAGCTGCGATCGCAGATCCCAATAAACCGCTAGCTGTGCGGGTACATGATGAATGTAACGGTTCTGATGTCTTTGGTTCCGATATCTGTACCTGTCGCCCTTATTTAGTACATGGGATTGAAGTCTGCGTCCAAACTGCACAGGAAGGCGGTGTGGGTGTAATTGTTTACTGTCGTAAAGAAGGACGTGCTTTAGGAGAAGTTACCAAATTCTTAGTTTACAATGCCAGGAAGCGACAAGAAGGAGGCGATCGCGCTGATGCTTACTTTGCCCGTACAGAATGCGTGGCGGGTGTGCAAGATATGCGCTTTCAAGAATTGATGCCCGATGTGTTGCATTGGTTGGGTATTACCCGTATCGACCGCATGGTGTCAATGAGTAATATGAAATACAACGCCATCACCCAAGCGGGGATTGAAATTGTCGAACGGGTACCCATCCCAGAAGATTTGATTCCTCAAGATGCACGGGTGGAAATTGAGGCGAAGAAGGCGGCTGGCTACTATACCACAGGTGATGTGTTAGATGCGGAAAGTTTAGGTGAGGTGAAAGGGCGAGATTTGGAAGGATGAAGTATTAAGGATGAAGTATGAAGGTGTTAAGTCTTGATACTTCATTCTTATGTAGGAGGTGAAGAGTGGATAGACGAACCGCGAAGGCGCGAAGTACACAAAGAGAAGAGGGGGAAGAAGAGATTGTGAGATATCTTCGTTCTCCGGAGGCGATTCGAGAAAGGTGTGGGCAATTATTTTCTTGGGTATGTGAGGGTAACTCAAAGAATTTTGCTTGCGATTTGACGCAGTTGGGCAAAGTTGCGGATTATGTGATTGAGGTAATTCGCACAGAGTACCCAAATTTAGATATTCCGTTTCATAGCCGTTGGCGACATTTTGAAGTTGGAGGTGTAAGGCGAGTCGCGAATTTAGATCCTCAATTGGTGGGATTATCACCTGCGGATAAGGCGGCGGCTAAGTTTGATTTGGCGATTGTGAGTGTATTGTTAGATGCCGGTGCTGGGGATAAGTGGCATTATGATGAGCTGGAAACTGGCTTGAGGTTGGGGCGTTCGGAAGGCTTGGCTGTGGCTAGTTTCCGGATGTTTTGTGAAGGCAATTTTGCACTTAATAGCTTACCCCAGGCTGATGCTTATCGCTTACAAAGATTAACTGAGGTAGAATTAGCAACTGGTTTTCAAGTCAATGCGGAAAATCCCTTAGTGGGAATTACCGGAAGATTGAATTTATTACAAAAGTTAGGACAAGTCATAGTTACTTTCCCCCATTTGTTTGGATATCACAATCCTCGTCCGGGGAATTTAGTTAATTATCTGTTGGGTAAGTCAGAAAATCGACAGTTAGCTGCTGCTACTGTATTAGATGCAATCCTAGAAGGGCTGAGTGATATTTGGCCGGGAAGATTAGAGATAGCTGGGGTAAATTTAGGTGATGTCTGGCAACATCCAGCAATTAATGATGATGGATTAGTGCCTTTTCACAAATTATCTCAGTGGTTGACATATTCTTTATTAGAACCACTCCAAGAACTGGGTATAACAATTACTGGTTTAGATCAACTCACTGGTTTACCAGAATATCGCAATGGGGGATTATGCGTTGATTTGGGACTTATTACTGTAAAAAACCCTGAGATTTTCTGTACTTCTCACTCCGTAGCATCAGAAATTATCGTTGAATGGCGCGCTTTGACGGTGATTCTTCTAGATTTGATTGCTACGACAGTGCGCGACAAGTTGGGTATGAGTAGCGAAGAACTCCCATTAGTCAAAATCCTCCAAGGGGGAACTTGGACAGCCGGACGCAAAATTGCTGCTGAACTCAGAACAGGTGGGATACCCCCCATACAAATAGAAAGTGATGGCACGGTATTCTAGGGGACTGGGGATTGGGGAGAAGGGGACAAGGGGACAAGGAGATAAATTCCCATTACCAATTACCAATTACCCATTACCAAACACCAAATGACAAATGACAAATCAAGTTACTTTAATTGAACATCCATTGATTCAGCACAAGCTAACGCTAATGCGTCGGGCGGAGACGAGTACAACGAAATTTCGGAATCTCGTTAAAGAAGTTAGTTTGTTATTGGCTTATGAGGTAACGCGGGATTTACCTGTGAAATACGAAGAGATTCAAACACCTCTCGCCGCTATGAATGCGCCTGTGCTTGCGCCGGATAAAAAGCTGGTGTTAGTTTCCATTATGCGGGCGGGACAGGGTATTTTAGATGGGATGTTGGAGTTAATTCCTTCAGCTAGGGTGGGACACGTGGGTTTATATCGTGACCCGAAAACGCTGATTCCTGTAGAGTATTATTTTAAGGTTCCCCATGATGTCGAACACCGAGACATGATTGTTGTCGATCCGATGTTAGCAACGGGTAATTCGGCGGTGGCGGCGGTGGAAAGGTTGAAATCTACTAATCCGTTATCGATTAAGTTTGTCTGCTTACTAGCTGCACCGGAAGGGATTAAGCATTTCTGTGAGGTACATCCAGATGTGCCTTTATATACGGCTGCTATTGATGACTATTTGGATGAACATGGCTATATTATCCCCGGTTTAGGAGATGCAGGCGATCGCTTGTTTGGCACAAAATAAAGAAAATGCCCCATGCCCAATAACAATTAATCTGAATGGCGATTTTCTCCAAAGTAAGCAGTACCTAGGGCTTTAGGCGGTGTCGATTTCCCGGCTAATCCTACCAATGCGAATAAAGCGATCGCATAAGGTAGCATGACTAAAAATTGGTAAGGTATATTTGCCCCTAAGGCTTGAATTCGCAGTTGCAAAGCTTCCGTAGCGCCAAATAGCAAACAAGCTAAAGCACTACCTACAGGATGCCATCTGCCAAAGATTAAAGCCGCGATCGCAATAAATCCTTTACCTGCACTCATTCCCTCGGCAAAAAATCTCACCTGTACTAAGGTTAAATAAGCACCTCCCAAACTAGCAAGACAACCGCTGATAACTACAGCTAGGTAACGTACCCTAGGAACCGAAATTCCAGCCGTGTCAGCAGCTTGCGGCGATTCACCCACAGCCCGCAATGTAAGCCCAAAGCTGGTTTGAAATAATATATATGTTGTGAAAATAACTAATATTAATAGTAAATATACTAAAATATCTTGCTGAAATAACAACTTCCCAATCACGGGAAGATTCGCCAAACTAGGAGTAATTATTGCCCCAATTCCTGGTAATTGTTGTGTACTACCACCAAATACCAACCTTCCCAGAAATGATGTTAACCCAGCGGTGACAAGATTAATCGCTAGTCCAGAGACTAATTGATCAATCCGCAAAGTTACACATAAAAAGGCGTGGAGTAACCCTACCAATCCGCCAGCAATCAAAGCTGCTATGACACCCAGCCAAGGATTTCCACTGTAGAAAGTAGCAACAGCGCTTGTAAAAGCCCCAGTCAATAACATACCTTCTAAGGCGATATTTAACACTCCCGAACGTTCCGAATACAATCCCCCTAAAGCAGCAAATCCCAAGGGTACAGCTAGGCGCAATGTTGCTACCAAGTAATCAGAGAAAAAATTGAGATTATTCATAGAGCTATTGTGAAACGCAAAGGTTCGCTGAGGAAAGCGTAAAGTATCGCAGAGTTTTCTTGGCGTTACTCTGCGTTAACCTTGGCGTGACTCTGCGTTTTTACTCTGATTGCTCTTTCCACTGCCAAACTAATAGCAATAAACAATACCGCTAAACCCTGAATCGCGTATACCACAGTTACTGGCACACCTGCACTACGCTGCATCACATTCGCACCACTACGCAGCGCCGCAAAAAATAGCGAAGTTAACACTACACCGACCACACTACCACGACTGAGAAATGCGATCGCAATGGCATCAAATCCATAACCTGGTGAAACTTGTTCAAATAAACGATATTTTAATCCCATTACTTCACAACTACCAGCTAAACCCGCTAAACCTCCCGCTAACGCCATTACCAGCATAATGGTACGTTCTACCAACATTTGAGCATAACGAGCGGCGATGGGGTTAAATCCCACGGCGGTGATTTGGTATCCTAAAGGCGATCGCCCTAACAACACCCACAATATCCCAGCAGCAAGTAAAGCTAATAAAATCCCAGCATGGGCGAGGCTTTGTGGTAGTATAATCGTTAGGCGGGCGGTCTTGGCTATTAAGGGCGAGTAAGGACTAGGCGCGCCTGGTGCCATTAAAGGATTCTGTACGAGGTAACTAACTAAATTCACAGCAATGTAATTTAGCAATAACGTAGTGATTACCTCATTTACTCCCCGTAAAGCTTTGAGATAACCAGGAATCCAACCCCAAACCGCACCAAACAGAAATCCGGCGAACAGTGCTAAAGGGATATGAATGACAGCAGGTAATCCCCGCACGTATAAGCCTATTAAAGTACTTCCCAACGCACCTAAGTAAATTTGTCCTTCGCCACCGATATTAAATTGCCCAGCCCGTAATGCTACTAATACCCCCAAGCTGGTGAACAATAGCGGTGTCATTTTGGTGAGGGTGTTACCAAAACCAAAGTAGCTGGAAAGAGATTCTTGAAATAAAGCTGTGTATGCGGTGAGGGGATTTGCCCCAGCTAGGAGGATGAGGATAGCACCAACGAGTAGAGCAGATGTAATAGCAATTAGCGGTGATAGGATTGGGAACAGAAATTTCATGCGATTATTTGCGATCGTTTTGTCATCTTTGCCAACCCTCAGCCTCAGAAATGAGTATAAAATAATATCTCGATTAGAAACCATGAAAAAACTTTTGCTATGAATACCTCAACAGCGAAGTTTTGCCATGACTAGCAATACTATTCCTCACAATGATATTGGCTTAAACCTCTACAGAATTACTACTAGGAAGCATTGATTTTAGCTGTGCAATTGATTTAGTGTATCAGGTTATAACTTTTGAGCGTCAAGATTAGTGAGACACAGCTATTGTCTATTATGACTGTAGGACAATTAAATTAGGCTTTACTTTCAATACGCTGTTGATTCTGAATAGTGACAATCTCATCAGCAGTTAAAGTTACGACTTTACCGTCTTTCATAATACTAATTGATTGTCCAAGTTGGCGATGTCTTTCAATCGCTAATGCAATTGCTGCTTTGACTCCAACATCAATTTTGCTATGTAGCTTTTTCATTTCTTCTTCAGTCATTTTATACCTCTATAATTTTGTTCCAAATCTCATTGTTATAAACAATAGGCTGTTGATTAATAATGCGTTCAGCAACAAAAATGGGATATGAGCTAGAGTTATCATAGATCATCCAACCATCACACAAAGGTAAATATAAAGAAATCAAATTTTTTTGACCCTGTTGGTAGCGTCTACGAATGACATTTTCTGGAATCGAGTGTCCACCACTAGCAACCCTAGCTGCTACTCGTTCTATAGCTAGTTCAATGCTTTGTAACCAAAAGTATATTAAGTTAATTGTGTAGCCTTTTGCTTTACAAGCATTCACAAAAGGTACAAAAGTTCTAGCCGCTAAGGTAGTTTCAAAAGCAAAATCGCTACCTGAATTAGATAAAGTTCGTAGTCGCATAATCATTAATCTTCCTGCTTCTATAGCCATTGAATCTGGATTTAATGGAGATAGTCCAGCAGCAATAGCATCTGCATTTACGTACTCAAAGCAGTTTAGAAAATTCGGCAACAAATTCATTGCAACAGTAGTTTTTCCTGAACCATTTGCACCCCCAATAATGTAAAGACTTGGCATACCAATACTCTCTCTTTGCTGCACCTTCTGGTTCAGAGATGGCTCTATTATTATCAACCATCAATCAGCCAATATTTTTTCTGTGCTATATCCATAAATAGTGACAAATCTATCACTATGATTACAGCGTAAACAAAACTATTTATTATAGAATTTTTACATATCTTTAAAGTTATCTATTAATCCTAATATTATCCCAAATCATGCTATTAGGAATTTGTTGTTACTTCTCTTTTGATAAATAAAGCCCGATAAACTGGCTCACCTTTGTTTTGAGTAGCTGTTTCTCTTTCTGTAGATACTGGTAAAGGATTTTCTGTCAGCCATTCTTCAGCACTCAATTTCTGAAATGCTGGATTTTCGGCGAACAGATTCCGCATTTCTAGGGCTAAAAACTCTATATCTGATTGCAAAAATACAACCCCGCCAACAGCTAAATAATTTGCTAACTCTGCCACTAATTCTGGCTGCACTATTCGCCGTTTCGCATGGCGAGTTTTAAACCAAGGATCGGGAAATTGAATTGTGACACGTTGTAAGATACCTGGTGGCAATGCAGATAAAAGTGGCTGTAAAGATTTATTTACATTGCAAAATAAATAATGCAGGTTCGTTAAACCTAAATCTGTAGATAAATGATTTGCCTCTACCACTAAGGGTTCTCGAATTTCTAAACCGAGAAAATTCCACTCAGGTTCTATTTTTGCCATATTCAACAAAAACCTTCCCCTAGCACAGCCAATATCTAAATGTAATGGTTGGTAAGGCTGGGTATATACTTTCTCCCAATCAAGAGTACTGATTGCTTTTTGATACCTTTGGGCAAGGGGATTAACATGTTGACGTACTCGCACAGCGGCCAAAATAGATACTCCTTCACACTATGATCTCAAATAACAAGGTTGTAATTGCTTGATTATAATTAGCAATTAACCAATATTTTATCTTAAACAAGAATACTCGAGAAAAGAGCAACAGCAATTTGTCGAAAAATTTGTTTGCTCTTGATCATCTATATTTGAATAGCTCTAACATTATGAATGGCAGATGCCAGACAATCTACTTTATATTTCATTGATATAATTGCCTCATCAGCTAAAAAATCAATAAAGATTTAGCAAAATATCGGGATTGGTGATTAGTAAACATCAAAAAAAACAGCGGACAGCATTGGCTGCATCTATAACATAATTAAAAGTATTTCTTCTATCGGAGAATTTTTTACTATAGACTTCACAGCGATAAGAACTACTGGCTGTAGGACTTTCATCAGTAACACTCATCAACTATATTCACAAAGACTGATGAAAAGTTTGATCCTTGGTGTCTACTCTACTCTAATAACTACCACAAGCGACGTAAAACCACCTTGAAGGGTTCCACAACAACCCTAAATCTGCAAAAATGGTTCTGGTAAAATCAGTCTGTTAAATAGCATATATGCCTGATTTTTAAGATAAATCTCATGTCGTTATCGGCAACGATTAATGTGTAGAAATGTTAAGGCTTGACGCTTCAAAGCAGGTTAACAAAGCACAAGTTATACTCTTGGGAAAAGGCTTGTTTTAAACCCTAATTTAATAAACTATCGTGAAATCAATGGCTCTAAATTTTCGGTTTGCCATAGTTAGCGATTTACATATCGCACTAACCCACACAATTTGGGATCATCCCAGCCGCTTTCATCTAGTGGAAGTTAGCATCCCTGCTTTTGAAAGCATATTAGAACATTTAACACAACTCGACTTAGATTTTCTCTTAATCCCAGGAGATTTAACCCAACATGGCGAACCAGAAAACCACGCTTGGTTACAACAACGTTTAGCTAAATTACCTTTTCCTGCCTATGTTGTGCCTGGAAATCACGACGTACCTGTGTTGATGGCGGATGAACAATCGATCGCATTTGCTGATTTTCCCTACTACTACCGCAAGTTTGGTTATGACAATCCCCAGCAACCTTATTACACAACTGAGTTACTACCTGGAGTCAGGCTAATTGGCTTAAATTCTAATACTTTTAACGAACAAGGTCAGCAAATAGGGCGTTTAGATGATCAACAGTTCCAGTGGTTAGAAGAAGTACTAGCAAAAGTCAAAGATGAATTAGTTTTGGTGATGGTGCATCACAATGTAGTTGAGCATCTACCCGATCAATTACGCCATCCGATGGCAAATCGTTATATGTTGGAGAATGCTAGAGAATTAGTGCAATTGCTCAAACGCTACAAAGTAAATTTAGTATTTACTGGGCATTTACACGTACAGGATGTTGCTTGCTCTGAAGGGGTATATGATATTACTACAGGTTCTTTAGTTAGTTATCCACACCCCTATCGTACACTAGAGTACCATCGTGATAATTACGGTAGGCAATGGTTACAAATTTTATCTCATAGAGTGGAAGCAGTACCAGATTTTCCCAATTTGCAACAATTATCTAAAGAGTGGATGGGCGATCGCTCTTTTCCCTTCCTCATCAAGTTACTAACTTTACCACCTTTAAACTTGCCCATTGACCAGGCAAAAGAACTAGCTCCTAGTTTACGTGACTTTTGGGCAACAATTGCCGATGGCGATGCTTTATTAGACTTTCCCCAGTTTCCTCACAAAGTCCGCCACTACATTCAAAAATACGGTGCGATCGCCAATAGTGGTACTCCCACATTGATTGATAATAACAGCACAATTTTGTTGCCGAGGTGAGGGATTGGGGATTGGGGACTGGGGACTGGGGACTGGGGATTGGGGACTGGGGATGAGGGAGATGAGGGAGACAAGGGGAAAAATTCCCATTACCAATTACCAATTACCAATTACCAATTACCAATTACCAATTACCAATTACCAATTACCAATTACCCATGCCCAATGCCCAATGCCCAATGCCCCTATTTTAAATATCCAACGCCCGACAAATCCCAAATACTGAGGTGTAACCATGTAAGAAGGTGCTACCAGCAACGGGGCCGATTTCGCCGTTACAGAAAAAACCGCCTACAGGGATATCTTTGATGTAGCGTCGAAATAACTCAGAATCAAAATTGGGTTTGCCATAAAGTCCTTCGCCGCGTCCTACGCAAGCAAACATTAAAGCGGCGGTGGCTGAGGCTTCATCAGGGTGTTGACTTTGATACTGTTCTAGGAGAAATTCTAAATCGGTAGCAGAAGTTTCAGCATCTCGTAGGTGAAATTGTAGCCTTTGACCGGGACGCACGCGATCGCCAATTGCGATCGCACCTGCTGAAGGATCTACTCCCAAAATCCCGCGAATTAAAAAGTCTCCCTGCTGCAAAGAAGGCTTAAACCCATCCATTGCTACACCTACAAACAGAGAATGTTGTGCTAACATTCGTTCTGTTTCCGTGAGGTTGGCAATCACTTCGCGCAATACTACTAAAGGTACTTGCTCATCTAGTTCCAAAATAATATTGCGTTCGGCTTTCGTTACCTGCATTGGTTCACCAATTGGCCTGCATCCTTGCGCCACAATGGTTTCCAGCACAATATTGCCACTCAAAGCCAATCCTACTGTACCTTCTCGATAGAGGCGATCGTTACAAAATAGCGCCAAACGACCACTCATACCCCCAGCACTAGCCTGTCCGCCGATTGTCACCGATCCCGGATAAGCAAAATCTAGCCCTTGTAATAAATCGTTGATTCCTGATGAAAAGGAACCGGATAGCAAAATAAACTGGGGTGTCGGTGAAGGTGGGACACCAATTAAATCGATCCAAGCATCTGGTGAACTATCTAAGTCTGGTAATTCTTCTGCCACAACGTGAAAGACGCTCAAATCCACCCCTGGTAAATGTGCCAAAGTTAAACTTAAAGCTGCTTCCGCTTCTAGTTCTTGGGTTTGTCCCATGTCTGTAGTGCCAATTACCCCACCACCACTGCAACCAATTAGCACAGGTACAGAAAGTTTCTCTGCTAGCAAAGGCAAAAGTCGGGAATACTCACTCCCAAAAGCCGAAGAAATAAATACCAGCCCCAGATCCGGGGGCGCTGTTAACGAAGAGACAGCCCTTTCTACCACCTCTGTGATTGCTGCTTCCAAGGAAGGACGGGTTGATAGGGCGTTCGCCCACTGCATTTGGTCTGCCATGAGTTTTAGGCTTTTTTCTCTCGTTGGGCTGGTTTTTTGAGTTTTGTTCCTGGATATAATTTCATCCGACAAGAGTTGAAGGCAATTAAATTTATCTGGCTTCAATGACCTGCCTATTCCAGAAAGCTAGGGTTGCTATTCCCTATTAGATTTATGCAATCTATTGTATGATTATACTTTTGTAGTACTGGCTATACAAAATCTTAAAAGATAAATATAGGTTTAGTATATCTGCCAGCGTTTATTGTATTAGTTATGGATCACCAGGCTAAAACACTAACTTAACAGCTCAGTGGTTAGAATGGTGAAGTTAGCACAAAAAACTGCCATTTTTGACATTTTTCTATACTGGTATTAACACCACACAACGAGACTAAAGCTATGAGCGACATTCAAGAAAAAATCCAAGAAGAAGTAGAACAAGCCCGTACTGTCTGTGACATCTCAGGTAGCAATTCTGCCGAATGTGCCGCAGCTTGGGATGCAGTCGAAGAATTACAAGCAGAAGCTTCTCACCAACGTCAAAATAAACAAAAAAATTCTTTAGAACAGTACTGTGACGACAATCCAGAAGCAGCAGAATGTCGTCTTTATGATGACTAAAAAGTGAGTTGCTAAATTTTTTTCCTCTGACAGACAAGCAACCAAGACCTATTTACGGTTATCTTGTACCTTTACGCCAAACCCTCTCTAATGTTACGCCACTTGATATTTAATCGGCTGCTCCTGAAATTCAGGATAATTAGCGATTGATAGTGAGGCGTAGCAATTAAGAAGTTTTGTTCCTCAGCAAAAACTTCTACTAAAAATTAGGGATTTATGGGGGTGTAGCCGCCTTTAATCTTCAGGTATGTGTTAAAACTCTGCCAAAGATAGCTACAGGCTGGTAAAAGATAAAAGTTAAGGATCTTTGAGTTGCTTGTTTTTTTATTAGCTATCATGTGACAGTTATTAGCTAGTTAATAACTTATTAGATATCCTCAATATGGGTCATGATTCTTAGTTATGACATTAGATTTATATTCTGGTAAAAAATATGGGAAATGATGTTTGGTTCCGCTCGTTTGTTTGGCTAGATTTCAGACTAGCGCTGATTTTTATGGTGATTATTCCGCTAATTCTGTTAATTTGGGCCTTTGTGCAGAAAGCAGAAGGGATACAACGCCTATTAACCATTTATTGGCGAGTATCTAGTGTGTTAGCGGTTACTGTTTACTTAATGATTGGGGGATTTGGAGTCAGTTTTCTCTCAGGATTGATGGGTCGGATTTTGATCCCCATTTCTTTATGGTTCTGGGTAGACCTCAATGATGAAGTTGAGTATCAAGCCAGCGGAGCATTAAAATTAGTTTTTACCTCCTGGCGTTGGGCAATGACAATTTATGGTATTCTCGGCACGATCGCCTTTATACCTTTTTTGGGTTGTGCTTTTTCTGAGGCTACCTTCAAAAGTTCATATTGTCGCGTTTGGTTAGAAGCCCCATTACTCTTTAAAGAATATTTCCATGCTAATAGTAAACCTGCGTTCCTCGGCTTTTTGGGGATCATGGGCTTAGTCTTTTACGTTCTCTACTTAAGCTACTTTGTATTAGTTAAGCTAGGTAAACAAGGACGTTCCGCTACACAACAGTAATTACAGAAAGCATCAAGGATGAAGGAAAATATACATATACAGCAGATTCGATGTGTATGAGGTACAGCAACTAATTGAAAAAAGTAATGAGTAATAAGTAAATTTCCTACTCATTACTCATTACTCATTACTCATTACTCATTACTCATTACTCATGATCTACCTCACCTACTTCAAAAGTGCTGTATAGTCCACTTTCATCCTCGATCCGTCAGACTAGATGAAAAATTCCATTGGCAAGCGACTGGAACAATATACTATTAAACGACCTCAAGAAGTCTTACTTGTAACGGTGGAAGTTGACAACGAGGAAGACCAAATTGCTATATTTAAAGGCTTTTCTAGTTCCTTAATGCGCCCAACCGCTTTTGATCCTGATATACCTGTGCTGCCAGACGACGCTAAAATTATCAGCATTGATCGAGTAGCTAACCCTTACAATCCAGAGTCGCCTCGTTATATTCAACAAGGCCTATCCTGGGAAGATATGCAAGCTGTATTATTAAAAGTAGGAATTTAATTTACAATTCGTAAATATTCATTCACAATTCGTTACGGTTGGGGTTTGCATCCCTAACCGTAACGCCGCTGTCTCTATTTGATTGGGAAATTTTACCCAACCTATCCAAGAGATTTAGCACAAACTTTGACTCGCTATTGCTGTAATTACGAATTACGAATTACGAATTCATAACTATTCTTGACTTTTCCCATGATCCGTTCTGGATACACACTCCCCGTCTTTGCTTGTGCTTCTGCCGTTGCAGCTTTACATTGGTTACGTAATCATCAACCTGTCAATGTAGTTTCAGTAGATTTGATTGAACCAGCCGAAATCGCTGAAATTCCCATTGAACAGGTAGCGGGATTATCAGAAAACATGGCTTTAGCAATTACCCGCAGCGATCCGGGTGATAATCTCGATTTGACTAAAAATACTCCAATTTGGGCATTGGTGGAATGGCACCAAGGAGAGGGTGAGAGAGTAATAATAAAAGGAGGAGAAGGAATTGGCAAACAGTTAAATGCTGATGGTAAAGCGGCGATTTATGGTTACGCGCAGAAACTCTTGCAAGAGAACTTAAGCCGACTATTAGCACTAGAAGAAAAAATTACAGTCACGATAATTTTACCTGCTGGGCGATCGCTTGCTGCTCGCACTTCTAATTCTGCTTTTGGGGTAGTAGAAGGACTTTCGCTATTAGGAACTACAGGAATTTCTCAACCTTTAAGTTCTCCTGAACAATTGACAGCTTTTTTGGCAGATTTACGCCAGAAAGCCAGCCAATTTGACAGTTTGGTATTTTGTATTGGCGAGAATGGCTTAGACTTGGCACGCCAAATCGGTATAAATCCCGAACAGCTAGTAAAAACCGCTAACTGGATTGGGCCAATGTTAGTGGAAGCCGATAATTTGGGTGTTAAAGAAATCTTATTGTTTGGGTATCATGGAAAACTAATGAAATTGGCAGGGGGGATTTTTCATACCCATCATCATCTTGCTGATGGACGCAGAGAAATTCTCAGTACCTACTGTAGTTTAGCTGGATTGTCGCAGCCAGATATACAAACAATTTTTGCTAGCCCAACTGCAGAAGCTGCACTTACTTACCTGCGTCACCTAGATGCGACAACCGGGAGTGATTGGGTAAATCAAGTTTACAGCGCGATCGCAGAAGCTATCGACTCTCGTTCCCAAGAATATATCCGCAGTCACAGCAGTAGAGATACATCAGCTACAGCCTGTGGATCGGTACTTTTTGACCGCGATCGCAAAATTATCGTAAAGAGCAAAACTGCTTGTATGTTATCCGGAAAATTATGTTAACTTAATATGAATAATCATTAATAATCCAAATAAATAACTTTTTCGGTATCAACTCTAGGGTATTTTTTTCTTTTTAATACCAAGCCAAATTCATCGGCTAAACAGACACGCTATTTAAGCGTATCTGTGCGGGATTTATTTACCATTACAAACCTAGAACGGGCAGAAATAATGGTAGTTCTTAGACCACAGCGCGACTTACTCCTAACAGACACACTCTCGCCATCATGAATACAGCGGTGACTCTACTAACAGAACAAGCACCCCAATCCACTGAAACCTGGGGACAGCTTAATCGCCAAATAATTGTAATTTTAGACTTCGGCTCGCAATATTCGGAGCTAATTGCCCGTCGCATCCGTGAGACGCAGGTATACTCCGAAGTCCTGTCCTATCGTACTTCAGCTGAACAGTTACGGCAACTCAATCCGAAAGGAATTATTCTCTCTGGTGGCCCAAGTTCAGTTTATGGAGAGCACGCACCCCATTGTGACCCAGAAATTTGGAATTTAGGTGTTCCTATTTTGGGAGTCTGCTATGGAATGCAATTGATGGTAAACCAGCTAGGTGGGTTGGTAGAAAAGGCTGATCGCGGTGAGTATGGCAAGGCATCACTATATATAGATGATCCCACAGATTTACTAACTAACGTGGAAGAAGGCACCACAATGTGGATGAGTCATGGCGACTCAGTCACAAAAATGCCTCCTGGATTTGAACTTTTAGCCCATACAGAAAATACTCCCTGTGCAGCGATTGCTGACCATGAAAGAAAACTGTATGGCGTGCAGTTCCATCCAGAAGTAGTGCATTCTTTAGGTGGGTTGGCATTAATTCGCAACTTTGTTTACCATATCTGCGACTGCGAACCAACCTGGACTACAGCGGCGTTTGTAGAAGAAGCTGTACGCGAAATTCGTGCCAGAGTAGGTGATAAGCGAGTGCTGTTAGCGCTTTCTGGTGGAGTAGATTCTTCTACCTTAGCTTTCTTATTACATAAAGCCATTGGCGATCAACTCACCTGTGTGTTTATCGATCAAGGCTTTATGCGGAAGTATGAGCCAGAAAGATTAGTGAAGCTATTCCAAGAGCAATTTCATATTCCTGTAGAGTATGTTAACGCGCGCGATCGCTTCCTCAACATGATGGAAGGTGTCACCGATCCCGAAGAAAAGCGTCGCCGCATCGGTCATGAATTTATTCGCGTATTTGAAGAAACATCTAAACGCCTAGGTCACTTTGATTATTTAGCTCAAGGTACTCTATATCCCGACGTGATTGAATCGGCTGATACCAACGTCGATCCTCAAACTGGCGAACGAGTAGCCGTCAAAATTAAGAGTCATCACAATGTGGGCGGATTACCCAAAGATTTACGCTTCAAACTAGTAGAACCATTGCGGAAACTCTTTAAAGATGAAGTCCGCAAAGTTGGGCGTTCTATTGGTTTACCTGAAGAAATCGTCCAACGCCAACCTTTCCCCGGCCCTGGTTTAGCAATTCGCATTCTCGGTGAAGTGACATCCGAAAGATTAAATATCTTGCGCGATGCGGATTTAATTGTGCGGCAAGAAATTAATCAACGTGGTTTGTACAATCAAGTTTGGCAAGCATTTGCAGTGTTGCTACCAATTCGTAGCGTCGGCGTAATGGGTGATAAACGTACCTACGCTTACCCCATCGTCTTACGGATTGTCACCAGCGAAGATGGAATGACAGCCGATTGGGCGCGCATACCTTACGATGTCTTAGAAGTAATTTCTAACCGCATTGTCAATGAAGTTAAAGGTGTCAACCGAGTGGTGTATGACATCACCTCCAAGCCGCCTGGAACCATCGAGTGGGAATAAGTCAGCGCTGAGTTGGAGAGACGCGATTAATCGCGTCTGTACAAGAGTGATGAGTTTGTAGTTGAAATAACTACAAACTCATCACTTTGTTTTGGGAAATTCATCGGCGTGTATCAGCGGTGAATTTTCTCTACATTCATCCTTTCAATTCAGATTCAAAAGTAATTGTCTCAGACTGGTAAGCAGGGGGTTCGACATGAATGAGAATCCTTACCGGACGGAAACGTTCTTCTAGTCGCCTTTCTACTTCTTCGGTGATGCGGTGGGCGGTTTCTACATCTGTAGCATCGACAATTAAATGCATTTCCATAAAGACTTGACGACCGAGAACCCCACGGGAAGCGATGTCATGACAATTAATTACACCCGGAACCGAAAGCGCGATCGCATGGATTGCTTCTGGTGCGATCGCCATTTCATCTACTAAAGAAGGTAAGTTATCTTTTAAAACTGACCAACCACTCCAAAAAACTAATAAAGCTACAGGAAAAGCTAAGACTACATCTAACCATTGGTAACCTAACCACACGCCAATCAAACCGCCAATCACAGTAATGGTTACCCACACATCACTCATGGTATGTGTAGCATCAGCAATTAAAATTGGGCTACCTACTCGCTTCCCTTCATTGCGTTCGTAGAAAGTCACAAAAATATTCACACCCAGCACAATTAGTAATAACCATAATTCTGCTGCTGATATGGTTACAGGTTGACCACCTTTGAGAATTCTCTCAACTGCGCCTTGGAGAATTTCAAAACAAGCAATTCCTAAAAAAGCAGAAATTCCCAAAGCACCTACAGCTTCAAACTTTTGGTGTCCATAGGGATGTTCGCGATCGGGTTTTGGGGAAGAAAACTTACTAGTAACCAACCCTAAAACATTGTTGGCGCTATCAGTCACACTATGTAAAGCATCGGCTAATAAGCTTAAAGAACCTGTAGAGTAACCCACTACTGCTTTCAATGCCATCACAAACAGGTTTAGCAGTAGGGTAATAATTAAAACCTTTCGCACCACTGCGCGATTATCGTAAGTCATAAATAATTTTTACATGAGATTCTACGTTTTATCATTAAAACTTAAAACACAAGTAATAAGTATCAAACTATTACCCAGTAAGAAATACATCTCTCTATAGACTAAATTTTCTAAATAATTTTATTGAGATTCTTTCTAATTAAGATTTGCCAAAAGCTTGATATTTATGATGATTTTTTATTTGTTTAGTAGCTAATAATTGGCATCTAAAAATTTTTATATTTTTTTCTTCTATGACTTTTTGAGTAGTCAAGCAATTTTGGATTTTGGATTAGCCCGACTAGTCGCTGATGGTAGGGTTACGCCACAATACAGTTTGATTGATTTGTCAGTTGTGGAAACAGCTAGCTTAATTGGGGGATTCTCCCCCAAACCCCCGATTGGGTGACGGTTGCGTCCCCCAAACCCCCTCCAAAATTATTGTTTTTGTTGTCAATTTATTTTTTTAATTGAACTGTATTGGGTTATGCCATTGCAAAAATGCCAATCAATTTATAAATTTGGCAGGTTAGCTAAGATTCTCGACTTTTTGAACAAGTCGAGAATCTGATTTTCGCTCAGGTATTAAGAACAACTGGTCAAAGCTGCACCACATTGGTCTTCTCTTACCAACCAACCGTTAACACCTTTATATTGCACCAGCGCCCAGCCTCCCTGACAGCCTAATAATTTGACGCTGGTGTTAGGGGGAACTCTAACTATGACTTGACTTTTGGAACTAGTTTTGGCGTACAGTTTCACGCCCTTAGTACCGTAACCTCTGGTTGATAAGCCTAACTTGGGCAAAGATACCCAACCAGTTCCTTTAAAACCGCTACTAGCATTGGTAATCTTGGCCCAATTTCCTAATACAGCCACAACCTGAACAGTCTCATTAACAGGCACTTGTCCTAAAATTTTATTGTTGGTGCTGGTTCCACTCCGCACGTTTAAAGTTTGCCCATCTGAGACATCAACGTAGGCAAAGAAATTACACTTTGTCGGATTTTTCGATTTAGCTAAGGCTATTTGAGCAGCTATACCAGTGTTGATAGCTACAGTAGTACACATAAGTGCTAAACCTGTAGCTAGCTTCAATACTTGATTTTTCACTTTATTTATCCTCATCTGTTTCGGTTTGAGGGCACCAATATTAACACGGGTGTCCTATTAATAGCTCACATCTTAACTGATAAATTTCAGATGTAATTAACGACTACAAAGCTTAAATTACAGTTAATTTCGCTAACTTTAATTTATATGAATTCTCCTTACCTCTTCGCTAGCAAGTGCAATAAGCTAGTTAGCTTTGAGCAAGCCAATTTCTGTCAAAAGCATAATTTTTAGTGAAAATCAAGAATAAGTTACTCAATTTGGATTAATTATTATGAACATCAAAATCCAACCAATCTCAAACAGCATAGGTCAACAAATTATTAATACTGGCAATCACAGTATTTGGGAATTATCAAGGGAGGAAATTATTAGTTTATTTAAAGAGTATGGGGCGTTGCTGTTTAGAGAATTCGCAACTAATGCCGAAATTTTTAAAGAATTTAGCAACTCATTAAGTACTAATTTTATGGATTATGCTGGCGGAGTATTTCAACGCCGAATTATTAATGGTGACAAGACAGTTTTAAGCGTTAACAATTTTAAATCGGCGATTAAATTACATGGCGAGATGTATTATCAAAAGCATATCCCGCTAATGTTGTGGTTTTTCTGCGCTCATCCAGCTTCAGAAAAGGGAGAAACAACAATATGTGATGGTAGACAATTCTATAATGAACTTAGTAGCGCTACCAAAGATTTATTTAGCAAAAATCATATCAAGTTTACTACCCATCTATCTGAAGCAGAATGGCAGAAACAATACAAAACAGAGGATGTGAATCAAGTAGCAGCAATATGTGAACTTAATGATATGCGTTTAACTATTTACCAAGATAATTCCATAGTAACTGAGTATATTCGTCCAGCAATTATACCGAGTAGCTGCGGTAAACATCAGGTATTTATTAATAGTCTATTACCTGGTAAACATTTATATCCTGAACGGATAAGATTTGCTGATGATTCAGATATATCCGATACAGTGATGTCTGAACTTAATGAAATAGCTGAGAGATTAACTACGGAAATTTCTTGGCAGCAAGGAGATATTTTAATGATTGATAATACAAGAATTCTTCATGGTAGAAGAGCTTTTGATGATGAGAAGCGAGATGTTTATGTAAGGCTATGTGCCCCAGCTTTTTCATTCTAAAGCCAAGCAATCCGCTCATTTAGCATATCGGTAAAAATATTTACCGACTAAACTGTCAACAAATTATCAAATTTGTAAAATAGACCAGCTAAGGAATCTTGAAAAGTCAATTCTCGATCAAGATTGTGGGATATTGTTAAATAGGTTAGAGATTCGCCAAATAAATTAAGAATGAAGCTGGCAGCAAGAGTAAGTCAGGTAACACCCTCTTTAACCTTAGCGATCGCAGCTAAAGCTAAGGCAATGAAAGCAGAGGGTGTGGACGTTTGTAGTTTTAGCGCTGGAGAACCAGATTTTGACACTCCAGCCCATATCAAAGCAGCAGCAGTAAAGGCTTTGGATGAAGGCAAAACCAAATATGGCCCAGCCGCAGGAGAACCAAAGTTAAGGGAAGCGATCGCCCATAAGCTGAAAGCTGATAATGGTCTAGATTATAAAGCAGAAAATGTCATCGTCACCAATGGCGGTAAGCATTCTCTCTACAATTTGATTGTGGCTTTAATCGATCCGGGTGATGAAGTCATTATCCCTGCTCCCTACTGGCTAAGTTATCCCGAAATGGTAACTTTGGTAGGTGGAGTTCCGGTTATTGTGACCACAGATGCTTCGACGGGTTATAAAATTACGCCGGAACAACTGCGGAAGTCGATTACGCCCAAAACGAAGCTATTTGTCCTCAACTCTCCATCTAACCCCACTGGGATGGTGTACACGCCAGCAGAAATTAAAGCGCTGGCGGAAGTAGTAGTTGATGCAGATATCTTTGTAGTTTCTGACGAGATTTACGAAAAAATTCTCTACGACGGTGCAGAACATATCAGCATTGGTTCTTTAGGGAAGGAAATTTTTGCGCGTACCTTGATCAGCAACGGCTTTGCCAAAGCTTACTCCATGACAGGGTGGCGACTTGGCTATTTAGCGGGGCCAGTGGAAATTATCAAAGCCGCAAGCACCATCCAAGGGCATAGTACATCTAACGTTTGTACCTTTGCTCAATATGGGGCGATCGCAGCTTTAGAAAGTTCTCAAGACTGCGTAGAAGAAATGCGCCAAGCCTTCGCCAAACGGCGACAGGTAATGTTAGACAGACTCAACGCTATTCCCGGTTTGAGTTGTCCTAAACCTGACGGTGCTTTTTATCTTTTCCCCGACATCAGCAAAACTGGTCTAAAATCCCTAGAATTCTGTGATGCACTGATTGAAGAACATCAAGTAGCAGTAATTCCAGGTATTGCTTTTGGTGCTGATAAGAACATTCGCCTTTCCTACGCCACTGACATGGCCACCATTGAAAAGGGAATGGACAGATTGGAGAAATTTGTACGGAGTCGGATTTAGAATTGGGCATGGGGCATTGGGCATTGGGCATGGGGTAATGAGTAATGAGTAATGAGTAATGAGTAATGAGTAATGAGTAATGAGTCATTGGTAATTACTTTTTCCCTCATCCCCCTCATCCCCCTCATCTTCCTCATCCCCCCAACTCAGCACTCACCACTCAGCACTAAATCAACCCCATCTCTTGCAAACCCTGGCGGAGTCTCTTGGCTTCTTCGGGGTTATGCTGTTGGTGTAGGGCGATCGCATTTTTAAATGCTGTGACGCTAGCTTGAACATTCCCCACTTTGAGTTGCACTACTCCTAAATTTTGATAAGCTTCAGCATAGCTGGGGTGTAGCTTGATGGCTTTTTGGTAACAGGCGATCGCATCTGTAAATAAGCCTAAAGCCTTAAATGTCATTCCTAAGTTATAATGTCCGCTAGCAAAATTTGGGTCAATTTTTAAGGTTGTTTCGTAAGCTTTTCTGGCATTTTTTAAATCTCCTGCTGCTTTGAGTAAGTTACCCAGATTGTTATATGCTCCCAATTTTAAAATTGGATAAATTGGTAATTTAATTGCAGCTTGATAGTGGGCGCTAGCTTGTTGCGGATTTTGTAAGCGATTGTAGGCAATGCCTAAATGATAATGGAGTTCGTATAAAATTTCGTAGTTTTCTTCACTTGCCCTCACGCCTCTTCTGAGTAATTCTATACCTTCTTTAATTTTGCCAGTTTCTATATACAAGGCTCCCAATTTACTGCAAACGTAGGGGTCATAAGGATGAGCTTTGAAAAACTCTTCCATTGCTGCTTGGGCTTTGGCGTATTTGTTACCTTGGGCGATCGCAGTTTTTTGATATCCCTTATGTAAAATTGCTACTCCTTGTAAATAGCCAATTTGCCAGTGCGGTTCTTTCTTGATAATTTCTGATACACTATCATCAACTAGCGCATGATATGGACGGGAAAACTGAATATCTGGATGTTTACGAAATAGTCTAGAAACTAACGAATAAGGAGACTGTTCTGCGCCTACTTCATTTCGCACAAGGTTAATTAATAAGTATTCTTCGCTTTGGATTGCTGAGTGAATTTGCGGTACAATTTCTGGCGTTAGTGTTTCATCTGCATCTAACACTAAAATCCAATCGCCTGTGACATATTTTAAAGCTTCATTGCGGGCAATGCTGAAGTTATTGTTCCATTGAAAATGATGTACTTTTGCACCATGTGCTTTAGCGATTTCTGGAGTGCGATCGCTAGAACCTGTATCTAAAACTACAATTTCATTAACGACATCTTTCACACTGCTAAGACATTTAGGCAGTGTTGCTGCTTCATTTTTGACGATCATGCACAGGCTCAAATTCATAATTCAAATTACAGCAGTCTAATGATTTCAGAATTCTGACATATCTTGCTAGCGACTGTGTAATTTTGAAGGTAAAAGTCAAGAGTCAAGAGTCAAGAGTCAAAAGTTATTTATTCCTAGTCCCCAGTCCCCAGTCCCCAGTCCCTAGTCCCCATTTTTATAAATGAATAAAACCATCAGGCATGATAGTTCCTGTCAAAAATGTTTCGCTCATGTCTGTGGCATAGAGATTAGCTCCGGTTAAGTTTGCTTCACTCAAATTGGCTTCACTTAAATCGGCTCCTGTTAAATCTGCCCACTGCAAATCTGCTTTCCACATCCTTACTCCACCCATTTTGGCTCCACTCAAATTAGCACCTTGTAAATTGGCTGCACTCAGTGATGCCATGTGCAAATTAGCATCACACAAGTCTGCATCATTGAGAGACGCGCCACTGAGATCCGATTCATTTAAATTTGCAGTTGTCAGTGCTGCTTGGCGTAAATCAGCGCCACTGAGAATAACTTCCGATAAATTCGCTCTATGTAGTTTTGCTCCTCTAAGATTCGCCTGGCTCAAATTAGCACCACTCAAAGATGCACCTGTGAGATTAGCGCCACTCAGGTTAACTCTGCCAAAGTCTACACCACCTAAATTAGCTCCCCGCAGATCTGCTTCTGGCAATTCTATGCCGTGAAAGCTTCTTTCTCCGGCTGCATACCTAGCTAGAAGTTCTTTAACATCCATGATTTTCGGTTTTCAGTAATTTAATGGGAACACTTAGTTTATTAGCGAAAAATCTTGTATTCTAACCACTACCATAAGGTTAAATTACTTAGCATAATTCACTTCATTATCGTTACCAAAAGAGTTGGAAAATTTTAGTTGTCAGAGAAAATAAAGCTAATCTGTGTAATTATTTTACAACTAGAAATCATGTCTTAACATTGACATTTTGCAGAGAACCACTAACTTAATATTGCTTAATCGAATAACAATTAGCTTGTCTATTGATTTAAGCAATACCAGCATTTTAGTAAATAGTAGTTAATCAAAATTAACCAAAAATCCCCTATTTCGGTAACCAGATTTGCTAGGCGAGTATATGCAATTAAATGAATAATAGCATTTTGCAATGGTTATAGAATAACTATGGAGAAGATAATACTAAATTATGATGATAGCTATTATGTAATTGCAATATTCTGTAAAAGATGCCAATATTAATTTCTTAAATATACCAATTTATTAAATCGACTTGACAATTACTCTGATTTTTGTAGACATCTAAAACTTGATAATACAGGGTATTTTAAATTAGCAAATCTTACGTGTTAGCATTAACCCTACTGATGCTGAATGCAGCTATGTCACAGTATTGACACAGCATTCACACAGAATAGACATAAGATTGCAATACAAATTTAATAGGTGTAAAAGCTCACAAAAAACTCAGATGCTATTGATTGCTACTTCACAAGTGCAAATAAACTAGTTCTGAGCATCTATCTTAAGACAGGGCTATTTGATGTTAAGTGGAGAATAGTGAGAAAATGATAAATACCTAGAGAGCTAGTATTGTATTTTAGTAAATACTGCTATGGAAACCATATATGATTTCTGGAAAGCTAGGTACAGTTTATATCCTTATATCTCTGTTCCACGTTATTTTTCAATGCAAATATTTTCACTAATCAAACTGGATAGCTATATCATAAAATCAGCTATTGTTATTTTTAATACTAGCAATACAAGTCAATTATCTATCTTCACATCAATCGCTAACAGGTGTAAACTCAGAATAAATAGTTTATGTAATCTGCCAAAAGCTACTAGCAATATTTTGTCATAATTACTTATTACTATAGTTGGTAGCTAATCTTAGTACCTTGACTCAATATATAGAAAATGTCTGCAATGAAATCCTCATTCATTACCAAAAATGCAGGTTTATTACGCCAAAAAATTAGAGACTATATCCTAACAGTAAAGCAATGGTTTGTCTCAACACCAGAAAGGGCACTTTTAGAAGCTTACGAAGCTGCTCAGATAATTAGAAACATTGAAATTGAGCATTTTGGTGGTCAAAAAATTTCTGCTTCTTCAGGAAATTACACCGCAAATGTAATGTCTTACTGGGAAGGATACTTAAATAAGAATTTAACTATTATCAATATCAAATTAGCAGAGTTCCGTGTCAGCCGTTCAATGTTGGAGATGGCTAATAGTACAATCTTAGAAAAGCTGCAATTTATTGATGATGTCATAGCTAAGTATACTCCTAGAACTGAACAAATTAATAGTAGTGATGTTGTCAAAATTTCTGAGCCACTGGCTATTGATAATAATATAGCGCCTCAACCAGTCAAACCATCTAATAATAGAGTTAAGCAAGCTTCTGAAGTAAGCCAAAAGACAGGAATATTACCTAGGTCTTTAGGCAGAACAATTAACAAAATAAAAACTGATTTATCACCACAAGCAGAATCAGAATTTGTGAGAAATTATCAGCGTTCTAGAAATAGGACTAGAACTGCACTGAGATTTTTTCTAATTTTAATTCTTGTGCCTCTATTAACCCAGCATTTCTCGAAACAGCTATTAATAAATCCTTTAGTTGAAAGAGCTAGAGTAGAAGGCACAACTCAGATTTTTCTTAACTCTGAAATGGAGGAAAAAGCTTTACATGAATTGAAGAGTTTTGAAAGCAAACTGAAATTTGAAAGTTTATTACAGGAAGCTCCAGCACTTTCACCTGAGGGAGTCAGAGAAAAAATTCAAGAAAAAGCGATTGAGATAGCAGAGGAATTTAACCATGAAAGTAATAGCGCTATCAGTAATGTATTTGCTGATTTAATCTCACTAGTTGCTTTTGCTATTGTAGTTGCTACAAGCAAAAGAGAAATTGCCATTGTTAAGTCTTTTATAGACGATATTGTTTATGGACTTAGCGATAGTGCTAAGGCTTTTTTAATTATTTTGTTTACCGATATATTTGTCGGATTTCACTCACCACATGGCTGGGAAGTTCTCCTAGAAGGCTTTGCAGAACATTTAGGATTACCAGCTAATGAAAGTGCAATATATTTATTTATTGCTACATTTCCAGTGATTTTGGATACGATATTTAAATACTGGATATTCAGATATCTGAGTCGCCTGTCTCCTTCAGCACTAGCTACGATGAAAGAAATGAATGAGTAGTAACCTAATCCACTTATAAATTGCATAAGAACTTGTAGTGATTGTTGACTGTTGACTGTTAAAGGTCAACAGCCGAAAGCTAACGCACTTGTGAATTGTTAATTATGTGTCGGTGCGTTACGCTATCGCTAACTTTATAAATCATCTTTTATTTAAAGCATCTATATAAAGATAGAGATAGAGCTTATATCTTGAGACATAAATATATTCAGAACTGATTTTTGAATATGAATATTTTGATAGAAAGCTTTAATGAGAGTATATTCAATGCTTCAAAATAAAATTTGATTTAATCGGAGAAAATTAGCATATACAAAATCATAAATGATTGAAAAATCTATCAATTTATATCTATCTTCTGGCTGTAGCTTTTCCTTCAAGTGGTAGAAACATTTGTGAGTTTTTCTGGATAAATTGAATATAAACCAGATGACTTTTGTGAGGAACTCATGAATATTATTGCTTGGGTAATATTAGGACTTCTAGCTGGTGCGATCGCAAAAGCAATTTATCCAGGTTATCAAGGTGGCGGAATTCTCTCGACGATGGTATTAGGTATTGTCGGCGCTTTCATTGGTGGGAGTCTGTACACACTTTTGCAAACAGGAACTCTACAACTTACCGCTGCTGGTGCTGGTTTCAGTCTTACAGGTCTATTTATAGCTGTAATTGGTGCAATTATTGCTATTTATTTATGGGGACTATTGAGCAGAAGCAGTAGAGTCTAATTAAAATCCTCAGGACAATCATTTTGTTGATTTACTAGGTCTGAGGCATAATCACAATTCGTTGCGAAATTACGGCGCAATTTAGATTTTAAGGTGTGAGTTTGTAGCTTGCTTGTAGGAATTTGTATCAGTGGTAGCTGGTAATAATTCTAAATCAATCCATTGACCAAATCATTGTTTCAGGAAGCAGGGAAAAATGTTTTTTCATAAAAAAGAACCGATTCATGCAGTAAACGTTAGTGAGGCTAATCCTAGGTTTGCTCAATTACTTCTAGAACAGTTTGGTGGGGCAACAGGAGAACTTACAGCTGCACTACAATACTGGGTGCAATCTTTTCATGTCGAAAATGCTGGCATTAAAGATATGCTCCAAGATATTGCTATCGAAGAGTTTAGCCATTTAGAAATGGTGGGTAAACTCATCGAAGCTCACACCAAAAATACCGATCAAACTGAGGTTTATAAAAGTACTCTGTTTGCAATTCGAGGCATTGGCCCGCACTTTTTAGATAGTCAAGGTAGCGCTTGGACTGCAAATTACATCAATGAAGGTGGAGATGTAGTGCGTGACTTGCGAGCTAATATTGCTGCGGAAGCGGGAGCGCGTCAGACTTACGAAGAGTTAATTAAGTTAGCCACAGATGATGGTACTAAGCAAACTTTAGTACATCTATTAACCAGAGAAATTTCTCATACGCAAATGTTTATGAAAGCGTTAGATTCTCTGGGTAAATTGACAGATCCCATCTTCGGTAATATTCAACCGGATGAAACTGTTGCTCTTTACTACAACTTATCTACAAATGGTAGTCAAGATGAGCGTGGCCCTTGGAATTCTGAGCCAACATTCAAATATATTGCCGATCCGCTTAAAAAGCATTCCTAATGCACTAATTTAGGAACATAAGATGAGCCAGTCAGAAGTAAATTCACTGGCTCATTTTTCCGGAAAAATTACAATTAAGTATATGGAGAATTAACTGGTGATTGTTAATGCTACACAAAATGGTTGGGAAGTGATTTATCATCGCGCTCATGCTTTATTAGCAGCGCAATTAGCAGGACAATGGCGACGCAAAAATGCTCCTGAAAGGTTATATGAAACCCTAGCCGCAATTTCCCATCATGATGATTTAGAAAAAGAATGGGAAGAAGATATTTTGACAGAAAGTGGTGCGCCACTAGACTTTACTCTCAGTACAGAGACTGATGTCACAAAAATTGCTAATCTTGTCAAAAATGCCCGCTATCGGGGAAGGTGGGTAGCTTTATTAATTTCTAAACATATGAGTCGGTTAAATGGAGCAAAACGCGGTGAATCTCCTGAACTCGATAAGTTTCTAGATGAGCAATTAGAAAACCAGGAACTTTGGCGTAAGGAATTAGGAATTGACAAGCAAGATGTAGATGCTGCTTATGCATTTATGCAATGGTGCGATCGCTTATCTTTAATTCTCTGCCAGCAAGAACTCCCGGCTGATGAGCGCTGGTTAGAAATTAGCAAGGGGCCTGAAGATCAGCGTTATGACATTATGCAACGCAGCGATAATTTGGTGACTGTTAATCCTTGGCCGTTTGAGGATGAGAAATTTACAGTTAATATTGAAGCCTGCGATTTATCACAGTTGAAGTTCAAAAGCAGTGCTGAACTATCCCAAGCACTCCAAAAAGCGCCAATCAAAATATTGGAATGGACTTTTGTCAAGGGTTGATGAAAAATTTCCGATTTATTTAATATTTGATTGACCCAAGGGAACAATGAAACTAAGAATTTCATTATTCCCTGAAATCTATGACATCAAATGATCATGAAGCATCTGTGCGCTTGCAAGAATGTCAACAACAGTTACAACTTGCTGTTCAGTATCAAAAAATATTAGCAAGAATTCTTGCTAAGAGTCGGGCATCGGTAAATTTAGAATCTCTGTGTGCGACTTCTTGTCAAGATATTGGTCGGCAATTAAAGATTGAACGAGTAGCAATTTACCGTTTTAATCCTGACTGGAGTGGCAGTTTTATTAATCGTTTAGGCTTTGCCGAATCACCCTGGAATACACTCGATGCTTTTGGACAAGATTTGGTTTGGGGAGATTCACATTTACAAGAAACTCAGGGAGGACGATATCGCAAAAATGAGCCGTTTGCTGTTGATGACATTTACGAAGCAGGACACGCTCGTTGTCATATTGAAGTCTTAGAACAATTTCAAATTCGCGCCTATGCGATCGCCCCAATTTTCGTAGGTGCAAAACTGTGGGGATTGTTGGCAGCTTATCAACACTCTGCACCCCGCAAATGGCATTATAGCGAAGTAGAATTCCTCGCCCAAGCTGGCACCTATTTTGGTGTGGCAATGCAGCAGGTAGAAATTATCTCAGAAACCAAACAACGCACTACCGAACTGCAAGATGCGATCGCGCGTCAACGAGCATTAACAGAAGTGGTGGGCAATATTCGCTCTTCTCTTGATATCAACATAATTTTAGATACTGCTTGTCAGGAATTATGTAAACTTTTGAAGTTAGAGCGGGCAGCAATTTATCGCTTTCATCCAGATTGGAGTGGTGAGTTTGTCAGCCAATTTGGGATGGTAGAACCGCAGTGGAATAGAATTAATGCTTTTGGCAAAAATCTAGTTTGGGAAGATACTCACCTGCAAGAAACCAAAGGTGGGCGCTACCGTAATAACGAAAGTTTTGCCGTTAACGATATTTACCAAGCTGGACATTCTCGCTGTCATATCGACATTCTCGAACAATTTAAGATTCGCGCCTATGTTTTGGCACCGATTTTCATAGGTTCAAAACTTTGGGGATTAATAGCAGCCTATCAACATTCTACGCCGCGTCAATGGGTAGATTACGAAGTTGAATTTCTCGGGCAGGTGGGCGCACAATTAGGAGTAGCAATTCAGCAAGCCGAAAATTTAACGCAATCAAAACAGCAGACAGCGGCGTTTCAAGATGCGATCGCACGTCAACGGGCGTTAACTGAAGTAGTAGGCAAAATTCGCTCCTCTTTAGATATTGATTTAATCCTCAGAACCACTTGTCAAGAAGTTTGTAAACTCCTAAAAGTTGAACGTGTCGGTGTTTATCGTTTTAATGCTGACTGGAGTGGACAATTTGTCGGTCATTTCGGCATTGCAGAACCACATTGGGACAGTATCACTCCCTTTGGCAAAAATTTAGTTTGGGAAGATACTCACCTACAAGAAACTAAAGGTGGACGCTACCGTAATAATGAAAATTATGCTGTTAACGACATTTACCAAGCTGGACATTCACGCTGTCACCTCGATATTTTAGAGCAGTTTAAAATTCGTGCCTATGTGTTGACTCCGATTTTTGTCGGGCGTAATCTGTGGGGCTTGCTGGCTGCTTACCAACATTCTGCACCTCGTAACTGGGATAGCGTAGAAGTGGAATTTTTGGGACAGGTTGCCAGCCAACTGGGAGTAGCCTTGCAAAATTCGCAAATGATGGTTCAAGTTCAGACTCGTGCTGATGAACTACACAAATCAGCTGAACAGCGGCGAATTTTATTTGATTTGGTGGTGAAAATTCGGGAATCGCTGGATTTGGAGACCATCTTTAAAAGCACAGTCCAAGAAGTCAGGCGATCGCTGATTGCAGATCGTGTAGGTGTCTTTCGCTTTGACCCTGATGTCAATTTTTGTAGTGGGGAATTTATCGCTGAAGACGTGTTACCTCATTTCGATGCGGCTTTAGCTATCAAGGTACAAGATTATAGTTTTGGCGATCAGTATGCAGCACAATATCAGCAAGGGAAAGTGCAAGTCATCTCTGATGTCAACCGTGGAGGCTCCAAAATCCCTCATTTTGATATAGTTGAGCGATTTCAAGTCAAAGCACAGATTGTTGTGCCAGTGATGGAAGGAGATGATCTGTGGGGCTTGTTTTGTATTCATCAATGCACCCATACACGTGATTGGGAAGAAGCGGAATTAGAATTTGTCACCCAAGTAGCCGCACAACTGAGTGTAGCTTTGCGTCAAGCCAACTTGTTCCAACAATCAAGTTTGCTGGGTCAAACTCGTGAAGAAGCAAATCAACTTGCTCAGGCCCTCAATGAGTTACGTACTGCCCAAATGCAAATTATCCACGCCGAAAAAATGGCTAGCTTAGGGCAATTAGTAGCGGGAGTCGCCCATGAGATTAATAACCCAATTAATTTTATTCACGGTAACTTAGAACACGCCCACCAATATACCCAAGAATTGCTGCGCTGTGTGGAGCTTTATCGAGAACATCATCCCTACGCCGCCCAAGAGATTCAAGAATTTTGGCGCAAAGCCGAGATTGAGTTTTTATTCGACGATTTACCCAAATTATTTCAGTCCATGCAGGTGGGTACTAATCGCATTCGGGAAATTGTCACATCTTTGCGTAATTTCTCGCGCTTGGATGAAGCTGACTTCAAGTCCGCAGATATTCATGAGGGTATTGACAGTACATTGATGATTTTACAAAATCGCTTGAAGTCTTCAGCAGGTAGTCCAATTATTCATGTTACTAAAGACTACGATCGCTTACCGCTCATCGAATGCTATCCCGGTCAATTAAATCAAGTATTTATGAATTTGCTCTCTAATGCTATTGATGCTTTAGAAGAACGCAACGCCCAGGCTACTCCGGAAGCGATCGCCACTCACCCCAGCGAAATCCGCATTTCTACTTCGATGCTGAATCAAGACTGGGTTGCCATTCGCATTGCTGATAATGGTCTTGGCATCGATCAACAGGTACTTTCTCGGCTATTCGATCCATTTTTTACCACGAAGGTTGTTGGTAAAGGCACAGGCTTAGGGCTTTCTATTAGCTATCAAATTGTCACAGATAAACATAATGGCAAGATATATTGTCAATCTGAACCAGGTAAAGGCTCAGAATTTGTCGTAGAACTGCCAATTCATCAAGTGACACATAAAAAATAGCAATTAGGGCGGTGTAATTAAAGATAGTTGGTAAGGGCTGTCATTAGTCATTAGTCATTGGTCATTCCTATTGACCCTTGACTCTTGACTCTTGACTCTTAAGTCCTATTTTTATTTCTAAATCCCTTTTCTCAGTAATACACATTGCAATTCCCTTTTCGTAATAAGCTGCCTCATTAATAAAAACTGGATAGACAATTGAGTCACCTTCATAGGGAATTTCTTGACCATTAAAGGTTAAAAAAATCGGCTCGCCCGGATGCAGTGGTTGATAATCTCTAAATTGCAATCGCGGATGAATCATTGCCTGAATTTCGCCCAATTCATTTCGGGGATAGTCTATTGATCCAAGGTTGTGATAAGCGGTGAGAGTGTCATTTATTAGAGGAGCTTTTCCCTGATTGTAATCTGCTAAATAATCTAAAATTGCATGAATAATTGCTTCAGTTTCCTCAAATAAAGCAGCATCCAAAACACCTTGAGCAACTGCGCCAACTTCCAGGGTACAGCCAAATTGACAAATTGAATCAAGATGAGACCTTTCTTGATTTTTGGTTGTGGAATAAAGTACTCTAACTTTGGGATTTATTGAGGCAAGATAAGCGGCTAATTGAATATTTAATAGATTCTCATTACCTAAAATAATAGACAGTCCCATATTGGCAGTAGAACTGTGTAAATCGATGACAAAATCTGCTTGCTGGCTACCTGTAAAACCAAAGGTTTGATAAATTACCTTAGCGCGTTGGGCTTCATAACTAGACAAATGAGGGTTTTCTAAATCTTGCGGGAGGAAACAGCGATTGAGGTCAGTGTCAGTATAGCGTCTGCCAATTGCATAGGCTTTAGGATTAGCAATTAGTGTCAGGGTTTCAAAACTTGAGCGCTGAATCAAATCAGGCGATCGCTCAAATTTTTTCACTAAATAAATTCCCGTAAGTTCATTTCCGTGCGTTCCACCAACAATCACAACACGTTTGATTTGACTCATATTTATAGCGATTACCCTGATAGCCTGATATTAATTTTGCACAATAGCCCTTGTTTGTGACTATAAGCGAAAGCAACTATATTTAAGATACTTTTTTAACAACTAAAGTATATTTTAAAAATATAGTAGTTCTGGCAAGCAATGGAACTTCGACATTTGCGGTACTTTATTGCTGTGGCTGAAGAAAAGAACTTTAGCTATGCAGCGCAACGTTTACATATTGCACAACCTCCCCTCAGTCAGCAGATTAGCGCCCTGGAAGCAGAAATTGGTGTCAAACTCTTCGATCGCAAAAAACGTCCACTGCAACTCACATCTGCAGGACAAGTATTTTTAGCTGAAGCCAGGTTAGTTTTAACTCAAGTTGAACATGCAATTATTCAAACACAACGCGCCAGTCGCGGCGAAATTGGCGAATTGGTAGTAGGTACAAATAGTTCTATTGCCAATAGTCTACTTCCTGATATGCTGCGAATATTCCGCGATCGCTTTCCCCATGTCAAGCTAGTATTAAGGGAACTCACCGCAGCACAGCAAATTCAAGAACTACAAAATCGCCGTCTAGATATCGCCTTTGATCGCTTACTCAATTCTTATCAACAGAATACTGAGTTGTGTTATCTACCAATTGGGCGTGAGTCTTTGGTGATTGCATTACCAAAAACACATCCTTTCGCTTCTCAGCCAGAAATCCCTCTGCAAGACCTAGCAAATGAACCTTTTGTATTACCTTCTACAGAATTAGTTCCTTCCTATACTGAGATTATTCACCTTTGTGAACAAGCTGGTTTTTTCCCCAATGTCGTTCAAGAAGCCACCTGGATGATTACAGTTCTCAGCTTAGTTGCAGGTGGTGTGGGAGTAGCACTTTTACCCAGCAATGTCCAAAATCTTCAGCGTCAAGGTGTTGTTTATAAACCTATCCAAGGCGCAAATCTCACCAGAGAGATTGTAGTTCTGTGGCGACAAGAAGATACTTCACCCGTTTTGCACGAGTTTCTCAAAGTAATTCAAGAATTAACAAATTGAAAAACTCCATCCCCTTGTGGGTGGAGTTTTTGGGCATAGGAAATGGGGCATAGGGCATGAGAAAGATGTTGCTGTGTCCCGCCACAACTCCAAGGTAATACCAATTTTAAAAAAAGAATGTGACAGATTGTAGGGGCAAGGCAATGCCTTGCCATCTAGAATATATTGATAAAAATTATTTGAATTGGTATAAATATTCCCAAGAATAAACAATCTTTAGGGGCGCACAACTGCGCCCCTAAATATCCACTTCATTTAGTAGAAAAAGTTATTGAATTACTACCACCAAACGCGGTTGCCGTTTTCGTCAACTCTTGCTTGACGAATTACATCAGAAATTTCTTCAGCGTCTTTAACGTGGTGAAGTGCTTTCTTCTCACCATTTGGTTCATCAACAACAAAGTATGTAGGAACTGTAATGTGATCGCCTGTAATGTCTGGCGAATCTACAGCAACTTGTTTAGCCTTCTCTTCTACTGACTGAGGTTCGTCAGCAATTCTATCTCCGGGATTGGCTGTTAAGTTTCTTTCTTTTACATTTGGCTCATCTTGAGAATGCCAATCTTCGCTTACAGGTTGTCTAATTTGCTCGTTTGGTTCATTAGTCATAACTATTGCGGTGATTTAAAACTATTCATTTACTAACATCAATTTAAAGAATAAAAGGCCGCAAGAGTTCTTTCTCTAGAGAGAGTTTGAGAATATTAATTCAAGGCAGATGTCTTAGGTTATATATTCATGGCAATATTTATGAAAAACTTCTTGCCTGAGAAATAGTTAATATGAATTTTTTTCTCAGAAGTATGGTGTGTTATTGCTGAGAATGCAACATTTTTCACAAACTGCTGAATTTATTTTTTTTGTTGAAAAGGCGTATATTTGCCACCCAAGGCTTCTACAATCGTACGAGTGTTGGCTGTCATCATTTTGATATATGTATCGCCTTCACTCCCCTTTGCACCGATGGAGTCTGAGTAAAGTTGACGTGGGGCGAGGTTGACTTTAGCTTCTTCGGCTACCGTCTTAATTAAAGCAGGATTAATTGTTGTTTCTGCAAAAATGGCATTAACGCCGATTTTCTTAATTGATTCCACCAATCGTTGTACAGTTTGGGCGCTGGGTTGTTCTTCGGTACTGATGCCGATTAGTGTACCTGCGATCGCAATTTTATAAGCTTGTCCATAATATTGAAAAGCATCATGGGTAGTAACAAGTTTGCGTTTATCTGCGGGAATGGTTTGAATTTGCTGATTAATCCAACTGTGCAACTGCTTTAATTCATTGGTAAGTTGCGTTGCATTCTCAGTAAATTCTGCTTGATCTTCCGGTGATAACTCAATCAAACCATCCCGAATTGCATTTACCATTGCGATCGCATTTTCTGCACTACCCCACACATGAGGATCGGGAACGGTTTCGCCTTTACCTTTATCTAACTGCAAAGGTTTAACAACTTCTCCCACCGCTAACCGCTTCACACCTCCACCCGCAGCATTCATTAACTTAATTAGTCCGGGTTCTAGGTTGTAACCGTTATATAAAATCAAATTCGCTTTTTCCATCACCCGACTATCTGCTGGTACTGGTTCATAAACGTGAGGATCTGTACCAGGCTTGAGAATTCCTCTTACCTGAATTTCATCGCCGCCAATCTCTTCAGTTAAATCAGCAATGATAGTGCTAGTTGCTACAACTTGCGGTTTCCCATCACTTTGAGAATTACTACCGCTATTCGACTGACTACAACCGAATAAAGCTAAAGGTAGAAGTATTCCTAAGCATATCTGCGAAAGAATGTTTTTGGGTTGGGGAATGGGGAAGGGGGACTGGGGACTGGGGAACTCGGGGCCCCCACGACCGCAGGGAGTGGGGATTAGGGGTAATGGGGACTGGGTAATGGGTAATGGGTAATTGGTAATTGGGTGTTTTCTCCTCATTTTCCTCATCTCCTCAATGACGGCAGTTGCTACAACGCGGGTTTCCCGCGCAACGCACTGCCTCCCCAATGCCCTATGCCCCATGCCCTTTTCTTTCTTAAGTATTAGTTTCATTTATCTACAACATTACTTCTCTCTATAGATTTTTTCATATTTCTCTCATTTTTATAGTAAGCTCAAGAAATAAAATATGAAAGCACAGTTATGAAAAGTGTCTCTTTTTACAAAAAATTCAGTTTAGTACCGAGAGAAATTTGGGGAAGTCCTGCACAAGTTATACAAAACCATGAAATGAGATCTACAGAAGGCATTTATATCTCCCATCTGGGGGTACACTACCGCACGCAAGAAGCATTGCGAGACGTTAATTGCATCATTGAACCAGGTAAACTCACAGGTATTTTTGGCCCGAATGGTGCTGGTAAAAGTACTTTAATGAAGGCTATGTTGGGTTTAGTTGCTAAAAGTAGTGGTAATGCTTTATACCAAAACAAGCCATTAATGCAGCAACTAGAGAAAGTTGCTTATGTACCCCAGCGTAGCCAAATTGATTGGACTTACCCGGCTACAGTTTGGGATGTAGTGATGATGGGACGGGTAAAAAAAACGGGATGGTTGCGTAGTTTTTCCGCAGTTAGCCGTCAGGTAGCAAATAATGCCTTAGAAAGAGTGGGGATGAAAAATTATTGCGATCGCCCCATTGGAGAACTCTCTGGAGGACAACAGCAGCGAGTATTTTTAGCCCGTGCTTTAGCCCAGCAAGCAGAAATTTTCTGTTTTGATGAACCATTAGTAGGTATCGATCAAAAAACTCAAACAGTAATTTTTGAAGTCTTTCATGAACTCGCAAACGCAGGCAAAATCGTTTTAGTAGTTAACCACGACTTAGGCGAATCTATCACCCATTTTGATGATTTAATATTATTAAACCGAGAATTAATAGCCACAGGTTCACGCCAGCAAGTACTCACCGAAGAAAACTTACAACGTGCCTATGGTGGCAAAGTAGTTTACTTTTCTGATGCAGCTTAAATGGTAATAGGTAATGGGTAATGGGTAATTGGTAATTGGTAATTTAACAAACAACAAATGACAAATGACAAACTATGTTCCAAGCATTAATTGAGCCATTGCAATATGGCTTTATGCAGCGATCGCTGGTGATTGCAATATTAGTCGGGTTGTTGTGTGCAGTCGTTGGTAGCTATTTGATGGTACAACGATTGGCACTGCTGGGAGATGCAATTAGTCACTCCGTTTTACCAGGACTAGCGATCGCCTTTATGGTGGGAGGTAATATTTTTGTTGGGGCTTTTATTGCTGGCGTTGTGAGTACAATGGCGATCGCACTCATTAGAACGCGATCGCCAATTAAAGAAGATGCTGCAATGGGCATAGTTTTCTCTGCATTTTTTGCCCTGGGTATCACCTTAATTACTGTTATTCAAAAAGATAATAAAATTGACCTGAATCACTTTTTATTCGGTAATATTCTCGGCGTAACTATTGAGGAAGTAAGAGACACTGCTATCATTGCGGCGATTGTTTTATTAGTGGTAGTTTTACTCTACAAAGAACTATTATTTTACACCTTCGACCCTTTAGGCGCACAAGCCGCAGGTTTACCAGTCAATCGGCTGAACTTTGGATTAATGCTGCTGATTGCCTTAACTATTGTCGCTAGTATGAAAGCGGTAGGTGTAATTCTTGTTCTTTCATTATTAATTACTCCTGGGGCGACAGCTTATTTATTAGTTAAACGCCTTAATCAAGTAATGATTTTGGGTGCAGTTATTGGCGTAATTTCTAGTATCAGCGGTATGTATTTGAGCTACTTTTATAATTTACCCTCAGGCCCAGCGATTGTATTAGTAGTATCGGGATTATTTGTCTTAGCATTATTATTTAGTCCGCGACACGGGATATTTGTACCGCAGCAGAAGCAGGAAATTATAGAAAAGTAAATCTAGTTAATGCGTGTTGTTCAGATCCCCGACTTTTTGGAAAAGTCGGGGATCTATTTGTTCGGGAGGCGATCGCATTCATCAAGTTACTGATTATACAAACCAAAAGATGACTTTACTTCCCATAAATCTTTCATTCTTTCCAGATAAACTATACTGCCATACTGAGGAGGCCCGGCGGGACAATGGGCGTATATTTGAATCAATGCTTGGGAAAAATCAACAGAAAACCCTGGTCGAGTCAACCAATAAAAAACAGACCACCGATAATCATCATTATCACAAAGTTGCTGACACTGTTGTTCAGAGATGAGAGTGAGTTGATCGCTAATCAGCAATGGAGTTAATAAGCTAGTTTGATGATTGCTCACTACCCAATCGTCATAAGTCTCTTTTTTGACATTGTATGCAATGTCAAAAAATGAACCACAGGGTGAAAGTTGCAAAAACTTGATGTTGTCCCAGGGGATAACTTCTCCTTTAGCAGTTGGAGAAAAAATCGCTGCAGAGTATGTAATCAGGTATTCTCCAGCCATCCTGTAATCTTGAATTACAGCAGAAAAAACCTGTGATTCATGTTGCGATCGCATTTTTTCTCTCATCTACTAACTAAGACAATCACCAGTGTATTTCCTAGTTTTAACTTATTACTATTGTTATTTTTAGAACTTATATTATTGCTGTAACAATGAGCGCGATCGCATGATGCAGCCAATCTGAGCGTCAGCAATATAATGTATAATCCCGGACAGTTGAACTCGCTTCACGGGAATGAGTATGGATAGAGCGCTCATAGATAGGCTGATAGAGACTGTTCATCAAGAGTTAATTCCTAAATTACAGATTGAAAGCATAGCTCCCCACGATCCAGTAAAAATCAGCTATCTTCCCTATCCTTGGCAAAAACTGGGAGCAGGAAATTACGCTGCAGTAGTCTATCACCCAGATTACCCCAACTGGGTTGTCAAGATTTATGCACCCGGACGGCCAGGTTTTGAAGAAGAGGTAGAAGTTTACCACCGTTTGGGTTCTCACCCAGCTTATTCGGAATGTCTATATGCTAAAGATGGCCTTTTAATTCTGAAGCGGTTATACGGGGTGACTCTTTATGACTCTATTCAAAGTGGATTGCGTATCCCCAAGCAAGTTATCCAAGATATCGATGAAGCTTTAGAGTATGCGCGGAAGCGGGGATTATATCCTCATGATGTACATGGGCGGAATGTGATGATGTATGAAGGAAGGGGATTAGTGGTAGATATTTCCGACTTTCTCCATGAAGACAGATGTGCCAAATGGGACAACCTCAAAAGAGCATACTATTGGTTATATCGCCCCATCCTCGCCCCATTGCGGCTAAAAATTCCTTACTTTTTGCTAGATGCTGTTCGCAAAACTTATCGCTTCTTCTCTAAATTAAAAAAATCTGCCGACGGTATTTTGTCTAAAACTTCGAGAAAAAACAACAAAAAAACATATTTATAAATCCCCCAATCCCCAGACCCCAATCCCCAATCTAGTGATACCTTGAAACAAGAGGAGAACTGAGGCTTTTCCATGCCAATTTACGTTTACTGGGGTGAAGATGATTTTGCCATAGAAAAGGCGGTGGCTGCATTATGCGATCGCGTCCTCGATCCCCTATGGACAAGTTTTAACTACAGTTCCTTGCTTCCAGATCAAGCTGATGCGGTGATTCAGGGATTAAATGAAGTGATGACTCCCAGTTTTGGCGCTGGTGGAAGGTTAGTTTGGCTAGTCAATACTACTTTGTGTCAGCATTGTCCAGATAATGTGTTAGCGGAACTAACGCGCACCTTACCTGTGATTCCCGAAAATTCATTTTTATTACTCACCAGTCGCAACAAACCTGACGAACGCTTAAAATCGACAAAATTTTTAAAACAACAAGCTACTGAGTTTCGAGAATTTCCCCTGATTCCCCCCTGGAAAACAGAGTTACTTGTGCAAGCAGTACATCAAGCTGCTCATAGCACGGGTGTAAAACTCACAGCTAAGGCGATGGAAGTAATTGCAGAATCCGTAGGCAACGATACTCGCCTCCTCTACAATGAAATGGAGAAATTGCGGCTCTATGGTGCGGCTAGCAATCAGCCTCTAGATGTAGATAGTGTTACCAAGTTAGTCAGAAATACTACGCAAAATAGTTTACAATTAGCAGCAGCCATCAGAAATGGGGATACAGCTCAAGCTTTAGCTACCTTAAGCGATTTGATCAATGCTTCCGAGCCTGGTTTACGCATAGTAGCTACCTTGATTGGTCAATTTCGCACTTGGCTATGGGTAAAAATTATGATGGAAAGTGGCGAACGCAATCCGCAAGAGATTGCAAAAGCTGCGGAAATCGGTAACCCCAAACGTATTTACTTTTTACAGCAGGAAGTAAAATTCCTTTCTGTACAGCAACTCATCTCGATTTTACCTCTGCTCCTAGACTTAGAAGTTAGTCTGAAGCAAGGTTATTCTGATATGACTACAATGCAGACAAAGGTGATAGAACTTTGTCAAGTGGCTAGAGGAAGCAGAGCATAAATATAAAAATTTAATGGATTAAGAACTTTCTGGAACTTCTTACTTCTAAAATAATTCACAGTCATTATCATATTGCTACTCTAGTTCTGTGTCATACACCGTATGAAAAACATTGCTGATTTCTGTTTCCCAGTAAGCTGGCAAAAAATACTTTCTCAAAGTCTGTCTTACAGTGCGATCGCTACTGCTAGTTTGGTCGCTAGTATTTTAATGGTAAGTGGTAAAGTTAATGCTCAAACCCCACAACCAGTAAATAATGATGAAGTTAATAATTATGCTCAAGCCGTACTAGCAATGGAGCCGGCTCGTCAACAAGCCTTTGACGAAATTAAAAAGATTATCGGTGGAAGTGAAATTCCCAAGATAATTTGTAATGACTCCAAAACTATTAGTGGTCTGCCAAAAAAAGCGCAAGATGTTGCAGTAAATTACTGTACTCGCTCTCAAAAAATAGTTGAAGATAATGGGTTAACTATTATACGCTTCAACCAAATTACTGTTAACATCCAAAGTGACGAAAACTTAAAACGGCAGATTTACAATCGATTATTAATTATCCAAAATTCTGCCAAACCTCGTTGAAAACACACTCATTAATCCTCAAAAATAGCAAATGCAAAGTTCGTAATTAGGCAAAATATTAGTGCTAGTTATATGTTTGGCTGACATAAATATTGATATTTGAATTGCTGAATAACTGTTAATTCATGACTCAATATACTAATTTATTAGTGGAATTTATGCGAAATCCTAATTCCTAAATTGCTAAACAAGTGGATTGATCCTTAGGGTCAATCCCAGAATCTCTATTTTTACAACTACTCTTGCGTTTCCAAAAATGCTTGTCTTTTGGCGTGGATATTTTTCATGTGCTTCTTGACAGTATTCACCGTAATATACAACTTAGTAGCAATATCTTTATAGCTATATTTTCCTCGATAAAGAGACCAAATTTCTGCTTCTCTTGGTGTCAAATCATATTTTTTAACTTCAGCGATCGCAATATTTTTAAGAGATTGATATTGATTCTCAATCGTGACCAAGAAATAAGGCATTTGCATACTATTTAAATTTAGCCATCTTACCCGAATCCGAAAAACTGTAGTTTGATTAAATACAATTTCATCTGACAGTATCAGCCGTTGATTATCTGTAAAACTGCGACTGTCAATTAAAGATTGGCAAAGCTGCTGGATAACTGGATGAATAAATTTTTCATGGCAATTTTCTAGATTCAACTGCGAACAAATTTGTTCGGCGGATGCGTTGGCGTGCAATAGTTCACCCGTCTCATTTAAAATTAAAATTCCATCTTCTAAGTTCTCAATTACTGCTTGAAAAAAATATACTTGTATTAAGTCAGGATAATTGAGAATTTCTGGCTTTTGTACTTTAGTTTTTGGTGTAGTAGCAGTTTGGGTGAGAGTAGTCATAGAGTAATGAATCTTAAAAGGATGTTTTATGTAATAAATTGCAGGATATATTTGCATATTGCTAAAAGCCCTATGCATATATAGCCAAATATTGAGTTTTATTGATAGCAGCAATAGTGATAGTGCTACTCACTAGAAAGTACTAATTGCTGAGTTATTAGTAAAAATACTATTTTCAGTAATTAGTGAGCAATACACTTATCTGCAACATAATTTACATACAACACTTTAATTATGAATTTCGGATGAAGTTGATATTTGCTTGAGTGTTGGGTGTTTGGTACTTGTGATTTCTCGGCTGACGCATCTATGTTTGTAGGCTGCGTTAGCAGTTTGTAGGATGCGTTAGCCATAGCGTAACGCATCCTGCTTATCTACCATTGAACGTAAAATCATACCCATAGAATCACCCTAGGGATGATTAATAACAATAGACAATCCTACTAAACTGGCAAGGAAAAACTAATTTTTGATACATATTATTTATGGTAGACACTTATATTCTTGACCTATTGGTCATTGGTCTACTTTTGTTGATAGTTACATTAGGCTCTGGCTGGATTTCGCGTTTACCTCTTTCCTTTGCTCTCATCTATCTAGTGGTTGGTATTTTCTTAGGGCCTTATGGCTTTGGACTGATTCAATTGCGGCGAGATGATGTATTTAATGCTGAATTTCTCGAACGCATCACAGAACTGGTAGTGATTATTTCTGTATTTAGTTGTGGATTAAAAATAGTCCGACCACTGAAATTAGGAATTTGGGATATTACAGCTCGCTTGATTGGCTTTTTAATGCCAATTTCTATTTTTGCCTTAGCTGCTGTGGGTAAATTTTTTTTGGGGATGACTTGGGGAGAAGCAATTTTATTAGGCGCAATTCTCGCACCTACAGATCCGGTATTAGCCTCAGAAGTTCAGCTAACAGATGTCAATGACCAAGATGAGTTACGCTTTGGTTTAACTTCCGAAGGTGGGTTAAATGATGCTTTAGCATTTCCCTTCGTTTATTTTGGCATTTATGCCATCAAAGATAGTAATTGGGATAACTGGTTAAAGAGTTGGTTATTAGTCGATGTCATTTGGGCGATCGCATCTGGTATAGTCATGGGAATTATTGTTGCCAAAGCTGTAGTTTGGATTGATAAAAAAGTCCAAAAACGCCGCCGCGCCGATGAGTTGATGGAAGACTTTATCGCTATCAGTATAATTTTTCTGACTTATTCTTTAACAGAAATTGTTAATGGCTATGGATTTTTAGCAGTATTTGTGGCTGGTTTAGTTGCTCAACGCAGTTACCAAGATCCAGAAAAACCTCTAGCACAATTGGGGTTTGTAGAAAAATTAGAAAAGCTCTTAGAAGTAGGAACGATTTTAATACTGGGAACGATATTGCTGGTACAACCAATGCTCAATTATGCGTTCCAATCTTTAATGGTAATAGTGTTATTATTTTTCGTCATCCGACCCGTAGGCGTTTGGATTAGCACCATAGGTAAACGTCCTTTAGATTCCCCTCGCCGCACTTTACATTCCGGAACTCGCTGGTTATTGGGTTGGTTTGGTATTCGTGGAGTTGGTTCTTTATATTATCTTGCTTATGCATTTGGTAATGGCGTAAAAGGTGAACCAGCTGAACAAATTTCTTGGATAACTTACACCACAATTGTTGTCTCTGTAATTTTGCATGGAATTACCTCAACTCCCTTAATGAAGTGGTATGAAAAACATATTGCTAGTAGACAAAAACCTCATATCCCAGCAACAATTGATGAATTTGAATGATTTGGCATTTGTCATTTGTCATTTGTCATTTGTCATTTGTCATTTGTCATTTGTCATTTGTCATTTGTCATTTGTCATTGGGTAATTGGTAATTGGTAATTGGTAATTGGTGTTTGTTATTTTTCCCCCCTGCTTTTTCCCAATCCCCAATCCCCAGTCCCCAATCCCCAGTCCCCAGTCCCCAGTCCCCAGTCCCCAGTCCCCAATCCCCAGTCCCCAGTCCCCAATCCCCAATCCCCATTACTCAATTTCCGAAATTACCTCATGCAAAGTATTCAACAAAACCTGCGCTGTAAAAGGTTTGGCTAAGAATTCTCGGATACCAAGGATCTGTTTTTGCTCGTGAGGCTCATAGGCCATTAGTCCACTCATGGCAATAATTTGGACATCTGGATTCATACGCTGTAACATCTGTATCGTTTGTGAACCATCCATGACGGGCATCATCATATCTATTAACACGACGCTGATGTCATCTATATACTGGGCATATAGCGCTAAAGCTCCAATACCATCGCTAGCGGTTAAAACTCTGTAATTATGGGTTTCTAAGGTAGTTTTAGCAATCTCGCAAATGGAAACTTCGTCATCTACTACCAAAATTAATTCGTTATTGCCACTTGGTAGGTTGGTATGGACGACTGCATTGGTTTCTGTGGCTTCTCTACTAGGTAAGTAAACCTTAAAACTGCTTCCCTGTCCTACTTCACTGTGTACAGTGACAAAACCATTGTGGCTTTGAATTATGCTCATGACAGTAGAAAGCCCTAAACCTGTGCCTTTTCCGACTTCTTTAGTAGTAAAAAACGGTTCAAAGATGTGGTCAATAATTTCTGAGGGAATACCTGTTCCTGTATCAGCAATAGTGATGACAACATAAAAACCTGCTTCGGAATCCCCATACATTTGAGCATAATTTTCATCAATCCACAGATTTTCAGCAGTAATGCTGAGAATACCACCATCGGGCATGGCATCACGGGCATTTACACAGAGATTCATCAGTACTTGATGCAGTTGCGTTGCATCGGCAAAAACTGTCCACAGACTAGGATTGATATCAGTTTTGGTTTCAATAGATTTGGGAAAAGTTCTGTGAGCAACTTGGGCGATATCGGAGAGCAAATGTCTGACTTGCACCAGTGTGCGGCTTCCTTCCACTCCGCGAGTAAAAGAGAGAATTTGCTGCACTAAATCAGCACCTCGCCTTGCACTACTTTCTAATATCTCTAATAGTTGCTGACTGTTTTCATCTAAATTGGGAAATTTCGCGGGTAGTAGTTGAGCAGTTGCCAAGATGGGCGTAAGGATATTGTTGAAATCATGAGCAATACCGCTAGCGAGGCTACCCAAGCTTTCTAATCTTTGAGTGCGGAGAAATTGCGCCTCTAGTTGCTTTTTTTGGGTGATATCGGTACTGACTTTGAGAATAGATTTGGGGTTACCAGCTTCATCACGCATCAGCGTCCAGCGGCTTTCAACGATGATATCTTTACCATCTTTGGTGACTTGCTGCAGTTCACCTTGCCATTTCCCTTCTTTGGCTAAAATTGCCTGTATTTCTGCGAATGATGGCGAAGTTTCCCCATTTTTCCTTAAAAGGAAAGTAGCATTTCTGCCGACGATTTCTGCTGTCGTCCATCCGTAAAGCCTTTCTGCGCCTTTATTCCAAAAGAGGATATGATTTTTTAAGTTACAAACTGCGATCGCATCTATGGAGATATCCAATAAAGCTGCTTGTTCGTAGATTTTTTGTGCTGCTTGTTTGCGATCGGTAATATCTTCAAATGTACCAACATGGCCTAAAAATCGTCTTTCTGTGGAATACATTGGGCTAGCTAATGCCCGTACCCAGCGAATTTCATCTTGGGGGGTAAGTAGCCTATATTCGTCAACCCAAGTGCTTTGTTCTAAGACTGTTCTTTGCCAGTCCTGAGAAACTTCAACTCTATCTTCTGGGTGAACGGCTTGAATCCAACCGTAGCCTACACTCTGCTGTTCGCTAAAGCCGGAAATGTCATACCATAAAGGGTTGCTATATATCAGATGTCCGTCGGCATCCGTTTGAAAGATAGCTAGAGGAGCCGAAGCACAAAGCGTACGGAAGCGGTCTTCACTTTCTCGAAAAGCCTGTTCTGCACTATGCCTTTTATATCGTTCCTGTGCCTCTCGCAACTCTCGCTCTACCGCAGGCACTAGGCGGGCCATATTACCTTTGATTATATAGTCGTGTGCCCCAGCTTTCATGGCCGCAACCGCAATATCCTCGCCAATGGTGCCGGAAACAATAATAAATGGTAAATCCAGCTTTTGGCTTTGCAGGAGTTCTAGGGCTGCTAAACCACTAAAGGCAGGTAGGCTGTAATCTGCAATGATGATGTCCCATAATTGTTGATTGAGCGCTGCCTGCATAGAGGCTGCAGTATCAACACGCACATATTCAACATGGTATCCACCCCGACGCAACTCTCTTAAAACTAAGAGAGTATCATCTTCAGAATCCTCAACAATTAGAACACGCAGGTGGGGTTTCATTGTCACTGACTTCCTAAACAGGCGGTGTCTCGTTCATTAGGAGCCAGTACATTCCAAGTTGCCGGACTGCTTCTGTAAACTGGATAAAATCTACAGGTTTGCGAATATAACTGTTGCAACCCAAACTATAACTATTGAGTAAATCTTGTTCTTCGCTAGAAGTGGTGAGAATTACTACAGGTAATAAGCTAGTGCGTTTGTCTTCTCGCAAGCGACGCAATACTTCCATCCCATCAACGCGGGGTAGCTTGAGATCTAACAAAATCACAGTCGGTTTAATATTAATATCTCGACCAGCATGAACTCCAGTCCCAAATAGATAATCTAGCGCTTCCACTCCATCACGAGCCACTACTATCTCATTGCTGATGTGATTGCGTCTGAGTGCCCGAATAGCTAAAGCCTCGTCATCAGGATTATCTTCCACCAACAGAATCATCTTATTGCTTATGGTCATCCACCCACCTCCTCTGCTACTAATGTAAAGTAAAAAGTAGCGCCCTGTTCCACAATTCCTTCTGCCCACACCCGGCCACCATGCCGATGTACAATGCGTTGCACTATGGCAAGCCCAATGCCTGTGCCAGGAAATTCATCTATTCTGTGTAGCCGTTGAAAGGGGCTAAATAACTTGTTGGCGTAAGCCATATCAAAGCCAGCACCATCATCGCGAATAAAGTAAACGGGAATGCCACTTGCTTGAGTGATAGCACCAAGCTCAATTCTGGCTTGAGTATGCTTGCTGGTGAATTTCCATGCATTATCTATTAAGTTTGTCAATAGCATCTGCAAAAGTCGGCTATCTCCTCGACCCATCAGTCCTGGTTGAATAATGTACTCAACCTGTTGTCCTGGATGACTTTCTTGCATTTCTGTGCAGATTTGCCTAGCTAATGCACTTAAATCTACAGATTCCATCTGCATCTCGCTACGCATCAACCGGGATAAGTTCAGCAAATCATCAATTAATTGCCCCATCCTCTGAGTCGCTGACCGAATCCGCCGGAGGTAGTCTTGGGCTGTATCATCCAATTCTCCTTCGTAGTCTTCCAGCAGGGCTTGGCTGAAGCCATCAATACTACGTAATGGGGCGCGTAGGTCATGGGAGACTGAGTAGCTAAAAGCCTCTAATTCCCTATTTACTGCTTGTAGTTCAATAATTGCTCGTTGCAATCCTTGGTTGAGGCTCAGAACTGCTTGTTCTGCTTGCTGGCGTTCTTCTACTTCTGCTTGGACATCGGCTAATAGTTCGGCGTGCTGTAAAGCCACAGCTAGATGATTGGCAATTTGGGTAGCAAACTCAATTTCTGTATTGTGCCATGTTCGGGAAGTACGACATTGATGTACACACAGCAATCCCCAGAGGTTATTACCTTGTAACAGCGGTACTACTAAGTTAGCTTTGATGTGAAATTGAGCTAGTACCTCAATATGGCAATCACTTAGCCCACAATTGTAAATATCCGCAGCTGCTTGTACCCGTCCCTGCTGATATTGAACTGCAAACTGCTCACCAAAGCAATGGTCGTGGATTCTTTGCGCCATCGCTGATGGAAAAGCTGGGTCTACATCCTCAGAAACAAATTCCCCATCATCCCAGCCGGAATCGGGATAGAAACGAAACATCCCTACTCTATCTGCTAGCAAAAGTTGGCGCACTTCTGTAGCTGTGGCTTGAAAAATCGTTTCTAAGTCGATTGGTTCCCGCAGCCGGCTAATTACACGAAATAATGTTTTTTGACGCTCAATGAGAAAATTGGCTTGATTAAGTTCATCATGTAAGGATTGGGCTTCTTCTGTGAAAATCTGCTGGATATTTTGAAATAGGGCTTCATCTCGGCATAAATCCCGCAGTCTTGCCAATCTCTCTGGGTTCATTCTTTTTATTTGGGTGCTGGTAGTGGTGTTTGGAGAAAGGGAACAGGAAGAGTTAGTAGCGATGAGAGTATTGTAGGCGATCGCATAGCTCTAAGTGCTGAGTGCTGAGTAAAAATACCAGTCCCCAGCCCCCAATCCCCATTACCCCTTATCCCCAGAGGGGGCCCCGAGTTCCCCAATCCCTACTTTGATGCTGAATTAGCCGCCTGTGACGCTTTGGCATTTGCTGGCGTACCACCCATGCGAATCTCAGATGAGAAAGAAGCCATACTAAAGCCATCTTTGCCTTTGACGACACTTACCCGCATCCGTAAGTTAGGGCTAGCAAACCATAGGCGTTCTTCAGACCACATGGTTTCAGACTCAGTAGTTAAGGTTAAGGCTTCATCACTGCCTAGCTTATAACGTCCAGTGAGTAAGGACTTGTCTCCACCACTCATTTTGTGCAGTAACTTACCTTCGTTAGATTTATCTTCATCTGGTACTAAAACCAACACTGAAGAGCCACTATATTTTTCTCCCTTAATTTCCTTAGTACCGTTCCAAGTAACTTTAGCACCACAGGAAGCTTTACTAGAGATAACTTCGTGCTGTTCGCACAGTTTGATTACCTCTGGATGGTCTGCTGGCAAAAACTCAAAGATAATATCTGATTTATTACCTTCGGATTTTTGTGTAGCTACAAAGTGACTAGTACGATGAGAAAACCATTTACCAGCACTCAACTCCAAAAACTCTTCTATATTCATCATTAAAACTGCCCTGCATCAAAATGCCGAAAATCCCACTTATTAAAAGGTAGCAGGAGGCGTTACTAAACAAGTCTGAAGTCTATCAATTTTGGATTTTAGATTTTGCGAAAAGTTGCGTGCGGGGGTTTCCCCCGTTGAGCAAACTTTTCAAGACAGATTTTCAATTGACCCCGTACCCTTAGTAACTACCTCAAGATAATTCACCCTTTACCCTTGATTGGCTTCAAGTCTTTGTAGAGAATAGCTTGCAGCTGCAGCAACGTTGGGATTGCTATCTTTTTCTAGGTATTTCAAAGCAGAAATACTCTTGGGAGTGGGAAGATTGCCTAAGGCTTCTGCTAGACGTTGCCGCACTAACCAATCATCTGCCTGGGCAAAGCGTAAGATGAGATCTACAGATTCAATATCTTTAATTTCTCCCAGTGCTGCGATCGCAGCTTGATGTAATATCACTTCATCACTGTCTAAGGCTTTAATTAAAACCTCATGGGCGCGGGGGTCTTTAATATTACCCAAGGAGACTGCTACGCTAAAGCGCACTAACCAATCTGTATCTTCATAAAATGTCCGTGACAGCACTTCAAAGGCTCTCGCATCGCCCAAATAGCCTAAAGCGCCTGCAGCATCAGCACGAATGCCATAATCTGGGTCATTTTCCAAAATTTTTACCAAAAGTGGGTAAGATTCTGGGGTTTGCTTAATTCCTAAAGCAAATATTGCCATTGAGCGCAATTGCAGCGATTCATCATTCAATACCTTTTTAATTAAAGGTAAAGCATCCTCTGCTGGAACATCGCGCAGATTAGCCAAGGCTACCATGCGATCGCGCAGGTTGGGGCTTTCTAACTGGTCAGAAATTTCCTTTAAGCTGAGAGCAACCATTTAGATTAAAAGAATTTGTTTACTTATCTTTACTTTACAAAAGAAATTCTCATAAAGCCCATTTTCCCATTGGCGGTTATCCGAAGAGGCAGAGGAGCAGGGAGCAGGGGGACAAGGGGAATCAATACTTGTCGGTTAAGGGCAAAAGGGGAAGGGGAAAAGGAGCAAGAAAAAACCTTTAACCCTTACCCTTTCACCTTTTCCCCAAACCCAATTCCGAGTTGAAAATGCTTAACCGAGCAGTATTGCAAGGGGAATAATTTTTAAATCTTGTAGAGACGCGATTCATCGCGTCTCTGCAATTCTCGTAAATACGCGATGAATCGCGTCTCTACAAGTCAGCAATTTACTCAAGGACGGGTTTTCTGGCTAATTTAATGAGTTTTCGCTTAGTTTTACTTTCCAGGCGCTTTTTTTGAGAACTGCGAGTTGGTTTAGTAGGTCGGCGTTTTTTCTTGATGACAACGACGCTGTTAATGAGTTCTTGGAGTCTTTGTAGAGCCTCTTCCCGGTTTTGTTCTTGACTGCGGTGTTCTTGAGCCTTGATGACAACGACTCCGTCTTGGTTAATACGTTTGTCGTTGAGCTTGAGAAGTTGCTCTTTATAGTAAGTCGGTAATGATGAAGCCTCAATATCAAAGCGTAAGTGGATAGCTGTAGAAACCTTGTTAACGTTTTGACCACCTGCTCCTTGTGAGCGAATCGCGCTAATTTCGATTTCGCTATCGGGGATGATGATATTGTGAGAAATTTGTAGCATAACTTAATATATAGCATCCAAATCGCGTAGCGGTAGCCTGTTGTAGACATCGCCCTACACTGATTCATTGAAAGCGGCGGGGCTGCTATCCCCTTGTAGGTGCAGAGGGATAGCAGCCCCGCCGCTTGGGGCATAGGGCATAGGGCATGGGCATTGGTATTTTCTTCCCCATGCGCCATGCCCAATTCCCCATGCCCTATGCCCGATTTAAATATTTAAATCGCGCAAAGCCAGACGAATTTGCTCTACACGCCTGCGATTGACACCCAAATCTGAATCGCCCAAGCGAGATGCTGAACGCACATGAATTACTGGCTCATTGGGAGGTAGATAAAACTCTACATCATCAACAAATTTGAAAATGCGGCTTTTAGAAAGAGCATGGATGTAATTATCTGTCTGTTCGACAATTTCTGTGCGGGGAACAACACCAAGAACCTTGATTAAGACTTCTCGCGCTTTGTCCCGGTCTAAATGATACGGAATTGGTTCAATGGCGTGTTTTGCATCAGCATCTTGGCTGACAACACAGTTAGGGGAAGCCGGACAAGAACTCAGATGACCATTATTCACTCCCAAAGCAGAAGCAGCAGCCCAAGAAGCGGTAGGAAGGATAAAACTCATCATCAGAGTTAAGAATATTGCCAAAGTAATACTCCGCAAGCGTTGCGGCGTGAAAGCTATTAGCAGACGATGCATGATGAATTTATTCCTCAAGGATTGAATAGCACTAAATTATTGTCCCTCATTTGGTGCGATCGCCTTGTAGAGACGCGATGAATCAAAGACGCGATGAATCAAAGACCGATGAATCAAAGACGCGATGAATCAAAGACGCGATGAATCAAAGACCGATGAATCAAAGACGCGATGAATCAAAGACGCGATGAATCGCGTCTCTACAAGGACGGGGAAATTATCGCTTTTAAAATTGGTTCATTTCAGTTCTGAAATACTTAATTATCTTGTAGGTTATTCTGGTTTACCGAACCTCTAAATTCGAGTAGACCGTACTTATTTAAGCTGTTTTATTGAGTGCGGTAATCATCAAATCTTAAGTGATAAAAACCGAATTTACAGTTATAGTTGCTATTCATATTATGAATATGTAAGCGAAAAGCGAACCGCAAAATAAACAAATAAAGAGAAAGTATTCAAGAGGAAAATTTATGACAGTAGTTCGTTGGAATCCCTGGAGAGAAATTGACACCCTACAACGTCAACTCAATGACCTTTTTGAAGAAACTAGAGTTCCATCTGCTGGGGTTGAAAGAGGCGGAGTTAGACTTCCTGCGGCTGAATTACAAGAAACTGAAAATGCTATTCTGCTGAAGCTAGAACTTCCAGGTATGGAAGCTAAAGACCTGGATGTGCAAGTAACAGAGAAAGCTGTTTATATTAGCGGTGAACGCAAGCAAGAAACCAAAACTGAAGAAAAAGGCACTACCAGAAGCGAATTTTACTATGGTAAATTCCAACGTTTAATTCCTTTACCTGCAAGAGTGCAAAACACTAGCGTTACCGCAGATTATAAAAATGGAATTTTGCATTTGACACTACCCAAAGTAGAAGCAGAAAAAAATAAAGTCGTCAAAATCAACTTAGACCAAGTATCTGCGTAAATCTAATTCCAACGAATGCACAGTTTTAATGTCTTTGCGCGTTTAGTGATGTAATTTAAATCCAAGCTCAGTTGTATTTAGACAACTGAGCTTTTTTTATAGGCGATGTTTTGGGTTTTGGGTTTGGTGTTTGGTGTTTGTATCTATTACCCATTACCAATTACCAATTACCCATTCCCCATCCCAATGTCTAACTTGTTGCGGATGACAAGCATGGCTAACAATTGTTGGAATAAAGCTAGTTTTGCCCAGCAGTAATTATGACAAACCGCGTTTTAATTTTGGGAGGAAGGGGGAGAATTGGTAGCAGTGTTGCTCAAGATATCGCCACCCACACCCAAGCAAAAATTACGATTACCGGACGTTCTCCAGGAAATGAAGGGGATGTAGACGCGAGGTGGCTAACTACCAAACAGGACTGGAATTTGGGAACAGAGGTAGAGTTTTTGGTGTTGGACTTAGCGGAAGTTGATAGACTGCAAGCAGCGATCGCAAATTCCGATTTGGTTATCCACTGTGCTGGCCCCTTTCACTACCGAGATACTCAGGTTCTAGAAATCTGTATAGCACAAGGTGTTAACTATTTAGATGTCAGCGACCATCGGTCTTATACTAGTAAAGCTTTAAATTTGGATGAACAGGCTGCGGCTGCTAATGTCACAGCAATTATTAATACGGGGATTTTTCCTGGTATTTCTAACAGCATGGTGCGTCAATGTGTCGAGCAGTTTGATCAACCAGAAAAAATTCACTTAAGTTATTTAGTATCCGGTTCTGGTGGTGCTGGTATCACTGTGATGCGAACAACTTTTTTAGGTTTACAGCATCAGTTTGAAGCTTGGATTGACGGCAATTGGCAATTAGTTAAACCATACAGTGAAAGAGAAACTGTTAATTTTGCATCCCCCTATGGACGTACTGGAGTTTACTGGTTTGATATGCCAGAAACTTTTACGATGCCTCATTCTTTCCCTTCTGTGAAAACTGTAATTACAAAATTTGGTTCAGTCCCCGATTTTTATAATCACATGACTTGGATAGCGGCGCATATTTTCCCGAAATGGTTAATGCAGCGTCGTGCCATGATTGAATTCCTATCTCATGTCAGTCATTTTATGACAGATGTGACTAATCCTTTCACTGGAATTGGGGTAGCAGTGCGCGCTGAAGTTACAGGGCAAAAAGATGGTAAAACAGCCGTTTATTGCGCCGATTTATTGCATGAAAATACTGCTCTAGCTTCGGGTTGTGGTACAGGTAGCATTGCTCAATTGCTATTAGAAGGTAAATTGAAAAAACCAGGAGTTTCACCTGTAGAAGAAGCATTACCTACAGATTTATTTTTGGAAACTATGAATAGTAGGGGGATTGAAATTGTTCGTAATTGGTAGGGAATAGGGATTGGGGACTGGGGACTGGGGATTGGGGATTGAGTAATGAGTAATGAGTAATGAGTAATGAGTAATGAGTAATGAGTAATGGGGAAAAACACCAAATGACAAATGACAAATGACAAATTACCAATTACCAATTACCCAATGACAAATGACAAATAACAAACACCCAAATCTTTTTTAATTTTTTACTTCTAAAAGTTGTTTAATTCTGGTTGTTAGTTGATTGAGTTTGATGGGTTTGGGGATATAGTCGTTTGCGCCGGCTGCTAAACATTTTTCTCTATCACCTGGCATGGTTAAAGCTGTGAGGGCAATGATGGGAATGCTGAGAAAATTTTGCTCTAGTCGGATTTGCTTGATTGCTTCTATGCCATCCATTCCCGGCATTTGAATATCCATCAGAATTAAGTCGGGAAGTTCGGTTTTGGTGATGGCGATCGCTTCTTGGCCGTTTTTTGCCAAAATTATCTGGTAGCCTTTTGCCTGTAAATAACTAGAGATTGTCAAAACATTAGCTTCGTTATCTTCTGCTAGTAAAATTAGGGGTGAATTTGCTACTGTTTCGTTGACGGTAAAATCTAGTTCAGCTGAGACTTGGTTTGCTGGTTCAAAAGAATATTCGCAGAAGTTGCTACAGGGTAAATCAACAGTAAAGCAACTTCCTACACCCAGTTCGCTAGTCACCCCTACTTTACCACTATGTAATTCTACAATCCGCTTGGTGAGAGCTAGCCCTAATCCTGTACCAGCGTATTGACGGTTTAAAGCACCATCAATTTGGATGAAGGGTTTAAACAGTTTTTTGATATTTTCTGGGGCAATACCAATACCTGTATCAATGATGGCAATGCGAATGAAACCTGGCGGGGATATCTTCTCTACTTCTAAAGCTTGACAGCTAACTTCTAAGGTAATTCGCCCGCCTTCTGATGTGAATTTCACAGCATTATTGAGGAGGTTAATCAAAACTTGGCGGATGCGTCGTTCATCGAGCAATAGTTTTGGTAGCTGTGGCGGAATTTTTACTTCTAACTTGATGCGTTTTTGGACTGCTTGCTGTTTAATAAACGCCAAACTGGATTCGCAAAGCTGACGGATAGCTATGGGAGCGTAGCTTAATTCTAGCTGTCCTGCTTCAATTTTGGATAAATCCAGGATGTCGTTAATTAATTCCAATAAGTGTTCTCCACTGCGCTCAATGGTTTGCAAACTATGTCTTTGCTTGTCATTAATTGCTCCCAATATCTCGTCTTGCAACACTTCCGACATACCCAAAATGGCATTGAGGGGGGTGCGTAATTCATGACTCATGTTGGCGAGAAATTCATCTTTTAGGCGGGTAGCGCGGGCGAGTTCGGCATTAGATGTAGCAAGTTGTTCGTTTGTGAGGTGCAGTTGAGCTTCTGCTAGTTTGCGTGCAGTGACATCGCGATCCATACCGCGATAGCCGCGAAATTCTTTATTGGCATCAAAAATAGGAACTCCGCTCGTTTCTAAAGTAACTAATCGTCCATCTTTATGGCGATTAGTATTTTCTAAACATTGAAAAGGAGCGTGCACAGATAGAAATTTCATAAACTCCTGAGATACCCGTAATGCTTCTTCTGGTGGCATTAAATCAAATGGAGTTTTGCCGATAATTTCTTCTGGTGAATATCCCAAAACATTGATGATTTGAGGACTAGCATAGGTGTAAACTCCAAATTCATTAATTTCCCACACCCAATCACTAGATGTTTCTACAAGATTCTGAAAGCGTTCTTTGCTGTGCTGCAAATCCAATTCTAATTGTTTGAGAGCAGTAATATTTCTGGCTGTGCCTACTAGGGCATAAACTTCTCCATTTTCACGTTTTAATGGCACCTTAATAGTATCGAAAGTATTAATATTGCCTGAAAAATTAAGAGTTTCTTGGATGCGTAACAATTTTCCGGAGTCAAATACTTGCTGATTTTGTTGGGCAAAATAATCAGCAGATTGGGGTGGAAAAATTTCAAATACAGTTTTTCCTTCTATTTGCTCACGAGTTTGCTGAAAGACTCCTTGAGCATAGCTATCGTTACAGTAGATATTCCGCATTTCCTGACGATCTACAACAAATAAATAGTCGGGAATTGCATCAATAACAGCTCGCAATTCGGCGGTACGCTGGGTAACTTCTTCCTCTAAAGTCTGATTTTGTTTTGCTAAAATTTCTAAGAGGCGATCGCGCTCTTGTTGTGTTTGTTTGCGCTCTGTAACATCTTCCCCAATGGCACCAAGGCGATAAGTTTTCCCAGTAATATCTTTGATGGGGAAGCATCTGCCCCAGATCCACCGAATCGAGCCATCCGGTCGAATAATCCGGTACTCTTCACTAAAAAATCCCTTGCCACTTGCGGCTTCATAAGCAACAGCAATGCGCGGCACATCATCTGGATGCATAGCAGCCATCCAAGAGTCAGGATTTGCATACAAGCTTTCTCTGGTTTGTCCCCAAACTTCCTCATAAGTAGGGTTGGCATAAAGTAACTCTCCCGAGTCAACTTGACGCAGTAACATGACTTGGCGGCTGTTTTCGGCAAACTGGCGAAATTTCTCCTCACTATCCCTGAGTGCATTCTCAGATTTTTTGCGTTCGGTGATGTTTTGCGCCATGAAGATACCCGCAATCACATTACCTTGTTCATCTCGCACCGGCAGATGATGTGTGAGGTAGAATTTATCTTGATAAGGAACCTCTGCAATTACCGATTCTCCAGCCAGTGCTTGTTTCATTCGCGGCACGGTGATTTCACATACTTCTGGTAAACAGATTTCCCAAATTGTTTTTCCTTCCATTTCGGCTTTGTTCAAACCTACACTAGCAAGTTCTAAGCCGCCAACTAGCAGGTAGCGCAAGTCATGGTCAAATAGGATGACGGCACCATTAGGAAAGTTATCTACTAAGGTGCGATAAAGTTGTTGGCTGCGGCGCAAAGCTGCTTCTGCTTGCTTGCTAGGGTTGATATTAGTAGTTGTGCCGACATAACCAGTAACCCTACCTTCGGGATCGGTTTCGGGGACGGCTTGCCCAAATACCCAAGTTTCAGCGCCATCCGGTTGCAAAAATCGATATTCTAAACACAACCTTTCGCCTGTTTGCATAAGGCGATGCCATTGGGACTGTACTAGTTCTCTATCTTCTGGGTGCAGCGCTACTAACCATCCGCACCCTAAAGCTGCTTGGAGAGTTAAGCCTGTTTCTTGACACCAGCGTTCATTGACATACAAACAATTTCCTTGAGCATCTGCACGGTAAATGCCAACGGGGGCTGATGCGGCTAGAGTGGCGTAGCGTCGTTCGCTTTTCTGTAATGCTTGCTCAATTTCCTTGCGTTCTGTAATGTCTTCATAGCTGGCTACAACGCCAATAATTTCACCCTCAGCGTTGTGTAATGGTATTTTATTCGTGCGTAACCATCTGTAAATATTACCGATTCTGGTAAATGGTTCTTCAATATTAAATTTAGCCTGACCAGATTCCATAACGATGCGATCGTCTGCTTGATAAAGTGGTGCTTGCTCTCGCCACACCATATCAAAGTCTGTTTTGCCAATAATTTCTTGAATAGATGAATGTCCGCTATCTAAAAGTAATTGACGGTTACAACCCAGATAACGGCAGTTTCTATCTTTCCAAAAGATAGCTATGGGTAGGCTATCCATGACAACTTGCAAAAGAATTTGGTTTTCTTGAAGTGCCTTTTGTGCTTTTTTGTGTTCGCTAATATCTCGCCCTTCGGGAATCAGCATAACTACTTTGCCTGATTCATCTTTCACGGGACGAATAGAAAAGTCTATGGTGACTATTTGACCTTCTGCACTTAAAACTTCTACTTCATAGCGGATAAATTCACCTTGGGCTGCACGGGCGATCGCTTGTTTTAATTGGTTCGGAGTTGCGGGAGAAACTGTCCACCAGTCGGTTTCCCAAAACGGGCGATTGATCACATCTTCTAATTGCAATCCCCGAAACTCTAAAGCTGTTTGGTTAACCTCCAGTACAATTCCTTCAGTTGTTAACAGCCCTGCAAATTGAAAACTGTGATTGAAAATAGCCCGAAATCTCTGCTCGCTCGCTTGCAGTTGTTCTGTTCGTTCTTGTATTTTCTGCTCTAAAGAGGTGTTGAGATTTTGCAGTTGTTCATACAGTTCTGCCTGTTGGATGGCTACAGCCAGCTGCACAGCAAGTTGTTGGAGTAAGTCAAGTTCATTTTTTTGCCACTCACGAGTATTGCTGCACTGATGGGCAATCAGTAACCCCCAAAGTTGATTAGCAGCTCCCTGGTCTTTTGCTTCTGTGTTTAGCAAAATTGGTACAACCAGATTAGCTTTAACTGCCAATTGTTCTAAAAATTCGATATGACAGGCTGTAAATCCAGCTTGATGAATATCAGAAATTGCTTTAATTTTGCCACCACCATAGGCTATTACCTGATTGGCGCGAAAGCAATTGTCGTTAATATGATGGTTGAGACAACTTTTCCACGGAGGTAGTACTGATTCCGCAGAGATTTTGCCATTCATCTCATGGTCAAATTGGTAAACTATTACCCGATCTGCTCCCAGAAATTGCCGCACTTCTTGCACGGCTGTTGCCAAAATTTCCTCTAAACGTAAAAATTGCCGAATGCGGAGAAGCATTTGGGCTGACAATAATTGTTGTTGCTCCTGCATCCGAATCTGCCGCCTGAGTTGAGTTTTCTCTAAAACGCTATGAATAGCGCGGCAGAATCCAGTTTTGGTAAGTTTGCCCTTAATTAAATAATCGGAAGCACCAGCTTTAATGGCTTGGGTGGCGATCGCAGCGTCTCCCAAACCAGTTAACATCATCACTGGTAGTTGAAAAATATCAAATTTTAGCCGTAACTCGTTGAGAAATTCTAAGCCATCGACATCTGGCAATTGATAGTCTATAAGTATTAAATCTGGCTGGTTTTGCGCTAAGTATTGCCATGCTTCTAATCCTTTCCCCACCTCAACTACATCATAGGTGGCAGTTGTATCCTGATTTAAGTAACTGCGGTATAAGGCCCTATCTTCTGGAGAATCTTCCAGAATCAAAATTGAGTAGTGGGAGATGAACATACATTATTTGATTTATGTAATTACACGGAAATTTGATGAGGTAAAAAACTTGGATGCAAGGTATCTGTTGGTAATGTCATCTGTAATTAAAAGTTTTTTGATAGACCAAAAGCCATGAATTTACTGAGAGAAATTTTGGTGTGAAATTTGACAAGTAACCAATAAATATATTGCATATTGTTGAGAATAAAAAGCAGAGTAAATAAATTTATAGTTACTTAATTATTAGCAGCAGAGGTGTAAAGCTAGCGCAAACAACGCCATGATTTCATCAATCGCGTTGGGGAGGAGGGCAGGGGGCAGGGGAGAATGGTTGCTCAGATCCCCGACTTTTTGAAAAAGTCGGGGATCTAAATCGTGACATTTTTGTATGATTATCAAGACAAAATGGGGGCAGGCAAGATGCCAACCCCACAAGATATTGATCAGATTTAATATGCAAATGAAAATTATTTTAGGGACTTCCAGAAATTAAATTATTCAATTTGGAGAGCAAGACGATGAATAGACTCTTTCTCCCCCTGCTCCCCACTCCCTGCCCCTCTGCTTAATTTGTCGCGGCTGGTGTTTTGCCATTGCCGTTGTCATTCACACTCGCAAGCAGTGACGTAGGCTGAGAATTAGCTGATGAAGACTCACTTTTTGTGAGTCGGCGGCGCAGGTTTTTCGGTACTCCTCCAGCCTGGCCATACTCGACACTGCTTTTGCCAAATTTGGTGGCAACTCCCAACAGTATCAACTCTGTCATGTCTCCTAATTCTTGCTCGGTTTGTAGCATTTCCCGGTATAACCCATCCAAATTAGAAAGGGCTGTGTTGTATGCATATTCTTGAGTTTGCATTCTCTCAATGAGACTGCGAAAGCCAGGTAAACTCAGTCCATTGCCGACATCTAAATTCGGATCGATGGAGTTCATGCTAGCAGCACGACGCACGGCTCTTTCTAATACTTTCGAGCTTCTTTTTTGACGAGCCATATTCTACACCTCGTTCTTCAGTATGGTTACTAACCTTTACCTTAAAAAATTTCTGCATCAATCAGCCTGAGAAGATTTCGGCAAATCTGCAATGAATTTTGCTACAAGAATATTTCTGTAATAAGTAGGTGAATTCCTAAGATAAAATGCCAAATAAGTAAATTAAGAATGTAATTTGCCGATAACTTGCGGAAAACACCAAAATGAGTGCGCGATTTACCGAAATGAGCAGGCGTTAAGGCTTTTTAAGAACTCATTAAAGCTTTTTAGCTGCATAAAATACTAAAACGAGTGCGCGATTTACTAAAACAAGCAAGCGTTAAGGCTTTTTGAGAACTCGTTAAGGCTTTTTGCTTGCGTAAAATACTAAAATGAGTAGACGTTAAGGCTTTTTGAGAACTCGTTAAGGCTTTTTGAGTAGGTTAAATGGCTTTTTGCCTACTAAAATCAGCTTTATATATTTTTTAATTGAAGAATCTTGCTCACCAATCGCCCAAATGTAAAGTTGAGGCTAAATGCGATCGCTCTATTACTGTCATTGCGAGCAAATCGCAGGGTTGGGATTTGCTCGCAATGACAGTGAATATTTTTGTCTGGCTACTTATACTAATTCAAATAATGTTTGCGGCACATCAATATATTCTAGAGGGCAAGGCAGTGCCTTGCCCCTACAATCTGTCGCATTCTTTTTTCAAATTGGGATTATATTGTATTATTTCTGGGTAAATAAGCGTTTAAATTCACCCTTTCCCCCTTTCCCCTTCCCCTTTCCCCATTGCTCACCCCCGCCCAACAAGGCTAGCAACGACTGTGGCTAACTCTGCTGGTTCGATAGGCTTGGGTAAATGGAGTTGATAACCTTCTTGAATGGCGCGCATTCTGTCTTCAGCCCTTGCATAGGCGGTGAGGGCGGCGGCGGGGATATTTCCGCCTTGTTCTGGGGGGAGCGATCGCACTTTGCGGATGAAGGAGTAGCCGTCTTCCTTTGGCATCCCAATATCGCTGACAATCACATCAGGTTGCCACTGGCTAATTAGTTGCAATGCTTCTGGGGCGGATGCGGCTGTTTGCACTTCGGCTTGTACTTGTTGCAGGACGGTGGCGATAAATTCTCGGCTATCGGCTTCGTCATCTACAATTAGGACGCGTATCCCAGCTAGGGAAGAGTTGAGGAGTAAGCTAGAATCGGTGTCACTACTTTGGGGTAAAGAAATATCTCCTTTAGCTGTTGACAAAAGTGGCAATTTAATAGTGAAGGTTGCACCTTGCTGTTCGCCAGGGCTATCAACTTGGACTGTACCACCATGCAGCTCGACTAAATGACGGACGATGGCTAATCCTAACCCCAATCCCCCATGCATTCTGGTGCTGGAACTGTCAGCTTGGCGGAAGCGATCAAATACATAAGGCAGAAATTCGGCACTAATGCCAATTCCAGTATCGATTACCTGAATTTGAGCGTAACTCGTTAAATTACCTTGGAATTTTTCTGCTATTTTACCTAGCTTGATGTCTACCTTACCGCCCGGAGAGGTAAATTTGATGGCGTTGGAAAGCAAATTCCAGATAATTTGTTGTAAACGTTCCGCATCGCCAGATACTAAAAATTCTGCGTTCAGCTTTTGCACTGCGCTTAATTCGCTGAGGCTATAGGTTTGGTGGTTATTTTCTTGGATGGTAAAGTGTAAATCGATGTCTTTGGCTTGGGCGGCGAGGCTGACAGTTTCTAAGCCTGATTTAATTATGGTAATTAAATTGCAAGTCGCAACTGTGAGGCGTAATTTACCTCTAATCATGCGGGAAATATCCAGCAAGTCTTCAATTAGCTGGGTTTGCGCCTTGGCGTTGCGTTCAATTGTTTCTAGGGCTTTGGCTGTTTGCGTGGGGTTGAGGTTCCGGGAACGCAGCAATTGCGCCCAACCGAGGATGGCATTGAGGGGCGATCGCAATTCGTGGGACAATATCGCCAAGAATTCATCCTTCATGCGGTTGGCTTCTTGCAATTGCTCGGTTTGTTGCTGTAAGGAACTAATTAACCTGGCGCGTTCCATTGCGATCGCAATTTGATCGCACACTGCTTGCATCATCCCTTTTTGATTGTCCGTGAAGCGGGTGCGGGTGCGGGAACCAAAGGATAGGGTGCCTAAAAGTTGTCCTTGAGCCATCAAGGGGTAACTAAAGTAAGCTTTAATCCCGATAGAGCGAATCAATTCTGTTTTGGGATCGGTTGATTCTTGGACATTCTCTAATGCTGTTTGACAACGGGTTTGGGCGGTAGTGCCACATACGGCTGCACCTATGGCTAGATATTCAATTTCCTTTGCCAATTCTGGGGAAATGCCTGTAGATGAGGCGAGATGCATGACTCCAGAGTTATCTTCAATTAAATAATTTAGGTATAAATCTAAGTTAATTTGCTCAGCAATTTTGCGGAATAAACTATCAACCAAAGCTACAGGGTTCTGGCTAGATAGCAATTCATTGGCGGTATGAAATAGTAACTTCAGCCGTTGATTATTAATCGATAAGGCTTTTTCTACATCCTTAATATTAGTAATATCTTGGAACACTAATACACAGGTAGCGGGATAACCATGCATTGCTGGCATAGTATCGGCATATATCAGTAGGGAACGCACACCTTGGCTGGTATGCCAGTCTACTTCCAAACCATGCAAACGTTCGCCCCTAGCAACGCGCACCCCTGGCATTTGCTCATTGGGAATGTTCGTACCATTAGCATCGGTGAAATGGTAATATTTATCGTATTCTGAAGCTGGGATATCCTTGGGAAATTCTCCCCCGGCTAGTTCATCAGCTGCACGATTGGCGAACGTAACTTTTGCTGTTCCTGGTTCAATAAACAGCAATGGCCTGGGCATGAGGTTGAGGACATCTTCCAGCCATCTTTGCTGATTTCGCAGCACTTGGGCGTTTTGCTTGCGTTCTGTAATATCTAAAAATGCCCCAATGCAGCCTCTAGTATTACCTTCTTCGTCAAATAGCGGTGCCACATATTCCACTAATGTCAAACTTGTGCCATCTTCCTGCACAATATCAAATTCATAATCTAGTACTTCTACACCGTGAATTGTGCAGTACTGCATAGGCAGTTCATCAATGGGAACTTCTTTACCTTCGCGGTAAACTTTAAAACCGGGTTTTTCGCCTATTGGCGCAATTAAGGAGGCGTTGTTATCTGGGGAAATTCCCAATTTTTTGGCGAAAGCGGGGTTAACTTTGATATTGCGGCAATCTGGATCTTCAGCAATGCCAATACCTATGGGAATGACATCAAGTAATGTTTGTAACTCCGTAACTCGGCGCTGGAGATTTTTATTGAGTTCTACTATTTGTTCCCTGGCTTGTTGGCGTTCGCTCAAGTTAATAATAAATGCTACAGCTTCGTCGCGGTTTTCTCCTGTGAGTACAAAACCCACAAACACGGGAATCAGACTACCATCTTTGCGAATATATACTTTTTCATAAGGCGTACAAGTACCGTTGGGATTGGCTTTAGCTTCGGCAATATGTTCCTCATCTAAATGCAGATATTCTGGGGGTGTAATATTACTCCAGCTAATTCTCCCAGCTAATAAATCTTCTCGGGTGTAACCAACCATCGCCAAAAATTCATCGTTCGCCTGTTGGATACCGCCGTAAATATCGCCAAACAAAATCCCAATCACATTCGCGTCGAAAAAGCTTTTGAGTTTTTCTTCGTAAAATTTGAGTTCACCTTGAACGCGATCGCGCTGGCGACTGAGGCGTTCGACAACAGTTGCACTTTGCCAGATTAAAATCACAAAAATTACTATGATAATCATGGCAAACAGCGATATGGCAAAGGCTGTATCATAACCGCCAGCTTTTTGTCCCAGAACAATTAACCACCCCAGTAAAAAAGGTACTGCGATCGCCGCCAATAATAACCGCCGGGACAATAAACCACTGTCGGTATTGCTTGTGATTACTCGCATTAATCCTTGGTTTGGATGTGTCCACATAATTCCTAAACACAGCACAATCAATGTTAGTGCTGTGTGTATCGCCATTGAGGTTGTGTAACGGGTTCCATATAAAATGTTGACTTGATAGGCATAGCCAACCACCGCCTGCAATGAAATTAAACCAGCTATAAGGGCGAGAATTTGGGCATACCAATAGCTACGGTGGGTTTTTTGATGCACCAACAACTCTAATGCTCTCCCAACTAGCATAAAGTTGAGTGCAGTGTTGAACCCCATTCTCCCTGGATGCAATGTCAATATAGCATTGGGCGCATCACGGAATAAAAACTCGTCAATTCCTAGATTTCCCCCAAAGACATATTGCAAAACTGTTAAGAAACCAATTAATGTGACTGCTACCACACACAGCCGAAAACACCAGTGGTAGAGAGTGCGATGCTTAACACCTTGATGGAGATTTAATTTCTGGGCTAACCACAGCGACACACCAGATAGGATTAAACCTAGGGCTGTATTAGCCTTCATCGTTACCATGTTGCTATTGCAGCCACATTTGAGAAATTCAATGTCAAAACTCCAACCAACGAGTACAAATACACCTACCAAAATGGCGATCGCACTGCTTACTTGTACTATTAAAGAGTTAAGGGCGGCTGGAGCGAGAACCTGCAAACGCAAGCGGTTTACTTTTAACACGTAATTCGTAATTCGTAATTCGTAATTCGTAATTCGTAATTAAGAAAGTATTTAGAGTTTTTACTCTATCCTTGTGTGAAATCCAATTACGAATTTTCCATGTTGTTTTGGGGTAAACATTACTAGTGATATATGCTATAGGTAGTTGACGCAAATTTTCATCTACCTATATACATATTTTATTCTTTCAGAGGTAGAACAAAAGCATTTGAAATTTTAAGAAATCTACACTGAGATAGATTTTAGAAATTAGTAGTCCACCAGTTGACGACGCAATCTAAATAATGCGATCGCACCTGGAAAACCTGATTTTTTAGTAGTCTGCCAAAGTTGTTTTGATAGGCGGGGGAAAGGGTAAAGGTTTTAAACCCTTCCCCTTTGCCCTTTTCCCAATCTAAATTTGGGCGGTTCCAGATTTTCGATATTGCGATGATATCATCGAGATATTAAATTACTATTGCAAAGATTATGGAACCGAAAATCAAGGAATTTCCGGCGTTCAAAGTCAACGGCTTTATCATGTTGGCTGTGGTGATTGCGATCGCCTTGCTGGGAGGGTGGTATCTTTGGTCTAGGGTACAGGGGCTAGAAGCTTTACTGGCAAGAGGATTGAAGGTTACTGACTTGATTGGTGAAGATAGCGCCGCCGAATTTCTTGCGCCCTTGGCTGCGGCATTAATTGCGATTGTTATTCCATCAATATCAGGATTCTTTAGCGTTGAGCCAAACCAAGCAGTAGTTTTGGTGTTATTTGGCAAATATATGGGAACGGTTCGCGAATCAGGTTTTTGGTGGACAAATCCCTTTGCTAGCAAGAAAAAAATTTCCTTGCGGGTACGCAACTTCAATAGCAAAATTATTAAAGTCAACGATGCCGAAGGTAGCCCGATTGAAATTGCCGCAGTTGTTGTCTGGCAGGTTTTCGATTCTGCTAAATCTAAGTTTGCAGTGGATGACTATGAAGAATTTGTGGCGATTCAAAGTGAAACTGCGATTCGGGCGTTAGCAATTCGCTATCCTTATGACAGCCCCGATGACACAGCTACACCATCGCTGCGGGGAATCCCCGATGAAATTGCTCAAGCTTTGCAAAAAGAACTCCAAGCTAGGCTAGAAGTTACAGGTGTAGAAGTAATTGAAGCCAGACTTTCTCACCTTGCTTATGCACCAGAAATCGCGCAAATGATGCTAAGAAGACAACAAGCAAAAGCCTTAATTGATGCGCGCCGGCAGATTGTCGAGGGAGCAGTAGGTATGGTAAATGAAGCTTTGAACCGTCTGAGTAGTGAACAAATGCTGGAATTGGATGATGAGCGTAAAGCCTCAATGATTAATAATTTGTTGGTTGTCCTAACATCTGAACAAACCGCCCAACCCGTAATCAATACTGGCACCCTATACAACTAGGAAATGGGACAAAAAAAACGATTTTTGCTACGTATAGATGAAAAACTTTACGAACGGCTAGAAAAATGGTCTTCTGACGAACTCCGCAGCGTCAATGCTCAGATTGAGTTTTTGTTAGCAGAAGCCGTCAAAAAAGCAGGACGCTGGAAAGATGAGCCAGGTAAGGCAGAGGAAGAGTAGTGACAATACTTGTCGGTTAAGGGGAAAAGGGGAAGGGGAAAAGGGGCAAGAAAAAACCTTTAACCCTTACCCTTTCACCTTTTCCCCAAACTAAATTCCGAGTTGAAAATCCTTAACCGAGGGTTATGAAGACGCGATAAATCGCGTCTCTACAGGATTTAAACATCAACCTGCCCCCTTGCCCACCTAAGCGGGAACGACAAACTTCTGGCTACCAGCGAGCCCAAATGCGGCATGAATGACTTGCAAAGCTTTACTGCCTTGTTCTTGGGAGACTACACAGCTAATTTTGATTTCTGAGGTAGCAATCATTTGAATATTGATTTGGTTTTGCGCTAGGGCTTCAAACATTTTTGCGGCTACACCTGGTTGTCCTACCATACCTGAACCAACGATACTCACTTTAGCGATCGCACTATCCAGAACAACTTCACCCCAGCCATGTTCTGCGGCTGCTTGGGAAAGCAACTTCTGAGTGTGTTCCCCATCCATGCGGGCGACGGTAAAGGCGATATCTCTTCTGGCAACTCCATCTACTATGCGGCAGCGTTGAGATTGGATAATCATGTCAACGCTGATGTTGTGCTGTGCCAATAATCCAAATAGCTTCGCCGCCATTCCGGGGCGATCGGGGACTTGGCGAATTGCCAGCCGTGCTTGGTTCAAATCTAGCGCCACGCCACGAACGGGGGGAGAATCGGGTAGAGGGGGAGAGGGGCAGAGGGGCAGAGGAGAAACAATGTTTCTGTGATTTGTCTCTACTGTTTCCTCTTCTTCGGCAATTTCAAAGGTGCTGCGGAGTGCGGCGACGGCGCGATCGCATTCTGAGGCGGAAACTACACAGCTCACTTTGACTTCGCTGGTGGAAATCATGTGGATGTTGACACCTGCTGTCGCTAGGGTGGCGAACATCTGGGCAGCTACACCAGGACGACCAATCATCCCTGCGCCGGAAATACTGACTTTGGCGATATTTTCCTCAATCATCACCTCAGCTTCTTCGCTGTTGTGAGAGTTGCTTCTGAGTGCGGGGGCGATCGCAGATGCTACTGCTTCTGCTCGTTTTAATATGGGTGTAGTTACAGTGAAGGCAATGTCATTAGTATTACCTTCATGAATTGACTGAATAATCAAATCTACATCTACTTGTTGGCGGGAAATTTCCCCAAATAGCCGAGCTGCAACCCCTGGTTTATCTGGTACGCGTAACAGAGCTACCCTAGCTTGGTTGGTATCAAATTCTATACCATCAACTGCCTTGGCAATTTCTAAATTCACAAGCGATCGCCCGTGAGGTTGGGGTGATGTGACCCAAGTACCAGGGTCTTCAGTCCAACTCGATTTCACTACTAAAGGCACACCATAATTCCGGGCAATTTCCACAGCCCGGGGATGTAAGACTTTTGCCCCCAAGCTGGCTAATTCCAGCATTTCATCACTGGTGATTTCTGCCATCAATTGAGCTTCGGGAACTAAGCGGGGGTCTGTAGTTAGAATACCTGGTACGTCGGTATAAATTTCACAGAAATTAGCTCTTAAGGCGGCTGCTAAAGCCACGGCTGAAGTATCAGAACCGCCACGCCCCAAGGTGGTAATTTCTAATTCTTCCGTGCTGGATATCCCTTGAAAGCCAGCTACCACAACCACTTTACCTTGATTGAGGTAACGCTCCATGCGCTCGGTTTCAATTCGCAAAATTCGGGCGCGGGTGTGTTCGGCTTCGGTAACAATTCCTACCTGCGCGCCAGTCATAGAAATTGCAGGTTGACCAATTTCCTGCAATGCCATACTCAATAATGCGATCGTTACCTGTTCGCCAGTAGAAAGCAGCATATCCATTTCGCGGCGGCTAGGATTATTAGAGATGGCATTAGCTAACTTCACAAGTCCATCGGTGGTTTTCCCCATAGCAGAAACCACCACTACCAGAGAGTTTCCGCGTTGAACAGTCTTATATACTCGCTGTGCAACAGCTTGAATACGTTCGACTGAACCAACAGATGTACCACCGTATTTCTGAACTATGAGCGCCATAACTTTTGGGAAATCAATTTTGCTGCTTTGCTTGTATCAACGACACCACCGATTTGGCAAGCCGAGCAAGGCATTACCAGTTATTTAGTTTACAGAAAATTGCGCGGTGTCTCACAACCTCTGTGATATATGTTATGGATTGACCATAATTTTATTAAAAATAGTTTACATTTAACAGTCTGATTGTGATTTATCGACTATGGCCATGAATAACTAAACAAGAATGAGTAATTGAGAATATTTAGACCACAAAGGGTTAGTATCTATGTGCCAACCTGATTGAAAAAATGCAGTTAGCATTAGCTTTAGAGCTAAGTGTCACTAAGTTTATCAATCACTCGTCTCAAGTACCTCAGGAATTGACACCACAGAATTTACGTCACATGAGTCGAAAAGCCAACAAAGTATTGAAGCAGTCTGGAGTGATTCCTTATAGAATTCAAGATGGCAAAATCCAAGTCTTGCTGATCACCAGCCGCGATCGCCAAAGCTGGGTAATGCCAAAAGGTGATATTCCTGAAGGTATGAGTCCGCCAGATTCCGCCGCCAAAGAAGCTTGGGAAGAAGCGGGAATCATCGGCCAGGTAAATACTCGTGAAATTGGCACTTATAAATATCGCAAACAAGGTAAAAATTATCGCGTCAAGATGTATTTATTACCAGTGCAAACCCTGAGTGAAGATTATCCCGAAGCTGGGTTTAGGGATAGACAGTGGTTAGATATTCCCCAAGCCATGCGGCGAATTAAAACTACTTCTTTGAGAAGAATTTTACAAGGATTTCTGTTGGCGGAAGTGATGTTTTGAGAGATTAGGGACTGGGGATTGGGGATTGGGGATTGGGGATTGTTTGCTAGGATTGAATAGAGATTTAATTAAGTGCTTAATTAAATCATGATGCCAGTGCCTTTCAGGAAATGATTGATAGAATTGAGCGTGCACAATCAGAACTGCGTCAGCTGAAGTTAGAAGCATTACAGCGAGATATGGCGATCGCAGCTGCACAGATAAAAAATGGCGAATATACAGAATACGATGATCAGTCTCTACCGAGTTTACTAGAAAATATCAAAGCGCGAGGAAAGCGTCAGCTACATCAGGATAGCTGATCATGAATCGTTATAGACCAATAAAGGTTAAATAAGATCATTAGTGATTGATTTGTCAGTGGTGGAAACAGCTAGCTCAATTGGGGGATTCTCCCCCAAACCCCCGATTGGGTGAAGTTTGTGGGGAAGGTTTCCTTCCACAAAACTTCTGACGGTTGCGTCCCCCAAACCCCCTCCAAAATGATTGATCGGTTTTTTGTTAAGTAACTATATATTTGTATTTGTCATTGCGAGTTGAGCGTAAAGCCTTCTCTGCGAGAGGCTGCGCCAACGGCATAGCTTCGCTTAACGCTACATTTCACTTCGCTCGCAATGACATAAATAATTTTGCGTAAGCACTTAATACCAATTTGAAAAAAGAATGCGACAGATTGTAGGGGCAAGGCACTGCCTTGCCCTCCATAATATATTGATGTGTCGCAAACATTATTTGACTTGGTATAATATTACACAAAAATAACTGATGCCATAGAGATTTTTCGCGTATTACATCAATCAAGAGATGTTGAAAGCGAGTTTTCTTAGTTCATAAGCATTTTGCTGACTGAAGAGATTGGGGAACAAACAATTCAAAATCCATGCCCAATGCCCAATGCCCAATGCCCCATGCCCTATACTAAATCTGTTGCCGCTTAATCAATTGACCAAACAATCCAGGTTGAGTGGCGAGTTCGTCAAAATTGCCTTGTTGTACTAAACGCCCATTTTGCAAAACGTAAATGCGATCGGCGTTGCGGATGGTACTGAGACGGTGGGCAACAACGATGCGGGTAACGTTCAGTTTCTCTAAGCTTTCGCTAACAATTGCTTGGGTACGATTATCTAAGGCGCTGGTGGCTTCATCAAATAGCAAGATGCGGGGGCGTAAAGCTAAAGCGCGGGCAATTAATAACCTTTGTCTCTGTCCCCCGGAAAGGTTTGTACCACCTTCACTGACTACGGTATGCATCCCCATTGGCATGGCGTTGATATCATCAGCTAAACCAGCCATGCGCGCGGCTTCCCAGGCTTCTTCCATTGAAATGACGGCGTTACTAGAAATATTGTCAAAAATGGATGCAGACATTAAGCGGCTGTGTTGCAATACCACACCTAATTGACGGCGCACGGCGTTAATATCTAATCCAGCCAGTTCTTGCCCATCATAATAAATACTACCAGATTCTAGATTTTCAAAGCCTAATAACAACCGGAATAAAGTAGATTTTCCACTTCCCGAAGGGCCGACGAAGGCAATAAATTCTCCGGGTTCTGCCCGTAAGCTAACATCATCTAGAGTCAGGGGGCCATCAAGGCGATAGCGAAAGATAGCATGGCTAATTTCGACTTTGCCAGATAATCTGCCTGGGTCGGCTTTATTAGTATCGACTTCTGGGGTAGCTTTGAGGATGGGTTGGGCGCGTTCCCAGAGAGGAAGGGCTTCTAAGACATCCACTACGGTGGTACTTAAGCTAGTTGCACCACTAATAAAAGTGCCAAATGCGGCATTAAATGCTAAGAATGTCCCTGTAGAAAAACCACCGCCACTGGCTTGAGACTGTTGCAATAAACTGGTGGCGAAGCCAAAAATAATGGCGGGGGTTAAGGCGGAGAGAAGATTGTTAATGACAACTAAATTATCGTCAATACTCTGAGATTCTAAGGTTAGATGGAGTTGCTCGCGATATTGTTTACCCCAATAAGCAAATGCTCTTGATTCTGCACCCACTGTCCGGAATTTGGACACACCGTTGATGATTTGTACCATCATCCCAAAGAGTTTACCCTGCATATTTAACAAGGGGCGGATTTTACGGAGTGTAAGAATCCCAGTCACAATGGTGACGGTGACATTCACTAAAGCTACCAATACGGCAATCATCGCTAAAGGTGCGCTGTAGTAAAATAGTAAGCCTAAATTTAAGAGCGAGAAGACGCTAGAAAATAAGGTTTTCAGTAAAGTATTGCTGAGTTTTTGGCGTATCTGGCTGATGACAGAAACCCGCGCACTTAAATCACCTATAGAAAATTGGCGGAAAAATGATGCTTGCAGGTTTAACAATCTATCCCAAATTGCCGCTTGGGTGGAAGTATCGGCAAAGGTTTCCAAACGCATTAGCGCTATGCCTTGGGTAAGCTGAAATAGCGTTGCGCCAAAGGTAGTAGCTACTAAACCTAAACCAATTTGGAATAAAAGCGCTCTATCAGCATCGGGAATGGCTTGGTCGATGAGAATTGCGGTGGCTTGGGGTGTCACCATACCCAGCAGTGTAGTTGCAATACCCGCAAATAATATGGTAAATAGTTCTTTATAATGCCCTTTTGCTGCGAATTGGATTAGAGAGAGAACTTTTAAAGTCTCTGGTAGCGGGCGGTAGAAAGTATATGCAGTTGGCGATAAAGTTTGAGCAATTTTGCGATCGCACTTCACCCGTTTCTTTTCTATGGGGTCGATGAGTTCGTAGCGGGTATCGGAGACGGGTAAAACTGCAACTGGGCGATTATCTCCCAATGTATAAGCTAATAAAGGGCCGCTATCACGATTCCACCAGCCATCCCGCAGGGTAATGCGGCGGATGCGGATACGGGAAGCGCGGGCGATCGCATCTAAGGGATCGCGGACTCTGCGTAAATCTTCCGAGTTCGCTGGGGGACGAATGGTAATATCTAAAACCCTTCCCACCGCACCTGCGGCAAATAATAGCGCTTCTTCGGGAGTCAGGGCGGTTTTTAAGGGAGAAGTCGCAGCTTTTTCACTTTCAAACAGATTCGCAAACTCATTCAGGGTAGTTGCGATCGCTTGATTGTTGAGATGCGCCCGTTCTTGGAAGCGAACTAATTCGGCTTGGTTGTGTTTTTGTTCGAGTTGCTGGAGTCCCGTTAAGACGTAGCTTTGAATTTGCTGTACGCCATCTATCAGGGTTTGATTGTCGGTGATCTCTGCGATCGCTACCGAGTCAATTTCAACAATCTCCCGCACTTGTAACCAGAGTTGAGAATTTAAGGGAATGCGCCCCATCTCAGAGTTAAATTCTAAATCCGGGAATCCCAGTAAATTCGCTTGTCCCTGTAATACCTTCACCCAAGCCACAGAGTCATGTGATACTTGAAACACTTCATTATCGCCCAAAACCGCGCAACCTGGGGTTTTATTGGGCGTAGGGATAGTTCTAGAAGTAATTTCCGCGACAGCAGAACCTAGATGATTTACCCAACGTTCCACCGCTGCGGGGAGTTCCGCACCTAAATATTCTGGTGGAACTGGCAAAAGTTCTGCATCACTAAGAGCGATCGCCATGATATGATGCTGCCCATCAGGTGATGTGGGTTTGGCAGAAAACATCGCTTCACCTGCTTTAACGCTAAATAAATAACGTCTTCTACCTTTAGCGATGCCATGCTGAACATTAATTGCAAATAGTGCTAGAGAACCAGATTTGACCACCCAAACTTTTTCTGGGTTGTTGAGTAATAGGGGGTCATTACTCTTAAATTCATAGGGTTCTTCAAATAAGTCCATCTGATTTTCTTCAGCTAGCATAATTAAATTTATATCAAAATATAGGGTTTAGATTTCAATACTGCTCGGTTAAGGATTTTCAACTCTTAATTTCGTTTGGGGAAAAGGTGAAAGGGTAAGGGTTAAAGGTTTTTTCTTGCCCATTTTGTCCTTAACCGACAAGTATTGGATTCGATTTAATTTGAGAAATTACTTGTGAAGGAAGGGAACAGGAAAGAAGCAATAAAAGTTAATAGAATTTTATTAAACAACAAATATGAGTTCACGTAGGATGCGTTAGCGATAGCGTAACGCATCGTTGCTAAAACTTTCCGTGCGTTACAGCTTACTGAGATTTTTTCAACAATCAAATCAGATTCTTATAGATACATTTATCCAACCTCAATTCCCAATCCAAAATCCAAAATCCAAAATCTAAAATTGCTTCAGCTTTCCAAAACACCGCCTTCGCTTTTAATTAATTCTAAATACGGCCCTTCAACTGCACCCAACTCATCATGAGTACCGCGTTGCACAACCTTACCGCGATTGAGAACAATAATTTCATCGCAATCACGAATTGTACTCAAACGGTGAGCCACAATAATGCAACTACAACCCCGCAATCTCAAATTTTGGTCGATAATTTTTTCGGTTTCTGCATCTAACGCACTTGTCGCTTCATCCATTACCAAAATTGAAGGATTATTCACTAAAGCGCGGGCGATTTCTAATCTTTGTCTTTGTCCACCACTTAAATTCATCGCGCCTTCTAATAAGTCTGCATTGTAACCGCCGGGAAGTGACAAAATAATTTCATGAATCGCGGCATCACGGCAAGCTTGCATCAGGTTACTATCAGGAATAGTGGTGTCCCACAACGTCAGGTTCTCGCGCACAGTCCCAGCAAATAACATAATTTCCTGTTCAATTGTGGCGACAGAATTAACGATTACCTCACGGGGAATATCTTTTTTAAGTTCTCCATCAAAAAGAATTTCTCCCGCCCAAGGTTGGTAAAGTCCAGATACTAACTTTGCTACTGTGGATTTTCCCGAACCGCTACCACCAACTAAGGCTACACGTTGTCCTGGTTTCAGGGAGAAGCTAAAGTTTTCAATTAAAGGTGCGGCGGTGCGGTTGTAGCCAAAGGTGATGTTACGCAGTTCTAAATGTCCTTCCAATTTGGGATAAGGAAGCACAGATGCAGAAGATGGTTTGCTGTCTACTTCTGTGGGGTTAAATAAAACATCATCTAACCGATTTAAATTACCTTCGAGTTCTTGTAATTCACCACCTAAAGTTACCAGTTGGTTAACTGGTTGCATAAATTGCTGCATCAAGGATTGAAACGCAATCAGCATCCCGATAGTTAGCGCCCCATCCATGACGCGCAATCCCCCCACAGCGAGTAATAACATGGAGGTGATACCAGATAAAAATGATGGTAATGTTCCCAAGCCTTGATTAATGCTGTCCATTTCTTGACGCACATTAATTGACTTGGCGTAATATCCCGCCCAGCGAGTGAAAAAATCTGACTCTAAGCCAGAAGCTTTCAAGGTTTCCATACTTTGCAAACCTGCGATCGCCACCCCGCTGACTTTACCTGATTCTTGCATCATGCGAATATTGGTATCTACCCGCAATCTCCCTACCCATTGCAAGGCTACGAGATTCACGAAAACAAAGGCCACGCCAATGGAAGTTAAAATGCGATCGTATTGCCACATGACAATACCGTAGAAACATACCATCACCGCCGAAATTACGGTTGTTGCCAGTTTACCGGATAATAAACTTGCTAATCGGTCATTGAGTTGAATCCGGCTGCTAATTTCCCCAGCGAAACGTTGATCGTAAAAGCTGACAGGTAAATGTAGTAAATGCCAAATAAATTTACTTGACATTGACATTGATAATTTAATTTTCATCCGCCGCAATAACTGTAATTGCAAGCGAGTTAATAAGCCAGTAATTAATGCTGTAAATAGCATTCCAAATATTAAAGGACGTAACCAATCTTCCCGCCCTTGAATTAATATTTGGTCTACAAATACCTGGGAAAAAGTCGGCATGGCTAACCCAGGAATTACTAAGAAGAAACCAGCTAATACACAATATAATAAAGAAGCATAAGACCCACGCAATCGGGAAGTTAAAGCTAAAAATAAACTCGGTTTACTTCCTCCCTTTTTAAACTCCGGGCCGCGTTCAAATACTAAAACAACACCTGTAAAAGATGAACTAAACTCATCTAAAGTAATTTTACGTCTTCCCGTTGCTGGGTCATTAAGAAAAACGTGATTTTTAGTAAACCCTTCAACAACTAAAAAATGATTAAAATTCCAAAATACAATATAAGGACAGGACATTTGTTGCAGTGCAGCGATGTCTGTCTTAAAACCCTTAGCTTGTAAGCCGTAACTCCTAGCAGCATTGAGGACATTTGAAGCCTTACTTCCATCCCGCGAAATACCACAAGCTTGGCGTAATTCTGCTAGGGGAACAATGCGCCCATAGTAACCTAAAATCATTCCTAAAGCTGCGGCACCACATTCTACTGCTTCCATTTGCAGTAAGGTAGGTGTGCGGCGAATGGGTTGAAATTTGGGTTTTATTTGTGATAGCTTTTGCCGAACTTGATCAAACATAAGCGTGATAGATAGCTTTCACCATAGAGAGAATCGCTTCTCAGCCTTCGTTCTTAACTTAATATTTCTAGGGAGAGGTAACTTATGCAGTTTGTGGCAATTTCAGGACTGCTGGGCTGCAAGATACCCTCACAACTTCTCCTCACTTGTGCAGTAAATGTGAGTTTTAGGGCGATTAGCTTTCTTGAACTGCGGAGATAGATACACCTCGGCTACCCCAGAGTAAGCAGATAATCACCAAGATGAAGATTTAGGGTGTATTATACCGCAGGCTCATGTACCATTTAAGCTAATCGGCATTTAAGTTACATGATCGGGGCGGGTGTTGTACAAATACCTCGCGCCCTCATCCCCTAACCCCTTCTCCCTCAGGGAGAAGGGGAATTGAATCTCTTGCTCCCCTCTCCTCGTGGGAGAGGGGCTGGGGGTGAGGGCGAAACCTTGCAACCAAGCGGGTTTCACGTTAAGTTGACACCACTGGGCATCCACAATCTTGTGGTATATCAAATTATCTTACTGGTGTCGTGCCCCTACCTACCCATCTGTCGCGTTCTTTTTTCAAAATGGTATTAGTAACGCACCGCCGCATGAATGATGCGTTAGGCGCTAGGATAGTTCTTTCGTGACAAATCATATTGGCAACCAGCGCCTAACGCATCCTACAATAATTTTATTTTTACTTTATAAATAACCTCTAACCGCAGATAAAGGAGATTTTTGTTAATCCCCTAAATTTAGCTGTGTCAGTTCACCACTCCCTGCCATTTTGCGTAATTATCAACCTTAGCCTTGATTTATTTACAGTAAACTGGGCTTAATTCTCAGTAAAAATACATTATCTTAAATCTTGGTATTCAAAATCACCAAATTCCCACTATGGCAGACACATCAGATATTAAACTGACAATTACCTTTATTGACCCAGATTTAGACGAAGAGGAAAAGGAAGAAGAAGTTGCGAAACTGCTAACTCAAATCAAAGAATTGGATGAGGTAGAAGAGGTTAACCGTGTACCAGATCCCAACCCGCCACAGGGAAATAAATCATTGACAGGTTGGCTAGCTGGTAAGCTTATGGCTGTTGTCAAGCCAGAAAAAATTAAACAAGTATTTGGATCTTTGATTCAAAATCTGGCTAACAAAAGCATTGAAGTAGAAGCAGAAGCCAATGGCAAGAAAATTAAGGTAAAAGCTAGCAATCTGGCAGAATTAGAAGCAGCAGTTAAAGCAGTAGAAAATTTTGTAAGTCAAAAGTAAAAAGTTACAATGGCGAAATTTGCATTGCTGATTGGGGTTAGTGAGTACGAACCTGGATTACAACCACTACCAAGTGCTGTGAAAGATGTTGAAGCAATGCAACGAATTTTACTGCACCCAGAAATCGGTGGGTTTGATGACGCTATAGTGCTGAAAAATAGCCAAAGGCAAGAAATTGAAGTAGCTATCTTCAATTTATTTGCTAACCGAAAAAAAGAAGATTTACTACTGCTATACTTTTCTGGGCATGGTATTGTAACTGAAAATAATGAGTTTTTCCTGTCAACTCGTTCTACAAATACTTATCAAGGAAAACTGATTCCTCCAACTGCTGTAGCTGCAACTTACATACATCAACAAATGCAACAAAGCAGGTCAAGGCATCAGGTGATTATTTTAGACTGCTGTTATAGCGGTGCTTTTACTAAAGGACTACACGCGAAAGATACAGGTACTGTCAATATTATTAATCAGTTGGGAGGAGAAGGAAGAGCAATTCTCACTGCTTCTAATTCAACTCAATATGCTTTTGAGCAAGAAGGTTTTGATTTATCTCTCTACACTCATTTTCTCGTAGAAGGAATTGAAAAAGGAATAGCAGATCAAGATAATGACGGTTGGATATCGGTTGAAGAATTACATGATTTTGTCAGCTACAAGGTAAAAGAAACCTCTCCCGCAATGACACCGGAATTTTATCCTGTGAAGGAAGGGTACAAAATACTGCTGGCTAAGTCACCTAAAGATGATCCCAAACTCAAATACCGCAAAGAAGTAGAAAAGAAAGCATATCAAGGTAAATTTACAATTCCTGCACGTCGTCAGTTAAACGCCTTACGACCTTTGTTAGGATTAACAGCACCAGACGCAGAAGCAATTGAAGCAGAAGTTCTGCAACCTTATCTAGAATACAAGCATAAGTTGCAAGAGTACGAGCAAACTCTTCAAGAAAGCTTACAGGCAGAAAACCCTCTGAGTCAGCGCGCCCTTGATGATTTAAAAGATTATCAGCTATTTCTGGGCTTGCGCGATGAAGATATTGAACCTATCCATAAAGGGAATTTGCTGCAGGATAGCATTAAATCTATTTCACAAGAAACAGCAATACCAGAAAAAGAGCAACTTTATCATCAAGCTTCACAACCTGAACCTGATGATCTCAGTTCAGAAACAGGCGTAGACTATACCAAACTACGCAACTTACTAGCCGCAGGCAAATGGAAAGAGGCTGATTATGAAACCTATCTGGTAATGCTGCAAGCGGTAGGGCATAAGGAAATTGGCCGGATTAGGGATGAAGAACTATTAAACTTTCCCTGTACCGACCTCCGCACGATTAACCGCCTATGGGTAAAATATAGCAATGGACGCTTTGGCTTCAGCGTTCAAAAAGAAATTTACTTAAGCGTTGGTGGTAAACTAGACGGTAAGTATGATGAAGAAGCCTTTTATAAATTTGGCGATCGCGTAGGATGGAGAGTGGAAAGTAACTGGATAAGTTATTCAGAAGTCACTTTTGATACCTCAGCAGCCGTAGGACACCTCCCTGGCTTTGGGTGGTTTTCGTTGCGTGTGGGCGTTTTGGTTGAGTGGTGGTGGAGTCTCTTCTCTCGCATTGAGACTTGTAAACTGTAACTTTTAAGGCTTTCAGATATTTATAAAGATTTTTAACAAGCCCCTTACTGGCACTGGGGGCTGATAGCAGTTTGCCTGAATAAATATTTCTGCTACCTCATGCACCTCAGTATCTTCAGTTACTTTTTGCTCATCCTAAGGTAAGTCGCCAAGATGAATTACCTGGTAGGGGCACGGCATCGATAAGATATTTGTGTAACCGAAAGTCTGTTGATGCCGTGCCCCTACAATAGATGTGGTTCAAATATGCGAAAACTGTTGTCAAGTGCGATCGCTCTTAACTCTACATGAAAATGCCCAGGCATAGCCCACTTTTGGCATTGCTAACAAACTTTAGTCCTCAACCTTACAACATTAAGAACAAAACCTTGACCATTAAGAACAAAACCTCGACCATTAAGAACAAAACCTTGACCATTAAGAACAAAACCTCGACCATTAAGAACAAAACCTCGACCATTAAGAACTAAAGTTAAAGCGATCGCTCTTAACTCTACATAAAAAAGCGATGTCTACGATAAGCCGCTTTGCGTCTAGGCTTTGAATGAGAGAAACTGCGATTACTTCACCCAAGTTTGACAAAAATTCTTTCTATGGCAAAAAAAGCAGATATTCAATTCAGTTCAAGAAGAGGCATAGACTATAGCAAACTGCGCGACTTGCTAGCAGTAGGAAACTTTAAAGATGCTGATGATGAAACTTATTGGGTAATGCTGCAAGCGGTAAATTGAGACTAAGCAACAATTTCTGAAAATTCCCAGCGATAGCTTCCGCCATCATCAGTAAAACGTTTCTCGCCTACACCCACTAGTTCCACAATCACTTCTCGCTGTGGTTGTGTCCAATTGCCTTCGCGTTGATTAATTTCGACAATTGTTTGATTTGCTTGGGTAGATACAGTGATTTTTCTTAAAGAATAATTCTGATTTTCCGCATCGTTTTTACCATCATCTTCAAACAAAATATATTCATTATTTCCTGGCCAAATACGTAAATGTAATTGGTCAATTGGCTGTTCATCTACATATTGCATCACAGGTTGCATAGGAATAATTGCACCACCCCGGACAAACAGTGGCATTTTTTCCAGTGGTGCATGGGTGAGAATATGTGTAGGGCCTTGATAACTCTCACCACTCCACCAGTCATACCAAGTACCAGCAGGTAAATAAACAGCGCGATATTCCACACCCGGGCGATAAATTGGTGCCGCCATTAAAGAAGCTCCCAGCAAAACCTGATCGTAGAGAGTGTAGGTTGTGCGATCGCTCGCAAAATGATAAAGTAAAGGTCTTAAAATCGGAGCGCCTGTTTGTGCTGCTTCCCAGAAAAGATTGTAGATATAAGGCAACAGCTGATAACGCAGATTAATATATTCTCGACAAATATTTTCTGTGCGATCGCCAAATACCCAAGGCTCATGACGCGCCGTAGACATCGCCGAATGTCCGCGCATCAGTGGGTACAACATCCCCACCTGCATCCACCGCGCGAATAACTCCGCCGTCGCATTCCCTGCAAACCCCCCAATATCGCAACCCACAAACCCCACACCCGAAAGCCCCATATTACAGAGCATCGGTAGCGACATTTCCAAATGCTCCCACAACGAATGGTTATCCCCCATCCACACCGAAGACCAACGCTGCACACCCGCATAACCCGAACGCGTCAACACAAACGAACGCTCATTTTGCCGATGACGCTGCAACCCCTCAGCACAAGCCCTTGCCATCATCAACCCATACAAATTATGCACCTCCAAATGCGTCACATGAATTTTAGATTTTGGATTTTGGATTTTGGATTGCTTCTCTCCCTCATCTCCCTCATCCCCAGTCCCCAGTCCCCCCTGCGGCGCATCCAACGGAAACCAAATCTTCTCCCCCCCATCCCCAAAAGGACGATTATCAATAGCAGGTTCATTCATATCATTCCAAATTCCTGCTATGCCGATATCAGTCAGACTTTTTTGTAAATCTCCCCACCACTGACGCACATCAGAACGTAAAAAATCGGGAAAAACTGATTTCTCCGGCCAAACATAGCCGTGAAACAACCTACCATCAGCTTTACGGACAAAATAATCGTGATTTATCCCCTGATCGAAAACGTGATAATTCGCTTCCGGTTCATACTTCACACCCGGATCAATAATTGTCACAGTTTTAAAACCATCTTTAGCCAAATCGCTAACTAACTTTGCGGGATCGGGGAAACGTTGGGGACTCCAAGTAAAGACACGATAACCCCGCATATAGTCAATATCTAAATGGATGACATCGCAAGGAATTTGACGCTGGCGAAATTCTCGCGCCAGTTCGCGCACCACCGTTTCCGATTCGTAACTCCAGCGACATTGATGATAACCCAGCGCCCATTTTGGCGGTAATGGCATTCTCCCCGTTAGCTGCGTGTATGTACGCAAAATATCCGCAGGTTTCGGGCCATAAATAATATAGTAATCTAGCTCACCCCCGCGCGTTTCCATCTTCAAAACACCGGTTTTTTCCGCGCCAATATCAAACTGACTCCAAAAAGTCGTGTTAAAAAAAATGCCATAGCCTACCTCTGGACGTAAAGCCATAAAAAACGGAATGGCTTGGTACATTTCATCAGTCAGCGCATCGTAATCTAAAGCATCCGTCGTCCAATTCGTTTTCACTTCGCTGAGTTTATCGAGAAAACCTGTGCGTTCGCCAAAGCCATAAAAATGCTCATCAGCAGCGATTTGCTTCCAAGCTGCAACAGCACCCAACCGCCAACCCATCCCCATATCTAAATTATCTTGGGCAAAGGGACGATTAGCTTTGTCAAAACAGATGATGGAACTCTGTTGCTTTTGTACGCAGATACGAATTTGCTCAGTGGTAATTTCTACTGCTGCTTCCGTATCTTGCACCTCAAAAGGAAATATCGGCCATTGCGAATCATCCAACGCCACCGCCCAAGAACGACGAGGTATAAATTCTCCAGTAGGTGCTAGCCTAACTCGCAGCAAATTTGGCGCAAGTATACTGATTCTTAACCGCGAATTACCACAATCAAAATCAATAGTGCTATTGCTCCAATGTACACCTTGTACATTACCAATAGCTGTCCAAGGTTGGTTAGTTGTGGGTAATTTTCCAAAATATTGTGGCATGAGGGTTGGGGATGAGGGAGACAAGGAGGACAAATGACAAATAACAAATCACTTGTATACATCTCTCTAATGAAAGATTTCAGAAATATGTATTCAGCTAAAAATTAACTATTGTAAAATTTTAGATTTATCTCTAGTACTCCACCACATTAATTCTGATGGGTACACGCTAGAGCGATCGCACAATCACACATTGGCTGTTGAAGATTTTTAATTTCGTCAGATTCCTGTGTTTTTGGATATAATTTTTGCAACTTGACACGAGCATCATCATTTGTAAACCGCCAGGTAATAGTTGCTTTTTCTTGATTTCTTGTCTGCTCCCAAGCAGCGATTTCAGATTTTAAAATTTTCTGATTTGGGATGCGTCGATTTAAACATTGGCGAGAAAGAACTGACAATTCAATTTCTGCCATATTCAACCAACTACCATGTTTAGGAGTATAATGAAACTCTAGTTTTTTCAAAATTCTTCTAGCTTCTTCGGGATGAAAAGCTTGGTATAAAGCAGATGGCGTATGAGTATTTAGGTTGTCCATAATAATCCTAATTAACTCAGCTTTTGGATAATGAATGTCTACCAAATCTTTCATACAATGAGCAAAATCTACCGCAGTTCTTCTATCTGTAACTTTAATGTGTCGCCAACCTTTTGTTGGTTCTATAAACGTGAATAAATTACAATTGCCCAAGCGCTCATACTCGTAATCAACGCGTCTTGCTTGTCCTGGTTTTGCCGGTATGGGAACTTTTGTATCACCAAGTAATTGTACCGGACGCTCGTCAAAACAAACTCTCGGACGTTTTGGATCATCTGTTTGAGCATATAAATCTAAGACATCTTCCATTCGCCACACGAACTCCGGACTGACTGTTGGAATACACCATTGCTCTACTAGCCACGGCTTGATTTCGTTTTTTTTAAAGTTCGACGTACAGTTTCATCGCTAATATTATCTACAATTTCAAGTTGTACTAATTTATTAGCTAGTAATTCCATTGTCCAACATTCTCGCCCTGAAGGTGGATTACTACATGCGGTAGCAACTAAAAAAGCCTCTGCTGTCCCATTTAACTTTCTTACTTTACCTGGACGGGGTTTTTCATTTAAGGCTGACTCCAATCCTGACGATACAAATTTTTTCCGAATTCGCTCTATAGTTGCTACACTCACACCTATTATGTTGGCTATCTCTTCATCTTTATATCCAGCAGATGACATTAATAGTATCTGCACCCGTTTTAGTTTTCTTGCCTGAATTTTTCCTTTTTTAGTAATTTGTTCAAGTTGTTCTTTATCCTCAATGGTTAAGTTGACTTGATGTTTGATAGCCATGATGAATAAATTTTTATATCCAACTTACTAATGCCTTAATTATCCAGCTTATACTAGTATACGATCGCTCTGGCGTGTACCCATCAGAATTAATGTGGTGGAGTACTAGTAGTCTGACAAGGGAACTATGCTAGGTGCATTAAATTTTCTAGTTCTCTTCTTTTCCTCTTTCTTTGAGTACTTCGTGTCTTCGTGGTTCGTTTCTTCACCCAGCAAAGTTGAGTTGCCAGACTACTAGAGTTTTTTTCTAAAAATAATCCTCGATTTATTCAAAAAATCGGGGATGTAAGTCATTCAATGGTTGGATGAAAAATGGTTTTTGATGATTGAATAATATCTTGTTAAAATAACCTACTCAAATAATAATATTTGACTGCTGCTGATATACTCAGCGAAACAAATTTATAAATTTAATTTAATTTCTAGACTAAATTAATGCCAAATTTTGAAAAATTACTTAATTATAATAATTGTTATTTTTGACAAATACATCCCCATAAAAGTAGATTTATGCTTCTACCGCAGTGTAGATACATGAGAAATAAATAAAAGTTTACACTCTTAATGAAGAATGTGCTGGAAGTAACTTTTCAAGTAAGTTCTGGTTAAGGTCGAAGATATACGAAGGCCTAGGAAGACAAGGAAAAATTACTAACTCGATTTTTCCTTGTACCTTTTCTTAGAATTCATTGTTAAAAGACCCTTCCCACAGCAATTAATTATTTTATTTGCAAGCCCCTACCCTTATGTAGTGCTAATCGGCGTTCGGCGGGACGTGCCAATGTTGTGTAGGCAGCGTAAGAAGCGATCGCAAATATTGCCATCACACCAGACATAGCAATCGCACTGTGTCCATCATAAAGGAAAGCCACTAACCCACTTGCCAGGGCACCGCCTAGCATTTGCAGAAATCCCACTACTGCGGCTGCAACTCCAGCACTTTCTGGTACTGGCTGGATGGCACCATGTATAGCATTGGGTGAAATTATGCCACGACAAAAGGTAACTAGCACCAACAACGGCATGAGTGTAGCAACTTGCGCCGCACTACTCATGGATATTACAACCAGTGCCACACTGCAAATGACACCAAGGATTAAGCTAATGCTGAGTAATCGTGAAGGTGGCACACCTTGCATACTCCAGCGCCCATTTAAGAAGGAACCCACCATAATCCCAAAGGCGGTTGATGCAAATAGCCAACCATAGACTGTAGTTGAAACACCGAAAACATTAAGCATCACCAATGGCGAACCAGCGACGTAGGCAAACATACAGCCAAAGTAAAACGCATTGACAAGGGCATAACCCAAGCAAATAGGATTGCTGAGAATATACCAGTAATTCTTAATCAGCCGACGTGGTTTAATCGCATTGGCATGACGCTGGGCTATAGATTCACTCAATCCCAAAGCCACAGCCATGACCAGCAGTAATCCTCCCACAGCCAGCACAGCATAAATTGCCCGCCAAGAAGCATAGGTGTACCCCGCCACAGGTATCGCCAAAATCCACCCACCAATTGTAGGCGCAATCATTGGTGCGGCACTCATCACCAAGTTGACATAAGAAAGTTGTGCCCGTGCTTCTTGTCCTTCAAATAAATCTCGGACGATTGCTAACGTTACCACCATCCCCGCACCAGCACCAGCACCCTGAACTAAGCGCCAAGCAATCAGAGTCTCAATCGATGGTGCTGTAGCACAGACGGCACCAGCTAGGGCAAATATCCCACAGCCTGCGAGTAAAATTGGCTTACGCCCATAACGATCAGAAAGCGGCCCAAAACCAAGTTGTGCGATCGCAAAACCCAGCATAAACAAACTCAGAGTTAGTCCTACTGTGCCTGGTGAAGTTCTTAACGCTGCACTAATCTGAGGGAATGCTGGAAGTCCCATATCGATTGACAATGGCGGTAGTGCAGAAAGCGCCCCCAGCAGGATTGTAAAGCCTAGAGATTTGGGTGGAATTCGCATTTTGTTAGCTCACTCAAGGGCTATGGGTAAACTCAGCTTTTCATTGCCTTGTCAGATAAATGAAAATTTCAGCGAACACCCATCTCATTTGCAGCTTAAATTCTAGCAGTCTCTTGGGGGTAGGCTTGTCCGTGCCACCCTATGGCTTTTATTTCCCCATCAATAAGAGTGACAGAATTCAGAGTATGCAGTCTCCAACCTAACCACTAAAACAGCCTTGAAATCCTTCCCAATGACAAATGACCAATGACCAATGACAACCTCAGCCAATTATCTTGAATTTCGCCGACCTAAATTAATGCACCAACCCGCCACGCAAAGCCCTAACAGCCGCTTGCGTTCTATCAGAAACACAGAGTTTACTCAAAATTCCCCGCACATGAGTTTTTACAGTACCGATAGTCAAATACAATTTTTGAGCAATTTCTGCGTTATCACATCCAGCAACAATCAACTCTAAAACTTCCATTTCACGTTGAGTTAAAGAAGAAGTTTCTATAGTTTTCTCAATTTCTGAGTCAAGACCATCAATTAATACTCTTTTGCCACTGCTACCGGAAACATCATCTTGGCGTACCTGCTTAAGTACAATATCTGCTATTGTCGGGTCAATCCACGGACTACCTGTATAAGTGGTTTTGACTGCATCTACTAGCCTATCTCTGTCAATATCCTTCATACAGTAAGAATCTGCCCCCGCCCCAAAAGCTGCTAACACAGCTTCCTCACTGTTTTGCATTGTGAGAATGAGAATTTTGGTAGTCAAGTCTGGATTCTGCTGTTGAAATTGCCTGTACTTGCGAGTCAATTCAATTCCATCCATATCAGGCAAACCGATATCGATAGTGGCAACATCTGGCTTCAGGGTCAACAAAAGTTGCAATCCATCCGTAGCGTTGGCAGCCTCACCAACAATTTTGATATCTGCCTCAGCTTGTAAAGCAGCCTGTAAGCCTATTCTGGTAAGGTTGTGGTCTTCAATCACAACGACCTTAATCTCACTCATGGCTGTTACCTCTACCCGGATCTATCTAAAGTACAGAATAAAATATCTTCGCTATTTTACTGTGAAGTTTATACCAAAAGGAAGATGATGACAAATCCACAAAGAAATACATCTACCATAAGGTATAAAAAATCATTTCTTTTCTTATGCAGCAAAATGTTTATCTAAATATTTTGGAAATAACACTTTGATGCACCTACCAATAGACTGATGCTTGTATTTAAAATAAATTAATTCTCAGATAAAGTCTGGAGGTAGATGACAAAAAAAATTAATTAATTCACAAGAATTGTATCCCAAAAAGAGTTAACTTAATAAAACTAATTAGTTTGTTGTCTAAACAGCCATGTCAATACCTCAATCTGTAAAAAAAGATAAAATTTTAGTTGTTGATGACGTTTATGACAATTTAGTACTACTAGAAACAGTTTTACAAGAAGATAGCTATGAAGTTATATTGGCGCAAGATAGCACAAATGCTTTGGCTATAGTTGAGCAGTCACCACCAGACTTAATACTTCTGGATATTATGATGCCAGAACTCGATGGTTATGAATTTACGCGCCGCATTCGACACAATAAAAATTTGCCCTATATTCCCATATTATTAATTACCGCTCACATCTACTCTAGCGTTGTCGAAGGATTGGATGCTGGTGCCGATGATTTTATTCGTAAACCATTTGATCCCGATGAACTAAATGCACGGGTTCGTTGTCTTTTACGTCTCAAACACACTATAGATGAACGCGATCACATGGCAAGTTTACGAGAAGATTTTGCCTCGCGATTTACTCACGATTTACGCACACCTCTTGCGGCTGCAAATAGAGTCTTAAAATTAACCAGAGAAGGAATGTTTTGTACTGTCACATCAGATTTTGCCAAAATTATTGATACGATGATTGGTAGCAATGAAGATTTGCTAACAATGGTCAATAATTTACTGGAAGTTTATAGACATGAAGCAGGTTCTAAAACCTTAAGATTATCTGCCTTTGATATTCAACAATTAGTAACTGAAGTAGCTCAAGAATTGAAGCCACTAGCAGAAGAAAAAAACTTAGTTTTAAAAGCTGAAATTACAGAAAATCTGAATGCAGACCCAGAAGCATTAACTACAGTAATAGCTGACCGGATAGAAATCAGAAGAGTATTAACTAATATTATTGGTAATGCTATTAAATTTACCGCAACAGGTTATATATATGTGCGATTAAATGTAGAGAAAAATTATGTCATAGTCCAAATTCAAGATACAGGCCCGGGAATATCGCAAAAGAACCAAGCAATTTTATTCGAGCGATTTCGTCCTGGTAAACATTTAGGTTCAGGTAGTGGTTTGGGACTGTATCTCTCTCGCTGCATTATCGAATCGCATCAAGGCTCGCTAACTGTAGAATCTGAACCTGGTAATGGCAGTATATTTACTATTAGTTTGCCTCTTGGCCAAGCCAATCAGTTAGAAGTAGAAGCATAAAAATATTTATCTTAATTACCTAAAGCAGAATTACTTGATACTGAATAGTAACAATCAATCCTGGCAAAGATATGGCATTAATGAAGCAAAATCAGCGATTTGCTGAAGCTGTTAGTGTTTTTTGTGCTAATTGTAAAGTCAATCACAATCAGAAATAAACTGCCAAATTATCGATTTTTATAGTATGTTGCCAAAACGGTGACCGAACCACAAGTAATAAAACTAATTAAATTACCGTACATCAAAATCAAATCTTTTTGATAATATCCGTAGAGGATACCATTGAACTGAATCAGATTAAACCCTGCGAAAGTAATTAAAGAAATATCCCTAGCACTTTTCTTTTTTAAAATCCGCAGAGCTTGTGGAATAAACAGACTAGCATTAAATATAAAACCTAAGCCAAAAAACAAAGTTACTAATTCTCTCATGTTTAGTATATAAAATGTAAATAATATTATGAGGATTTAACTGCTCAATAAACCACAGCCGCAATACTGCTCGGTTAAGGATTTCAACGCGGAATTTAGTTTGGGGAAAAGGTGAAAGGGGAAGGGTTAAAGGTTTTTTCTTGTCCCTTTTCCCCTTCCCCTTTTGCCCTTAACCGACAAGTATTGACCACAGCCGTTGTTGAGCAAAATAATGGCTGTTTTATATTTCATTCAGCCAATTTAAAATACTAGCTTTGCTATCTACCAATCCCTTGTAAAATAGTGACTCTGGTGACATAGACTCAATTGCAGCACATAGCTTAACTCGTAATAGGGAATCTTTTTTGATTAAACTGCAATCTCTGAAATAAGTCCGAATAGTAAATAACGCTGCTTCATACTCCGGTAGTCCCCAAATTACTTGTCGCTCAATTCGTAAGTAAAGCTGAGGATTTTGGGCATCAAAGTCTCTACCTTGCCATTGACTAACCGATAAATTAGGCGGTGGTGCGGGATGGTGGTTTAGACGGGTGTCAGTACTCAAACCCCAAGCAAAACGCACCATAGGTTTACAGCTAATCATAGTATTAGCGATCGCATCTGCCCGACGATTAATTTTTTCCATACCAGCCACAGGCTGATGTATTTCTGCAAAGTTTTTACCGATTTTTTCCTCAGCCGACCAATGATTGGGATAGCACAAGTGAACTGCACTCAGCCAATTGCAACCATCCCTACCACGACAAATGACTGTCAAGTCTTCTTGCATTTGGGATGCTAGAGCATCAAGGGTAGAACTGTAAGCGGGAAACACTGAACTATTCTCGACTCGCTGTAATTGCCAGTCTGCATCTAGATAAAGCGTTTCTTGGGTGAGTTTGCTACGAAATATCAAGGTATTAGCTGTTGATTTTTGGTAATCAAAGTATTGTGGATGATCTTGCGTGAGGCGCTCAACTATCAAACGAGCGATCGCACCTGCCACAGCCTTAGAATATTTATGAGTTTGGTAGTATTTACTTAATCGTTCGGCACGTGCCAAAAGTTTAGCCTGACGGTAATGTGCAAAATTTTCATCGATTTGAAATACTTGCCCATCAGCTTCACCATTACCAAAACAAGTGCCAAAGGCCATCATACCTGGCTTGACTTCGTAGCGTCCATTCATCAACGGGAAGTAGCAAGCCGGACTATTGCAGGCTTTTAGTTTCTGCGTTTCCACAAGCCAGTGATGTAGAGGAGTGCCATTATAGATGGTTGCATAACAATTTTCGCATGAGTTGAGATTTTGTAGTGCGATCGCAAAACTTTAACTTTGTAGTTCTATCCCCAAAAATATATCAGGCAATTTTTCTAATTCTTGTAGAGTTGGCAATGTCTACATAATTTATAGGCTGCATCTATCCAATATCTACAAATCTTATACCAATTTCAAAAAATAATGCGACAGATTGTAGGGACAAGGCACTGCCTTGCCCTCTAGAATATATTGATGTGTCGCAAACAATATTTGATTTGGTATTCTAGGGTAGAACAGATAAACCAAAATTATAAAATTTAAATAGGTAATAACTGATTTGGTTATTTATAGAAAATCATTTTAATTTTATTTATGCACAAGGGAAAAATGGTAAAAATTTTACATTGTTCAATTTCCCTTTTACCCTTGCAACAAAACTATTGTCTCATAATACAGCTTACAAACTGATAGTTTGTGCTGTAAAATTTGCTTGACTATCCCAATAATCAACCTGATTAATCTGCACCTTCAACAAAGCGATATCGGGTTCATTTAATCCTTGCGGAAACCAAGCTTCGAGTTCTGGCTTCCATAGTTCTTGCATCTTGTTGCGATCGTTGACTAACTCTGCGCTACCCGATATTGAAACATATCGCTTTTGGTTAGGTGATGAGAAACTGAGATTGACTTGCTGACGATGCTCAATTTCAAATACTTTATGGGAACTAGCATTGGTAAAAAACCACAGTGTTCCATCAGGCTGAATATCGCTACTCTTTTCCATAGGACGACTGTGCAAGCTACCATCCTCATCGACTGTAGTTAACATACTACAACCAATATCTTTAATCAGTTCCCGCAGTTGATAAATATGTTGATTTTTGTCGGTAGAGGTTGTCATTTACCGTACTCTTTTATTGAGGTTTTCGTTGACATGGGAATTTAAATTACCCCCATTGTCCTTTCTTGAGAAATTCCTCTTTTAGTATCAACATTTTTGATTTTTAATTACCTGTGTCTACAGATAGAATTACTATGACATTTGGAAAGAGCGTAACATTGTTGCGCTCTTTCCAAAGAAGTGAGAGCCTTCATTGTGATTATTTACCTGAAGGTTTCCAACCCCGACGCTCTAGCATTTGTCGTACTTCTGGGCTGGGATTATAGTTATAGCCATAAGATGAGCGCTCTGAGTCATCCATAATTTGAGGTGTAAGCAATACAACCACCTCTCTACGTTCATTGCTTCTGTTGGTACTTCTAAATAGCGAACCAATTAAGGGAATATCACCCAAGATAGGAATCTTAGAGACTGTTGTCCGGTCTTGGTCTTGGATAATACCTGAGAGAATCAACGTCTGACCATCTCGTAGGCGAATCATACCAGAAGTCAAAGAGCGTTCAGACACTAAAACGATTTGACCATTTCCTGTATTTTGTGATGCTGTAGGTGCGCTGACAGTGGGAGCAACTGATAGAGAAACAAAACCATTGTCATCAATCCGCTCAATTTTTACATTCAGGGTTAAGCCAACTTTTTGTTTATCAATTTTTCTCTCGGTTCTAGAACCACCGGAAGTATCTGTTGTTTGTAGAGTAATGTTCCCTACGACTTCCTGAGTCAGGTTCACAAGAGCCTGCTGACCTTCTTGTACAATTAAAGTCGGGTCAGTCAAAATCTTGGCATTGCCATTTGTAACTTGAGCCTGCAAACTAGCAAGTAACCGTTTGGGGAATTGGTATAAAGAGGGCAAACTGTATGTGTATTTATCAGGAGTCTGACCAGTTACCTGACTAGAATATGCTGTCGGTTGACCTGTTACTGGATCAAACTGAGTCGGTACAGCTGTAACTGTTCCTGGAGTTCCTTCTGTATATGCTGTCAATCCAGGTTGTAGTGGATTAGAACTGACACCAGCACTAGGTACTCCTAAATTGGGATTTTGCGGATTAAGAAAAATATTTGAATTTTGAAGTGGGTTAGCAGTAGTAGGCGTTTCAGTCACACTACTTGCCGCTTCGGAAGCAGTAGCAGGCCTAGAACCACCAAAATTGAGAGATGCTGCACCATTATCAACAGCAAAAAAGTTATTCCCCGCACCAAACGAGAAACTAGTATTGTAATCCTGGGTTCCTGTGAGGTTAACATCAATAATTTTGACATTGACTACAACTTGACGACGGCGAATATCAAGCTGAGTCAATTGAGCCATAGCCATATCAATTAATCTAGCAGGCCCAATCAAGGTAACAGAATTTGTCCGCTCATCTCCTAATGCCTGTAAACCTCTCAGTAATGGGTTAGAGTCCTTAAAATCAACTCTTTGAGTTTCTAGTTTAGTTTCTGTAGTGGTTTGAGTTTGGGTAACTGCCGCGGTGGAATTACCTACAGGGACAGCACTCACGCTAGTAACAAGTCGTTCACGGCTAATGGCACTTTCTGCACCTAAACCAACTAAAAAGTTGAGGGCGACTCCCACTGTTACCTGATTGAGTCGCACGTTCCGCATCACATTATCACGGGTAGAGTTGGGTAGTTTAGGCCCCACAAAAATCGTGCGACCACTACGATTAGCCTCTAAACCACTCAAACGCAAGACATAGTTAAAGACATCTTGTACTGGTTCGTTTTCTATATCTAAGGAAATAGTTTGTCCGCCAGCAGCCGCACTTGTTTGACCGCCAGAAGACGCACCCCCACTTGCGGCTCCTCCTACATAAGCTAAATTCAGACCAGCCGCACGAGATAGTAGTGATAAAACCTCGCGCACAGGAGCATCTCGCAGTACTAACCTAGGCACACGTTCCTGAGTACCTAAGTCAATATTCACAGGTGAAGCATCAATATTGGAGATGGCAATATCCCCTACTGGTGGAGCAACGGCTCTAGGTAAGAAAGGAGGCCCCTGATTCGGAGGTTGACCCGGGCCAGCTGGTTGTGCCGGTTTGCCATCAATGCTGATTTCTGGGTTGGGGACTAAAACATCTGGTTGTTTACCAGGTAGGGGCGCAGTAGGATTAGATGGCGTTGTAGGTGTAGGTGTAGGTGTTGTTTGTGTTGGTGTTGTGGGTGTGGGTGTTGATGCTGTAGTATCTCCAGATGGGGTAAAGCCTAAGGTAATACGATTGTCTTTTCTCCCTACAGGTTGGCTACTAGGGGCGTTTTTGCTTCCAGTTACCACCACCCGGATGCTGTTAGCATCTAGCTGAACAATTTCGACTGAGGCAATTCCTGAAGCGGGGTTGTCTTGGCGGAAATTATTGCCTTGTGGTAAACGTAGTTGAGTATTAATAATATCTGTAACTAAGGCGTTTCCTCTTTTAGTTGTAAAAACTTGCGGACGCGAGCCAGAGGAAGTTTTCAAAATAACATTAATTCCACCATCAACTTGACTTAGTTGTACGTCAGTAATTTGGGTAGTATCTGCCCAAACCGGTTGAGCTGCTAGAAAGATAAAAGCAGCAGTACCCAATAATAAACTATTACCGTGAAGCTGTTTCACAGTTCATTCCTCACCTGATAAAACCTTGTTGACAAATAATTTTTGATCGGAACTTAAGTACTGAAGCTATTAGCTCAAGCCTACTCAGGTAGACTTAAAACTAAGTTTGACAAGAATTTAGATCTCTGGAGATAACTTTAACTATGCACCCCTATATTGAATATCTATAGTGGTTGTTATTTTGATACCTCAATCCCATGTTCTTAGTCCAGTACTATCTGCTATTTTTTCGTAGGAGCAGCTTTAGCAGCAATCATTGCTCTCTCTTCAGGGGTAAGTGGCATCAATGCTTGTAGCTGGAAAGTGGTAGTAATTGATGCTGGCCCACGCTTAATTATGGGCGCTCCTTTTTCTGATGGGGTATTAGATTCTGGAACTAATACAGATTGATAATCCTTGAATATTAACAAAGGCTGTAAACGCTCAATGTTACGAATAATCGATTGCGTTTGTTCATAAGTACCCGCAATTTCCACTTGGATAACACTGCGTTTCAGCTTGCCATCTGCTTGTATCCCTAAACTACCATCAGTAATCGGTTCTGGTTGTTGTGTAACTGGCACAAATTTTTTCAGTTTAGCCTTAACTGAATTACCAGGAATTTGAAAGTTACCAGTTTCAATTAAGCGATTCATATCCAGTAACAATGTATCTAAGGTTTTTTCGTTAGAAAACAAACTTAAAACCTGAATTTGTTGCTGTTTAGCTTGTTCTAGTTCTTGTTTGATCTCATCAATCTTTTTGACACTAGCTTTCTTCTGATCAACTTGTCCTTGTAATTCGTTAACTTTTGTTTGCTGCTGTTGATAGCTATCCCAAGCTGGCATTAACAGGTTGAAGACTATATACAACGCGCCCAAAAGTCCTACAGAACCAACCAAAATCCCAATGACTTTGGGTGTAAAGCTAATTCCAAACAGAACGGGAGAGGCTGGGGATTCTAGAGCAAACTCTCCGTTTTGTTCTGCAAAATTCAAATCGTCACTCAGCGTCATTTTGTAATGACTCCTGTTTTTTGGATACTGCGAATTCGAGTTACTAGTCCCACTGTGCCTTTTTGTTCTAACTCCCGGATTAACTCAGAAGCTGGAACATCGCTCAGACTTGATTGAATAGTGTATTTGACTACTTGAGGTGGCGGAATTTTTTCATCGTTTTTAGCAGCAGCACCTGCTGGTAATGGTGCATTGACTAACTCAGCCGTCTTAATTTTGCTTTCTGAGGCCTTTAAAAAGCTAGACTGTTGTAGAGTTAGTAAAAAGTCATTGACATCGTTAAAAGAACGAGCCATGCCGGTAATCTCTATTCCTCCGGCAGGATTCCCTGTGGTAGTTCCTGCTGGTTGTCCCTGTGCTGGAGGAAGGGGAGGAATTTGCTTGATGTTCTCAATTTGCACTTTTGCTGGTATACGCTCGCGCAAATCTTGTAACATGGCTGACCAAGGACGAATTTGGTCAAAAACTGTGACTAAACCTTGCGTCTCGCCTTTAATTTTGGTTGTCTCTTCTTTAATTTTATTAATACTTGCTAATTCTGTGTCTAACCTCTTGCTTTCTTGATCTAGTTGTGCTAAATTTTGCTCTAATTCAGCGTTCTTGGCTTGCAACAACCACCAAGCACCTCCTACAAGGGTGGGTAAGCAAATGCCTACAGCTACCCCTATATATAATGGTGTCATGTTGCCAACAGGCAGCTGGATTTTGACTCTTGGCTTTTTAGTAGCCGTATTCTGGTAATTTGGACGATCCTTAAGGAAGTTAATATCCAAACTGTACATTCTGTTATACCTCCCGCATTCCTAAACCCAGTACTGTCGCTAAGCCAGCGCGTTGTACTGCAGGGTATTTTTCCTCGCTAACTTCTAAGGACAAAGATGTTATTGGATCGATTTGGGCAGTTGGTAAGCTTAATCTTTGGGTGAAAAACTCATCTAGCTGTTGTAAGCCACCGCCTGGGCCAGCTAGAAAAATTTGCGCTACCTCCAAATTTTCACTTTGATTCAGGTAAAAATCGATGGAACGACGCAGTTCATCGGTGAGTTCTCCCAAAACTCTTAATAAAGCTGCCATACCCGGATTAATATCGGTTAGCCCAGTTTTACCGCCATCGACGTTAGTTGTCATAATCGTCATGCCGTACAACATTTCCATATCTCGGCTTGCAGGTAGACTCATAGCCTTTGAGAGGGCATATTGCATTTGATAAGTACCGATGGGTACAGTACGCGAAAATTGCGGCACTCCGTTGACAATAATGGCAATTTCTGAACTATCAAATTCGATATCAACTAATACTGCTGCTTCTTGAGGGCTGAATTGCCGCAATTGCTCGCGGATTGTCCGAATCATTGCAAAACTGTTGATTTCTAAAATATCGATTTGCAATCCAGCCTGCTCAAATGTATTAATATATGCTTCTGTTACCTCCTTACGTGTAGCTACTAAAAGTACTTGTACTTTTTCAATACCATCCTCATCTACAAAGTACCCAAGTTTTTGATAATCCACATCAGCTTCTTCACGCGGATAGGGTAAATACAAAGCTGCTTCATGGTTTAGCACCATTTCTCGCAGTTCTTTATCATCTAACTCTGCTGGTACAGGTATTAAACGGACAATTGAATCTCGTCCTGTGACCCCAGTAGCAACCCGAGAAGCTTTAATTTTGCTTTCAGCCAAACCCTGCTGAATTAACTGCGCCATTGCTGGCGCATCAGCGATTTGACCATCCATCATTACACCCTCGGGAACTGGTATTGATGTTAAGGCTTCTACTTTTAAGCCTTGACGTTGTTTGCGTAATTGAACTATATTCACCCTTTCTGGTGCTAGTTCAATACCGACCCCTTTATTAGATTTGCTAAACAGACTATTGAAGCTTTTCACCACTTTGATGCCCGTTGCACTACTAAATTGATAAGTTAAATGATGCTAAAAAACGTTCTTGGTACTAGGTAATTGATTTAGCCTATAATCTCGACAATTCTGCATAAGCTTTTCACTCAGAGCAAGCGTAAATATACTAGTAAAATGTTTAAAACTTCAAAATTCAGGCGATTGACTGTTTGTGTACTGCTAGGTTTATTGACTAGTTGGATAGTCAGTTGTAGTACAGGAAATGTGGGCACGGGAACAAAACAGGCTTCTGGGGGAACCACAACGATTGAGTTTTGGACAATGCAACTCCAACCTCAATTTAATGGTTACTTTCAGAACCTGATTGCAAATTTTGAATCACAAAACAAAGGTATAAAGATTAACTGGGTCGATATACCTTGGGCAGCAATGGAGAACAAAATCTTAACAGCTGTCTCAGCAAAAACGCCACCTGATGTTGTCAACCTCAATCCGGATTTCGCGTCTCAACTTGCAGGACGAAATGCCTGGTTAGATTTAGATACGAAAGTCCCAAATGAAGTACGTTCCTCCTATCTGCCAAATATTTGGAAAGCTAGCACACTCAATAGTAAAAGTTTTGGTATTCCCTGGTACCTCACTACCCGGCTAACTATTTATAACACTGATTTATTAAAACAGGCAGGTATCAACAAAACACCGAATACTTACGCAGAATTAGGGCAAGTGGCACAACAAATTAAAGATAAAACAGGGAAATATGCCTTTTTTGTAACTTTTGTTCCGCAAGATTCCGGAGAAGTTTTGGAATCATTTGTGCAAATGGGAGTCACCTTAGTAGATTCCGAAGGTAAAGCAGCTTTTAATTCACCGCAAGGCAAAGCAGCTTTTCAGTATTGGGTAGATTTGTATAAAAAAGGGTTACTTCCAAAAGAGGTTTTAACTCAAGGACATCGCCATGCAATAGATTTATACCAAGCTGGTGAAACAGCATTTTTAGCTTCCGGCCCTGAATTTCTGAAAACGATCGCCAATAATGCCCCAAAAATTGCTCAAGCCTCTGCGATCGCACCGCAAATTACAGGTGATACTGGTAAAAAGAATGTTGCTGTCATGAACTTAGTGATCCCCAAAGATAGCAAGTACGCAGATGCTGCTGTGAAATTTGCTTTGTTTGTTACTAACGATCAAAACCAATTAGCTTTTGCTAAAGCCGCTAATGTTTTGCCATCTACCGTAAAATCACTGGCTGATAGCTATTTTAAAGATGTTCCTGCTAGTGCGACAACAGTAGACAAAGCCAGAGTAATTAGCGCTCAACAACTACAACAGGCAGAAATATTAACGCCGACCATGAAAGATTTCAATAAATTGCAAAAGGCAATTTATGAGAACTTGCAAGCAGCAATGTTAGACCAAAAAACAGTAGATAAAGCTGTGGAGGATGCAGCGCAACAGTGGAATAATCGTACATAAAAATGTTCATTAAAAGGTAAATAGTTGGTGGTTCAGGAATAGTGAAATCCACCAACCAATACCAATGTGAAACATCTTGAAAACATATCAATGATTATTTAGGGGCAAATCTCTGCGCCCCTATTTTATTTTTTATATTCTGCTGATGATGAAGTAACTCGACATTGAAAAATTTCAAATAGCTGTAATCACGCTTTTATTAAATCACTATTACTATTTACACTCAGCATTTTGACTAGCGTAAGGGCACGGCACCAGTAAGATATTTGATATGCCAAAAGATTGTGGATGCCGTGCCCCTACCTACCCATCTGTCACGTGCTTTTTTCAAAATGGTATAACTAGAACAATTTGCTGCTCACGCTGACATTAATTGCTGAAGGCGTTTTGGTTCATCTCCCAGCCAATCGGGATTTTTGGCAGTACCGTCGAAAATGGATGAAGTCTTGAAAGGTTCAAACTCGCCGCGAGATCCAGCGTCTGCGGTTTTGGCTAACAATGTTTGCACCTGCTCCTGTGTCATCGGTTGAAATGTCTCTACAGCTTGGAATGCTTGCTCGAGAATCTGCATATTGTCGATTCCCGTAATTACCACCGAGGTGGGTAGATTCAGTGCATAGTGGAGACATTCAATCGGCGTTACCGTCTTGGACTTGAGCAGAATTCCATTCGCCATACTTTTCATTCCCAAAATACCGATGTTTCGTTTGACTAGTTCTGGTACAACCAGCTTGGCAAAACTCCGATAGTGTGCGTCCATCACATTTAACGGCATCTGAGCTGCAGCAAATTTAAAGCCGTAATTGTCTGCGACTTGGAGCATATGCAGATGAATTTCGGGGTCTTTGTGCCCCGTAAAGCCAATGTAGCGAAGCTTTCCAGCTGCTTTTGCTGCAACTAGCGCCGCATTTGCTCCCTCTTCATCAAAAACCCGATGCGGATCATCAAATCGCAGGATTTCGTGATGTTGTACCAGGTCAATGCAATCGACTTGTAGGCGTTTTAAGCATTCATCGAGCTGTTTAGTAGCTTCTTTTTTAGAGCGTCCGTCAATTTTGGTCATCAGAAACACTTTGTCTCGATAGCCATCACGGAGCGCTTTCCCCATGCGAATTTCACTCTCACCACCGTTATAGTCCCAACTGTTATCCATAAAGGTGATGCCCCGATCAATCGCTGTACGAACAAGCCGTATTGCCAACTGCTCATCTACGTGTTTCAAGCTGAGATGCCATCCTCCCAATCCAATTGCAGAAACTCTTTCTCCAGTACTGCCAAGTTCTCGATATAGCATCTTTGTGCCCTCTATTTTAGTTTTTACAAATATTTCTGAAGTGGTTTGAAAACCAAACTGGCGTTTGAATAACGGTGATATTTTTATCGAAAGTTGAATTACCCAATATCCCACTCGTAATTCATTCACGAATAGGATATTGAGTAATTCACCCACCAACACCCTGAGCCTGATTAATTAAGCAGGTACTTGATCCTTATGGGCACGATTCCAGTGACGATGTTGAGCGATCGCATTGATAAATGACTTGGCAATCTCATTCGCATCGGCACTACGAGCAGTCACTATGCCTTGATCGTCTTTTAACGACGAGTCAGATAATGTTACTCCTGGAAGTTCAGCAGCTTTGAGTAAATCAACACCTTCCCCTGTGGCAGCGATTGGTTTGCAATGCTTAAAGGCTTCATTGATGAAATGCACAGCTTCGCCATTCATCTTCAAAGCTTCCAGACTTTTTGCACCGCCAGGTACATAAATCGCATCAAACATCGGTGAGGCACTTGTTAAGAAGGTCTTGTCTACTTCAATTTCTTGACCATCTGCACTCTTAATTTTGCCTTTGAACTTCGATACAACTTCTGCCATTGCACCAACGCCTTTTAAGGCTTGCTTGATAGCCATAATCTGAGCAGCATTTACGCCATCTGCTGCTAAAATTGCTACTTTTCGACCTTTAGCAGTTTTCGTCGTATTGTTTTGGCTTAGTGCTTCGGAACTTTGTCCGTGATTTTTGACTGTAACTGCGCTTGGTGCAGCGACTCCGATGCCTTGGGCAACTCGTTTGGCTAATTCATGATCCACATGGTTGAAGCGATCAACCATCCGTTCGCGCACTCCTTGATCGCCAACTTTGCCTAATTCAAAATGAGCCGCCTCTATTAAGTGTTCCTTCTCCACAGGTGAAAGGCTGTTCCAGAATAGAGTGGCTTGGCTAAAGTGCTCTTTAAAGCTGGGGCTCCGATCGCGGACTTTATGCCCTTCTACACGCTCCGGATAATGCACATATCCACCTTCTGCTGCTGTACTCACCTCTGGACGATTCTCACCCAATGAATTAGGCGAGTAGTTGACGCGGCTAGTCTTAATTTCCATTTGCATCCGCCCATCTTGTTGATTGTTGTGGAACGGACAAACCGGACGATTAATTGGCAGATGAGCAAAGTTTGGACTTCCTAAGCGATGTAGTTGCGTATCGTGGTAAGAGAATAGCCGACCTTGCAAGAGTGGATCGTCGCTAAAGTCGATTCCTGGGACAACGTTGGAAGGTTGAAAAGCTACCTGCTCGGTTTCTGCAAAGAAATTATCGGGGTTGCGGTTGAGAACCATTTTGCCGACGGGACGGACGGGAACTAATTCTTCAGGAATGATTTTGGTTGCATCCAAAATATCGAAATCGAATTTGTGCTCGTCAGCTTCTTCAATGATTTGCACGCCGAGTTCGTATTCTGGGTAATCACCCATGTCAATGGAATCCCACAAATCGCGGCGATGAAAGTCGGGGTCTTTACCAGCGAGTTTCTGTGCTTCGTCAAAGACATTGGAATGTACTCCTAAAAGCGGCTTCCAATGGTATTTCACAAACCGAGATTTACCTTGTGCATTTACCCAACGGAAAGTATGTACGCCAAATCCCTGCATCATGCGGAAGTTTCTCGGGAGAGTGCGATCGCTTAAAATCCACATAATCATGTGGGTTGATTCAGGCATCAGTGAGATGAAATCCCAAAAACTGGGATGGGCTGTTGAAGCTTGCGGCATCTCATGATCTGGTTCTGGCTTAATCGCATGAACTATATCAGGAAACTTTATCGCGTCTTGAATAAAGAATACTGGAATGTTGTTCCCAACTAAATCATAGTTACCATCTTCAGTATAGAATTTAACCGAATAACCTCGTACATCCCGCACTGTATCGGCTGAACCCCGCGAGCCGCCTACTGTTGAGAAGCGAACAAAGACGGGTGTTTTGATTGATGGATCTTGCAAGAATTTAGCTTTAGTAAACTCTGCCATTGATTCGTAAGGCTGGAAATAGCCATGAGCACCCGACCCCCGCGCATGAACCACTCGTTCTGGAATGCGTTCTCGATCAAAGTGTGTCAGCTTTTCTTGAAAGTGGAAATCTTCTTTTAACGAAGGGCCGCGTGTTCCTACTTTGAGCGTATTGTCGGTATCGTTAATTTTTACACCTTGATTACTTGTGAGTTTCTCGTCTGCATCTTTACGATAGGGTTGTAGAGCTTCATTTTTGGTGTTTTCATTAACCTGTTGCTGCTCAGTCATAAAAATTCTAATTCCTGATTGTATTTGACATAGCTCCTAGAACTCGTACCAATTCAAAATAAATCAAGCCAGATTGAAAGAGGTCTTGTAGCTTTAGATCTGTGCTTAATGCTTACTTATAATTGGTGAATTCTTTTTTCTTTTCAGACGGACTCAGCCAATGATTAGCCTTCACCATAGTAGAAAATCAATGATAGAAGTGCTTCCCTCTATTGATGGATGACAGCTATGCATTGAGAGTTAGTCACCAAACATTTACTCTACAAACTAGTAGTCTGACAAGTTAACTTTGCTAGGTGCATCAAATTTTCTAGTTCTTTCTTTTCCTCTTTCTTTGAGTGCTTCGCGTCTTCGTGGTTCGTTTCTTTACCCCTTAAAGTTGGGTTGCCAGAGTACTAGTACCGCCGTGAATTCAAAATTCTCTCTTGGAAAGTTCTGAGCAGAAGTTTTCTCCGCTCAGACTTTCTGCAAAATTCAAAATTAAGACAGAGTAAGCGTTTTGCGGAACCAATAAGTCAAAATTGCGCTCACTTGTCATATAATACTGATTTAAAAGTAACAAAATATGAGATTATCTGGGCTGAATTATTTGAAGTATTTAGCTAGAGTATTTATACTAAGTATTGCTATTTTACTTGTACTCTGGTTGAGTTCACCACTTCTCCCAATATTCGCAAAACCAGAGACTCAACTTTTTGAGCAAGTTTGGCAAACAGTAAACGATAATTTTTACGATCCTCAGTTTAATGGAGTAGATTGGCAAGCTATTAAGAAACAATATCAATCTCAGCTAATCAAAGCTGAATCAAGCAAAGATGTTGCTGTTGTGATTAATCAAATGCTTGCTCAACTTAAATCTTCTCATACAAGGTTTTATACTCAAGAGGAGCCTGGTTACTATCAGCTTTTAGGAATTTTTTTGGCTCACAGCCCAGATTTACAAAAGCAATTAAAACAGTTTTTTCCAAAAGGTAAAGTTGAATACACTGATATTGGTTTATTTACCAAAGATATTAATGGCAAAATATTTATTAGTTCAATTTTAGATGATAGCCCTGCTGCTAAAGCAGGCTTAAAGGTAGGCGACCAAATTTTAAGTGTTGATGGTCATCCATATCACCCGATCAAGTCTTTCGCTAGCAAAGCAGGTCAAGCTGTTAAAATTTTGATACAGCGATCGCCCGAAGCCAGCAGTCAGCAAGAAATTGCTGTTGTACCCAAAATTTATGATGCTAGCACAATGTTTTTGCAAGCGCAGACAGCCAGTGTCCAACTCATTGAAGTTCAAGGAAAGACGGTTGGTTATATTCATATATGGTCAAATGCAGCTGACCCTTACCAACAACAACTCCAAGATGAACTAATTTATGGTCGCTTAAAAAATGCCGATGCTTTAGTTTTAGATTTGCGAGATGGCTGGGGTGGTGGTGATATTAGTTATCTCAACATCTTTAACGCTAAACACAATCTCAGCCTCACCAGTATTCCGCGTTCTGGACGTAGTTATACCTATAACTATCAATGGAAGAAACCTGTAGTGATGTTAGTGAATGAGAACAGTCGTAGTAGTAAAGAAATTATCGCTTTTGGCTTTCAACAAAATAAGATGGGGTTAGTTATTGGTACTCAAACAGCAAAAGCTGTACTTGGAGGCCGTCCTTATTTAATGCGCGATGGTAGCCTACTTTATGTTGCAGTTACGAATGTATTCGTTAATGGTAATCAAAGGCTGGAAGGTCAAGGTGTAATACCAGATATTAATATTCCATTTCCTCTAGAATATGCCCAAGGAGTAGACCCCCAAAAACAAAAAGCTATAGAATCTGTCTTACAAGCTAAATCTTCAGCAATAAGAGAATTCCAACTAAAAAAATAATCAATCGGCCGTAGCCAGACAAAAATCATCTGATAATTCAGCAACGCCCATTAATTATCTCGAATTGGGATTTGAATTACAAATTCTGTACCTACACCTGGTTCTGAATAGCATTCTAATTTACCACCATGTAGTTCGTTAACAATTTGGTAACTAATTGATAAACCTAAACCTGTACCTTTACCTACGGCTTTGGTGGTAAAAAACGGGTCAAATACTTTATTTCGTACTTTATCGTCCATTCCTATCCCATTATCAGCAATCCGAATTTCTACCCAAGATTTATCAATAATTTTAGTAGTAATATGTATTTGTAGCTGCTTAGTTACCTGCTGTTCTGTATTAGCTTTCTTTTGTTTTAGTAAAGCATCTTCTAAAGCATCAATTGCATTGGTAATTAGGTTCATAAATACCTGATTCATGTGCCCAGCGTAACACTTAATTAGTGGTAATTTTCCATAATTTTTAATAATTACAATGCCATGATAATTGTCTGCTGATGCTTTGACACGGCTGTTTAAAATAACTAAAGTACTATCGATTCCCTCATGAATATCTACTGCTTTAAACTCAGCTTCATCTAAACGCGAAAAGGTACGGAGTGACTTCACGATTTCGCAAATCCGCTCTGCTCCTACATTCATAGAGCGAAATAATTTCTCTGCATCTTGCTTGAGGAAATCAAGTTCAATAACTTGCATTTCTCGTTTAATTTCAACTTCAGGGTCAGGATAATATTTTTGATAAAGTGCAATTAGCCTCAATAAATCTTGAAAATATTCATAAGCATAATTTAAATTACCATAGATAAAACTCACTGGATTATTAATTTCGTGAGCAATTCCAGCCACCAGAACGCCGAGAGCAGACATTTTTTCTGATTCTACGAGTTTCATTTGTAAAGCTTCAAGATTTTTGAGAGCATTTTCTAGCTCATCACCTCTATGCTTTAAAGCAGTTTGTGACTCTTCTAACTCGCGAATCATATTTTTGAGAACGCTTTCTCTAACTTCAGTATTGTTCTCTAGTTGTTCTCTATCGGCTTCTGAGCGCTCTAACTTTTTTTTCAGAATCCGAACTGTTTTTTCTAACTCTTTAAGTCTGCTCTCATTGTCTGTGGATTCCATAAGTCTCTACTTTGTTCCTAAAAGTAAAGTCACAAAAGTTTCTTGGTGATAGTAAGAGGAACCATGAGGTTCTAAGGGGGCAAATTCACCGTAGGTATAGAATCCACAAATAGGTACTTCTTGATGAAGTGCATTTTTTACGAGTTGATATTCTTCTTTAGCTCGGGTTCCTAAAAGCCAACGGCGACAGCAACAAGAAAATAACAAAACTGCTTCTGGTTGTGTTCCAGGATAATTCGCTAGAGCATTTTTAAATGATGTTTCTGAGGCTGCAATTACCTCATCTCTACTAATATCTGTAACTTGAACTATGGCTTGTTCTGGCACATTACCAAGAAAATTGATGCTACCAGTTTCTACATCGTAAGTATTAGGTACTCGCATATAATAGCGATCGCTATCTCCTTCATACACAGCTAAGGGATGCTCTGCTGTAGGAGGACGATTGCCTAAATAGCGCTCATAATATGCCAAAGCCGTGATCCCATCTATCTCGTAGAGAACGGTTTCGTGAGATTTAGTAACAATGCTTTTGCGTCCAATGGGTTCCCAGCCACAACCAATTCCATAGGAAAATTTGATATCTCCAGAAAAGATTAAAACTGGTAGGGAATCTGTTAGTACTTCGTTGCAGAAAAATTGATAGGTTTTGGTAAACCTAAATTGATCGCCAGCCGTACCGCCTAAAATTGGCATTTCTGAACCTAAGGTTAGTTTTAATCCTTGTAGAATTAACTCGCCATTAGTTGTGGAACCATCTTCTATATAACTTGCAGGAACAGTAATACATAATTTGGCACTATTAGTACTTTTTTGAGTTGCTTGTTGTACAGCTTGTTGAGCAGCGGCTAAGGGGTTATCTTTAACTCCATACCCCACACCAGCATGAATTTCGACATTGTCCGAGTACAAAAGCATCAGCGTTAAAGAATCTTGTTGAAATCCTAAAACTGAGGAGGCTTCACCATCGGTAGTGCAACCAATCAATTCAATTTTGGGAAAGGCATGGTTAATTTCTTTAACGATTAAATTATGCTCGAAATCAATAGCAGCAAATAAAATCCCTGCTTGAGGAATTAAACCATCTAAATCGCTAAGGCAATGTTCTAAAACTTCTGCGATCGCATCTTGGGAATCTGGATCTTCGCTATGTCCAACAACAACTTTTAGCATTTTTATCTCCTGGTTAAAAATATATTAAAACTTGAAGAGACGCGATTAATTGCGTCTATCATCAATAGTCAAACATCCTGAGATATTGGCAGAGTAATAATAAACTCGGCTCCTTGTCCTTGTGCTGAATTTATATTGATTGTGCCTCCATGTTTTTCGACAATAATTTGATGAGCAATTGCTAATCCTAAACCCGTACCTTTACCTACAGGTTTAGTGGTAATTAATTGCGTAAAAATCTTTTGTTTTATTTCTGCTGTCATCCCCTGCCCATTATCTTGAATACTAATAATTACCTGCTGCGAATTTTCACTTAAACTAGTAGTAATGGTGATATAATTAGGATGAGCTTGAATATCCTCAAAACTGCGCCCGATATTTGTTTCTTCTAAAGCATCAATGGCATTGGCTAACAAATTCATAAATACTTGATTGAGTTGTCCCGGATAACATTTAATTTGGGGAATTTCACCATAGTTTTTAATCACTGCAATAGCGGGGCGAGATTTTGAGGCTTTGAGGCGATGTTTGAGAATTAAAATAGTACTGTCGATGCCATCATGTATATTGAAAGCAATGGGGCGATCGCTATCTGCGCGGGAAAAAGTTCTGAGGCTATTACTGATATCACAAATGCGATTTACAGCTTCTTGCATGGAAGCCAGCATCTTAGGTAAATCTTTACGGATATAGTTGAGGTCGATAGCTTTAATTTGACGTTCAATCGCAGTACTGGGATTGCTATATTCCTGCTGATATAAATCAATCAAGCCAAACAAATCCTTGATATAGTCCAATGCATAATCGATATTCCCACTCAGGAATCCTATCGGGTTATTAATTTCATGGGCGACTCCAGCAACAAGATTACCCAATGCAGACATTTTCTCGCTTTGCATCAGTTGGGTTTGAGTCTGTTGGAGTTCGTATAGCGCTTTCTCTAAATCTTCAGCCTTCTGGCGCAGTTGAATTTCTGATTGGCGTAATGCGGCTTCAGCAAATTTGTTTGCGCTAATATCTATTAAAACTCCATCCCAAATAATCGCACCATCGGCTTGCAGTTCTGGGCGAGAAGCGCCTTGTGTCCATTTTTCTTTACCAGCTACTAAAAATCTGCCTTCCCATTGCCAAGGTGTTAAATTAGCGGCTGAATCTATAATTGATTGTTTAATGTTCTGACGTTCTGCTGGATATAACATCGCAAACAGCACATCTGTGTCTGTGATTTCCTCTGGGTGTAAGCCAAACAGTTCATAACAACCAGAACTTACATAAGAAAACGATGCTGAACCATCCACAGCGAGACGGAATTGATAAATCATTCCTGGGGCGTTTTCCGCTAATTTTTGCAACCGATTTTGAGTACTCTGTAAGGCTTGGCTGCTGTGTAGCAATTCCTCTTGGGCTTGTTGCAATTGTTGCAGCGATCGCTCTAACTGTTGGCGGATAGATTGCAATAGTTGTGGGTAGCGCTTTTCTAAATCATCGACTTTAGCAACTGCGCCCCATCGGGAATAAGCGTAGTAAGCATCAATCATATAGACTTGGGCGACTTTGGCTTTACCCCAATTGAGATAAAATTTAGCCGCCAATTCACAAGCGATCGCTTCTTCGTGGAGAAATTGATTTTCTTTCGCTAGGGCGATCGCGCGATCGTACATCTCCATTGCAGCAGACATTTTTCCTAATACTCGATGCTTCTCAGCTGTGACTAAACACCATTTATGTAAATAAGTGATGGGTGCATAATCTGCCCATTTCTTTAGCCGCTTGAGGTTTTTCGCCACTTTCCGCAAAATTTGGGACTGAGTCGATTTCGATGCTGTAACATAAATACTTAGTTCCGCTAGGGATTGATAAAAGCAAAATAGGGATGTCACCAAGGTTCCCTGCGATCCAGCAATCCATTTTTCGGCTTCCCTTGCATTCTCCACCGCCTGCTGTTCTTGCCCAAATAATACTCCTAGCCAAGTTTTTAAGGTATAAAGACGGGAAAGGGAATTGGCTGCTTGGGCTGCTATATATTTCTGCTGCATGGCGATTTCATCATACACCTCACCCACCAAACAACAAGGATCTGCGGATTTTCCCATCAAGTTCAACACCAATTGTTGCGCTATGAGATGGTATGTCAGGGCTTTGTCTTGGTGCAGTTGTTGCAGTGATTGACTGTATTTAGCAAATTCTGGTAAAACTACATCCAACTGTTCCCCAGAATGCAGCAACGCCGCACAGTAACCAGCCGCGTTATAAGCAGCATACTCAAGTTTGCCTGTCTCTAGTCCTGTTTGATAACCTTGCAATGAAGTTTCTAGGGTTGCAGCTAGTGGATCTTTCCAAATCCGAATCATATTAGAGAAGATAAATAATACTTCTGTGCGAAATTGCTTACCTAAGCCGGTTTCCGTCAGCCTTAAACCCAGTTCGCCAAATTGATACCCAGTTTCTATATCACCCATCATACAGAGAATAAAACCATAGGCGGCGTAAGCTGGGGCGACGAAAGCCGAATTGCCATAGCGCAGTGACAGTTCCAGCTGTTGCAAAATAATCAGCGGGTGTAAATTGGGTTCGCACATATAGCTAGCTGTGAGGATACTGCTTAACAAAGACATCTTTGCTAAAGCAGTGGGGTTTTGCATGGGAGGTAATGCTAGCAAATCCTGGGGAGATTTACGCATTAAAGCTAGCTTGATTGGCAGCAAAGCTAAAATTATATGTAATTTTGTTGGCTTTTGGGGAAATTTGACTCCTAAATGTTTCAGCGCCTCTAGCCCCATCGCTACCGATTTTGTGGGTTGATGATTGGCGGTATAGCTATTAAGTCTAATTTTGTAAGCTGTGATTGTATCTAGTAAAGATTCAGCATTTTGGAAAATTGCATCTATCAGTATCTCCATTTGGGGAATATCGCCACTAAGATAGGCAACTTCAGCTGCAGCATGATAAATATCTAAACTCAGATGATATTGCCTTTGCCAATGGTTAGCAGGTAACAAACTTTTAGCGATCGCAAAATAGTTAACAGCCACCCCATAAGCAGTTGCAGTTCTGGCTTTTTTCCCAGCCAAAAAGTTAAGCAGGATGAGTTCTTGACGTTGTGCGGTTGTGCTAATTACCTCGATACCACGATTGAGGTGATTGACAATATCAAAAATTCTGGCTTCCTGCTCTGAGGTAGGTATATTTTGTAGTAATAATTGCCCAATTCTCAGGTGGGTAGACTGTTTGCGCTCGTCAGGAATTAAAGAATAGGCAGCTTCGTGGACGCGATCGTGCAAAAATTTATAAGTCGGGTTAGCTGCAACGGATGTCGGTAAATCATCAGCGTCAGTAAAGAATTTATAGATTTCGCTAGTGGGAAGCAAAAATCCATCCTGTAGCGCTTTCCACAAATCAGCAGCCGTGGCTGCAGGCGATCGCGCAGATGCGATCGCTAATGTGTTTAAATCAAATTGCGCGCCAATGCAAGCCGCCAATTTCAACAAATCTTGAGTTGCTGCTGGTAACTTCTGCAATTGCAGTGACATGAATTCCACTACATCATCAATAATGGCAACTGCTTTTACCTGAGCAATATCACATTGCCAATATCTGGCATCTCTATCGAAAGTAATCAGGTTTTCTTCATATAAATATTTCAGAAATTGTGTAGTAAAAAATGGATTACCTTGAGTTTTTTGATAAATTAATTCAGTAAGTGGTTGAGCCACAATTTCATCACAACTCAACGTATCAGCTACCAAATAGTTAATATCATTCTTACTCAGATTATTTAATGTAATTATGTTAACTATTGACCCTATTTTTTTAATTTCTTGCACCGTTAACATCAAAGGATGAGCAGGTGAAACTTCATGATCGCGATAAGAGCCAATTACCAATAAACTGCCAACATCATTCATCAATAGTTCTAGTAGCTTTAATGATGCTAAATCTGCCCATTGCAAATCATCTAAAAATATTACTAAAGGATGTGCTTGAGTTGTGAAGACTTGCGTAAATTTTTGAAATAATAAATTAAACCGATTTTGAGCGAAGTTACCAGATAATTCCGTTACAGATGATTGTTTACCGATAATATTTTCTAATTCCGGAATCACATCAATAATCACTTGCCCATTATCACCCACCGCTGAGAGAATCTTGCTACGCCAAACTTTTATTTGGGCATCGCTTTCACTGAGAATTTGACTGATCAAATTTTGAAAAGCTTGTACAAATGCCAAAAAAGGAATATCCTGTTGAAATTGGTCATATTTACCTTTAATAAAATATCCCCGTTGCCGCACAATTGGTTTTTGCAATTCATTAATCACAGCAGTTTTACCAATTCCCGAACAACCTGCAACGAGTAGCATTTCTGTAGCGCCAGTACTCACTCTGTCAAACGCTTTTAGTAGCGTTTCAACTTCGCTAGTACGTCCATATAATTTTTCAGGAATCAAGAAATGCTCGGAAATATCTCGACTACCTAAAGCAAATTCAACTATATTTTTTGTTGCTTGATACTGAAATAAACAAATTTCTAAATCATATTTTATTCCTGCCGCACTCTGATATCTATCTTCGGCATTTTTTGCCATTAATTTAGCAACAATCTCAGCAATAGCCAGAGGAATAGATGGATTAATAGTATGAACATCAGGAGCAATTTTGGCAATATGTGAGTGTACCAACTCCATCGTCTCGGTAGATGAAAATGGTAATCTTCCTGTTAGCAGTTCGTAAAAAGTCACACCTAAAGCATAAAAATCGCTGCGGTAATCTATGCCCCGATTCATTCTGCCAGTTTGTTCGGGAGAAATATATGCCAGAGTTCCTTCTAAAATATTGGAAATTTGTAGTTGGGCAATTTGTTTTGGTAACAGAGAAGCAACAGTAAAATCAATCAGTTTTATCTGATGGGTTTGGGGATTAATTAGAATATTGCTAGGTTTGATATCTTTGTGGATAATTCTGTGGCGATGAATTGCTTCTAAATGAGTGGCAATTTGAATAGCAAAATTGAGAAAATCATTGATAATATCACCTTGTTTTTGGATTATCCAATCTTTAAGAGAAATGCCACCCATATCTTCCATGATTAGGGCATAGCCATTGCGATATGCTTCGAGACTGTAAAGTTTAACAATTCCCGGTAAGTCTAAGTTTTTGGTGATGGTGTACTGGTTACGGAACTGAACAATTTCCTTAAAGCTGGGGTATTCATTCCGCATCAGTTTGATGACAACTGGCATTTGATCTATGTTGCGGTTTGCTTGATATACCAGTGTGCGCGTACCCGCATAAATTGGTTTTGTAATTGAGTAACCTGCGATCGCTACAGTGCCATCAGCCACCATGTCCATCAGCAAAACCTAACTCTTTGATAACTTCTCAGTTAAGTTTGCCCATCCAGCAAGTGCTAATCACAGCAAGTAACTCAATTTACAGTATAAATGTGTTTACTTAGTTAAATATTTAGCCTGTTTTAACTTTCGCCGTAACGCACCGACCCATAGATGGTGGAATGTCACTTAGCTTTAGCGAGATTTAGATCCCCGACTTTTTGAAAAAGTCGGGGATCTGGGCTGGAGTCCTAACGAAAACTGATTCCCAAATTTTTACATTGCTTAACAAAGGTTGATGTATTCCCACTAATTTATTCATAAAACAGTCTTCTAGAACTTAAATTGTAGAATAATTGAATGAAATAATATCCTCTGTATTGATATCAACTTTGAACATTAAAACTTTGGGTACTGTACTAATTTAAATTTGAGGTCTACTGTGTCTGAAAATTTATTATTAGATTTAATTATCAAAAATGTGCGGGCAGTTCGTCCTCATAATAATAATGTCGAACTACTAGATTTAGGTATTAAGGATGGGAAATTTATCGAGATTGCTCCTCATATTAGCCCAGATAAAAGTCAACAAGTATTTGATGCCCAAAACTTGCTAGGATTTCCTGGTGTTGTCGATGCTCATATGCACATTGGTATCTATCAACCTCTCGATAGAGATGCTGTAACTGAAAGCAAAGCAGCGGCAATGGGAGGCGTAACTACTAGCCTAAACTACATTCGCACAGGGCAGTATTATCTCAATAAAGGTGGCGCTTACAAAGATTTTTTCCCGGAAGTATTAGCATTATCCGCAGGTAATTTTTTTGTTGATTACAGTTATCACATTGCACCAATAGCTAGTCAGCATATCGAAGAAATCCCACTACTCTATGAAGAACATGGAGTATCTTCATTTAAAATTTTCATGTTTTATGGTGGTTATGGTTTGCATGGTTTATCAGACCAGCAAAATCTCTTTTTAATGATTAATAAAGAAGACCGCTATGACTTTGCCCATTTTGAATTTATTATGCGCGGTCTCACTCGCTTAATGGAAGCACATCCAACAGCGCGAGATACTATTAGTTTGAGCTTGCACTGTGAAGTTGCAGAAATTCTCAACGCCTACACTAAAATAGTAGAAAATGATTCTAGCTTGAGTGGCTTAAAAGCTTACAGTGCAGCCCGTCCTCCCCATTCTGAAGGTTTAGCAATTTGCATTGCTTCTTATTTAGCACATGAAACAAACTGTGCAAATATCAATTTGTTACATCTCAGTTCACAGAAAGCAATGGAAGCAGCTTTAACTATGCAAACTGCTTTTCCTCATATTAATTTTCGGCGCGAAGTTACTGTAGGACATTTACTATTAGATGTTGATAGTCCTAATGGTAATTTGGCAAAAGTTAACCCGCCAATTCGTCCCCGTGCTGATGTGGAATATTTATGGCAAGCAGTACTTAACAATCAAGTAGATTGGATAGTTAGCGATCATGCTTGCTGTTCTGCTGAACAAAAACGCAGTGCAAAAGACCCAAATAATATTTGGTTAGCTAAATCTGGTTTTGGTGGTACGGAATATTTACTTTCTGGTGTCTTAAGTGAAGGAAGTAAGCGAGGAATGTCTTACAACCACATGGCGAAGTTACTATCTTGGAACCCATCAAGGCGTTTTGGCTTGTTAGAAAAAGGGGATATTGCTATTGGTTATGATGCGGATTTAGTATTAGTAAATCCCACTGAAAGCTTTGTGGTACGTGCGGCTGAGTCGGAATCGCAACAAGGTTACACACCTTTTGAAGGTGCAGAGTTAACTGGTAAGGTGAAGAGTACCTTTTTACGAGGAAATTTGATTTACAACAATGGTCAAGTTTTAGGTTCGCCTACTGGACGTTATTTAAAACGTTCCCATAGTGGCTTAAATACTTAGTTGTATCGTCCTAGGAAGTATAAAAAATGAGCCAACCTATCAAACGAGCCTTTTTAGATACAGAAGATGGACAAATTCTTTACCGTATCGGTGGCGAAGGTGAAGCGATACTTTTACTGCACATGACTCCCCGCAGTAGTGATGAATTTAAAGAATTGATGCCGAGTTTGGCAGCCACTAACCTAGTAATTGCAATGGATTTAATGGGGTTAGGTGATTCTGACAAACCGCCTAGAGTTTATGCAGTTGCAGACTATGCCAAAAATGCGATCGCACTTTTGGATGAGTTAGGCATCAAAAAAGCCAGCATTTTCGGTAGTCTGACAGGGGGTTATATTGCTGGAGAAGTTGCAGCCGCCTATCCAGAACGAGTTCAAAAACTCATTCTCTGTAATGTAGTTGGATTTGATGCAGAAGAACAAGACAAAATTCTCCAGCAATATTCTCAGGGATATCAAGTGCAAGAAGATGGCTCTCATTTGATGAAAAGATGGCTAGCTCGTGCAAATTACGTTGGCACAGGAGAGTTAAATCACCGTTGTGTTTTAGATGAGTTAAAATCTTTCGGTTCTACTATATATCCTGGTGTTGCAGTAGCAAATTATTGTCTTTCGGCTCCAGAAAGATTTCGTTTAATTAACTGTCCCACTTTGATTATGTCGGGAGACAAGGCATTAGAACCATTAGAAAAAGCTGGTTTAGCCAAAGCAGAAAATCAATCTTGGCTCAAAGAAACTATTCCTCATAGTCAAAGTGTTGAATTAGAAGGCGGAACCCTTTGGATGCTAAATCAACTATCAGAAGAAATATTAGAATTATTAGTCAATTTTCTGCACAATTAGTTATCAGTTAATAAGCCATTATCAGGGCAGGCATCTTACCCGCCCCAATCGATTAATTCTGTTTCTGATGTTTATTTATTCCAATCCGAAGGATAGTATGTTTCTAATGGTGGTTCCCAGGCATGGTAGGAAAGATGAGGATAGCCCCCACGAATAAGAGCAAAGAATCCAGTTTCAGTGTATGCTGGGGCGTGTGTAATAAGTGGCGGACGCGAAAAATAGCAACCTGGAGTCAAGAGACCTGCCTGTGTTTTCATGCTTCCCTGGAGGACAAATCCCTCTTCCGTCATAGGATGATACTCTCCAAAAGTTTCAGCAAACTGTGGTAATAATCCGATCAGCCAAGTGCTTCTTCTAATGTTACTATCGGCACGTAGGGTTTTTCTCATTGCTCCTGGAGGAAAACCTGGAGTGAGAGTTTGAGACCAAGGAATTAGATAGGAATTTGAAGAAGGTATATAATCTTGTCTTTTTGCTCCTGGTGCATCAGTTAGCGATTTTATAAAAATGGGTTCAGCGCTTGGCATCCATAGGGCTTTAGTATTTTCTTTAACGCTCCAAGCTTCCATGCAGACACCTTCAGGAATAAAGCCGTAAGTGTATTGTCCAAGATGCAGTTGTCCAATTTGCATTTGTCCAATCAGAACAAAAATTTCCATATCACAATTGAAATAACCAGAATCGCTTTTCCAGTCTTGCGTCCACTCAACAATTTCTGTAGAAGACCCGTTTTCGGTATCAAAACTCAGAATTTGTGTTTTAGCACCTTCCAAAAGACCATCAACAACCCAAGATTTCTGGGGAACATCTGCTGATTGAATAAACTCAATGTGTTTTCTGGGCATAAAACTTTTAGAGGCTGTATATAGTTATTTACTCAGTTGTATTACCCTATTTTGAGCAATATTAAAAGATTAAATTCTATTGGTTTGAAAAACTAGCTTATTCTAGAAAATCAATTGCTACCTTTGATATTTCTTCAGGTATTTGATTCATCATACATATTGTTCCACCTTCAATATCAATCATCTTTGCATGAGGAATTTTTGTTAAAATAAACTGTCTATTATCTGCATGAGCAAAACCTAGTCTTTCTAATTGTTTTACATCCTCTGTGCCAGACAATATTAAAGTTGGAGATTTAATTAAACGAAATCTCTCTTCCATTCTTTGGCAGTAATCAATAACAGCCAAAGGTGCATACCAAGGATAGCCAAAACATTTTAAATCATCTAAAACCCAACGGTGATTTAACTCAGCAGAACCTATATAGTTTGCTCTAGCAGACCATCTTTGCATAAGATGAGAACCGTCTGCTTGGATATTGAGATTTTCAAATTTCTTGGATAAAGCTGCTTTTCCCTCTTCGGTAAAGTTATCTATGTTGCATAATATAATTTTTTCGACTCGTTCATGGTAAGCTGCTGCTACTTCCGCTGCTACACACGCACCTGTATGATTTCCAAGGATACTAGTGGTTTTTATTCCTAATTCGTCTAGCAGTAAAATAACAGTTTTTGCGTAATCTTCAATCGAATACATCCTTGGGGGTTTATCAGAATCTCCTAATCCCAAAAAGTCCATAGCGATGACTAGTCTCTTCTGAGCAAAGATTGGTATTAACTCACGAAACTCGTCACCACTTCTAAAATTTTGATGAAGTAAAAGAAGAGGTTTTCCCTCGCCACCGATGCGGTAAAGAATCTGTCCATCTTCAGTGTCTAAAAAGGCTCTCTTTATAGATTTGTTCATAGCACCCTGATAAATTTTTGGTTTACACGAGTCTTTTTTTAACTTCCTCTGCCAAATCTTCTAATTGAACTTCTACTTGTTCACCTGTTTGCAAATCTTTCAAAGATGACTTTTGCGCTGCTGCTTCTTCAGAACCAATAATTACACAAAATCTAATTCCTTGCTTGTCTGCTGCTTGGAATTGTTTACCTAAAGGACGTTTTTCAAAATTAGTTATAACATTAATCCCCGCCTGACGCAGATTTTGTGACACTTTTAAATAAATCGGCATCAAGTCTTCCTGCATATTCATCACCATTACTTGTGCAGGTGTAGCGGCTAATGTCTTAAGAATCCCGGCTTTTAGCAAGCGACTAATTAAGCGAGTTAAACCAATAGAAATGCCGACACCAGGCATTTTCTCACCGATAAACATCCCCACTAATTCTTCATATCTGCCACCAGAACATATACTACCTAAAGCTTCATGTCCAATGAGAGTTGTTTCGTAAACTGTGCCAGTATAGTAATTCAAACCCCTCGCTATCGATAAATCAATACAGAAACGTTTTTCGGGAACGCCTAAATTCCTTACCCCCGAAATTACTGTTTCTATTTCATTAACACCTAGATTAAATTGCTCGGCATCGGGAAGATTTTGTGACAGATGTTTGAGTTTATCTAGTACCTCATCTACACTACCTTTAATGTTAATAAAATCAATAATTTTTTGGGTTTGCTCTGGTGAAATGCCTTCTTTGTCTAATTGTTGTTTAACTTTGGCTTCACCAATTTTCTCTAAGTCATCGATAATACTAATACAAGTTTTAATTTGATTTTCAGCTATGCCTAAAGATTGAAAAAATCCTGTGAGGATTTTACGATTATTTATCCGAATGATAAAATCACCAATGTTAATGGCTTCAAATATCTCAGTAATAATTGCAGGCATCTGAGCATCATAAAGCAAGCTGAGTTGACTGCGCGCCACGACATCAATATCACATTGGCGAAATTGGCGGAAACGTCCATCTTTGGCGCGTTCACCCCGAAACACAACATCCATTTGGTAGCGCGCAAAGGGAAAGGTTAATTCGTTGAGGTGACGGGCAATGTATGCTGCTAAAGGAACTGTTTGATCGAACTTTAAAGCCCTAGCTTCAGAACCAGTTTCCCCTGCTTTGTCTCTTTCTGCTTGGCGGTTTGGTGGCAGAATGGGGTCGATACCATAAATAATGTTATCACCCTGATTACCTTTTGCTTGTAGCACTTCTAAGCGTTCTACAGCCGGGGTTTCAATGGGCGTGAACCCGTAACTTTCAAAAACTCTGCGGATGATATCTAGTAAATATACTTCCAAGCGTTTTTCGCTAGGAAGAAACTCTGGAAACCCGCTAGGGGTAGAAAAATTAATTTTGTCACCTTTTGCCATAACCTTACACTGCCAGTTTTAGACTTGAGAATTTGCGGAAAGTTGCGTGCGGGGGTTCCCCCCGTTGAGCAAACTTTTCAAGACAGATTTTAGATGAGAATGAGCTACGCCGCATACAGCGATGTCTGACAACAAGTCGCTTCTCTACGAGACGCTACGCGAATGCGCCAACGCATCTCCTGAGAATCAGATTTTGAGAAATGATCTATTTATGTACTACTACTAAAGTCCCAACTTTTGCCCAGTTGTACAATTGACGAGCCTGCTTAACTCGCAAGTTGACACAACCGTGGCTAACTGGAGTACCAAAATTGTTATGCCAGTAAGCGCCATGAATAGCATAGCCTTCATAAAAATACATAGCATAAGGGACATCAGGAATATCGTAGTCTTCGCCCCGCATTCGGTTAAAGCGATACTTAGAATTAATTGTAAACTGACCTTTGGGTGTGGGGGTTGCGCGTTTACCTGTAGAAATACGGAATGAGTAAACTAAATTTTTACCTTCCCAAGCCAATAAACGTTGCTCGGATAAGTCAATTTCAATCCTACGAGTGGGGGATTTTGGTTGAGGTTGAGATACTTTTTGCTGATTATCTATTGCAGCAGCGCTGGCTTGAGCAAATTTGGAGTCAATATTAACCGGTGACGACCAAGAGAATAAAGTTGCCAATATCAACAATAAGCTTGTACAGCAATTACCTGAACGATTTAACCCACTCCTGTGAATTTTGGTTTGCATAAAGTCTCACCTTCTCTTTGTCTGCTAAATTTTGCTTCTTTAACCTTGAATCTTTCCGCATTTCTGGCACAATGTCCTTTTGGCAGAGATATATTGATTTTGTATAGACCGATCAGAAGATTAAATATTGGTTAAAATGACAATTTCCAGATGGATAATTTGATTCGTCAGTGGGGAATTTTATTTTTTTACGAATAATTAATCGGTGACATATCATATTTGAATTAATTCATATATAGATATATCATGCAGATAATTTCACTACGGATAGAAAAATAGTTATTAAATCTGTTCGCTAGCTACAAATACTAATCTTGTTTAGCAGCGTAATTAAGCGCGTATTAACGTAAAATATAGCTAAACTCAATTAAATATTAATTAAGGAAGTACGCAATATATGCTAAGGGTATTGCTACACAAAATAATTGTATTTGTGCAGTTTCTAATCACTCTAAATTATGAAGTTAAAAAGTATATTTTTTTATGTTGGGATAATAGACTTTAAACACAAGCGATTTTAGGAAAATCGACACTACTATATATTGCATTTGCACCCTGATTCTCAATAGTGCCTACTCTAAGATGTCATACAGGATTGTTTTAGATTTATATCCTGCTTTAGGAATGAGTTTATTAGTCTTATCCTCTATATTTTACTTCAATGTCACGTGTTTCTATTCCAGAGATTCCCAGGGAATTTTGATATGAGAATCTCTTCAGAATATTGTTTGAGGCTGGTGTTTAATTGCAATGAAACTCGCTAGTTATGAATAAATACGGGAGTTCCTACAGATGCCCAATTAAATAACCACTTAGCATGATTGGGCGCAACATTTATACAGCCGTGGCTAACTGGCGTGCCGAACTTATTATGCCAGTAAGCACCGTGAATTCCGTAACTACCTTGATAATACATGGTATAAGGTACATCTGGAACATCGTAATTTCTACCACGCATCCTCGTAGATTTGTGTTTGGATTGAATTTTAAATGAACCAATACGAGTAGGAGTAGACTTTTTACCCGTAGAAATCACGATCGCATAAACAGGTGTTTTACCTTCCCAAGCTATTAGTCGTTGCTTAGAAAGATTAATTTGAATCCAGTGTTGATCTGATTGTTTGAATGTCTCGATTGTTTGCGTAACGGTATCATCTTTGGCTTTAGGGGTAACTTCACAAATTCCAGGATTTGCCACAATCAAACTGAGTGCTACACCAGTCATAAATATGGGTAAGTGGTGTATCCATCGATGATGATTTTTATTTTTCATCGTAAATATACTCAATTATGGTGTTTAGGGAAAATTATCTGCTTCTACCCTAAAGTACCCTAATTGCTGTATCAATCTTTGCATCTGTTGGCAAATTACTGACCAATTATTTTGTGTAACTAAATGTTGGGGAAATAATTGACTACTTAAACCAACAGCGATCGCACCTGCTTGTAAAAATTCTTTGGCGTTGTCTAAAGTCACTCCTCCAGTAGGAATGAGGGGAATTTCTCCGAGAGGCCCTTGCAGGCTTTTAATATAACTCGCCCCTCCCAGCGCATCTACTGGGAAAACTTTTACACAACTAGCACCATGATTCCATGCGGTAACAATTTCTGTAGGTGACAAAGCCCCGGGAATAATGGGTATATTTTGCTCAACAGCGGCTTGAATCATTGCTATATCTACATGAGGCGCAAAAAGAAACTCTGCACCACAGGCGATCGCTTGTTGTAACTGCTGAACGTTAAATAGCGTACCAGTACCAATTGTACAGTTGGGTAATTCTGAGCGGAGTTGGCTAATTAATTGCCCAGCGCGATCGCTATTCCAAGTAATCTCAATCAGCTGCATTCCCCCAGATGCGGCTGTCAAAGCCATTTGCTTTGCCAATTCCATCTTTGACGCACGAATAACTGCGATCGCGCGGTGTTGTCGCAATTTTGATAACCAAGCTTTATTTGTCATTTGTCATTTGTTATTTGTCATTGGGTAGTTGGTAATGGGTAATTGGTAATTGGTGTTGGGTATTTGGTGTTTGTTATTCATTATTTCTCCCCCTGCTCCCTGCCTCATTTCCTCTGCAACTACAAACATTAATGGCTGATGCCTAGCTTGCTTCTTCAACCAAGCTATGGCATATTTTTATAAAGTTCTTTATTCCTATCGATTTACCGTAGTTTTTAGAGAGCTGATTGATTTTAGGGTTTAGAGGAGTTATCAAAATGGCAATGTTGAGTAATAAGCCCTTGGGCATCTTAGAACAGCAAAACACAGCAACGTCCGAGGAAATCATAATTCACGCTTCTCAGCATATCAATCAAGGTAGCTTGTGGAGTCTTGTGAGAATCGCTGGTGCAGCAGTACAAAAATTGTGGTGGTATGGTAAAGCATACGGAACGATTTTTAGTGTGATGCTGCTGACCTTGGTGAGTATGATTTTCTTAGGTTTTCATTGGTATTCCCGCAAGCTACTTTCAGGTTTCAATATTGCTAAAGAAACAGTAGAATCTACTAGTAAATAAGTTGAAAAAATTACAAGCTATTTCCTATTTAGCTCCCAATTGGTTTGATTTCTACGAAGCAGTTTTGGCTTATTTGGATCGGGTTTTGGGAGCAGAAACGCAATTAAAGCAGGGTGAATGCGATCCTTTATTAGATCCGCTGATTTTAAAAGACCAACTAGACCTAGCTTTTATTTGTGGATTACCTCTGATTCGTTACTCTCAGATAGTGCTGGATCAGTTGCAGCCTGTAGTTGCACCTGTGATGCAAGCACCGCGTTATCGCAACCGCCCAATTTACTTTTCAGATGTCATAGTCAATGCTGATAGCGATGTCATCAAGTTTGATGATTTAGCTGGTAAAACGGTGTGCTACAACGATCCAGGTTCTAACAGCGGCTATAATCTGCTGCGTCATCGCTTGTTACAGGGAAGATATCCCCAACCATTTTTTAGCAAAGCTATACAATCAGGTTCTCACCAAAATTCTATTCGCTGGGTAGCACTAGGAAAGGTTGATTGTGCGGCTATTGATAGTGTGGTACTAGAACAAGAATTACAGGATTTCCCCGAGTTATATCAATACTTGCGCGTAGTCGAGGCACTCGGCCCCTGTCCCATGCCGCCTTTGGTTGCAGCCCAGCATTTGGGGAAATCTCTAATTCAGGAGATACAGTTAGCTTTGCTTGAGCCGGATGCTGAACTACAGACAGCAATGCAACGAGTGGGAGTTAAGCATTTTGCGGCAGTGGAGCTAGCAGATTATAACGCGATCGCTGATATCTACAATGCCGCTCTCAAAGCAGGCTATGAGTCTTTGTGAGAATTATGACACCCCTATGGAATTTTCTTAATAATTTTTTAGTGCGTATATAGTACAATTGTATTGTATATTGTTCTCAAATCGCGTTCCAGAGTAAATCCCTCAGCACTCCACTGGGGGATTTTATTTGAGAATAGTTGCTTGATAGTTGCAGTTCAGTATTCATGGGAAGGAATTAAGGGACTTCCAACTAAAAAATATACGGTCGCTAGGGTAGTAGAGGGAGCAGAGGAAGCAGGGGAGCAGAGGGAGAGAAAGAATTTGCTCAATATCTTCCCCCTTGCTGATTGAATAATTTAATTTCTGGAAGTCCCTAAGCTCATAAGTTCCTCAAATTTTCTGTATAAATTAGTAATCTTCAGTCAATAAAATAATTGTTTTTATGTGGTTAAAAATTTTACGGTCACAGAAAATTTTGGTATCGTCGGTTTTTGTCATGATGGGAATTACCTCTGCAAGTTATGCTCAAACAGTTCCCGAAAGCTTTGTGACTCCTAGCGGTAATATCCGGTGCATAGTTGTAGGCGAAAACAAAGATTCCCTGCGCTGCGAAATTAACAGTGGACTCAAGCCTATACCGCCTCAACCTTATCCTCATTATTGTGAATATGATTGGGGAGGAGGGTTTTTACTATCTGAGTCTGGTAAACCTGAAATTCTCTGTATCAGTGATACCTTTGAGGCTAATTACAAATTATCTTACGGCAGTAGTTGGAAACAAGGAAATTTCAATTGTTTATCGCAGCGCACTGGGCTGACTTGTACTAATGCTAGCGGTAATGGTTTCTTTCTCAGTCGTGAACGCTGGAAAATCATCAGCGGCGATCAATGAACAATATTAGCGATCGCATTGATGCTTTACGGATGCGTTACGCTATCGCTAACGCATCCTACATGAACTAATTTTTGTTGTGCCGAAAATTAATTTTCTCACGCAACCTTAGATTATATTTATTTCAATCTATATTGATACAACGCTGGAACACAACAGAAAAATGATATATACTGAGTTATATTTTAAATAAATATAATTAATTTAAATCATAAATTAAAAGGAGTAACAAAGTGGTAAAACTTCAAATAACTCATATTAAAAGGAAATTAAACGAAACTTTTAAAAGTGTAATAGACTTATCAGATTGCCAACAAAAGCCTGAAGCAGAAAGGGAAAAAGTTTTTCTTTCTAGAAGTTATGCAGCCTATAGCTTAATGAGCCTTGCATCAGCAGAACCCGAAATTTCTGCTCAAGCAATTGTTGATGGGTATAGGGATAATGGGATTGATGCCATCTACTATGATGAAAATGAAAAAGTTTTTTGGATTGTTCAGTCAAAATGGATGGAATCAGGCAATGGAGAGCCAGATACAGGTGAGATACATAAATTTATTCGTGGCATAAAAGACTTATAGCGTTTCTCAGTCTGGTGAAGTACAGTAGCAACAATGGGTAAACCAATTATAAATATCATTCAATGAAACTTGATTAAAAGCAGTTTCAATCGCTTTTGCTAAATCTGGATAACTTCTAGCTCCAATAGAACGGAGTAGATTTTTAACTTTTGACCAACAATTTTCTATTGGCGAAAAATCAGGAGAATATGGTGGTAAATAAATCAATTTTGCTCCGGCGGACTCGATTAGTTTTTCAACCTCTTTGCCTTTATGAATTGAGCAATTGTCCATGACTACGTAGGCACCCTCCCACAGTTTTGGAACTAATTTTTGAGAAATATAAGCTTCAAATGTCAGCCCGTCAGTTGCACCTAAAATGCTATATTGACTAATCAAACCACAAAGACCAATTGCACCAATTATAGAGACATTTTTACTACGCTTCTGAGGTCGTGAGCCATGCGCTCTTTTACCCTTTTTGGCACGGGCTGAATGTCTTATTAAAGATAGATTAGCTCCTGCTTCGTCAAGAAATATAAGGTTTTCAGTGGGTATACCATTAATTTTAAGCCAAAATTCTACTCTTAATGATTGAACTCTTTCAGTCTCTTTTTCGTCAGCGTGCAATGTTTTTTTTTGACGCTGATTTCCATTTTTTTGAGCATTCGGTCTACTGTAGCGATACTAATCGTTATCCCTATTTTATCAAAGAGGCTCTCACGAATTTCTTCCAAAGTGGCATCGTTCTTGGCTTCTACTATTTCAAAAAGAACATCCAATTGTTCCTCATTTAACTTTGGTGGAGTTTGCTTAGTTCTGGTTTTTGGAGCAATATTGTTTGTTTCTCTATATTGTTTTAGTAGTTTCTCAATAAAACTTAAACTGACACAAAATCTTTTGGCTAAATCACGTTGTGATATTTCACCTATCTTATAGGTATCAAATATTTTTTGGCGAAAGTCTAGGGAATATGGTTTCATTTTTATACTTGAGGAGATGCTCAGATTTAATCTTACAGTCTAAGTTATAAGCGTACTCCACTAGCCTGAGAAACGCTATAATCGAGTTTAATTTTAATAAATTTAATCAAAAGATTAAAAATAAACAATCTTTAATAGAAAATTCTCTAGGGGATTATAACGTTAAAATAAAGATAATCTTAGCTTATTCTGGTTCAAAATTAGGTGACAATAACCGTAGTCTTATATCAGATTTTATTGAGGAAAATAATGAAGCAAGTGATTTATTTGCTTGGGAGATTTTTTCTTTGGCTGAAGCACATAAAGCATTATCAGCAAGCTTAGAAGGTCAAGATATAAATGCAGATTTAAATTTAACAAGCTGGGGTCAGATAGAAGAACCATACCAAGCAATATATGGACAAATTGATGCACAAACTTTAGCTGAGTTGTGGCTAGATAACGGAGAACGTTTGTTCTCAAAGAATATTCGTAGTTTTGTTGGTTTAAGTGATGTCAATGATAATATCCAAGATACTCTATTAAGCAATCCCCAAACATTTTTATATTTAAATAATGGAATTACAGTTTTGTGCCATAAGATAAATAAAAAGCCTATGGGAGGTGCGGATAAGTCTATTGGATATTTTTATTGTGAAGGGCTATCTATTGTAAATGGAGCACAGACAGTCGGGACGATAGGGAATACTTATAAAAAAAATTATGAAAAAGTTAATCAAGCTAAAGTTTTTATAAAACTAATTTCTTTAGAGAATTGTCCTCCAAATTTTTCTCTTACAATAACAAAAGCTACTAATACTCAGAACAAAGTAGAAAATCGTGATTTTATATCATTAGATCCACTACAGGAAAAAATCAAGATAGACTTTGCTTTAGCTGGGATTAATTACTCTTACAAAAGAAACGATCATAAATCACCAGTAGATAGTAATAACTGTAGTTTTGAAGAAGCCATTGTAGCGCTAGCTTGCAGTTTAGAGGAAATACGCTATACACTTATGGCGAAAGATAAAATAGGAAAACTATGGGAAGATGTTAACAAACCTCCTTATACTGAGCTCTTCCACGAAAAAGTTGTGGTAAATACTATTTGGCGAAAGATCCAAATAATGCGTGCTTTGGATATTAAACTCACACAAAGGCAGAATAGTAATGTCGATAGAGAGAAAGGTACTTGTATATACGGCAATAGATTTATTCTACATATGGTATTCACTTATGTAGGAATAAATAAATTATTTATCGATGAGTCAGAGTTTGAAAAGTATTTAGAAAAGCAACTTTGCTATTTGATAGATAATATAATTGATAAAACATTGGAGATATTAAATAGCAAATATGCTCAAAAGTCTGTTTATCAATTCTTTAGAAATCTAGAAAATTATAAATCTTTAAAAGAATTAGTATTACAAGATTTACCTATTACTTAGAATCTGAAAGCTTCCGAAACATGCACAACCTTTATTTTAGAGTTAAATTTAAACTTTTATTTTTAATCTTCTAAGTACTTATTTGAGAATTTACCTGGCGGATAGGAATCTGAACTAGAATTTCTGTTCCCTTACCAGGGGTGGAAAAACACTCTAATTTACCGCCATGTTTTTCTGTAATTATTTGATAGCTGATTGACATTCCCATACCTGTGCCCTTACCGACAGGTTTTGTAGTGAAGAACGGGTCAAAAATATGCTGAATGACGGATTCTGTCATTCCTAAGCCGTTGTCTGCGATCGCAATTTTAATCCAATCGGAATCAAGGACTGCGGTGGAGATGGTAATTTGGCTGGGATTGGCTGGAATTTCCCCAAGTGTGTGGTGAGTGTTGGCTTCTTCTATGGCATCGATGGCGTTTGCCAGAATATTCATCAATACTTGATTGAGTTGCCCAGGATAACACTCGACTAGCGGTAAGGTAGCATAATCTCGGATGACTGCGATCGCCACAGCACCAGGTTCAGGTTGTAAGCGATGATGCAAAATTAGCAATGTGCTTTCAATACCTTCATGAATATCAACCTCTTTAATTTCCGCTTCGTCTAGGCGGGAGAAGTTTCGCAGAGATTTGACAATTTCGCGGATGCGTTCAGTTCCCAATTTCATGGAGGTGAGTAACTTCAGCAAATCTTCGCTGACAAATTCTAAATCTATATCGGCAATTTTTTCTGCGATCGCTGATGTAGGGTTGGGATATTCGCTTTGGTATAGTTGCACTAACTCTAGTAAACTCTCCGTATAATCATGGACAAAATCGACGTTACCATGAATAAAATTAACCGGATTATTGATTTCATGGGCAACGCCTGCAACCATTTGCCCTAAGCTGGACATTTTTTCGGATTGAATCATTCGCGCTTGGGTTTGTTGGAGTTCTTGGAGAGTATTTGTTAAATCCGCAGTGCGTTCTTCTACGCGATGTTCTAATTGTTCATTGGTTTGTGCTAAAGCCTGAAATGATTCTTGCAATTGCTGCGCCATGTAGTTGAAAGCACGAGCCAGAATATCTAATTCGCGGACATTTGAGGAAGCAACATTTTGATCCAATTTACCATTAGCGATCGCCTCTGCTGCTTGACTTAGTCGTAAAATTGGTTGAGCAATCCGCTTAGAAGTAGAAATTGCAATAATTGTGGCAATGACCAAAGCCCCCAAACACAACATCATAGTTGTACGATTGTGGGCATGAATTTGAGACATAAAATCGGATTCGGGTACAGCCACAACCACCAGCCAGTCTAAACCGTACTTGTCTCGCCACGGCTTGATTTGAAGAAACTGTTTTTCTCCATTGAAAACAATATTAAACTCTTGCTGATTCTGGATTGCTTGCAGAGTATGAAACCGCTTTTGCAAGCCTTGTGCGACAGTGCGAATCAGGCGATCGGGAATGTTGAAGGCGCTGTATCGTTCTACCTGGTTATTTACCTTGTACAAGATGGGAAAATTACCAGAACTCCCAACCAACTTACCATTACGCTCAATAATAAACACCTGCCCAGCAGGGCTAACTTTGAGGTGACGCAGAAAATCACTAATACTAGTTAATGCCAAATCGATACTTGTAACGCCCAGCAACTTGCGGTTGTTGTCATAGAATGGAGCCGCAGCAGAAACCGCAATGTAATAGTCCAGCCCATTATCTAAAGAATTATCCTGCCTTTGCAGTGCTTTTCCAGCCTCAGTAAATTGGGAATTACGAATTTCCGCCGCTTTAATCTTACTCCAGGTCAACTTGCCTGCGGCGACGGTATCTTTATACCAAGGCTCAGTTAACGGATTAAAATCATAGCTTTGTAACCGTTTAGCGCGCCTACCTTGAGCGTCAGCAACATAGTCGGAAGCTTTACCGCTGCTCAAGTTTTCATAGAGTACTAGGTCAACTCCTTTAATCCAACGTCCTGCGCCAGCTTCTCTTTTATCGATTAAACTATAGCCCACATAGCTGAGATGAGGAAAAGCTTTAGCTTGTCTCCAAAAATAATGTCCGCTAGCTATGGGATCGTTGAGATTTAATTCGCGATTAGCGATCGCATCTACATTTATTTGGGTTAATTGAATTGGTAACGCCAAATACATATCCAGGCGATCATCAACCTGCTGACCAGCTTTATCAATTAACTGTTCAGCCAGATTGTTCACAGCTTTTTGACTATTTTTAAATGAGAGATACCCAACTAATCCCACAGCCGCGAAAATTTGCAGTACAAAGGGCACAATGAGAATTAAGTTGAGTTGTATCCGGTTATTTGATTTGAGAAGGTGCTTGTTGGCAGAGTTCAAGGACATGATTTGAGCAAGAGTCTGGCATCATATTGCAACAAAGGCTGGCCATATATTGCCCAAATCCCTACGGAAAACACCGATAATAGCAAAGTGCGATCGCTATCTCAACAAATTGAGCAGTGTAGCCCAATTATGATAAATACAGTTAAGCAAATTAAAGTTATTGGAAATAAGGAATACGCAACTTACAATCATGCTGTTTGCCAGGAGCTAGGATTACTTTCATGAAATTAGACCGCATTACCAGCAATCCCAATCGCATGAATGGACAGCCATGCATTCGTAATCTTCGTCTCACAGTTCGTCGAGTAATTGAACTACTAGCAATTTACCCCGATCGGCAAGAATTACGCCAAGAGTTTCCAGAACTGGAAGATGAAGATATTCAACAAGCCTTAATTTTTGCATCTTCCTATTTGGATGATCGCATTATTGATCTACCCATCAACTATGAAACTGTTGCTTGATCAGGGATTGCCATACTCTACAGCAGCTTTGTTACGTGAGGCAGGTATCGATACCATTCATGTAGGTGAAATTGATATGTCCGTAGCCGAAGATACAGAAATCCTTCAAAGAGCTAGAGAAGAAGGACGTGTTGTAGTTACAGTCGATGCAGATTTTCATACATTATTGGTAATTGATGAAGCAACTTCTCCCTCAGTTATTCGCATTAGGATTGAAAAGTTACGCGCTCATGCTTTAAAAGATTTGCTGCTAACAGTCATCGCTGAGTGTCAAGAAGATTTAGAACAGGGTTCAGCTATTACAGTTGAACCCAATCGCATTCGTATTCGTCGTTTACCCTTGTTACCTAATAGGTAAACTTTCTTTAAAAAGATACAGTATTAGCCACTTACATAAACACTATTGTATTTATTTTGACTACTGCATAGCGGTAGCAGTTAAGACCCACACTTGGGAACTAGTAACTGATGTCTCTGCTGTTTTCTTCTAAGATGCTTGTAGGGATGATGCATCTATAACAGATGTGCCATCAACCACTGATTTTGAGACTAACATAAGGAGAAAAAACTTATGGGACTTTTTGATCAAATTCTTGGTGCTGTTGCCAATCCTAATCAGCAAGGCAGTTTGGGACAATTGGGAAGTATTATTAGCACTGTAGATCAATTGAGTAATAGCACTGGTGCAGATGCTTCTACAATTCAATCGCTGTTGTCGGTTGTAGGTGGTCAAGTGCGATCGGCTTTACAAGAAAAGCAAGCTACAGAAGGTAATGAAGCTGTACAATCTGTAGTCAATGAATTTGCAGGGACTTCGCCTAATTCCGCAGCAGTTAATTCCATATTTTCTCCTGCGTTACAGCAACAAGTGGCGGAATTTGCTGCTCAACGCACCGGCTTGGATGCTGGGATGATTCAACAATTGCTACCCCAAATTGTGCCTGTGGTGCTGAACTTCTTGCAATCTGGAGCTAATACTCAAGGTTTCCAAGCTGGGGGAAATCCAGTACTTAGCAGCTTCTTAGATTCCGATAATGATGGCGATGTCGATATTTCTGACGCTATCCAAATGGCTAGTCGTTATATGGGCAGATAAATCAAAAATTATTTTTTGATTTTTAATTAAAATCTGTTTTTCATAACAGCAGGGAATCAGGAAGACAAAGGAGAATTATGCCAGAATCTCCCTTGTCTCCCTGGATTCTCTTTGCTGTGAGACGACAAGAATAAGCATAGCTATTAATCCGCAACTGAATATAAACAATTAAGGACTTCCAGAAATTAAATTACCCAGAGTTCAGAGTAAAGTCCATAATTGTATTCTTCCTCCTCTGCTTCCTCTGCTTGTTATTGCCCCTACTATCTTTTTTTACCTAATAAAGGCAGTACTTTATTTTTTAATAACTCAATTAAAGCGGGTTCCATATATTCATATTCATCGGGAATATCTAAACAAATTACTCGCTTGTTCTTGAGAAAAGGCTGGAAATTCTTGGCTAGCTTTTGTTTATGTGACTTTTCCATCACAAAAATTATATCTGCCCAGGCGATCGCTTCTGTGGAAACTGGGACTTCAGCATAACGATCCAGCCCTGCTGAGTCGGTTTCTAATTCTTCATATTCCGCAAAAATAACTTCGGCGGTAGGGCTTCGCAACCGATTTTGACTACATAAAAATAAAAGTTTTTGCATTATTAATTAATATTTAAAATAACAAAAGTGTGCTTAGTAGATTGAGCGAAAACACCCAATTGACATGGGGTAGCAATACGCGATACATCATGAGTCAATCGTTAAATTTTGAAAGATGCAAAGTTTTTTTAATTGTTGGTTTTATCAGCATCAGGGGGGATGAATATGGATGCTAGTTTGATCATATCCAACATCCTAAATCCGCCCATCCTGTTTTTCTTTTTGGGGATGACAGCTGTTTTTGTGAAATCTGATTTAGAAATTCCGCCGCCTGTACCCAAACTATTTTCGCTATACCTGCTATTTGCGATTGGTTTTAAAGGCGGAGTAGAATTGATTAAAAGTGGCATCACTCAAGAAGTCGTTTTGACGCTCTTGGCAGCGATGTTGATGGCTTGTTTTGTCCCGATTTACACCTTTTTTATCTTAAAACTCAAGCTGGATACCTACGATGCTGCTGCGATCGCCGCAACTTATGGTTCTATCAGTGCTGTCACCTTCATCACCGCTAGTGCCTTTTTAAGCGAGCTTGGTATTACTTTTGATGGCTACATGGTAGCAGCTTTAGCTCTCATGGAATCTCCAGCCATCATTGTTGGTCTGATCCTGGTGAATATATTTACAGTAGATGAAAAGCGGGAGTTTTCTTGGTCAGAAGTGTTACAAGAAGCATTTCTCAATAGTTCCGTTTTTCTGTTGGTAGGTAGCTTGGTGATTGGTGTTTTGACAGGAGAACATGGTTGGCACGTTTTAGAACCTTTCACTCAGGGGATGTTTTATGGCGTTCTCACCTTCTTTTTATTAGATATGGGATTAGTCGCCGCCAGAAGAATTAAAGACTTGCAAAAAACCGGACTTTTTCTGATTTTATTTGCCATACTAATTCCCATAGTTAATGCAAGCATTGGATTGGCAATTTCCAAATTCATCGGTATGCCTCGCGGAGATGCCTTACTGTTTGCTGTTTTGTGTGCCAGTGCTTCTTACATTGCTGTTCCGGCAGCCATGCGGATGACTGTTCCAGAGGCCAACCCTAGTCTGTACGTTTCCACCGCTTTAGCAGTCACATTCCCATTCAACATTATTGTAGGTATTCCGTTATATCTCTACGGAATTAACCTATTGTGGAGGTAATAATATGCACCTAGTTAAAAAAATAGAAATTATCGCCAACTCCTTTGAACTGGCCAAAATATTAGATGGTTTGGACAAGTCAGGTGTACATGGTCACATTGTCATCCGGGGCGTTGCTGGCAAAGGATTACGAGGGGGAGCAGAAGATTTAGATATGACGATGCTTGATAATGTCTATATCATCGCCTTTTGTATGCCCGAGCAACTCAAGCCTGTGGTGGAAAATATTAGACCACTGCTTAACAAATTTGGTGGTACTTGTTACATCTCCGATGTCATGGAAATTCGCTCTATGAAATGTGTTGCATCGTTATGAAGCATTCTCTACAACGTCGTGACATATTGAAGCTAGGAATCACTGGCGCATTGGGGGTGATGGTATCTACCAGTGATTTACTTTGGCGAGTTCCACAGGCTCAAGCCGCAGAAAAGCCTCAACCCCTCAGCCCCGATGAAGCATTGCAAAAGCTACTTGAGGGAAATCAACGCTTTATCGAACATCAACCCCAATACCCCGATCAATCAGCAGCACGGTTGCAGGAAGTAGCGCAAGCACAACATCCCTTTGCAACCATCCTTACTTGTGCAGATTCACGAGTACCAGTAGAAATTCTGTTCGATCAAGGTGTGGGAGATATCTTTGATATTCGGATTGCGGGGAATATTGCCACACCAGAAGCCCGTGGCAGTATTGAATATGCTGTAACTTTGTTAGGCTCACCCTTACTGATGGTACTCGGTCATGAGCGTTGTGGAGCCGTTACCGCCGCCGTGCACAACGAAGTACTACTAGGTGATATTAGTACCTTTGTCAAAGCCATTAAGCCAGCCGTCGCCAGAGTGAAAAATCAGCCAGGTGACCCAGTAGAGAACGCTGTCGTCGCCAATGTGCAATATCAAATTGAACGCTTAAAGCGATCGCGTCTTCTAACTGAAAGCTTACAATCTGGCAAACTCAAAATTGTGGGAGGTCGCTACGATTTAGATACAGGCAAGGTAAGTATTATCGCTTAGGGCAGAAATTTGCCGTCTGGTACAGCGTGGAAGCACTACAATCGATAAAAGGACATTGTTCATTAGCTACCCCACTTTACCCATGACGGCAACATTAATTCAGAGTCCTGATCGGGTGATACTCCGTAATATTAGCTGGCAGACTTATCAGTTTTTAGTCAAAGACTTTGAACAACAACCAGCGATGCGGTTAACCTACGACCGAGGTTTGTTAGAAATCAGAATGCCGTTAGACCCCCATGAAACTTACAGAAAACTCCTAGGGCGTTTAGTTGAAGCTTTAAGCGAAGAGTTAGAAATTGAAATTCGGAGTTTGGGGTCAAGAACCTGCGATCGCGAAGATTTAGGACGAGGATTAGAACCAGACCAATGTTACTATATCCAAAATGAACAGGCTGTTTGGGACAAAGAACAAATTGACTTGAGTAAAGATCCACCACCAGATTTAGCGATTGAAGTTGATATTACCAGTAGTTCGATTAATAGACTGGATATTTATGCAGATCTAGGTGTACCTGAAGTATGGCGCTACGATGGACAGAATTTAATCATGTATTATTTAGAAAATCAGCAATATCAAAATTGTATTCGTAGTATAGCTTTTCCATTACTCACTTCATCAGAGATTGAAAGATTTTTAAATTTGAAGAAAACGACTAAAGAAAATGCTCTGATCCGTTTGTTTCGAGAATGGGTAAGAGAAATTTTACCCAATAATGGATAGCTAACTCTGTCAAATAAACAGTCTTGTTAACCAGTTAGTAAATCTTATAGCAATATCTGTGTGTGGGCGAAGAGCTTGTTTAGTAATTGCTTGTCCCATAGGACGGCCAGGTTCATCTTGCCAAGAAAGATATGTGTGAATCACAGCTTTACTCATATCTAATTCTTTAAATGTTGTTAATTTTTTTGCTTGCGCTTCTTCCACACATTCTCTTGCAAATCCTAAAGATGTCGGCTCTGCCAATTCAGCACAGAAGTCTTCCAATTTACCCGAATCTTGATTATTTGGCATTAGCCAAAATCCCAGTTTAGGTTCATCTGCAGCACCTTCAACTATTGTGCCATCTATATCAGGGATCTCAGGTAATTTATAGCTGTAGTGTCTTAACTTACCTTTGATGCTTGCCCATCTACCTTCAAGAGAAGGGCTGTCAGCATCAAGCATGACTCCTATAATCTGAGGCGGCTCAGGACGTACAATTAAAGCATTAAGACGCTTTAAAACTTTTGTATCTCCATTGCACTCATATATGCCAAAATTTTCTGGAACTTGGTGAGCAGCACACAAAGCCATAACAACATGGCAATCATCTATCCCTTCCACAAGTAATACTTTATCGGTGTCCTGTTTACAGATATTGCTCATACTATTTAGCGTATTTCAACATCCGTTTCAATAGCATCAGTCAGCGTCTCAGAAGTATATTCTGTTGCCTTAATCAGATGATCTTTCGACTCTAGCCTAAAGAAAGCACCCAGTGAAGGGTATTTATTCCATGTACTGTCAAAACCCTGTATACAATCGCGACTATGGGTTGTTGCAAATACTTGAACATTCAGCCTTTCCGAAAAATTAAAGATAATATCCCAAACTTTAGGCTGTACTTTCCAATGCAACCCATTTTCAAATTCATCAATTAATAGGATGCCATTTTTAGCATTTACAAGAGCAACCATTAACTGAAATAAACGATTCATCCCATCACCCATACTTTTCAGAGGTAGTGGCTCATCTATTCCATTGATTTTTACTAAGGGAATACGGTTATCGCTGTTACGACCTTTGCTTATATCTTCTACAAAAGCAATACCTGAAACTCTAGGTTCAATAAGTTTAAGAGCAGAAATCACCTCTGACTCTAAATCCGTTAAACTTGTTAAATCCCAGAGAGCAGCTAATTTTCGGTTCGGCATATTTTCTGTAGAAACAAATTGCCATATATATTTAAACTCAGAATCTTGTCGTTCATAACCAACTTTAGAACTACGCTTAATTTCTCTTAACTCTCTATCTAAACTAAAAAGTCTCCTAGTTTTTTCGTTTTCTTCTACCACTAAAAAAATTTCAATATTAGATAAATCTTCTTGCATCTGGTCATCCTTGATGCGGATTATTCTCATGACTCCTTTATCATCATATTTATTCTGATATGCAGCAACACCAATATGAATCTTGGAATTTGAAAGAACTTCTCCCAGTACTATGCCTTCTGCTCCGATTTCAGGCAATTTATGATTAAAAAATAGATGACGTATTGGGTGACCAAGAAAATTTTGAGAATATGGTTGTGCTTCACTAACCCAAGCGCCTTGTCGCGACTCCACAATCTCGAGCAAAGTCATCAGTGAAGCATTGCTGGCATAAAGTTCGATGGCTTCCAGAAATGTACTCTTGCCAACATTATTCATACCAACAATTAGGTTAACGCGACCTAGTCTTTTAATCTCAAGATGACGAAAGAGTCTGAAGTTATTTATTTGGAAAGACTCCAGCATATAAGCTCCTCGTAATCCTTTTTCACTAGCTTATAATAATTTTAGATTTTGGATTTGATATTTTGGATTAAAAACGTTTAATATTACCTGTTGCTGGATTTTCAAACAATCCTATCTATGCCAAGCAGGTATTAGTCGATACTCAACTATAAAGCAACCTTAATCAAGATAAATAATCGCCTCAATATTACAAAACACATTTTTAATTTCAAACAAAAGACGCAAAGCCATCTTAGCGCCTTTGCGTCTTTGCGTGAAATATTTTCTTAACCGACTACACCATCTCCGATGATGTTTGCACTACTGGCTGCGGCTGTGGCTGGAACATGAACAAGGAGTAAACCACATCTCGGCGGATGTTGACCATCATATCCAAGAAGAGTTCATAACCTTCGCTCTTGTACTCAATTAATGGGTCTTTTTGACCATAACCACGCAATCCTACAGATTCGCGTAGTGCATCCATTTGTTGCAGGTGTTCCCGCCACAAGGTATCAATGCGTTGCAAAATAAAGAAGCGTTCGGCTTGGCGCATTAATCCAGGCTGAATTTGGTCAATTTGGGCTTCTTTGAGGTCGTAGGCAATTCTTACCTGTTCGTGGAGGAAGGCTTTAATTTCATTTACAGCCATATCTTCTAACTGATTTGGCTGCATATCTCCCAACAAATAGACAAATTCCTTGACTTTATCCACCAACTTTTCTAATTCCCACTCTTCTGAGGGCAAATCGACGTTGATGTAATAGTCAACGATTTCGCTCATTGTTTTTTCGGCGTAGGTAATCACCTGTTCTTTCAGGTCTTGACCTTCTAGTACCCGACGGCGTTCGGCGTAGATGGCGCGACGTTGGTTGTTCATGACTTCGTCGTACTCAAATACCTGCTTGCGGATGTCGTAGTAGTAGGTTTCAACTTTTTTCTGTGCGCCTTCCAAACTACGAGTCAGCATCCCCGATTCAATGGGCATATCTTCTTCGACGTTGAAGGCGTTCATTAAACCCGCAACGCGATCGCCACCAAAAATCCGCAGTAAGTTATCTTCTAAACTGAGGAAGAATCTGGTAGAACCAGGGTCACCTTGTCTACCTGCACGTCCACGCAATTGGTTGTCAATCCGGCGGGATTCGTGACGTTCTGTACCAATTACGTGCAATCCACCTAATTCCACCACTTCTTCATGTTCGCGGTGGGTGAATTGTTCGTATTCGTGCTTCACAAGGTTGTAAGCAGCCCGCAATTTTTGAATTACCGGGTCATCAATGGGGGCTTTTTCGGCGGCGACAGCTACTTTTTCTTCGGCTTCTAATTCGGGTAAACTGCGATCGCCATATTCCCGCACTGCTAAATCTACAGCTTCTTTTAATTGTTGTTCGGCTTCTTTGGATAACTGAGTGGGGAAAATTTCTGGGGAAGCGCGCCAGGTTTTGACTTTTTTCCCAGGGACAAAGCCTTGTCCGCCGCCGCTTCCAGTTGGTAAACCAGATGCCCTTTGTACGCCAAAGGTGTCTTCATCTTCTGGCTGCACAATCCGGGGCATAAAATATTCCCGCAATTTGAGACGAGCCATGTATTCGGAGTTACCACCCAGGATGATATCTGTACCTCTACCAGCCATGTTGGTGGCGATAGTTACAGCCCCTCTGCGTCCTGCTTGAGCGACAATTTCCGCTTCCCGTTCTACGTTTTCGGGGCGGGCGTTCAGTAACTCGTGGGGGATTTCCATCTGCTTCAGCAGTTGGCTGAGATACTCAGATTTTTCGACGCTGGTGGTGCCGACTAATACAGGCCTACCCAGTTCGTGCATTTCTCCACATTCGCGGGCGATCGCTTGCCATTTGCCTGCTTCTGTCTTAAAGACCATGTCAGACAAATCTTGCCGTCTTCTGATCCGGTTGGTAGGAATAATGGTGACTTCAAGCTTGTAGATTTTTTCAAACTCAGCTTCTTCTGTCTTGGCTGTTCCGGTCATTCCTCCCAACTTAGGATACAGCAAGAACAGGTTTTGATAGGTAATTGTTGCCAAAGTTTGAGTTTCTGGCTGAATTTCTACATGTTCTTTAGCTTCAATTGCTTGGTGCAGACCATCACTCCAACGTCTTCCCGGAAGCACCCGTCCGGTAAATTCATCAACAATCACCACTTCGTCATTGCGGACTATATAGTTGACATCCTTAAGGAACAGTTCTTTGGCTTTAATCGCATTAAACACAAAGTGCGCCCAAGGGTCTTCTGGGTCAAATAAATCGGTTACACCCAAAAGGTTTTCGGCTTCCGCAAAGCCTTCATCAGTCAACAGCACGTTCCGCGCTTTTTCATCTACTTCATAATGCTCATCTTTTTTGAGAGCAAAGGAGATTTCAGCTGCTTGTAAATATTTTTCTGTAGGTCTTTCTACCTGTCCAGAAATAATCAGAGGTGTCCGTGCTTCATCTACTAAAATTGAGTCTACTTCGTCGATGACGCAGTAATTAAAGGGGCGTTGTACCACATCTGCCATTGATGTAGCCATGTTATCCCGTAGGTAATCAAAACCTACTTCGCTATTCGTGACATAAGTAATATCACAGTCATAATTTTTTTGCCGCTCACTGGGAATCATGTTCGCTTGAATTAGCCCTACACTCAATCCCAGGAAGCGATGCACCTGACCCATCCATTCCGCGTCCCGACGCGCCAGGTAATCGTTCACGGTAATAACATGTACACCTTTACCAGTGAGTGCATTTAAATAACTTGGCAAAGTCGCTACCAGGGTTTTACCTTCCCCAGTCTTCATTTCCGCGATTTGCCCACTGTGTAAAATAATACCACCCAACATCTGCACATCAAAGTGCCGCAGGCCTAAAACTCGCCGTCCTGCTTCCCGAACCACGGCAAAAGCTTCTGGCAGAATATCATCAAGGGTTTCCCCTTTGGCAAGCCGCTGTCTAAACTCGCCTGTTTTGCCTTTTAACTCCTCATCGGAAAGCGCTTTAATATCTTCCTCTAAGAGGTTAATTTCCGTAACGTAAGGTTGGTATTTTTTAAGTTTACGAGCGTTGGGATCGCCCAACAAAGTTTTTAGCATGGCAGGTTATGGCACTAAATAGAGGGGGATGGGAATTAAAGTTTCGGCAATAGATTATAAAAATTTAACCCAACCCAGCGATTTTGGTTGTTGATGGGTATGAAATGAGAATTAACTCACAAACAGCAAAAACGCTGGCCAATCAGTTTACTAAATGATTGGTTTTATTTCATATCTTATTGTTAGAACTCTATTAATAGTATCATTTCACCCCTGACTGAGGCAGAGAACGCCCACCATGCTCAAGTAGCGATTTCACCCATGTTGGTTGGGGATTGGGGATTGGGGACTGGGGATTGGGTAATTGGTAATTGTTCTTTCTCCGTCATCCCTTCATCCTTCCTCACTATCAAAATCAGCTAGAATATTGCGGATTTCGTTTGCAGCAATGTCTTCTTGGTCGGATTTGGAATAAATCGTTAATAGCAAAATACTTGTGGGTGACTCAAGTTGATAGATGAGGCGGTATCCAGCGCTTTTACCCTTTTGAATATTGCTGTTGCGAACTCTTACCTTGTAAACAATATACTCCTCACCAAGACCGCTAATCCTGTCTCCTACAATATTTCCTTGTTGTAGTTGCTCGATCACTGGTTGAACATCAGAGCGAATATTGCGAAATCTTTTAGATAGGTTACGCAAGTTTTGTTTATATTCAGGAGTTAAATCAATAAAGACCGATGGCTGTTCATTCGGCATCAATACCCTCCCACATTTGGGATAATGGTAGACGTTCTCCTGCTTTTGCTTGCTTTAAGGCTCGCCTTAAGCTGGCTTTAATTTCCTCAACTGGTGTATCATCTGGGTCGAGTTCTTCTGATTCTGCTGGTTCTGGAACCAACACAATCACCCGCACTTGATGAGGATAAGTTGTTCCCTGAATTGGCTCATCTAAAATCAGGTTTCCTTGAGCGTCAATCTTACCAGTCACTTCGATCGCTTTCATCTGCCAAGCCACCTTATTTTTGTTGCAGATCCTAACACGCCTAAATCCACCCCCGAGTCAAGCCTTGTAGAGACGCGATTCATCGCGTCTTTACTCAAAAGTCATTTCTCCAATCCCCAATCCCCAATCCCCAGTCCCTCACGGCGAATTCTCCATTTCTGGACTCAACTGACGGAAATTGAAATCTGCGGCGCTGGGGTGACAGCTAACACAGCTATTAATTTGTACAGGACGTTGTAGCTTGACTTTGGGATGCAAAGCTTTGAAATAACGTGAATTGTTGACGCGATAGGGTGTTTCTTCGTCTTTGCGTTGCGGACGGGAAAAAGTTTGCAGATACCGCCAAACTAAGACACGTGGCGGATCGATTAAAGGCTGTAGCTGTGCGCCATAGTGTTGCGAGTCTTCTAAGAGGTTTTTCCAAGTCTGGGTAGGTAAAGCTTCTGGTGGTATGGGGATGTGACAAGTTGAGCAGTTTTCTACATATAATTCTTGCCCCAGTTTGTATTGTTGAGGTACTACGTCAACTGTACCTACCTGTGATGTTGGGGTAGCACCTTGGACGTTGCTAGCTAAGGCTAAAAGCCAACCCATAGCTAAACTCCATGCCAATACTACTAAGAGTAAACCTAAAGGTCGGCGTTTGAATTGGCGATCGCGGACTTTCCGCTTCACAAGATTTGACATTCCTCACATCCCCCAATAGTTAAATTAAGCGCTGATCTCACTGTATGGCTCGACGCTCAAATTTTTGCATATGTTCTCCCTGTCTGTGAGATATAGATGATTGAGGGCGAAATTTATATTACTGCTATTTAAGGAATTGCCATGAAATACCATGTTAAATCTCTTACCGTCTTTACTTTAATACTTTCTTTAATTTGCCCGATCGCAGCAGCAGCTAATAACCGTCCATCGCTCAAAAATACTTTAGCCCAATCCACAACCGCGAATAAGCGCCAAGCCCAAGCTAATCTGCTGTTACAGCAAGGTATTAAACAAGCGAATACTAAACAGCTAGATGCTGCATTGCAGTCTTTACAACAAGCATTAAATATCTATCAACAAATTAAAGATTTGGCGGGACAAGGTCAAACTCTACAAAAATTAGGCGAGGTTTATGCTGCAAAAAAAAATAATAGCAAAGCTATCGCTGCTTACGAGAAAAGTTTGGTAATTGCAAAGCAAATTAATAACCGAGATTTAGAAGCTAGAAGTTTGCTGAATTTAGGTGTGGTATACAACAGCCTCAAGAAATACGATAAAGCGTTGGAGTTTTTACCCCAGAGTTGGCAAATCGCCCAGAATATCAACAGCCGTGAGTTGCAATTGCAGTCTTTAATTCAGTTATTGGAAGCTTATAAAGCTCAAGGTAATACTGCCAAACTGCAAGAATATCAGCAGCAATTAGCTACTAATTTTGGCGATGTAATCAAATATGTAGTAGCATTTCAATCTTACAGTCAAATAGCTGTATTGACAGAACAAAAACAATACCAAAAAGCTATTGAACTTGGGCAGCAGGTACTCGAGTTTTTTCAAACAAATAAACTTAATAGTGATGATAGTAAATTAATAATCAGTTTATCTGGTATTAATGCTTCCTCTATTAAACCAGAATTACTGCAAAAAACGCTGCAGTTAGCAGTAATGGTACAGTTAATTCAAACCTATGATGCTGTAGCTGACTATCCCAAAATTATCAAGCTTGGGGAACAGTTGCTTGCATCTGTACGTAATCTCAATGAAGATGAGTGGACAATATTAGCTAATATTTCTGGACAGCAACAAAGTAATTCATTACCAGAATTTAAGAAATTATCGGAAATGGGTGTTTTGTGGTTACTAGCAAAATCACATGATATTTCTGGAGAATACAATAAAGCTATTCCTTTAGCGCAACAAGCTATACAAATATCGCGGGAATTGAAAAATCCAGAGTATGAGGCTAATGGATTGCTAACTCTAGCTAGTGCTTCTAAATCTTTAGCTGTAACTGATGCAGAACATCGCCAGGTTTTGGAATTAGCTGAGCAAGCTTTGACAATTGCTAAAAACATCAAAAATCCAGAAATTGAATCAGATGCTTTGAATGCGATCGCTGATGTTTATAGTGAATTAGAAGAATATCAAAAAACTATTGAATTTGCTTCTAAAAGTTTAGAAATTGCTAAAAAAAGCCAGAATCCGGCTGCAACAGTCAAACCTTTATTGACATTATCTAGTACGTATATCAGTTTAGGAAATTACCAAAAATCTAGCGAATTATCTCACGAAGCATTAAATATTGCCCGCAAGATTAAGCAACTTCCTCTGATTGAAGCTACATCTCTATTGTATTGGACTTTTAACCAGTTTATTCAGGGAGACTATCAAAAGACGATTGCTTCATCGCAAGAAGGGTTAAATTTAGTACCTCAGATTAACATCCCCTATTACCAACAACAATTTTTGATGTTGAACAATCTATTTTTAGGAATTGGGTATGGGGGATTGAATGATAACCAAAAAGCCCTAGAATACATTCAAAAAAGCGTACAAATAGCGAGAAATGCTCAAGATGCTCAATCAGAAGCGCAAATGCTAGTATATCTAGGCGGGTTTTATAGAAGGGCAAAACAATACCAGCAAGGAATTGACGCATATAACCAAGCTAGTACTATTGCAGATAAATTAAATTATTCAGGCAATCGAGCTATATTATATGCAGGTTTAGCAAGGATTTACCGCGATTTAAAACAACAAACAACGGCGATTGCTTATTATCAAAAAGCAATTAATGATATTGAGAAAGTTCGGGAGAAAAATCGTGGTCTTTCAAAAGACTTACAAACATCTTTTTTGCAATCTGTGCAAGATGCAGATCGGACGAATATTGCTGATATCTATCGTGAATATGCTAACTTATTACTGTCTCAAAATCGCAGTTTAGAAGCTAGCCAAGTTTTAGAACTTTTGAAGGTACAAGAGCTAAGCGAATTTACCAATAATAACAGAGTTGCGAATCTTCCTAAGCCAATGGGTCAAACTCCTACGGAAGCCAAATTGATTAAAAATTATGGCAGTTTGATTGCTTTTGGACAAAAATTTGATGAATGTCAAAAAAACAATTGTGGGGAGAAAACTAAATTAGCAGATGAACGAGATGCTTTGATTTCTGAGTTTAATCAGAAAATTCAAAATTTAGAGAAAAATGTGCGCGATCGCCTCTCGAAAGACCGAGGTAATCTTGATACCCAAGACTTGAGAAGTATAGGCAAGAAAATTGTCGAATCGCAACCAAGAACAGTGTTAATGAATGTGTTTGTAGTAGAAGATAAAACTTGGTTGTTGTGGGTATCGAAAGGAGGTGTAGTTAAAAGTGTAGAAGTCTCTGTAGGTGAGCCAAAAATTAGAGAGACAGTGAATAAATTCCGTAAATTGCTGCAAAATCCTAGTTCTGATATTAATGAAGTAAAAGCAACTGGGAAGCAATTATATGACTGGTTAATTAAACCAGTAGAACCAGAATTAAAAGCCAATAAAATTGAAAATCTGGTCTTTTCTTTGGATCGTGCGGCACGTTATATACCCATCAGCGCGTTATTTGATGGTAAGCAATATCTAGTAGAAAACTATAATATTTCTACCGTGTTATCCGCTGGTTTAACAGATACAGATTCGCGTCTTCCGGCTGGAACCGCCAATACCAAAGTTTTAGGCTTAGGTTTATCTAAGGCTGTTCCTGGATTTAATGCTTTACCTAATGTTCCTGCAGAATTAGATGCAATTATTCGCCAAAAACCGACTGATAAAAATGGGATTTATCCTGGTCAAGAATATCTCAATCAGGCATTTGATTACCGGACTTTACGCGATAATTTAAAAGGGCATAATATTTTGCATATTGCTACACATGGTGTATTTGTCCCAGGAAAACAAGATGATTCTTATTTAGTCTTAGGGACTGGGGAAAAATTACCAATTCCCAAAATTGATAATTTGGAAGATTTAAGTGATGTGCATTTGGTAGTGCTTTCTGCTTGTGAAACTGCATTAGGTGAAACAGCAAAAGACGGGTTAGAAATTCCTGGTGTCAGCTTTTATTTTCTCAACCGTCGTGCGAAGGCTGTTATGGCTTCTTTATGGCTGGTGGATGATGCTAGCACTAGTTTACTAATGCAGCAATTTTATGCAAATTTAGCTAAAGATAGCCACCCAACAAAAGCCCAAGCTTTGCGTCAAGCGCAACTGAGTTTGTTGCGTAGTAATAATTCTGCAAACAGCAATGTTGAACGAGGCGCAATTAATGTCGAAGCAGTACCAGGCGCACCGACAACACCAAAAAGAAATCTTACTAACTTTACTCATCCATATTATTGGGCACCATTTATTTTGATGGGTAATGGTTGGTAAGAAACTAAATTGAAATTTTTCGTAGTGTGCGTTAGGTGTAAACCGTAACGCACGAAAAGCATTGTTATAGATCAATACGGTTCAGTTAAGAATAATTGTAGGTTGGGTAGAAGGTCGTGAAACCCAACAAAGTTGCGAAAATGTTGGGTTTCGTCCCTCAACCCAACCTACGCAGGTTAAGCTTTTTGACACTAACTGAACAGTATTGTTTTATAGATCAATACGCTTGGGTTAAGTTCATTAGCGATTGATTTGTCACTTATTCAAGAAGCCAGAAGACTTGGGGGATTCTCCCCCAAACCCCCGATTGGGTGACGGTTGCGTCCCCCAAACCCCCTCCAAAATTATTGTTCTGTTTTTTGTTGAGTAACTAGTTTTGGTTTAGTTATCAATTACTTTTCTTAACTGAACTGTATTTTGTTATAGGTGCTGTACTATCGCCGCTAACGCACCCTATAACTTGATTAACCGTACATTACTTATTGTTAGAAATTAACTTAAACGGGGAAGACTATATAAAATTGTCGCTTGGATTTCCGTTTCCAAGGCAAAATTTTATTATATTTGTTGGGTTTGACTGGCTTTAACCTCATCGACGCAATTTCAGCTTTTTGACGCTCACGAAAGTATATCGATTTATCGTTATAAACTGACTAAAAATGGGAAGACTATATAGATAAGTAGGCGCGATTAAAGCAAACTGTATCAAGTTGAAAAAGGAATCAGGGTAAAGATTTTCCTTTTTATCCCTAACCTTTATTATTCTGAATATAGTTATGTTTTATAGTCATCGACTCACTTAAATGTGTGTGTATCCTAACTGCTGAGAAATACAATGCAACCCCAACGTACTGCTGTGCTATTAATCGGTTTTCAAAATGACTACTTTGCTGCTGATGGGATTCTACATAGTGTAATTGAGGAATCTTCAAGAGCTACCAAAGTACTAGAAAACACTGTTGAGTTTGTAAAATGTTTGCTAGCAACTCCAGTGTTACTGATTGCGACACCAATTTTTTTTACGCCGAACTATCAGGAATTAATTGAACCTGTGGGAATTCTCAAAACGATCAAAGATGTTGGCGCTTTTCAAGTTGGTACCAAAGGTTCACAGATGATTGATGAGTTGTTACCATTTCGTAGCAACATTCTTGAAGTTCCGGGAAAACGAGGATTTAATGCTTTTATTAATACAAATTTAGACGATATTCTTCAAGAAAAAGAGATTACTCATGTAGTTTTGGCTGGTGCTGTTACTTCAGTTTGTATTGATTCTACAGGTCGTTCTGCTCATGAAAAAGGCTATCAGGTAATAGTTTTGTCTGATTGCACCTCTGCTCGCACTGTGTTTGAACAGGAATTTTATCATACTCACGTCTTCCCCTTGTACGCGGATACAATCAACCACACGGAATTACTTCAACGTTTGGCTACAGTATAATGTCAGATTTCAACAATGAATTGCATACCCAAATTCAGTACAGTTTGATAGAGAAATTGTCTGAATCGGAACGGCGTTACCGGAAATTGGTGGATAGTCTGCGCGAAATTGTGTTTAAATGCGATCGCTTGGGTAATGTGAAATTCCTCAACCAAGCTTGGACTAAAACCCTTGGCTATCAGGTAGCAGATGTCATTGGTAGCCCTTTAAGCAATTTCATTGACGCAGATGATCGGCACTTATGGCAAGCAACTTTAGAAAAGCTACAAACAGGGGTAGAAGCCTGTCAAGAACTCCGCTTTCATCATCAAACTGGTGTGATTGTGTGGCTGGAACTATCTATACAACCTTGTGATGAATCAGAATTCTCAGGTTCGCTGATCCATATTAAGGATCGTAAGCAAGCAGAAGTATTACTGAAGCAAACGAATGAGGAACTAGAAGCGAGGGTAGAACAACACAATACTGAGCTAATTCAAGCTAATGAGGAATTAAAATTAACTTTAGAAAAACTCAAATATACTCAGGCTCAATTGGTACAAACTGAAAAAATGTCGAGTCTGGGACAATTAGTAGCAGGGATTGCTCACGAAATTAATAATCCAGTTAACTTTATTTATGCCAATCTCTCCTATGCATCAGAGTATACAGAAGTATTATTCCAAATTTTAGAACTTTACCAGCAAGCTTATCCAGTCCCGCCGCTACATATTCAAGAAGCAATTAAAAATTTTGATTTAGAATTTATTCAACAAGATTTAGCAAAGCTGTTGCAATCGATGCAAGCAGGTAGCGATCGCATTCGAGAAGTTGTACTATTGTTACGCAATTTTTCCCGGTTGGATGAAGCAGAAATTAAAAATGTTGATATTCACGTCGGTATCGATCACACAATTACATTACTGCGTCATCGTCTCACAACCAATTCCGGAATGATGGTAATTGAAATTATCAAGGATTATGGCACCATTCCCCTGATAAAATGCTATCCCGCGCAGATGAATCAAGTATTTATGAATATTATTAATAATGCTATTGATGCTTTACTGGAGGCAATTAACCAATCTCAAATGTTAATGCCTACAATTTGGATTACTACAGAAATTATTGAAGAAGTTTGGCTGAATATTCGGATTAAAAACAATGGTTTGCCTATAGCTGAATCTGTAGTGGACAAAATCTTCGATCCGTTCTTTACAACCAAAGCTGTGGGTAAGGGAATTGGACTTGGTTTATTTGTGAGCTATCAAATTGTGGTAGAAATGCACCAAGGTAAATTAACCTGTACTTCTTTGCCAAACCAAGAAACAGAATTTTGCATCCAAATTCCCATTGTGTAAGAAGGATGAAGTAAAGCTTAGGGTTTTAACGAAAGATTTGGTAGCGTTCACCTCAATACTACTTGATTAAGCGTTTTGAACTCAAACTTGGTTTTGGGGAAAAGGTTAAAGGTTTTTTATTTCCCTTTTCCCATTCCCCTTTTTCCCTTTAACCGACCAGTATTAGCGTTCACCCTATCAATCATGAACGATGACCAATGACCAATTTGAAATATAAACGGTAGGATAGAGATTCAGCATCCATTTGTGATTGATTAATTTATGTCTGCTACGCCGCTTGTATCTCAGGTTGACTCACCCAACTCAGAAAATTTAGAAAATATTCCCCCACTACTAGGTGCGTCTGTTACCGAGTTAACTGCTTGGGTACAGCAGCAAGGACAACCTGGTTATCGAGGTAAGCAGCTGCATGATTGGATTTATCACAAAGGCGTGCGATCGCTTGCTGATATTACCGTATTTCCTAAGCAATGGCGTGCGGATTTAGCAGAAATTCCCATTGGACGTTCTAAAATACATTATCGTTCTGAAGCAAGGGATGGCACAGTTAAATATTTACTGCAACTGTCCGACGGGCAAATTATCGAAACTGTGGGGATTCCCAGTTTTGGTAAAGGGGGAGAAATTTCCAAAACCCGTTTAACAGTCTGCGTCTCTACTCAGGTAGGTTGTCCGATGGCGTGTGATTTCTGCGCTACTGGGAAAGGCGGCTATAAGCGCAACTTAGCCAGACATGAAATTGTCGATCAGGTGTTGACTGTACAAGAAGATTTTCAGCAACGAGTAAGTAATGTAGTATTCATGGGACTGGGTGAACCGTTGTTAAATACGGAGAATGTCTTAGCAGCCCTGAAATCCCTCAATCAAGATGTGGGAATTGGACAGCGATCGCTGACTGTTTCTACAGTGGGTATTCGCGATCGCATTCGTCAGTTAGCCCAACATCATCTACAGATTACTCTCGCTGTCAGTCTCCACGCACCTAACCAAGCACTGCGAGAACAACTCATACCCAGCGCCCGCCCCTATCCTTTAGAAGATTTATTAGCAGAATGTCGGGAATATGTGGAAATTACTGGTCGTCGTGTAACTTTTGAATATATCCTGCTAGCTGGTGTCAACGATTTACCAGAACACGCTTTGCAATTAGCCAAATGCTTGCGGGGTTTCCAAAGCCATGTCAATTTAATTCCCTATAATCCTATTCAAGAAGTAGACTACAAACGCCCCAGTAGCGATCGCATTCAAGCTTTCCTGAATGTGCTTCAGCAACAAAATATTGCGGTTAGTGTGCGCTATTCTCGCGGTTTAGATGCTGATGCTGCTTGTGGACAACTGAGAGCTAGTAAATCACGCCCTTAATTCACACAATTACTCATGAGGTTTGTTGAGGGTGAAGCGTTGACTGTTGATAGTTAACAGTCAACGCTTCACAAATTTAGGCTGAATAATTTATTTATTTCTTGGAGTTATACCAATTTGAAAAAAGAATGCGACAGATTGTAGGGGCACGGCAATGCCGTGACCTCTAAAATATGATTGATGTGTCGCAAACATTATTTGATTTGGTATTACTTGTGATTCTATTTTTTGGCATGAATACCAGGGGCGTAAGCCTCAATAACTCTACCAGTACGAGTGCAACTGATCATTAAGTAGTCACAAGTTGGGCATTGTGTGCGAGTTATTTCGCTAGCAAAAATGTAGTGACGTTCAGCCCCACTGCCACAGTTTGGGCAACAAATGTTTTGTATAATCTGCATTTTAAAAACCCTTGGTTGTAACTAATAACATTAGAAGACACAGTCAGCCTAACCAGTAAACACTACTGGTTTCACACCACTTAATAACAAGCCTATATATTGGGCTAATTACTTTAAGAAAATTTAATTCGTACAAACAAACGCTATTGTATATCTATTATCTTAGTCTATGTCCTTAGTTATCATCTCACTTTAGATATATAAGTTAATTTTTTACCTACCCACTATTTAGAAATGGAATGATCCCTGCTACTAATACCTTCATATCACGTTATTTACAGTGATCTCCAGGAATAGCAAGTATATTAATAGCAAAAAGTTAAACTCAGGAAAATACTGTATAATTGGTCACAAATTAATTTTATTTAAGCTTTGCTTAAGATTTAAGCTATTGAAATGGCAATGAAATGATGGGGAAATAATTTAATTAAAACTTCCAATCTTGATAGTTCAAAGCCTGGTTAATGTCTGTTAGTCTAGTTGTTGGTAATGGGTAATGGGGAATGGGTAATCGGTATTGGGTTCTCCCAACTATCAATTACCCATCACTTTCTTGTTTACCTGCTTAAGATTTTTAACAGCATCGATGAAGGAATATTAAAGTTACTTTCGGTCTGCTGAAGTGCTGGGTTGAATGCCATATATAGCAATAGTCGAAAGGAAACGGGGAAGAGGGAAGAAGATAGTAAGTTGTTTCAAAAATTGAAGATGATCACAACGCCTCATACATTGGTATATAAAATGATGCGTTAGGCTGAAGCCGAAACGCACCCTACAAATTGGCTATTTTATAACTGAGAAGTGCTTATATCTCAATACAGTTCAGATAGGATTATTAGTGACTGATTTGTCGGTTATGGAAACAGCTAGCTCAATTGGGGGATTCTCCCCCAAACCCCCGATTGGGTGACGGTTGCGTCCCCCAAACCCCCTCCAAAATCAATACTGCTCGGTTAAGGATTTTCAACTCGGAATTTGGTTTGGGGAAAAGGTGAAAGGGTAAGGGTTAAAGGTTTTTTCTTACACCTTTTCCCGTTGCGCTTTTCCCCTTAACCGACAAGTATTGCCTCCAAAATTATTGTTCTGTTTTTTGTTGAGTAACTAGTTTTTTGGTTTTGTTGTCAATTAATTTTCTTAACCCAAGCGTATTGCCTTATATCTTAGGGATGAAAGTAATCGTAGATTTCTTGGGCTAAACGTGGCCCAATACCTGATACTTCCGCTAGTTGTGCAGGTGTGGCTTGCCGAATATAATCAACAGACCGGAAATGTCCCAATAGCAGCTTTTGACGATGGTGTCCTAAACCAGGAATTTCATCTAAGCGCGATCGCTTTAATTTATCACTACGCTGTTGGCGATGGAAACTCACAGCAAAGCGATGGGCTTCATCTCGTAAGCGTCGCAATAACTGTACTCCTGGTTGTTCTGCATCGGTTTCTAAAGGTTGGGATTCTCCTGGGAGAAAAATCTCCTCTCGCCGTTTCGCCAAGCTGACAACCCGCAAATCTTCTAATAAATTCATCTCTTGCAAAATGGCGACAACGGATGATAATTGACCTTTACCGCCATCAATCATCACTAAATCTGGCCAGTCAGGATTACCCGCACGCGTTAATTGTGGATCTTCAATATACTTGCGAAAGCGACGCTGAATCACCTCTGCAAGACTGGCGAAATCATCTGAATGTCCGGCGGTGACTGTGGGATTTTTAATTTTGTAGTGACGATAGTATTGTTTGGCAGGTAATCCATCAATAAACACTACCTGGGAAGCTACTGCATTCGACCCTTGAATGTGGGAGATATCATAACCTTCGATGCGGTGGGGTAAGTCGGGTAAATCCACAATTGCAGCTAAATCTTGCATTGCTTGTTGATTGCGATCGCCTAATTTTTGCATTCTTTGCAATTCATATTGGGCATTACGCTCCACCATTTCGATTAATTCTGCCTTGGTTTGGCGCTGGGGTGCCAGAATTGTGACTTTTCTGCCTTTTTTCCCAGTTAAGACATCTGCCAATATCTCACTATCTGGTAACTCATGCTGAACTAAAATTTCTGCGGGAATTTCCACCGAGTCAGCGGTTTGGTAATGTTCTTCTAGCACCCGTTGTAAAATAGCGCCAAATTCCGCTTGTGCATTCGCCACAAATCCTAAGCGTCCGACTAATTGCCCAGCGCGAATTTGGAATAATTGAATACAGGCGTGTTGCTCATCAGCTGCCAAGGCGATCGCATCCCGGGAAACTGTATCATCTGGTAAGGAAACTTTTTGATCCGCTGTCAGCGACTTTAACCCAGCTATTTGATCCCGAACCCGCGCTGCTGCTTCAAAGTTCAAGGCTTCTGCGGCTTTCTCCATCTGCTGCATCAAGATATCAATCAGTTCCTGAGTTCTTCCTTGAAATACCATCGCTACTTTTTGTACAGTTTTCCGGTATTCTTCTGGGGAAATCAGCTGCTGACACACACCAGGACAGCGTCCTAAATCATAATTCAAGCAAGGACGGTCTTTAAATAATGGTTGAGGTCGTTGGCGCAAGGAAAAAATTCGCTTAGAGATGCGTAAGATTTCGCGCAATAAACCTGCATCTGTGTATGGCCCGTAGAATTTATCTTTTTCTTTGCCTAGTTGACGCTTACGGGTAATAAAGATCCGGGGATAGTCTTCTGACCAAGTGATGCAAACATAAGGATATTTTTTATCATCCTTGAGCAGCACATTAAAATAAGGCTGGTGCTGCTTAATCAAGTTAGCTTCCAGCGCCAAAGCTTCCGCTTCGGTATCGGTAACGATAAATTCAATTTCTGCCACCTGTTTGACCATTGTGGCAATGCGATCGCTTTTGTTGTAACCATCGCGGAAATAAGAACGGACACGCGATCGCAATTTCCGCGATTTGCCTATATAGATAATGCGATCGCTTTCGTCCCGCATAAAATAAACACCCGGTTCTGGTGGAATTTCAGCTAGACGACTTTCTAGGCGTTCTGGATCTTTAACCAGTGTGGGAGAAGATTTTGTCACGAAACAGATCTAGGTAATTTTATAAATCCACCTATTTCTATTTTAAAGAATATTGATTTTTTGTGTCTTTTCTCTCACCTGCTATTCTCCCTATGTTAACGACACAAGCAACTAGCATTTAGCCCACAGGATTTTTCTCTCACACGTTAGCTGATAGTGCTTAGCAAGCTAACTTTTCTTGGATTGTCATCATTAAAGCTTTGAGATTGATAGGTTTTACAAAGTAACGCCAAGCTCCTAAATTTATGGCTCGTTGTTGGTCGATTTCAAAAGCAAAAGCTGAAACTACAATAATCGGTATGTTGGAAAACTCTGGTCTTTGCTTGATTTGAGCTAATAATGAATAGCCATCAATATCTGGCAGCTTTAAATCCAGTAATATTAACTCCGGCTGAAATTTTTCGACAGCTGAAAATAATGCAGATCCTAATGAAAAACCTTGGACATCGTAGCCAAAGTAGCTGAGATAGTCACTTAGCAACATTCTATTAACATCATTGTCTTCAATTAATAGAATTCGTTTAATTGCCTGAGACTGTAATCGCTCATTAAGAGATAGTAATTGTGCCGTCATTTTTCGCTATAATCTGATATTAATTGCAATCAAATTGAAATGATAAATTAAAATGTGAGAGCCTCTCTTTACCTGTGCAAGTACGTTACAGCTACATAACTAAAACATGAAAACCATAGATTGACGGAATTAGACCTGAAGTCTCTCATGCTCATGATTTTCCGTCACCTATTATCATTTTTAGCTCTTTGGGAATTGAAAATGTGTTCATGAATACTTTTAATTTCCCTATTTGGGAAAATTAAAAATCTCAAATTCGGACATCAATTTTTGCACAAGATACGGAACCAGAGTCTAGCCAAATTCTAGGGAAAATGTCAGTCAAATAAGAAATTTGCTGAATGCAAATCAGTGGGAATTTTAATAAATCGAATTTAGTTTTTGTTTATCTATGTTTCATAATATTATCTTAATGGTCTCACTTCAACAAAAAGTTAATATTTTTTTAAACTGTCTCTGAGCAAAATTGTGGTATTAAATAATTGGAATAAATTTATCTTCGTTAATTATGAAGAATGGGCAATCTATCTCTAGATGCGATTTTTGACCAGGTAGATTGCATTTTCAAGGTCATAACAAGCACTCAAAGCAGAGCTAATCCGTAAAATTAATTCAACACAAGACCTGAGCAATTCTGTGAAAAATATTAAGGCGCATTGTATGTATTTAATGCGCCCTAATATTCTATGAGTATTCGTCAAAGCAGCCAAAGCTCACAATTAACCCTACAGAAACTCAGCAATTCTCTCAACAGCAGTTTCCAACAAAGGTGGCTCATGCACCAAAGCAAAGCGCACATATCCTTCACCAGATTTACCAAAGCCAGTACCTGGAGAAGCTGCTACACCAGTTTTTTCTACTAGTTGAGTACAAAACTCTTTAGAATTGTGGCTCCAGGTAGGAGGTAGCTTTGCCCAAATATACATTGTGGCCTTAGGAGTCGGAACGTGCCAATCAATGCGGTGTAAAGCAGTAATAAAAGCATCACGACGTTTGCGGAAAGTCTCAACAGCTTTTTCCACTCCCGCTTGCGGGCCAGTCAAAGCGGCGATCGCGCCATTCAAAATCCCGCGATATTGATTAAAATCGACGGCTGCTTTAACTTGGCGTAAAGCGCGAATTAATTCAGCATTACCAATTGCATAGCCAATTCTAAAGCCACCCATATTGTAAGACTTAGATAGGGTGAAAAATTCAATGGAAATGCTTTTATCGGGGTCAGCTTGCAAAATTGAGGGCACTAAAGCCGAATTTTCTCCCAGTCCCCTATCCCCAGTCCCCTCAAACACCAAATCTACATAGGGGAAATCGTGAACCAAGACGATATTATGTTGCTGACAAAAGGCTACTGCTTCCTTAAAGAAAGATAGAGGCGCGATCGCAGCTGTGGGATTGTGGGGATAACTTAAAACCATCATCCGCGACTGTGCTAAGACAGCAGCCGGAATATCACTCAATACTGGTAAAAAATCATTTTCTGCCCGTAATGGCATCGGGTAGATTTGACCGCTAGCTAAGTATACACCGCCAGCGTGGGAAGGGTAGCCAGGGTCGAGCAGCAAGGCAAAATCGCCAGGATTGAGCAATGCTAGGGGCAAATGGGCTGTACCTTCCTGAGAACCGATTAAAGGCAATACCTCAGTTTCCGGATCAACCTTAACGCCAAATTTTTTTTCGTACCAACTAGCCGCAGCTTGACGAAAGCCTTGAGTAGCGTGAAACAGCAAATAACCATGTGTACTCGGGTCGTGAAGCGATCGCGCGATCGCTTCAATTACATGAGCTTCCGTTGGCAAATCCGAAGAACCTAGCGACAGGTCAATAATCTCTCTACCAGCAGCCAAAGCGATCGCCTTGGCTCTATCCATATCTGCAAACACATTAGATTGCAGGGGTTGTAAACGCTTTGCAAATTCAATCATAATCAACCCCTAAGGGTAATTCAAAATTCAAAACGGAGAAAATAAAGGTCAAAAAACGGCGGTGTAAAATCAATTCCAAATTCACAATTCAAAATTAAGAAAGCCATATTTTTTACAGGTTTCCGAGTTTGAATCTGTTGTTGAATTTTGGAAACTTGATGTCAGGCTTGGTATAGATGAGTTCGCTCAATAAAATTGATTAGCTCAAACAAGGATGATGTTAACTTCCGACTCAATAATTGTTGATAAAAGAGAAAATGACAAGAGGAAAGAGGTAAAGAAAAAACCTTTAACTCTTACCCTGTTATCTTTTCTTTAAACCCAATTTCGAGTAGAAAACTCTATTTCTTGCAGTCTGGCTCTGAGACTGGCCTTTATACCCAATACCCTTACACCCGCCGTAAAGGGCTTTGTCATTTATTTGGACTTGAGACTTTTGACAGTAGGAAGGATAAAGGATGAAGTAATAACTGGGACAAGCGGCCTTAGGCGAAAAATACACTTGTTTTGAAATAATTACCCCATCTATTAATTAGTGGAGTCATTTTATCCTTGATACTTCATACTTCACCCTTCCTTTGACTAATTACTATTTAAATGTTCATCTAAAAGGCTGAGTAATTTATCTTTACCAATGACACCCTCCGAGGATGCCAAAAGATCATTGCCTTTAATGAGCCTTAAGGCTGGTACGCCTTCTACCTGATACTGCTTTACAGTAAGTGGGTTTGGGTCAATTTCCATTTTGACAACTTTTAGGCGATCGCTGTATTGGCTAGCAGCTAAGTTAATTAATGGTGACATTAGCCGACAAGGTCCGCACCAAGAAGCCCAAAAGTAAACCAACACTGGCAGATCGGTTGTTAAGACTTCGGTTTCAAACTCAGCATCAGTTACGGTGATTACACCCTTACTCATTGCAGTCTCCATGAGGTGGCATCTATCAAAATGGGCACACAAAATACTCTATCCCAAACTGAGTACATATTGGGAATTGGGCATGGGGCATTGGGAATGGGTAATGGGTAATGGGTAATGGGTAATGGGTAATAATAATTTCCCTTTTTTTCCTTTTCCCTTTCCCCCTTTCCCCAATCCCTAATCCCGAGTCCCCAGTCCCCAGTCCCCAATCCCCAGTCCCCAATCCCCAGTCCCCAATCCCCAGACACAAAATCCCACAACCAAAGGGCGTGGGATGAGCTTTCATCAGTGTGGTGAAGATATTACATCTGATCCAATTGCTTGCGTAAAGACTCTAACTCAGCATCCACAACTTCATTGGATTTTGGCTGTGTGCTTTGTTGTTGGGGTGTTTGAGGTGGTAGTGCGGGTTGATTGGCTGAACTAGCAGGGCCTAGGGTCATTTGGGCTTTTAGGGCTGCTAATTCATCGTCAACATCACTACCAGCTTCTAAAGCTGCAAATTGACTTTCTAAATCAGCACTTGCCAATTCTCCTACTGACTGCGCCCTAGCTTCTTGCATCAAGACTTTTTCTTCCATGCGCTCAAAAGCCGCCATTGCACTGCTGGTATTCATACCACTTACCATATTTTGCAGTTGTTCTTGGGCTTTGGCGGTGGTAATCCGGGCTTTGAGCATTTCTTTCTTGGTTTTAGCCTCAGAAATCTTGCTTTCTAGCTGGATGAGGTTGCGCTTGAGGGTTTCAACTTGCCCACTTTGTTGATCTAAGCTAGTTTTCAGCGCAGTACCAGTCTCAGTGTAAGTTTTTTTACGTTCTAGGGCTTGCCGTGCTAGATTTTCATCACCTTTTTGCAGGGCTAGTTGGGCATTGCGTTGCCACTTATTGATTTCATTTTGGGCATCATTGTACTGTTTTTCAGTGCGTTTTTGTGCCGCGATCGCTTGGGCAACACCCTGACGCAGCTGTACTAAGTCTTCCTGCATTTCCAGGATGGCTTGTTCCAGCATTTTTTCAGGATCTTCTGCTTTATTTACCAGGTCGTTGAGATTGGCACTGACTACTCGCTTAATTCGATCAAATAATCCCATAACTTTGTTTTTTCCTTGTGTTGTTTACGCAATTTGTTGGACAGTTAAGCTTTTTACTGTTTAATAGCTACTTATTCCAATGTAATCTTTCCGGTCTGGAACAGTACCTCCCAACACCCCTTAATTGTTAAGATATACTCCCGCCTCAGTAATTGCCCAACGATCAAGAATCTTGACTTTTGGGTAGCTGTTGTTGTGATGGTGTGTTATTTGCATCATCAAAAACCTGCATTTTCATTGCTGCTAGTTCAGCATCAATGTCATTGCTAGATTCTAATGAAGCAAATTTTTTTTGCAGATCATCGCCACCCAGTTGCGCGATCGCTTCTGATTGGGCTTCTATTTGCAAAACTTTGTCTTCCATACGCTCAAATGCATTGAGACTGCTGGTTGAGGAAACTCCGTTGAGCATTTCCTGGAGTTTGGCGGATGCTTCAGCAGAACGGGCGCGGGCTATAAACAGATCCTTTTTGGTTTTAGCTTCTGATATTTTTAATTCCAGCGTCCGCATATCCTGTTTGAGTTTATCCACCAAAGTATTTTGCTCTAACCTTTGTTCAGAAAGAGTTTTGGCAGTTTCTTGGTAAACTCGGCGTTTAGTCAGAGCTTCTTTGGCGAGAGGTTCGTTACCTTGTTGTAGAGCCAGTTGCGCGCGACGATACCATTCTTCGGCTGTAGAATCAGCCGCAGCAGCTTGTCGTTCGGTACGTTTTTGGATGGCGATCGCTTGTGCTACTCCTCGCCGTAGTTGCATCAAGTTTTCTTGCATCTCCAAGACGGTGTTTTCCAGAACCTTCTCTGGATCTTCCGTACTGCCGATTAAACTATTAAGGTTAGCGCGAAACACCCGCAGGATACGCTTCATCACTTCCATATCGGCTCTCCATTCATTTTGTGCCAGTCAACCCAACTCCTTTGGCGAATTTAAAAGTCAAAAAACTTTCATCTTAGGCTTTTGGATGATGTTGTCACTGAGTTTCCTGTTCGCTCTCCAGCTTGTTTGCCTGGTAGGGTATGGTATTTTTCTTTCCATCATGCTGTACTGGGCAGAAGCTAAATTAATTGATATTTACTTCATTATCGCCTAGATTTTCCCCACTTATGGCTATTCCACTCTGGCTAGAATTCCGCGTTTTTGTAATAGTTCTAGATGTTTTTTTACTTCTTTTTGAGTTTTAAAAGCACCTAGAAAAATCAGCTTGTTATCCTTTGATAAATAAGCATCAGGAATTACCTGTCTGGCTGCAGCAAAAGACCTTTCATTTTGATTATCGGTGACTACGTGATAAAACCCATCTGCTGAAGGTTTGGTCTGTGGATTTAGCTGGAAGGGGGCGGCGTTTGGGGATGGTGCAGGTGAATTGATGGGAGCCGCAGGTTCTACCGTTTGTACTGGCGCTGCTGCTGTGGGATTTGTTGGTTGTGGCGCAGATAAGCCTGCAGGTGGTTGTATTGGCTGTGCGGGGATCTGGTTAGGTAATGCTGCGGGGTTTGCTTTGCCTTTAGGTGTTAAGCCGACCACATCATTAGGATCTTTAACTTCCGGAAACTCTTTGGCTGCTAGGTTAGGATACTTGGGTATAGGTGTGAGTAATGTTTCTGGCTGCGTCTGGATATTAGTTTCTACGTTGGCTGTATTTTCCGCAGGTGCTGAAGCTTTACCATTAAAAACATTACTTAGCTTTAACTGTGTCAAGCTTTTGGGATTAAATACCACATAGCCTAAAGTCAAACTTGCTACTAATAACAGCAGCATTGAACCTATGCCCAAAGGTGAAAGTATACCGTCATTGGCTGTACTTGGGCGTTTCGCTGGAGATTCTTCGTCGGTGACACTACGTAACAGCGCTTCGCTAGATTCTAAATAGTTATCAGGCTCGCTAGGTGGATCATCTGACTGTAGAACAGTATCATCCTCATCAGCCTGTTCTGTACGTACTATGCTACTGGCTGGCGTGGGTGGTGCTGATGGGGTTGGTGGAGTTGGCGGGACTGGTGGCGGTGGTGGCGGTGGAGTGAGTGTTGTCGCCACCTCTGGAGTTGAGGGTAACTGGAGATGATCTAGTTCCTCAAACCTGACTGTATCCGTCGCTGCTTCTACTAAAGGATCTGAGAGTACAGGTGCAGGTGGTACGGGGGGTTTAATATCTGCTGACTGAGATTGTTCGAGAATTGCTTGGGCGATCGCTTGGGGTGAACTGCCAATATAACTAACTACACGAGGATTGGCTAATCTCGAGGTATCGCGTGTGCGTCTATACCGCGCTAATTCTTGATCTAACTGGACTTCTAAACTTGCTAATGCCGAAGCTAGTGGCGGCTTCAGCCCAGGTGTTTTAGATAATTGAGTACGGGAATCTATTGGTAAATTTTGACTCATGGCCTGCTCCATAAATTTTGATAATTGAATTGCCGTCTTGCCATCACGGTCAATTGATCAATCATAATTAGGACAACTGTAAACACGTTGTGACAGTGGTACACTAGCCGTCACAACACAGGGAAGCCTTGCAATGGACTGGCTCATTTTTTCAGCATCCTGAATGAATTGTTCTAGTATAGACTCGAGAACCAAACTCAATCATGACCTATGTAACTGACTCAGATCTGTTTGCTATGGGGGTCAACAGCAACTCAAGCATATTCAAACTAGTTTTTAACTTTTGATCGGTGAAAACACATTTAATTTGTATATTAAATTTTATCAATCTCTTGTGGGGCAGCATCTTGCCCGTAGCCTTGATGATGTAAGTTGAATGTTAATGAGCTTATCTTCAAAAGACGCGATCGCTACACTTAACGTCTCCTCTAAGTAGGGAGGCATAATTATTTGTAGGATGGGTTAGCGATAGCGTAACCCATGCGGGTGTTGGGTTTCGTGCCTCAACCCAACCTACGTCCATCTTATATTTAATTCCAACCAGCTACTTACCACAAAGCCCTAATTCGCTAGATGCCATAACCATCCTAAGAGTGAAATTAAATAACAACTTTAGGCGGTAACTAAAAAAATTATTAATAGATAACATAGTTTAACTATCGTTTAAGCAAATAATTACGAATTACGAATTATTTTGAAATTATCTGTTGCCAATGCTGGGTAATAGATTGCATCGCTCAAAAAGCAGTAGTAAGTAGCGGAGGATCATGATGAAAGCAGAAGAACTTCTTTCTAACTATGCCGCAGGCGCAAGAGATTTTACTGCTGTTAACCTCAGCGAAGCCAATTTGAGAGAAGCCAATCTCAGTGGAGCAATTTTAGATAGAGCAATTTTAGATGGCGCAAATCTTAGCCATGCAAATTTAAGTCAAACTAGCCTGATTGAGGCAGATCTCAACGGTGCCAATTTGAGTGATGCTGACCTTACTGGGAGTAATCTTACTGGAGCCATCTTAGACGGTGCAATTTTAGATGGAGCTGTTTTAGATGGAGCAAATTTGAGCCAGGCTGATTTAACTGTTGCCAAGCTAATTGAAGCTAATCTGAGTGAGGCTGAGTTAAAAGCAGCAACTTTGGTCGCTGCAAATTTAGATAAAGCCGATTTAACTGGCGCAGACTTAACCGTAGCCGACCTCACCCAGGCGAATCTGGCTCAAGCAGACTTAAACCAAGCCAACTTAAACGGCGCAAATCTAGAGCAAGCTAATTTGGAAGGGACAATTTTGGATGAGAATGGTTAAATTTGTCATTGGTCATTTGTCATTGGTCATTTGTTGTTTGGTAATGGGTAATGGGTAATTGGTAATAGATATTTCTCCTCTGCTTCCTCTGCTCCCTTTGCTCTCTCACAGGTGTAGGTTGATTACATATAGCAATCCTAAATGATTTGTGAAATCTGATCTGAAGGGTTGTTAACTGTTAACTGTTGACAGTCAGCAGTCAACCGTCAACAGCCAAAACTGATATTTTTCACAACTGAAATAGGATTGCTATAGGAGTGCCAATTACCCATTACTAATTCTTTCTAATTCCAAAGCTTCTCTTACCCTTTGATGCTCTATTTTAAGTTGCTCGACTAAATAAGCAGCATTATCTATACTACAAGTTTTCCCAATTGTTTCTAATTTTCGGCATAATTGAGCGAAAATGACAGCACCAATTGTCAAACTTGATGATATTAAAGAATGAGCAATTTGGCTAATTGCTACAGCATCTTGTAGCTCAACTGCCTGAGAAATTGCTAATAGCTTTTGTGGTGTGTCGTCTAAATAACATTCAATGATCTCTAATAAAAGGTCAGTGTCATCTATTGCTAATTCTTTTAAAGATTGAAAAGTTGTAGTATCGATAGCGGGTAACAGAGTTTGTGGAAAATTAATTTCTGATTGAGAAGCAGTTTTTAATTGTGAATTCTGAATATCTTGGGTAGTCTTCGATGAATGCAAGGCTTTATAGTTATTAAAAGCTTCAACAAGAGACTCAGCTCGAATTGGTTTAGTAATGTAGTCATTCATTCCAGCACTGAGACATTCTTCTTTGTCGCCTTGCATGGCATGAGCTGTCATAGCAATAATCCAAGGTTGGCTTTGATCCACGCATTCTTGACGAATTTGGCGTGTGGTTTCTAGTCCATCCATTTCTGGCATTTGTACATCCATAAAGACTAGATCGTAAGGTTTTCGGCGTAAGGCTGAGAGTGCTTCTAGGCCATTATTGACAACATCAGTCCGATAACCTAAGCGCTCTAACATTTTTACAGCTACCTTTTGGTTAAAAGTAATATCTTCGACTAACAAAATACTTAAGGGTAGTTGTTTGCTCAACTGAGCATCAAAGACTGGCGGTAGCGAAGATTGCACAGGTAATACACAAGTGTTTTCCCCAGTAAAGATGCGAATGCAGAGATCTAAGAGATGCGATCGCTTAATTGGTTTACTCAGAATACCGACAAAGTTAGATGTGGCTGGCTGTTCTGAGTTTGGTAATTCTCCTAAAGAACTGAGCAACACTAAGGGTAAATCTTGATAGCCTGGTAAAGAGTGAATTTTTGCTGCCAGAGTTAAAGCATTCATTTGTGGCAGCTGCATATCTAAAATAGCTAAATCAAATTTTTCCCCAGAGGTAATATATTCCAATGCTTGCCAGCCTGAGGTAGCTGCACATACTTCCATACCCCAGCTTGAGGCTTGCAGGGTAATAATTTGGCGATTAGTTTCGTTGCAATCTACTATTAACAGTTTTTTGCCTGATAAATTTGGCTGCACAATATCAAGTTCAAATTTTTCCGAACTGGAAACTGCTTGTGCCACGATGGTGAAATAAAAGGTTGAACCAACTCCCACTTCGCTTTGTACCCACATGGTACCGCCCATAAATTCACTTAGGCGTTTGCTGATGGCTAAACCTAATCCTGTACCCCCATATTGGCGAGTCATGGATGCATCAACTTGGCTAAAAGGCTTAAATAGTCGCTCCATTCTATCTTTAGGAATGCCAATACCTGTATCTTTAACAGCAAATTGAATTTGGTATTCTTGGGGGCTGATTAACTGTTGGGCTGTGACATAAACTACAACTTCCCCGGCTTCTGTAAATTTGATTGCATTACCCAACAGATTGATTAAAGTTTGTCTGACTCTGGTGATATCCCCCATAATTGTGTTTGGGGTGTGGCTTTCCATCAAATAAGCTAAATTGAGTCCTTTGGCAGTAGCTTGCGGCGCGAGTAAATCTAAGGCTTCTTCGATACATTTATCTAAGTTGAAAGGATGTCTCTCTAAGTCCAATTTGCCAGACTCAATCTTCGAGAAATCCAAAATATCATTGATAATGGCCAGTAAAGTATCGCTACTGCTGCGAATAATTTCTAAAAATTCTCGTTGTTGAGGAGTAATTGTCATATCTAGCAGCAAGCCTGTCAAGCCAATGACAGCATTCATCGGCGTGCGAATTTCGTGACTCATCATCGCTAAAAACTCGCTCTTGGCGCGGTTGGCGGCTTCTGCTTGCCGTTTTGCTTGCTCTAGGGCAAAGTTTTTTAACGTCAGTTCTTCTCGCTGACGAGTTTCTTGTTCTAAAAGGTGAGCCTGTGCTAAAGCGATACCTAGTTGTGCTGCAACGGCTTCAAATAATTCAATTTCTTCCTGATTCCATTGCCGAAAATGACTATACTGGTATAAACTAATGCCGCCGTTCGGTTGTCCTTGGTAGGAAGTACGGACTGATAGCAGGGATTTTAGTCCTGTGGCTTCGCAGTTGAGGTTAGAGGCTTGGATTAACGGATCAGTGTAGACATTCGGAGAAGCGATCGCTCGCTCCTGAGCAATGAGCTGCTGAATATAGGGATTATCATCAATCGGAATCTCTATATTTAGCATTGATGTATAATCAGGTACTACATACTCTGCAACTACGGGAATTTGTGGTACAGGCTCACTAACGTAGAAATGAATCAAACAACGATCAACAACAAATACTTTGCCAATTTGAGTAGCGGCTGTTTCAAATATTTCTTGGCTGTCTAGACTATGGCGAATTTCTTGAGTGATTTTTTCTAATAGCAATGTGTGTTGTAATTGTTTTTGCAGAGCTTGCTCCGCAAGTTTGCGTAAGCGCAGCTCGTTGTGAACATCGCTGATATCTATACAGGAGCCAATATAGCCAGCAAAGCTACTATCAGCATGAAAACGTGGTACACCTGTGTCTAAAAGCCAACGATACTCACCATCAGCACGACGCAAACGGTACTCCATCTGAAAAGCTTGACGAGCATTAAATGCAGTTGAATAGGTATCAAGAGTGTTTTTTAAGTCGTCAGGATATATTCCCTTTGCCCAGCCATCCTTGAGTTCTGCTTCTAGGGTGCGTCCGGTGAAATTTAGCCAAGTTTGATTAAAAAAGGTACATTCACCCTCCGCATCAGCTACCCATAACAGCACAGGCGCACTATCAGCCATGACGCGAAACCGCCCTTCGCTTTCTTTTAAGGCTGCTTCAATTTGTTTGCGATCGCTAATGTCGGTGTGAGAACCCACCATCCGCATTACATTTCCGGACTCATCCCATAACGCTTGTCCGCGATCCAAAATCCATTTATAACTCCCGTCCTTACATCGCATTCGATATTCGCTAATGTAAAAAGGAGTTTTTTTCGCTAAATGGTCGTGGATAACCTGCATCACCCATTCTAAATCTTCGCTATGAACTCGTTTTGACCATTCATCCAGATTATGAGAAATTTCTTGGTCTTGATACCCCAACATTTCTTTCCAGCGCACAGAGAAAAAGACTTCATTGGTTTTTAGGTTCCAGTCCCAAATACCATCATTATTTCCTTGTAGTGCTAATTGCCAACGTTCTTCTTTTTCTTTGAGAATAGCTTTTGCTTGATTCTGCTCCAGAATTTTCAGCGCTAGTTCTTGATTGATGATTGCAATCTGACGATTGCTCAACATAGCAACTTGAGCAAAATAAACTAATAAGCTCATTGCGCCAGCTAACCATAAGCCAGCAAACAACAGAATTTCTGGAATTGGTGAATGCAAGTTGGTTAATAAATCGGAAGTAGGATCAACCTTGATTCGCCAGTTCAACCCATAAAATTCTATCTTATGTTCTGTTTGCCAAGAAAATAGCTCTGGTAGTTCTAAATCATGGCTGTAAATCAACTCCTGACCATCAAATACCTTAAGTTTGTAACCTGATGGCAAATTGACAATTGATTCTAAAAAAGGTTGAATCTGCACAACTGCGACGATTAGTCCCTCAAACTGATCTTCTTTAAAGATAGGTATATATACGAAAAATCCTTTTTTACCAGGGGAGACATCGACCGTTTTAGTTAAAATAGTTTGGCGGCGATCGCGAGCAGTTTTTAGTGCAGTTAGTTGTTGGGGTTGCTGACTAAGGTCGAGATGTTGTAGCGCTTCATTCCCACCTAACGGCACAATTCGCTGTACCCGAAATGATGAATCTACCCATGCGATCGCTTGATATCCTGTAAAGTCATGCATATAAGCGGCTGCATCAACTTGCCATTCCTGTTGTACAGCCACCCCCCCGATTTGCCAGCGCTGTCTCATTCGCTGCAATGCTTGAATGCGACTTTGTAGTTGGTTAGTCACTTCAGTTTGCACTGCGATCGCTTGCTGTTGAATCAGTTGCTCGACATTGGTTTTTTCTTGTGTTAATAATTTTTGCCAGAGTATGACAACCGCCACTGAGACCACAACACCAACTAACAATGACAGCAATGCTTGTTTGCTGTAACTTTTCACTGATTTTAACCAATGATATCCGTGCTGCCTCATTAATTAATCATCCTCTGGAACATCGATGCTTGTTCACTGCAAGAAATATAGGGAATAGGAGAGAAGTAATACTACTCGGTTTCAACTGATAATTTGATTTTGAGCAAAAGTGAAAGAGTCATGGTTACAGGTATTTTATTTGCCTTTTCCCCATTAACCGATAAGTATTGAGTTAGGAGATGCAATTGGGTACTACCAACCTTTGATGATGAAGAATGCTACAAAATATTAGCTCTCATCAGTTTTAGTTTTAATTATGGAACAGGGTAATAGTAATAGTAAAATTACGGAGTAAATGCATATAGATGTAGTAAAGTTAAAATTATCTGACTGTCAACAGCAGAGGTGGCTGTGTTAACACTCATCACCGTTAGCAGTTTTGATAAAGTAGCTTTTGTCCAACTCTCTCGGTCAAAAGGGCCTTGAAGTCAGAAATGATGGCGCTGAAATTTCCTTGCCTGATAGCAAGTATCCTGTCATTACTCCTACGTACAAGGAAATATCAAGGCAACTTTTACAACAGATAAATTAGTAACTCAATATTTATATATAAATATTTAGAAATTGATAAATATGTGGTTAGAAACTTTATTTTTAACAACAAGTTTACTTTTACCAAATCAGGCGTTAGCGAAAACAAATCAGCAAAACTTATCATCAATAGTACAAGCACAGTTACCTCAACAGGCGATTATGCCAAAAGCTGCTTTGGAAAGACTTTTAACTACTGAGCCAGTAAAAGCTGAATGGTTTACTTCTGAGTTTGTAGCTCAAGTACCAATAGCTCAAATTCAACAAATTATTGCCAGCTTGAAACAGGGATTAGGCAATTATCAAAGAGTGGAAGAGGCAGGAAAAAACTACAAAGTTATATTTGCGCGTGGTTACGTACCTGCACAAATTGCGCTAGATGCCAATGGTAAAATTGCCATGCTCTTTTTTCAACCACCTGTACCTCAAGCCAAGAGTTTAGAGTCAGCGATCGCAGAATTTAAAACTTTCCCTGGAAAAGTCAGCTTTTTGGTTCTCGAAGGTAAATCAGAACGAGCAGCCTTAAATGCTACCACCCCGCTAGCTGTGGGTTCCGCTTTTAAATTAGCAGTGCTGCAAACCCTCAAATCTCAAATTGCTACAGGTAAGCGATCGTGGCGAGATGTGGTGGAGTTACAACCAGCTTGGAAGAGTTTACCATCGGGAATTTTGCAAACCTGGCCCGATCGCTCTCTTCTAACTTTACAGACTTTAGCGGCGTTGATGATTTCTCAAAGTGACAATACCGCCACCGATAGCTTAATGAACATTTTGGGACGACAGGCTATTGAATCGCTCACACCCCACAACCGTCCTTTATTGACTACTCGTGAGTTATTTTTGCTGAAAAGTGCGAGAAATCAAGATTTATTAAAACGTTATCGCAGTAGTAATGAAGCTCAAAAACGCGTAATTTTACAATCACTAGCGTCACAACCTATACCTACAGTCAGTGAATTTGAGGTAAACAAACCCATCCTGGACGTTGAATGGTTTTTTACAGCTAAAGAACTCTGTGAACTGATGACACAAGTTACCGATTTACCTTTAATGAGTATCAATCCGGGAGTTGCTAAAGCTGAAGATTGGGAAAGAGTAGCATTTAAAGGTGGCTCAGAACCAGGGGTTTTAAATCTCACAACTTGGTTAAAAGCAAAAAATGGTAAGCAATATTGTGTGGCTGCTACTTGGAACAATAACGCACCCTTAGAAGAATCGCGCTTTTTTAATTTGTATAGTAGTGCGATCGCAGGACTAAAGTAAGACAATTTTAGATTTTGGATTGTATAAAAATCCGATTTGATTTCTGAATGTAGCGTGTGTTAGGCGTAGCCGTAACGCACGAAAAGTCTGAAAAAAGCTGCCTGCAGCTAACGCACCCTACTGGTGTGGCAAGCCTTAAATGTTGCAATAGAAATTAGTTTGATTCGCTTTCATCTGCGGGTAATTTTTTCTAATCTAACGCACTATTTTAGCCTTGCCGCGCCACTACGCAAGTAATACCAATTTAAAAAAAGAATGCGACAGATTGTAGGGGCAAGGCATTGCCTTGCCCTCTAGAATATATTGATGTCTCGCAAGCATTATTTGAATTGGTATAATTTAAAAAAATAAATAATCAAATATGAATCTTATATGAGTTTATCTAACTACATCACGCCATAAAATGAGTAGGGAATTTAATTATTTATAATTGCGAGCTAACAAAGTAAAATCTAAAATCAAACCTTGATATTTCCCAACTCATTTTATGATTCAATGTAATTATCATTGATCACTATCGTGGTTTGCAGGTGCTTTAACTTGTAAATCATCACCCTGCTTTTTAACTGAAAAATCAGTCTCATTTTTGCTATTTTGAGCAAGACCAGCAGCACCTGCAATTGCTGTGCTTGCAAGTCCTAAACCAGCAGACTTATCGTTACCGTTGGATGAAACTAAAACAGTTACACCAATAACAGCGCCAACAGTAGCCATAAATATAGGGGTTATAGCCCGAATTAATTCTGGGGTAACATCTTTCATAGAGGTTTTATATGGGGTTAGTTGCTATCTAGATGTATATACCCGCTATACAATTCAGATTCCAGAATTCATCTCATATTTTTTTAGCTAGCGAAATCATAACTACTCTACTCAATAGTTGTCGGTTAAGGGTAAATAGGGGAATGGGAAAAGGGAAAGAAAAAACCTTTCACCCTTAACCTTTAACCTTTTCCCCAACACCAATTTTGATTTCAAAACGCTTAAGTGAGTAGTATTGCTACCCTAAGAAATTTGACCAGATGCTAACTTTTGCAACCAATTTTGAGCTTCTGCGTATAACTTGAACTTGCTTTCATCAGCACGGAACTCTGAAGTATGAACCATCCTTCTACCATTTACCCATTTTGTACCGTGGTGTTTGTGCAGTAACTCGTGAAATAACACAAATTCAATTACAAATTCCGGTATATTGCCATCATCCAGAGTCAAACTCATCACTACTCTATCTCTAGCTGGCTCATAATGTCCGAACTTACGGTAAGTATTAATTTTGCTCCATGCTAGACGTGGTTTCACAAGATTAGCAGCAAAATATTCTTGATTGATTTTGTCAAACAAATTATTTAAGTTATAAAAATTACCTTGGGCATTTTCTGCGATGACTTCGGCGATTAAATCTAGTGTGAGGAGAACGCTACTATATTCTTCTGAGCTAGCAAAAGACCGAATCAGTTTTGTAGTTTCTTGAGTTTTGCCAACAATTATAGATTTTACTACCGCTTCTAAAACTGCATCTGGTGCATTGATAAATCCTTCGCTAATTGTAATATGAGTAAAATTATGAGATTTTTTACCTTTATATAGTCCTGATAAATTAGTTAATTCTACCTTTAACTCTATAGATTCTTGTTTATCTTTTGGCAAGATTTCTTGAGCTATTTGTCGCAGACGATAAGTACTATTAATGTGCAATTGTAAATTATATTCATCCGCTAAAAACTTGAGCCAGGAGTAAATCTGACGTGATGAACTAGCCAGATTAGCTGGTGTTGCTTGTTGAACAGTACAGATTTCTTCAATTCTGGTAACTGTTCTGGCAAAAATTTGAGTAAGTTTTTGAATTTCAGCAGAGTTTGGTGTATCAGTTGCAGCTAAATTAAAAATATTCTGTAAGATACTATTTTGTTGTGCTTTGATATTTTTGAGGCTAATAATTTTAATTGTCATTTGTCATTTGTCATTTGTTATTTGTCATTGGTTAAGGGTCAAGGGTCAAAGGTCAAGGGTCAAAAGTTATTTATCTCCAATTCCCATTACCCATTACCCAGTCCCCAATCCCCAATCCCTAATCCCCAATCCCTAATCCCTACCCAGCAAACTTGTAATTACACTAATCAACTCATCCGGCTCAACGGGTTTAGATAGATGCTTTTGAAAGCCTGCTAAGAGTGCTTGTTGTTGGTTGAGTTCTCCTGCATAGGCTGTTAAAGCGATCGCAGGAATCGGTTTTGCTTTTTCTGTTGGCAATGCTTTGATCTGGCGCATTAACATATAGCCATCCATTTCTGGCATTCCAATGTCACTCAGTAATATATCTGGCTGTGATTGTACTAATGCTTGCAGTGCTTCTGCTGCTGATGCTACTGCAGTCACGTTTGCACCACTCTGATCTAGTACAAAGGTGTAGAATTCGCGGGTATCGGGATCATCGTCCACAACTAAAATTTTAATTCCTGTCAACACTGCTGTATCAGCCGCCAGGTTAGCTGACTCACTTTCGCCCTTTAGCCTTCTACCTTCATCCTGCAAAAGTGGTAGCCTAACTGTAAATGTCGCACCCTGTCCTTCACCAGGACTTTCGGCGCTGACGGTTCCGCCATGTAGTTCTACTAGATGGCGCACGATCGCTAATCCTAAACCCAAGCCGCCAAACTTGCGAGTTGTGGTACTGTCGGCTTGGCAGAAATATTCAAACACATAAGGTAGGAAGCTAGAACTAATACCTTTGCCTGTATCGCTCACGGTAATTTGCGCTTGAGCGTCAATATAATCTAGGCTGATATTTATTTTTCCTCGCTCTGGAGTAAATTTAACGGCATTAGATAGCAAATTCCAAACTATTTGCTGTAAACGGCTAGAATCACCCAAAACTAAGCCAAAAGAGGTATCTAACATAGTATGAATTTGAATATTTTTGGCTACGGCTGCTAGGCGCACTGTTTCCATTGCTGCCTCAATCACAGATACTAAGTCAACAGCCGCCATGTTGAGATTGAGCTTACCGCGTAAGATACGGGAGACATCTAGTAAATCGTCAATTAGTTGCACTTGTAATTGAGCATTACGCTCAATTGTGGATAAGGCTTTCTGCTGACTGGCAGGGTCAAAGTTACTGGTCTGTAAAAGTCTTGACCAACCGAGAATGGGATTAAGAGGCGATCGCAATTCATGGGATAAGACTGCAAGAAACTCATCTTTAATGCGGTTGGCTTTTTCGGCTTCGGCTCTTGCGGCTTGTTCTAGTTTCAAAAGGCGATCGCGTTCGGTTTCTGCTGCTTTGCGTTCGGTAATATCAATGACTGAGCCAATGTAACCAAGAAACTCACCATCCCAGCTTAACCAAGGAGTGGCTGCATCAATTACCCAGCGATATTCACCATCCTTGCGTCGCAAGCGGTAGTCTATCCGAAATGCCTCATGGCGTTGATTAGCAGCTAAGAAAGCATTTTTGGCTGACTCGAAATCTTCTGGATGTACAGCATCTAACCACCCTAAACCTAGACCTGTGTCCTCGGTTTGTCCGGTGAAATTGTACCAGCTTTGGCTCAGGTAAGTGCAACAGCCTGTGGAGTCAGTCACCCAAATCATCACCGGGGCGTTGTCAGCCATATTCCGGAAACGTTGCTCGCTCTCCCGTAGTGCTAATTCTGCTTGTTTTTGCTCGCTAATATCTGTGACAAAGATACTGACACCATCAGCAAAGGGGTAGATCCGATTTTCAAACCAGCGCCGCAAAGCAGGGTAAAAGTACTCGAACCGCATCACCTGCTGTTGAGCAAAAGCGTGATGAACTTGGGTATAAAATTCACTGCCAATTAAATCAGGATACAGTTCCCAAATCACTTTGCCGAGCAGTTCTTCCTGGGATTTGCCCACAACCACGGTTACGCGATCATTAACAAAGGTATAGCGCCATTCCCGATCTAGAACGTAAAACTGGTCTTTGATACCTGCTAGCACAGTTTCTAGGTGATCTGTTGCCACCTCTGCTTCCAGCCTTAGCCCTTGCTCCCGTTGCATGGCTTCGTCCCGCAGCCGGGCTAGTTTTAAAGCAGCTTCCACCCGCGCCAATAATTCACGGGCTGAGAAGGGCTTAATCAGGTAATCATCAGCACCAGCTTCTAAACCTTCCACCCTTGCTTCTTCACCCGCCCGTGCTGACAGTAGAATAATTGGTACATTTTTTGTCTGTGGCTCATTACGTAGCGCTTGTAACAGTCCAAAGCCATCTAGCCCTGGCATCATTACATCCGTCAGGATTAAATCTGGTACAAGTCTTTGAGTCGCAGACAAAGCCGCTAAACCATCCCCTACTGCTTCCACCTCATATTGCTGACTCAACAATCGCTTCACATAATCGCGCATATCAGCATTATCATCAGCTAAGAGAATCCGGGCAGAGGGAGCAGAGGAGGCAGAGGGAGCAGAGGATGCAGAGGGGGAAAGTACTCCCTCATCTCCAAATGTGGGTAGCCAACGTAGGGCTTCTTCTAGGTAAGAAGTAGCATTTAAGGCGGTGGAAGCTAGATTGCGAGTTGCGCTGATGCGATCTGGTGGTAAATGAGCTGACCCTGTAGGAATGGATACAGTAAAGCAGCTACCTTGTCCGAAAATACTGGTAACTTGGACATTTCCCCCATGCATTTGCACTAATTCCTGTACCAATGACAAGCCAATTCCTGAACCTTCAAAGGTTCGCCCTTGCGCGCCTTTAACGCGGTGAAAGCGTTCAAATAAATGGGGGATTTCTTCGATGGGGATACCAATCCCTGTGTCTTTAACTTGCAACTCTACAGAGCTGTTTAGCCAGTGTAAGTTAACGGTGATTTTTCCTGTAAATGTAAACTTAAAGGCATTGGAAAGCAGATTCAGGACAATTTTCTCCCACATCTCCCGATCCACATATACTGGTGCTGGTAAGGGAGGACAATTAACAATTAATTGCATATCTGCTCGTTCAATCGCGGAACGAAATACACTTGCTAACTCGGCGGTAAAACTAGCGAGGTCGATAGGTTCGTAGGAAGCTTGGACTCTTCCAGCTTCAATGCGCGAAAAATCTAGCAAAGTGTTGACCAATTTCAACAGCCGCAGTCCGTTGCGTTGCACCATTTCTAACTGTTCACGTTCCTTAGCTGGAAGCAAGCTAGCAGCGTTATTTAAGGTTTCCTCTAGCGGCCCTAACATCAGGGTGAGTGGAGTGCGAAATTCGTGACTGACGTTGCTAAAAAAAACTGTTTTGGCGCGATCAAGTTCTGCTAAAGCTTCTGCCCGTTTGCGTTCTTCTTCATAAGCTTGGGCGTTAGCAATGCTAGCAGCAATTTGGGCAGCTACTAGTTCGATAAATCCTTGATAGTTATTGTCAAACAGCCGAAACGGATTTAAACCGACAATTAATATCCCAGCTTTTCCCGTTTGTCCTGATGGGGCGATGGGTACGGCTACCGCTTGATGTGGTGCTTGTGGCCAAGCACCTGTAGGGAGGTTGACAAAATGCAAAGGTAAATCATCAATTAAGCATGGTTTATGAGTTCTCAGTACTTCTGCAAACGGCCAAATCGTAGCGTCATCAATAGCAGTCGTTTCTGGTACTGCTAGATGATCCCGCCCAATCCCAGAAGTTCCCGCGAGAAACACGCGCTGTTGTTCTGGATCTACCAGATAAATCATCGCCAAGGGTAGATCGTAAGGGTTCGTTGCTAAACAACTAGCACTGAGAGAACAGGCTTCATCGAATGTACGTGCATCTACAGTTCTCGCAGCTAATTCCCGTAATAATGCTAACTGACGTTCACTAATGATGCGTTGTGTATCGTCTGTGTTAGCGCAGATAATGCCACCTGTGCCGCCTTGGTCGTTAGGAACTGGGCTATAAGAAAAGGTATAATATGTTTCTTCTGGGTAGCCATTGCGCTCCATAATTAGTAGTAGCGCTTCGTCGTAAGTCCCCTCATTATTTAGCATCGCTGATTCAGCTCTGGGGCCTACCTGATCCCAAATCTCTCGCCATACATAAGCAGCTGGCTGTCCCAATACTTCTGGGTGTTTACCACCTACAATTGCTTTGTAGGCATCATTATAAAGGTTAATTAATTCCTCGCCCCACCAAACAAACATGGCTTGGCGAGACGTGAGCATAATTCTGACGGCGGTTTTCAAGCTTTGCGGCCATTGTTCTGTAGGCCCAAGGGAAGTTTGCGACCAATCCTTGGCTCGCATCCGCGCCCCCATTTCACCCCCGCCCAGCAGAAAGTTAACATCCGCACTGCTGGCTGGCGTTAACTTATTTTTTACACCTCCATCCTGATTAGCCATACAAATAAAGCCTACTCCTATTTGGAAAAATACATTATCCACAGGAATTGACCACGTTCACCTCATTGATTGAGTAGGCTATCAATTCGTTGCATTGCTCATTTAGAAGGTGTGACGCGTCGATTTTCCTTCATAATGCAATATATACTAATTTTTTCTGTAGATTAGGTCTTTTGCGATCAGCCTACAGATAGAGATGTTGCGTTTTGCTGTAATGGCAGGGTAGAGATGCAATTAAACCCCATATAACTTGAAACCCGTAGTTTTTCCTCATCAGGTTCGAGATGAATTTTCACCCCTAGGCTATACCTGCGGTGGGCCAACGCAGTTTTTGTCTTGGCTCGTCTTGTTGTTGTTGAGGTGTGGTTTTGGCTAACTCTAGTGCAGACTCTAATCTCCTGATTAATTGCTTGTTCTATTTCGTTTGAAAAGAAGGGGTATAGCCTCCTGTTCTTTTATATAACAATGCTTCCTTCTCTCATCTAGTTCTATTTACTTATTTATCTGAATTTTTTGCAATCAAACTCCAGTTTTCCATCTCGATGAGGTTTAAGCCTGTTTTTTATCCTCTCTGTTCACTGTTACTTGTTCCCTGATTCTACAGAGAAATTTTATTAACTGAAAACTAGTAGAATATAAATAATATTAATTGATAATTATCTGAGCTTAAATAATTAACTGAATCAATTACATAAATTAGCTAGCTCTGCCTAGAGAGTGATTTTATCGCTAAAATCCGCCAAATAATTTTCATTCTCCAGATTGATGCGAACCTTATGCAATCAAGATAAAAATAAATTATCGAACCTCAGATGAAGAGTTCACTACTTCAAAACTCAATCTAGCTGTTGAATAATAATTATATTATAAATTAATGAATTCATTATTCAACTTAGTTTGTAAGAAGTTAACTCCATCACTAGGTTTATTAGTAAAAAACAAAATGGAAGCACACCTAAAAAATGGATTTTCAATTAATCTTATTTAGGCAGATGCTTCTGTTTTGAAGTACAACTTATGCGTTGTTGACGCTTTTTATTGAGGAATACAAATGAAAATTATTGCTTTGGTTTCGTCCGTGTTACGTCCAGTGCGTTTTCTAGTTATCGCTTTTACCTGTACACTGCTCTTTGTGTCTAATGCGTTCCCTGCTTTTGCAATTGATAGCTATCAAAGCAATCCAGAAGAAGCCACTACACAACTTCTGGAAACTCAACGCAAGACCGACGAAGTCGGCAGATCCAACCCCCCTGGATTGAAAGAAGTTCAAAAGAAATCAAATGAAGGGCTGAATGAAGTTCAGGGTGATGCAGATATTGACAAAATGAAACGCCCTGAAAATTCTACCAGTTCAACTTCAGTAGAAGATAATATCGAAAACTTTTTGGAAAAAGTAACAGGCAAGAAGTAAGCCTTTTTTAGTCTCAGACTAATAATCTGAGACTAAATTATAATGCTCTCCCAGTTCTACATCTAAGCTAAATTGGGTTATTTCCCCAAATAGTTTATAATCTCTGAATGTAAGAAGCATCTTGATAATCGTGAAGATTCAAGATGCTTCTTAAAATCTATAAATACAAACAAAACAAGAATAATTAGTTCGGATATTAAAATTTAAGCATCTGCCTATAAGCAGAAAAATCAACTCTTGCATTGAAATTAAAAATAATTAACATTATTTCTGTAGGCTGATGTAGTTTAAGGCTGAAATTTGGACACTTAATAAAGAAGTTCGCCAGAAGAGAGAAAGTTATGCCTAAACCAAACATAGGATTAACAGAACAACAGCGTCAAGGTGTCATTAATTTGCTCAATCAAGATTTAGCAGATTCTTATGTGCTGTTAGTTAGAACTAAAAAGTATCACTGGGATGTTGTTGGCCCTCAGTTTCGTACTCTGCACCAACTATGGGAAGAACACTACGAGAAACTAACTGAAAATATTGATGCTATAGCAGAGCGGATTCGGACTTTGGGTGGTTACCCTGTAGGTACATTAGAGGGATTTTTAAAGATTGCTACCCTGAAAGAAAAAGCTGGACAAGTTCCGACAGCTACAGGAATGGTAGCTCAACTAGTAGAAGATCATGAGCAGGTAATTCGTAACCTGAGAGAACATGTGGAGAGCTCCAGCGAAGAATTTAATGATGAAGGAACTGCTGACTTTTTGACTGGATTGATGGAAGAACATGAGCAGATTGCTTGGATGCTGCGCTCCTTTATTGAAGGACAAGCATTGGAAGCAACCAGTAAACCTTCAGCCGCTGATACTCAAACTCCTGTAGGTGTATAGCTAATAAAGCAGGTTCAGGGTTAGGGATAAGGGCGACAAGTTTTCTTTTAACTAAAAAGGATTTGAAGGGTAAAGGTTGCAATTCATCCTTTACCCTTTTTAACCTTTACTTTTCCCCCAATATAAACAGATAAAAAGTTGTAATTAAAAGATTTAAGGAGATTCGAGTGGCAGAAACCTATATAGCAGAACGTACTATTTCATCTGTATTTAAAGAACAGAAGCAAGTTGATGATGTAATTCGGCGTTTGTTAGATCGAGGCGTACCGAGAGATCATATTTCTGTTTTGGGCAGAAACTTTCAATCAGAAACTCGAATTGCTGGGTTTATTACCAAGAGAGATGTAATTTTAGGGGGTTTAAGAACGGGAGCAATTTTTGGTTCCTTGTTTGGTTCTTTTCTCAGCTTGCTTACGGGTGTAGGCGTGCTGTTTATTCCCTTTATTGGGCCAATTGTCGCAGCAGGCCCCATTAGTGCGGTGTTACTGGGGGCTGCAACAGGCGCGATCGCAGGTAGTGCTGGTGCGGGATTAGTCTCAGTGCTTACGGCTTTAGGAATGCCGGAAGATAAGGCTACAGTTTACCAAACCCGCTTACAAGCTGGCGAGTTTTTATTAATGGCAGAAGTCCCAAGCGATCGCACTGGCGAATTTCAATTATTATTAGAAAGTGCTGGAGGTGAAGAAATTCACAGCAATGATAAAATCTTAGCTCGTCCTTGCCCTGGCCCTTGCAACCGTCCAGAAGACTTATCGCCAGAAGTTCGCTCGCATTTATCGAATGAAGCACAGCGCACTTTTATTGAACGCTATAACGTCACCCTCGCTGAAACTAGCGACGAGTTCACATCTGAACAAGCTGCTTGGGATGCAGTGCGTCAGCAATTTGATGAAGATGAAAATGGTGTTTGGTCACAGTCTAAAATAAAAGCTTGATTTTGGAAAATTAATTATAAATCCAGATAAAAACAGATGAATGCAGATTTATCTGTTTTTATCTGCAATTCGAGTAAAAATAATTAATCTCTAATACAAGCTAAATAACGGTAAAAAATATATAACTGTATTTTAATTTTATTCAGACGCGATTAACCGCGCCTCTTCAGGTGCTAGGGCAATTTATAGCTAGCAACGCGGATAGTTAACTTACCTTTGTTGGGGTCTTGGCTAAATACAAATGCCCCTTCTTCCGTTTCCCCGCCAGATAAAAAGTCTATCTGTTGTTCTCCGGTTTCTGTAACTTTGCCGTTAATTTCTAACTCAGCCATGATTTGCACTGATTCGGCTGTATCTCCACCTTTATTGATCACTTCAAAAGGGACATAAAACTGTCCATTAATTTCGCGCGTTCTTTGTTTGTTAATGATGGATACTATCGGCGGTTGATTTTTGTCATTTAGCCAAGTGAATCCCACCATCCCAATAATTACTGTGAGAATAAATGAGGCAGCAGTAAATGTGATCCATTCAGCAAGCGATCGCTCTTCATGCTGGTTATCTTGATTATTCATATCGCTAACCTGCCAGCTGCACCACCAATGGTTGCAGGTAACCCTAACATTAAAGTGTGATCTAACCACATTGTCCAGGGGTCACTCAAACTCAACTTTTGGAAAAACCACAGCATCAACGCAGCGGCTAACAATGAAACTAAATAAGACATAATGGTTTCGCTTGATGGGCGTTGAAAAATTCCTTTTTGCTGTCTGCGCTTTTGCTGGTCGGAAAAACCTGCCTGAAACACTATGCCATAGGAAATCACCAATGATGTAGCAATTATTGCTAGTAACCACGGAGGTGATACTGTGGCTGCTAGCATAGGAATTTCATCTGTGGGGGCAATGTTAAATGCAATTACAGTCGCACCAATAAGAGTGGCACCTAAATCGGAGAGAGTGGCGTGTAAGTTACTCCGTTGTTTGTGGGTTGTTTGCCTTTCAGTATTGATACTATCAGTATCCCCTAAAAATTGATTAGCTAATGCTACACCAAGAGTAAATGGTACACTTTCAAAGATGATTTTGCCTAGTGCTTCTCTCAGAGAAGTTTGCGGTGTCAATTCTTGTAATAAAAAGAGCATAAAGCTAGAGCAAGTTAGCCCGATCGCCATTGCTTCTATAGTATCTATTATATCTTCGTAAGCTCGTCTACCATGTCTGCGTTTGCGGAAGCCTTCTGCCTGGTTAACTAAGAACACGCCAATAAACATTAATGCGATCGCTAACATCATCATCGGTGGTTTTGCCCGTGATCCAATCCACCATACTTCCATTGTGTACAACAAGGGAATTCCAAACAAAAAGCCTCCACAAGTACCCCTAATGATGTCATTAATCTCACTTTTCCATATATTCTTTTGACGATATTTTTTGGACACTACTAAATTTTCCTTTCAGTTATTACTTACTGAGTTGTTGTTAGTTTAAAATAAGTAATTAATTGGGTAGCAAGCAGGAGCGATCGCTTACTCAATGATGGGTGTACGCTAAGCCTAAAGACTTACACATGAGAATTTATTCATTCCGGTTGGAAATTTAGGAATATTTTTATTATTTATTATAGAAGCTGCGAATTTGGCATCTATCTTAGGTCGATAAATTCAGGTAGTAATCAACTTTCTCCTGATAGATGCAAAAGTTTTATTTGATAGTCTAAATTATTTTTGTTACTAATAATTCAACTTAACTAAGAGTGCAGGTAAAAACTTATGAGTATTGAAAACAGAGTAGAAGCTACCGCCAAAAATATCGAAGGTAAAGTTCAAGAGGTCATCGGAGAAGTAACTGGTAACCCAGCAGATAAAGCTGAAGGTAAAGCCAAGCAAGCTGAAGCCCAAGTTACACACACCACCGAAAACATTAAAGATGAACTCAAAAAGGCGATAGATTAGTTCTCTAAGTAACAATGTTGGGTGCAACCTTTGAGACTAATTCGTAATTCGTAATTACAGAAGGCTGACAAAATCTAATACCTCTAGCTTTACAATTTTTTACTCCCCAATTTCTCACAAGTTTAGTAGTTTAGTTGGTTGGGTTGACGTGAGGAAACCCAACACCGAAATATAGGTTAAGCTTTCAAGACCCATGTTGGGTTGCGCTGCGCTTAATCCAACCTACATCTGCTATATCTGCTGCTTGTGAGAAATACAGGTATTAAATTGTAGAGAATTAGGATAAATTGTAGAACTCCGTTTCTTTAAAGAAAGTGGAGTTCTATTCTTTTTAAGAAAGGTAATAGGTTAACTCTAGCCATGAGCCTAATATTATGTGCTTAATAACTGCTACGACCAGTTAATAAGCCCCATAAGAAAATAGCAATTATTGAGCCAATGACAGCAATAATTAAGCTAGGAATACTGAGAGTAGCAGCAGCAAATATTGATCCTGGTGGACTCAAGAAAGAAACTAAAGTTCCTCCAATCAAAGCACCAATTATACCTAAAACCATTGTCGAAAGAATTCCGCCACCTTGACGACCTGGGTAAATAGCTTTAGCTATAGCACCAGCAATAATACCAAGAACAACCCAAGCAAGAAGGTTCATAATTTTCTGTACCAAATGTAACTACTAGGTTATTGATTACAGTCTAAAGTGACTTCTGCCATAAGAGATAAGTATCAATTGTAAAAAAAAATTGCCTGATACTTCTTAAAAAATAAATTGCGATATATACCTAGATAAAATTCTGCAAATAATCATCCAAAAAATAAATTCTAGGCTTGGTATTTGTACTATTTAAGCAACCTAGATATCCAGTTTTTTTTCGCAATTTGAGATTACTAAAAACTCGCGAAATATCACATACAATTACGGAAAAGAGTAAACAAAATTTAGCATAACTAGCAATTTTCATACATTTTTTGGAAGCAATATATCTTTATAAGTATTCTGTCAACCCAAAAATGTTGGGTGAAGTTTAAGGAAAGGGTAAGGGATAAAAAAACTGTATTCCCCCTGAACCTTTAACCTTTGTAATTGGTAACAAAAAATTGGGGTAATTCTGGGAGACTCCAGAATTACCCCGAATTTAAATTTTAAATTTATAGAAGCGATCGCTTATGCAAAAGCGGCAGTTTTGACATCGTTGTTTGCCAAAATTTCTTGCAATTCATCAGCATCTACTGTTTCTTTGTCAACCAGCATATCCGCGATTTGGTCGAGGATGTGGCGGTTATTGACTAATACTTCTTTGGCGCGAGCATAAGCTACATCTACCAATTTGCGGACTTCTTCATCAATTGCAGCTGCTGTTTCTTCTGAGAAGTCACGCTCTGACATGATATCGCGGCCAAGGAACATATTACCTTGCTGACGACCAAGGGCTACAGGCCCTAGTTTGTCACTCATCCCAAAGCGGGTGATCATTTGACGGGCAACACGGGCTACTTGTTGTAGGTCATTAGAAGCACCAGTGGTAACTTCTTCTTCACCAAAGATTAATTCTTCGGCAATTCGACCACCTAAAGCTACTGCCATTTGGTTTTCCAGATAAGCGCGGCTGTATAAGCCAGTGTCCATCCGGTCTTCGCTAGGAGTAAACCAAGTTAAACCACCAGCACGACCGCGAGGAATAATGCTAATTTTTTGTACTGGGTCATAATCTGGCATCAACGCACCAACTAAAGCGTGACCGGCTTCGTGATATGCAACCAAAGTCTTGCGCTTTTCGCTCATGACGCGGTCTTTCTTCTCTGGGCCAGCTAACACGCGGTCAATTGCGTCGTTGATTTCATCCATCGAAATTTCGGTTAAATTCCGCCGTGCTGCTAAAATTGCGGCTTCATTTAACAAGTTGGATAAATCTGCACCTGTGAAACCAGGAGTACGGCGAGCAATTCTATCTAAGTCCACATCCTTAGCTAAGGTCTTACCACGAGCGTGAACTTTGAGAATTTCGCTACGTCCAGCATAGTCGGGACGGTCTACTACTACCTGACGGTCAAAACGACCGGGACGCAACAGCGCTGCATCTAGTACATCAGGACGGTTGGTAGCAGCGATAATGATGATACCTGTGTTACCTTCAAAGCCGTCCATTTCTGTGAGTAGCTGGTTGAGGGTTTGTTCCCGTTCATCGTTACCACCGCCTAAACCAGCACCCCGTTGACGACCTACCGCGTCAATTTCATCTATGAAGACAATACAGGGAGCATTAGATTTAGCTTGCTCGAACAAGTCACGGACGCGGGAAGCACCCACACCCACAAACATTTCTACGAACTCAGAACCAGAGATAGAGAAGAATGGTACCCCAGCTTCCCCAGCAACCGCACGAGCTAGGAGGGTTTTACCTGTCCCTGGAGGGCCAACGAGTAATACACCTTTAGGAATTTTCGCACCAACAGCGGTAAAGCGATCGGCGTTCTTTAAAAAGTCTACGACTTCATTTAATTCCAGCTTGGCTTGGTCAATACCAGCGACATCACCAAAAGTAACCTGAGTTTGGGGTTCCATTTGCACTCTGGCTTTAGACTTACCAAAGTTCATGGCTTGGCTACCAGGGCCACTTTGAGCACGCCGGAGTAAGAAAAATAAGCCTACTAGAAGCAATACTGGGAAAAATAAGCTACTTAATGCCTTAAACCAAAATCCTTCGTCGGTTTGAGGCAAAACAGAAATATCAACGCCTTTGGCAGTAAGAGTATTAATTAAGTCAGGGTCATTGACTAGTGTGACTACTTTTTTATTACCGTCTCTAGATGTAACCAGGGCTGTAGAACGGTCTGCACTTAAACTGACTTTATCTATTCTGCCTTTTTCAACTTCTTGAATAAATTGGCTGTAACGTAATGGCTCTCTGCTTTGGGGTTGCTTATCAAAAAATGCTGTTCCCAAAGCAATTACAACTATAAAAAGCAGTGCGTACAGCCCCGCGTTTCTCCATCTTTTATTCACTGAGGTCAATCCTCCTAATATTTTTCGTGCGATCGCTTCTATTTGTCATTTGTCATTTGTTATTTGTGCCTTGTCATTTGTTTTATGAATGACTCTGAGTAAATAACTCATGACTGTGGCGAAGCAGGGGTTCCCCTTGAGGTAACTTTAAGTCCCATTCTCAGCAGAACTGGGCTGTTTTGCCACCTTTTGGTAACGTCTCTAAAAGAGAGGGTGTTTTTAAGAATTATGTTAACTTATCTTAACGTATACCAAAATGGTGACGTTGTCATGCTAAAAAAAAACTCCTGAGCAATTGAAAATTAGAATGGTGAGGATTATATTGTAGCGACCCAACAGGCTGGTGAACGGTATGGATAGGGAGGATTTCCACTACAGAGTTAGTGTAGGCGATCGCTGTAAATTCCTTGACTAACTCCATTGTCCAGGGTTCCTCTTTTACCTGTTGCTGCTGGGATTGCAGCCATTTTACAAGCTGCGATCGCACAATTCCTGGCAAAATTCCCTTAGTTAAAGGCGGTGTCCACCAACAGCCATCCCGCCAACCCCAAAGGTTCCCAGTGCTGGTTTCTAGCCAATTTCCCGCTTGATCAACTAAAATCGCTTCTTGAGCAGCTAAACTTAGGCTGATATTTCTGGCTAACCAAGGGCTTAAGTAATTACCAGTTTTATGAGAAGCCAAAGTGCGATCGTATTCTGCACTGACAACGGTGCAAACTATGCCATTTACTTGTTTTTCGCTTAAATTTTCTGGTAATAACCTACCCGTTATCCATTCCCGTCCGTCAGGAAACAGGGTAATTCTGAGAATTGGGAAATATTGCAACAAAATTTCCGCACCTTGACGTACCCGATTCCAGTCTGGTTGCTGCCAACCAAAAGTTTTGAGCGAGAATAGTAAGCGATCGCAGTGTAAAGTCCAGTGAGTTAATCTACTATCCAGCGAATTCTCATAAACCCGCATTGTAGTAAAAATCGTCGCCCCATAAAGTAACCCTGGATCGTTAATGCTTAATTCTAGGGTTTGGGATTCAATTAATTGACCGTTGTACCAGTAAATCAGATAAATTCGTCTTTCCTCAGCAACTATTTCGGCTGATTCTAGTACTTCTTCCATCCTAAGGGAAGAAATAAAAGTATGTTTATTTCTCTGCTAAGGGATTGGAAGTCTCTAAAACCACGCGCCTTAACTCAGGACGTAGGTTGGGTTGAGGAACGAAACCCAACACCCGCATGGGTTACGCTATCGCTAACCCATCCTACAAATAATTATGCCTCCCTACTTAAAGCATTGGAAGTCTCTAAAACCTCTCGCCGCAACTCAGGGAAAACCTTAGATACCTTACTCAGCACATAATCCCCATAGGTTCCTTGAAAGTCGTGAACGCTAGACCCATCCCAACGTTCTGCACGATCGTCTTGGGCTATTACCCCATCTAGGGGAATCGGCTTGACCTCGACATCAAAGTTGGGATCGAAAAAGAAAGGGAACGAAAGGCGATCGCGTCCTGATAAATTCTGTACCCGATGAGGCGTAGAACGATACAAACCTCTAGTCATGCGATCGAGCATATCGCCAATATTGCAGACAAAGGAACCGGGGATTGGCGGCGCAGCTACCCAGCGCGATCGCGATTTCACTTGCAATCCGCCGGAATCATCCTGTTTAAGGATAGTTAAAACGCCATAGTCTGTATGTTCGCCCACACCCCAGCGATTTTCACCATCAGCAGGTGACAAATCTGGAGGATAGTTAAAAATCCGAAATAAGGTGAGGGGATCTGATGTATAACGTTCAGCAAAGTAAGATGCTTCTAGCCCTAAGCTGAGAGCAATACCAGCCATTAAAATGTGCCCTAGTTGCGTCATCGCCTCCAAATATTCCAGCAAAGTTTCGCGGAATAAGGGGATATTCTCAGGGAAGAGATTAGCGCCATGCATAGGGGTATTGGCTTGTACCAGTGGGTGATCGTTTCCTAGTTCTGCACCAAAGTAAATACCTTCTTTGATATCCGGCTTACCCGATGTCAGTTCGCCCCCAACTGGAAAGTACCCCCGCCAAGCTTTACCACCCAAAGCCATACGGATTGCCATTTTAGTTGATAAATCTTGGGCAAAAAACTGGCGGCTGAGTTGTTCTAGCCTTTGCTGCAAGCCTTCATCTACACCATGTCCCACAATATAGAAAAATCCGCATTCACGACAAGCTTGCCCAATTTCCGATGCTACTTTTAGGCGATCGCCTCTTCCAATCACCAAGGCGGTGATATCAATTAGCGGTACTTGTGAAAATCCTTCATCCACAACTTGTAAGCTATTCATGCTACTATCCTCCTCGTTGTGTGCGGTGAAATTTTTTCATTGGGACTGTCTTCTTCAACTGTGTATCAATCCAAAATCTAAAATTGAATGATTCGAGCTATTCTGTTTGATTTAGACGGAAATTTATTAGATAGAGATGCCTCTATCAAACATTTTATTGCTCATCAATATGACCGATTTCCGGCGGAATTAGCTAAAATTGCCAAACCCGATTATATTAACAGATTTATCGAATTAGATTGCCGTGGGTACGTTTGGAAAGATAAAGTTTACCAAACTCTTGTTAGGGAATTTGGCATTGAAGCGCATTGCCTGGGATCGTTGCTTCTTGGTAAAGAAAAGATATCCGCCCTGGTATCTTAGAGATAAAATTTGAGTAATGTTAACTTGCAAATCTTGAATATTTTTCCATAACTTATATTTATTAATATAAAAAGAAAAGATATTTGCTACTACTGATTGAGCAGCATAAATTAGAGATATAGCAATCCTAAATTATCAAAACCAGATTCATTCCCCACTTTAAAATAGTTAGGCTTCTAAATAATTGCTTTTTTATAACTTAGGGAATATTGCTATATCATCCTCAAAATGCAAAACACTTTATGAATGCACATATTACTACTAACCAAATCGACTGGAATCCTATTCTGAGCCGCATGAACTATGCCACAGGCCAAAGCTTACCCACTTATCCCGGAGACTTAAAAGCCGCATTACTCAATCATGCTGGACTGACAAGTCATCCCAAGGGTGAGGAAGCGTATCAGCTAGCCAGAGAAATGGCTCGACTGACGACCTTCTGCGATCCAGAAATTGTGTATTGGTTTTCTCGGCTTGTATCTCTGATGAATGATTAAAATCTGGTTGTTGGGAAGCTAGCTTAAAAATGGTCATTAAGCATGGTAAAGACAGATTTTTATGCTAGATTGTGCCAAAACTGGGTGTGAATGGCTGACTTGACAACGGTAATACAATTTTAGATGGGAAATTACAATACTAATGGCTCAATAGGCACACCGGAGAAAGTGCCACATGATGCTAAAATAAGGCGATTTAATACTTAATCAGCGATCGCTGTTTGGTGTATAAAAATCTTAATATATTTTTTATTCAACGAAAAATACTGACACCGCTCAGGTTTGGATTAGGTGCGTCAACCGTCTCCAGAATTAATTCTAGGTAGTTCCGGAAATTGGGTGGAAATTACAGAAAAAGTAGATTAGGACTACTTACGAAGTAACCAGCTCATGACCCACCACATGATCGGTAAAGTACTACAAAGGCGTTACCAAATCGTTCAAAGCCTAGGTGCAGGAGTATTTGGACAAACCTATATTGCCGTAGACATAGATTACCCCGAGAACCCTAAGTGCGTTGTTAAACAGCTCAAAGTGAGCAATTGTCAACCTAGTTACCTGGATGACTTAAGGTTACGTTTTCTCACGGAAACCGAAACTCTCAAGCGTTTGGAATGTCACGACCAAATTCCCCAACTCATTGCTTGCTTTGAAGAACACGAACGTTTCTATTTAGTGCAAGAGTTTATTGAAGGACATTCATTAACTGAAGAACTACCCATCAATAAAAAATGTGGTGAGATTTGGAGTGAAGTCCAGGTTGTCGAATTTTTAGAAGATGTTTTAGGAATTTTGGATTTTGTTCACTCTCAGGGAGTGATCCATTGCGATATCAAACCAGAAAATTTAATTAGACGTGCTGCTGATGGCAAATTAGTACTAATTGACTTTGGTTCCATCCAGCCAGTTGATTTTGGTGAGGATACAGAATTACCTATTCAGAATGTTCCGGTTACTTCATTAGGTTATATTCCACCAGAGCAATTTATTGGTCAAACACAGCCTAACAGCGATATTTATTCTTTAGGTATAATTGCCATCCAAGCTTTAACCGGAATGGCACCATTACAATTTAAATTAGATCCCTATACAAATGAGATTATTTGGCATACTCCTCAAACACAAGTTAACGATTATTTAGCTGCTATTCTCAGCCAAATGATCCGCTACGATTACGAAGACCGCTTCCAATCTGCGGGTGAGGTACTGCAAATAATCCAAGAAATGCGGTGGGAAAATGAGTTACCCCAACTAGAAGCACTATATAGTCTATCTCTACCACCCGAAGAACCTAGCAATAGCAATATCGTCGTAACTCCTGTACCATCGCAGAAGTCTGCGCCATTACTCACAGGAATGAGAGTCGGTTTAGCTGCTAATTCTGTATTGCTGGGATTGGGTGTATATTCCTTATTTACAACTTCTCCCGCCTACTCAGATAAAGAAACTTTATATAAAGCGACAGAAGAATATCAATCGGGAGATTTAGACGAAGCGATCGCACTCGTTAAATCAATTCCCGCCCAAAGTAAAATTTATCCAGAAGCTCAAGCCACAGTTGAAGAATGGCAACAGCAATGGCAAGTAGCTGCTGAACAATACCAATTTGCAGAAACCGCCTTCCAAGCTGGTAGATGGTCAGATGTGCTGGCGATCGCTCCTAAAGTTCCTGATATTTTATACTGGCAATCTAAAACAGATAAACTAGTGCAGCAGGCACAAGTCAACATAGAAGCACAATCGCAAGATTTATTAGCTAAAGCTTACGCAAGCGCCAATAATAGAGATTTTTCTACTGCTATCAGCTATCTGCGTCAAATTCCGCAAGAAAGTTCCGCTGGTGCGATCGTGCAGAACAAATTGGCTGAGTACGATAAAAAGCAGCAAATTCGAGCTACTTACTTTTTACAAAAAGCTTACAACAAAGCCTCTGAGGGTCAATTTGATGATGCGGTCAAATTCCTGCATAAGGTTCCAAAAAATACTACTGTTTACGCACAAGCTCAAATGAAACTCAATGAGTATGCTCAAAAGCAACGTCTGCGCGGCCCAAGTAGTAAAGTAGCTGTATCAAAAGTAAATTCAGCCTCCAGAAATACACAAGCTGACCCCCGTTACTACTCAGCTAGTAAGATTGACAATTTGTATTAGTCAATACCCCAAGCTATACGTGCAAAATTCTTTAAATCTCAATAAGGGCGCACAGCTGTGCGCCCTTATTGCTGTGTTAAGACACTTTGTGAATTTACAATTTGGTTCTAGACAATGAAATTCTTCGCGGTCAGATTATTACTGGAAAAGTTACCCAGTGTCAACAATTTCTGGAATTGATTGGGAGTGCTATCACCACCTGCATTCACACTCACAACCGTATTAGAACCAATTTGCTCTTTTTTCACATAACTACTGAAAGGATTAGAACTCTTAAAATTGGTACCTTCAATAATTTTGTTGAGGTCAATTATATCTGCTCCAGAATCAAAATATTGAATCCAATCGCCTTTTTCTGCAATATTTTGATAGACAAATCTGTCCTTACCTCCTGAGCCATGTAAGATATCGCTACCTTTACCACCAATCAAAATATCATCACCTTCACCAGCTTGGAGGATATCGTTACTATCACCTCCTTTAAGGGTATCGTTACCATCACCCCCTTGGAGAATGTTGCTAGTTGCAACACCTTGGAGAGTGTCAGATCCTTTAGTCCCACGCATGAGATTAGGCCCGGACATAGTGGTGTTCATCGCAGTTGCATTCAACTGGCTAGATATCTCGAAAGCGCCAACATCTACTTTGCTATCTCGCGTCATTCCTCGTGCGTCAATGGTGGGTATACCAGCACCTACCTTACCAGTATTAATGGCGGGGCTACCAGCTAGAAGAGGATGAACTAGCATACCTCCGATATTTTGTAAGGTGCCAACAAGAGGGTCAACTATCCGACTACCTGAAACAACTCGACGACCTTGTTGAGGTGCTGGAAATTCAATGTTGCCACCCCCATCTTTTAGTTGATAGCCTACTTGTTTTTGTGATGCATCACCAGCATTATTGTTAGCAACAATGGAATTAGTGAGGGTGACAGCAGCAGATGGATCGCCAATCCAAACTGCACCGCAAGCGCGTCCGGCGGAGTTATTCACAATAGTGGAATTCGTAATATTGACGGGGGCAGTTTTATCGGTATTCACAAACAGTGCGCCACCAGCATCATTGGTCACCTTATTTCCGGAAAAGGTACTGTTAATAAAATCTTTCTTTCCGCCACCATCTAACCATACAGCTCCTCCTTGTTGCTCGGATGTATTATTGGCAAATGTAACGTTACGGACTGTAAGATTGTTATTTGCTCGTAATGCTCCCCCGCGTGCAATACCTTTGCTATCTAAGCTGGCTGTGTTACCTACAACTGTGCAGTTTTCCAAAAGCATCTTGTCTGCACCGTAACTATAGAGGAAGAGTGCGCCGCCTTCTCCTTTGGTTTTATTGCCTTCAAATCGACTATTCCGGATAGCAATCGCACCACCTACAGAAGTACCTGGCCCGACTGGGTCACCGCCATCAGTAAAGACTGCACCACCACCAATATCACCAGCTGAACTGTTATTGCGGAACTCGGATTTGTCTACAGTTAATCCCCCTAAGAGGCTATAAATTGCACCACCATTAACACCCTTGTTATTGGTGAATTTACAACCTTTAACAGTTAGATCACCAGAACCTCTGGTGGCGATCGCTCCACTACTAAAGCCAGATTTCGTTAAAGTACCATCATTACTGTCAAAGCTGCTGTTAGTGACTACGCCTTTACCGCTATAGCCGATATTGATGGCTCCGCCTTCACCGCCGCGATTGTAGTTAAATTTACAGTTGTCAACTGTTATGCTGCCATAATCAACAACTTTAACAGCCCCACCTCTTTCGGTTGAGTAACCGTTGGTAATGCTGAGGTTCCGCAGCGTAGCATTGATATGTCTGCCTACTTCAAATATTCGTGTGGCATTATTGCCGCTAATTTTTAAATTTGCTGCGCCTGCACCATCAATTGTCAAATTCTTTGTAATGTTAAGTTGCCCACTTGTGAGTGTAATTGTTTTGTTAGCAAGAGTAGAGGCAAACTTGATAGTGTCACCTGCTTGTGCAGAGGCGAGCGCAGATCGTAAAGAACCTGCTCCGTTATCGGCGGTGGAAGTTACGTTAATAATAGCCATGCTTTGAATTCCCTTATAGAACAACGTTTTTTGATCGGCTGTTTGGAGAAAATCACAACTAAGCAGTGATTTATCAAAAGTCGATTCATCGTTTCACACGATGGGATTCAGAGCACCCTGTCTTGTTAATTTTTTCGAGCTAAATTATTAACTCCAAATAGTTGGAAATATTTAGCTGATATTTATTGGTAATTTGCTAACATCACCATTTTTCCCTGATCTACAGATGCAACAATTTATCCTTGCGTTGATCTAGTTGATTCAACAGGATTAGCTTCATGCACACTTTATAACTTTACCCAAACTTTTATCGCTATGATAAAATTACGTAGATTTAAGTTACTGAAGTAACTTAATCTATTTTCTTTTGTCCAGCCAAATTTACTTAGACGATGTTACACAATTTGTCTTCTTTATGCAACCTTTATAAAAAAATAATCTGAAATTTTGAGAATTAAATTGCATATTTATAGGCTATTTAGAGCAAATTAAAGAATAACTATGTAACAGTGAATAAAAATCAGTAGAATATCTCAAAGCGAGAAATTAGTGATGTTTACAGTATTTAGTTTGCCAAAAATTTTGGTTGCGATCGCAACTCTCTGCTTAAACCCATATTGATGTAGAGTAATGTATTATTATACATCATATTCACATAGATTACCGCTTTGCTGAGCTACTGATAATTAAAACGATAATTCTTCTACCTCAGCCTGAGATATTGTTAATTGTGGTGCATAAGTTCCAGATAAATATGCTCTAAACGTACAGGCTGACGGGCTATAGAATCAATGGCTATCCCCTCGAAGCGTGCAATAATTTCCTTTAATTCCAAAGGTTCAGGTAACCAAAAGGCTAAATCGTTACCATAACGCCGATGAGTGAAACCATATTTTTCGGCGCGCGCGATCGTCTGTGCTTCAAATTCAGTCTGCATTAACACAATTTCCTGGGCTGGAATCAATGTACGTAATTCTGCTAAACTACCCTCAGCCAGAATTTGACCATTTTTCATAATTCCAATTTTCTGGCAAAGACGCTCTGCCTCATCTAATAAATGAGTTGTGAGCAAAACTGTAATTCCTTGATTTTTGAGTTGGCGGATTAATTCCCAAACTTCATATCTGGCTTCAATATCTAAGCCTGTGGTCGGTTCATCTAGAATTACTAGCTGTGGTTGGTGTACTAAAGCTACTGCAATATTTAACCGTCTTTGCATTCCCCCGCTGAGTGTCTCTACAGGATGTTTTGCTTTATCTAGTAAATTGACAGCTAACAGAGTTTCTCTAATTCTTTGCTGACGGGTGGCGCGGTTTAACCCGTAAATATCACCAAAAAATTGGAGATTTTCTTCACAAGATAGGGTTTTATAGAGTAAATTTTCTTGAGGTGCAACACCAATTATTCTTTTAGTAGCGGCGGAAATTGCTTGACCATTAATGGTAATATCACCACTGTCTGCATTCAATAAATTACAAATAATATTGATTGTTGTGGTTTTACCTGCTCCATTTGCACCTATTAAACCGTAAACTTCTCCTGGCTCAATATGCAAATTTAAATTCTGCAGAACTTGGTTTCTACCATAAGATTTATTTAAATTTTTAATAGTTAGCATTTTTATTTTTTATAATCGCCTTTCTACTATCAGCATCCGCCGATAAGATAGCCAGCCACCAACAAGCATAATCATAGCAAAAACCAATAAAAACCAAAAGTGCGAGCCTATATCACTGATTCCTTCACCCTTAGATGAAACTCCTACCAGGGCTTCATTCATGTGATAAATAGGATTAAATTGAGCGAGATTAATTAAGGTGGGAGGAAATAAAGCTGCTGGTAAAAATGCTCCACCAAGGATTAACAAAGGTACTCCAAAAGCTGCTACTAAAGAATTAACATCTTCAATACGACGGGCTAATTGTGTACCTAAAATAAAACCTAACCCCACATAGGCAATGATAGTTAAGAAAATAATAGTTAATCCTAATAAAATAGAACCTTTAAAAGTAGCACCCCAAAAAGCTGCAATAGTATAAATTAATATTGCCTGTCCGATACCAATGCAACTATGGGCCAGAAAAATTCCTAAAAAGTAGGAAATACCACTTAAGGGAGCCAGGAATAAGCGTTTGAGGGTTTTCTGTTCTCTTTCTGCCACAACAGTGGCGACAGTTCCACCCAAACAGCTAAAAAACATTGCTGCACCTACTAAAGTTGAGGGTGCAGCATATTCAAAAGCTGCATTGATGGGGAGTTTTGCCCGTTCTGCTAAAATAAACCCGCTGAGAATCAAAACTGAAATTGGGAATATACTCCAAAAAATTAAGCTGCGTCTGCGGCGCAACAGTTCAATTAGTATGCGTTGAGTTACAGCTATAATTTCACGCCAATATTTCATAGGAGAGGGAATAGGGAACAGTAACGCACCACATTCTAGAATTGCTTGGTGCGTTGCGCTACGCGACAATACACCCTGCGTGAATTTTAAAAATCGAATATGAGTCCTATATAAGCTTATCAATATATAACGCCAGCCTGATGACAAGCTGGCGTTTTGAATTTATTAAATTCAGGGATAAAATATATACAGTGGAATTCCCTGAAGTTTACTAAAAAATTGGCGAGTATTTTACTTTTACAGAGCGCTGCGGCGAGTGAGCAAGTTCCACAAGAAAACTGCAACAATTGCGCCCAGAACAGCTACTATAACACCTGTAATGCTGAGAGTTGGTGCGGCTAATGCCAGAGTTCCCGTACTGAAGAATACTCCTAGGCTACCACCAACAAATGCACCTATAATACCTAACAAAATTGTTCCTAGAATACCGCCGCCTTGATGACCTGGGTAGATAGCTTTAGCAATAGCTCCAGCAATTAGTCCTAAAACAATCCAAGCAAGAATGTTCATGATGTGTAAGTCGATAAAAAACTTTTTGTTTTAACCTTTGTTGAGTTAAATTTAACACCTCAAACTTGGCAATCATATCTACCATCAGAACTAACTTGTCTTAGCCTGAAGAAAGAGCTACATTTCTAAATTTCTCTAACTTAATTACTAAGATTACTGGCGGAGAAAGGAAGCAGTAAATAACTAGGTAAATATTTTAGTCAAAATAAATAGGTACTTAAATACAGTACAAGTTTCCGGCTGACTACTATGCTAGCTGCTTAATTTTAAGCCTCAGCACTTCTTGGTTGGCTATTGTCTATTACTATCTGATAAAAATCTATCAATATGATTAGCCATAATTCATCCGGAGGATAGTTAACTTTAAATTGGATAGGTATCTAGAATTTTATTAAAATATGCAGTTTATAGGAAAAAACTATGATTGGTGTACTTTGGACTGTTGCAGTTGTACTTTTTATCTTTTGGGCTTTAGGATTAGCATTGCATATTGCAGGTAATATAATCCACGTATTGTTACTTTTGGCAATTGCGATCGCAATCTATAATTTCCTAAAATCACGCACAGCTTTTTAGCCCTTTAGAGACAACTTATAATAAGTTTCGTAACATAGTTTGGTGCAATTACCGACTTACTCACATCAAAGTCCAACCTAACTTTTGAGCTTGAAACGCTAGGATATTTAATTTAGGCGCATATCAGCTGATTTAGCCCCTAAAACCTGAGTAACTTTGTGAATCAAGATTTAAATCTAACTAAAAACCATAGAGACTGTATTGTACAGTCTCTATAAAGTTTGAGGGATACACAGAATTAATTTTCCCCAAAATTAGCTGACAAATTACTACTGTTGTGTATCTTGAGATTCCAATGCAGGTACTTTTAATAACTGTTCTATGTCAAATCGCTGTTCGATATTACGAAGGAAATAGCCATCTACCATAGCAGCGCCTAAAAGTCTTCCTAATTCGTCACGGCTAGTAGTAATGAGTGACTGATAACTGTCATGAGGTAAGTTACCTAACATTTCCACAATTGCACGTTGAATTAACTGTAATACTTCCGGTGAAGAAGGTTTGGAAAGTTGAGCAACTGTTTCTGGTGACAAAGATTGCACATATTGCCATAAATTATTTTGAGTATTTGCTTCAGATTCAAAATAATCTGGTTGGCGGCGGGAAAGATTACTCATAGTATTAAGATTAATTTGTGCTTCACTATGAATAAAAATTTATCGGCATATTGATAGCTGCACAATCAGCAAAACCGAACTGCAAAGGCGGGTTTCTTCTACTCAAGTTATGGTAGAGAATTGAGTGATAAAAAATTCCAAATTTTTTAAACTTTTTAGTAGTGATTTTAACAGAATATGTTCTCTAAGCAGTTTTGCACGTGGTATGAAAATCGAACCGCAGAGTACGCCAAGATAGAGACATTAAAAAAAGCGATCGCCTGCGTTGCCCATGAACTTTAGATAGAATCACTATGGTGCTAGTTAAACTTTCCCAGCCTGATGAAAAGCGATCGCTCCTTGACTCCTCAACTCACTGTATCCACTCTGCAATGTCCAGAACTACTCGCACCAGCAGGTAGCTGGGATTGTGCGAAAGCTGCTGTCGAAAATGGGGCTGATGCAATTTATTTCGGTTTGGATCGCTTCAACGCGCGGATGCGGGCGCAAAATTTTACTGAGGCGGATTTACCAGAGTTGATGGCTTTTCTCCATCTGCGGGGTGTAAAGGGTTATGTAACTGTTAATACACTGATTTTCCCGCAAGAGCTACCAGAGGTAGAACAATATCTGCGCTCGATTATTGCTGCGGGTGTGGATGCAGTCATTGTGCAAGACGTGGGTATATGTCGTCTTATCCGTCACCTATCGCCTGATTTTCCTATCCATGCTTCTACGCAGATGACAATCACCAGTGCCGCTGGGGTGGAATTTGCTCAGTCACTCGGTTGTCAGTTGGTGGTGTTAGCCCGTGAATGTTCCCTCAAAGAAATTAACAAAATTCGCCAGCAAATACGCCAAAAAGAAACTTCTTTGCCTTTAGAAGTCTTTGTTCACGGTGCTTTGTGCGTCGCTTATTCCGGCCAGTGTTTGACTAGTGAAGCTTTAGGTGGGCGTTCTGCCAATCGTGGCGAATGTGCCCAAGCTTGCCGAATGCCCTACGAGTTAATCGCAGATGGTAAAGTTATAAATTTAGGAGAACGCAAATATCTTCTCAGCCCTCAAGACCTTGCAGGTTTGGAAGTTCTTCCAGATTTGGTGAAGTCCGGGGTAACGAGCCTCAAAATTGAAGGGCGGCTGAAAACTCCAGAATATGTGGCGAATGTTACTCGGGTTTATCGGCAAGCCTTGGATCGGGTAATGGAGGAATTAACAGCGAATACCCCCAAGGCGAAAAAACCCTCCCATGCGGCTGAAGAACAATACAACTTGGAAATGGCATTTTCTCGCGGTATATACACAGGTTGGTTTAATGGGATTAACAACCAAGAATTAGTTCATGCGCGGTTTGGCAAAAAGCGTGGGGTTTATCTAGGAGAAGTTACCCGCATTCGCAATGAACAGGTAACAATCACCCTAGAAGCACCAGTAAAAGCAGGTGATGGAATTGTTTTCGATTCCGGTCATCCTGAAGCCAAGGAAGAAGGCGGGCGAGTTTATGCAGTGGTACAAAAAGGTAAAGAAGCCGTGCTTACCTTTGGCAGAAGTGACCTCAACTTCCGCCGCGTGCATATAGGCGATCGCGTTTGGAAAACCAGCGATCCAGAACTAGATAAGCAATTGCGTCAAAGCTTTGCGGGAGACAACCCCCAATTTCAGCGCCCCATTGACTTAGAAGTTTACGGCGAAGTCGATCAACCACTAACTGCGATCGCCCGCGATGGACAAGGTCATGTTGTGCAAGTGGATTCGACAATACCACTAGTAGAAGCGCACACCAAACCCCTAACCACAGAACGTTTGCAAGAACAGTTAGGTCGCCTGGGTAATACCCCCTTCTGTTTAGGAAAACTAACCAATCATCTCAATGGTGCCCTAATTTTACCCGTAAGTGAATTAAACCGGATGCGCCGAGAAATAGTGACGCAGTTAGAAGAATTACGCCGTCAACCCAAGCGCTGGAAACTCAACGATCATGCTTCTTTACAAAACCTACTCCCCAAATCATCCCCATCATCCCCCACATCTCCCTCACTTATCGTCTTAGTAAGGAACCTCAAACAACTCCAAGCCGCACTCCAAGCCGGAATCCAAACACTTTACTGTGAATTTGAAGACCCCCGCTTTTATCGCGAAGCCGTGCAAATGGTAAGACAAGAGGCAGGGAGCAGGGAGCAGGGAGCAGGGGAGAATATAAAAAATTCCCAGTCCCCAATCCCCAGTCCCCAGTCCCCAGTCCCCTCAATCTGGGTTGCACCTCCCCGAATTACCAAACCTGGGGAAAATTGGATTTTGCAACAAGTACGGGACTCCCAAGCAGATGGCTATTTGGTGCGGAATTACGATCAACTGCAGTTTTTTACCCAAGACCGTTGTGTTGGAGATTTTTCGCTGAATATTGCGAACGCCTTAACCGCAGATTATTTTCACCAGCGCTATGGTTTGGAACGCTTAACCGCATCCTATGACCTGAATATTAGCCAACTCGAAGACTTACTTCATAGTTGTCCGCCCCAATGGTTTGAGGTGACAATTCATCAACATATGCCGATGTTCCACATGGAGCATTGCGTATTTTGCGCTTTTCTCTCCCAGGGAACAGATTACACTAACTGTGGCAGACCCTGCGAACAGCATGAAGTGAAATTGCGCGTAGACGCGGAGCGGCTTGTCGGTAGACATCGCGTTGGTAGTGAACACGTCCTCAAAGCTGATGTCGGCTGTCGCAATACTGTATTTAACGGCACCGCTCAAACTGGAGCCGAATACGTACAGCGCTTGATAGATTTGGGATTACGCCAATTCCGCATTGAGTTTGTCAACGAAACTCCAGCACAGGTGAGTAAAACTATACATTGCTACAGTCAATTGCTGCGTGGAGAAATTACAGGTTCCCAACTCTGGCGCGAGTTAAAGCTGCAAAATCAGCTAGGTGTAACTCGCGGGCCGATGGGAGTTTCTGCACTCAGGTAGTAAACTTTGGGATTGCGATCGCTCATATCCGCAAATGTTCATCAAAATCCACCTGAAAGGAAAATTTTTTTCACCATTGAATTCATTACCTTTCAGGTGGTCTGTAATTATATTGATTACAAGACATCAGCCTGTTTACGTTTTGTAATATAGTTTGGTTGATTTTCATCGATTTACTGAATGTGAGATTATATTTTGTGTGATGTCTCGTTTGATGTCTGTGTTGCTCTTTGCTTGAGCGATCGCTTTTTTGAGTGTGATGTTATAATCGCATAGGATTTGCTTTAGCACTTCCTCAAATTCACAGGTTTTAGATAAAAAAATACTTCAATCTGTGGAGCAATAGTTGGAGAGGTGGCAGAGTGGTTGAATGCGACGCACTCGAAATGCGTTTTGGGGCAACTCAACGGGGGTTCGAATCCCCCCCTCTCCGTTCTCTTTATAGGGGAAAGATTTTAGACTCTACCCTATCTTTTATGGCTAATTAATTGGTTGAATTGGTTGAACTAATTCAATATGACAAAATATCCTATCCTCCCTAATGAAAAAACAGTCAAAACTAAAAGGCAGGTGGTAGACTTAACCTTTTACTTTTGACTGAGTGCTAACCTTTGTTGTGTTAGGGGACGTTTTAGCCTACGTCATCGTGGGCAAATCTGTTAAAGAGGAAGTCTAGGGCATAGTTCCGCAGCTTGTAATATTGTGGATCTTCCATGATGCGGGCGCGATCGCGGGGACGCGCAAAGGGTATTTCTAAGACTTCCCCAATCTTTGCATGAGGGCCATTGGTCATCATTACCAATTTGTCTGCTAAAAACAGTGCTTCATCAATATCATGGGTAATCATCAGCACTGTGCAGCGATTATCACCCCAAATCTTCAGTAATTCTTCTTGTAATTCTTCTTTGGTAATCGCATCTAATGCCCCAAAAGGTTCGTCTAAAATCAGCACTTTGGGACGAATTGCCAATGCACGGGCAATAGAAACCCGCTGTCTCATACCCCCAGACATCTGCATTGGTTTCTTTTCCATTGCATCAGCCAGTCCCACCATTGCCAAATGTTCGCGGACAATTGCTCTTTTTTCGGGTTCTGGTTTTTCGGGGTAAACTGCGTTGACAGCCAGATAAATATTTTCAAAAGCTGTGCGCCAGGGAAGCAAAGCATAGTTTTGGAACACCACCATTCTATCTGGGCCTGGTTTGGTGATGGGTTGTCCTTCTAGCAGTACTTGTCCAGAGGTGGGAAAGTTAAAACCCGACACCATATTTAATAGAGTGGATTTGCCACAGCCAGAGTGACCAATTACACAAATAAACTCACCTTGTTCTACGTTGAGGTTAACGCCATCAAGTACAGTGAAGGGGCCTTTTTTGGTGGGGTAAACTTTAGAAACATCTCTAATTTCTAGGAAAGGCTGACGGGTGCTAATTCCACCTGCGTATCCTGTTCTTTGTGTATCTCTGGGGGTTTCGGCTAGTCTTAAGTTGCGGTTTTGCATAGGGATGGAGAAAGGGTGAAGGGTGAAATTAGGGGAATTTGAATTTAAAAATCATTAATGAACTTCTGAGCTTCATTCACGAGCTTCTGAGCCTTATTCACGAGCTTCCGAGCCTCATTCACGAGCTTCCGAGCCTCATTAATGAACTTCTGAGCTTCATTCACGAGCTTCTGAGCCTCATTCACGAGCTTCTGAGCCTCATTCATGAACTTCCGAGCCTCATTCACGAGCTTCTGAGCCTCATTCACGAGCTTCTGAGCCTCATTCATGAACTTCCGAGCCTCATTCACGAGCTTCTGAGCCTCATTAATGAACTTCTGAGCCTCATTAATGAACTTCCAAGACTCTCAAGTCTGGAAAAATGAGGGCTGAGGATGCCCTCAAGGGTTAAACACTGAGAAAGTAATTTTGAATTTTGAATTTTGAATTTTGAATTCTCCCTACGCTGCTGTTCTTCTTGGTGCATCAAGGATGACTTCCGCAACAGAGAAGTCACGCTTAATCTGCAAGCTGTTGAGATAAGAGATAGGATCGTCAGCGTTAAAGGGAGTCCCATCAAATAGCTGAATCGGTTGGCGAGTATAGCTAATATCCAAACCTAATTCTCTGGCTGCAGTACTGAAGACGCGGACTCGACAAACTCTTTCTACAACTTCTACCCAATTTCTCGGGAAAGGTGTATCACCCCACCGCGCTAGTTGACTCATGATCCAAATTTGTTCGGTACGGCTGGGGCGGTTAATTGCCGACTCAGAATAAAATTGGTGGTGGGCGTAATCCCGTAGTGGATGGTCTAAGTCACAGCTTAAATTATCAGGATCTTCGAGTTGAATATACTCTATATCGGTGCTGACATAGTCACGCCCGGCTGTAATCCTTCTAATTTCCTCAGCATTTTGGGGATCTGCACAGTAAACGCAAGCTTCTAGTAAGGCTTTAGTTAAAGCGATGTGAGTATTGGGGTAAGCTTCCGCCCAATCTTCCCGCACACCCAAAACTTTACCGGGGTGTCCTAACCAAACTTCTAAGTCTGTAGCTACGGTGAAGCCAACACCTTCAATTGCAGCCCGATAGTTCCAAGGTTCGCCTACACAGTAACCGTCAATACTGCCATTTTGTAAGTCAGCTACCATCTGCGCTGGGGGAATGGTCTTCATATCCACATCGATATCGGGGTCAACTCCCCCAGCCGCTAGCCAGTAACGCAACAGCAAGTTGTGCATAGATGCGGGATGCACTACCCCCATGATGTGGCGTTGTTCGCGGGTACGCAGAAGATATTTTTTGAAGTCGGATAAGCTTTGCACACCTTGGTCGTAAAAACGTTTCGCCAAGGTAATAGCGTTACCGTTACGAGTCATGGTGAGAGAACTGACAACGGGTAACGGTTGGTTTCTATGTCCGCCCAATGTTAACCACATTGGCATACCCGAAGGCATTTGAGCAGCATCTAAATAACCGCCAGCAATCCCATCTTCAATTCCGCGCCAGCTGGTTTCCCGCACTAAGTTAACTTCATCTAAACCATGCTTGGCAAAAAAGCCTTTTTCTTTGGCTATAGCTAGGGGGGCGCAAGCGCTGAGGGGTAAGAAGCCAATTTCTAAGTTAACTTTTTCTAACCCATGACGGGAAATATTCGCAGTTTTCCGCGCCCGAATTTTCTTGATGCGTTTCTGCTGGTTGAGGAAGTAAATCATCTCACTCCGCAGAATGTAGTAGCTAGGATGTTCTACTACTTCCATGCGTTTGCGGGGTCTGGGGATATCTACTTCTAATATGTCACCAATTTTCGATTCGGGGCCATTGGTCAACATCACAATTCTGTCAGATAGCAATACTGCTTCATCTACGTCATGGGTAACCATTACCGCAGTGACTTGATTTTCTTCGCAGATTTGCATTAATTGTTCTTGCAAGTTCCCCCTAGTTAATGCATCTAACGCACCGAAGGGTTCATCTAGTAATAATAGTTTAGGACGAATTGCCAAAGCCCGCGCGATCGCTACCCGCTGTTTTTGTCCCCCCGATAACATTCCCGGCTGTTTGTCAGCATGGGGACGCAAACCCACCATATCTATATGTTTCTCGACAACGGCTTTGCGTTCCGCAGCTGGCATTCCCTTCATCACTGAATCTACAGCCAAGGCGATATTTTCTCTAACTGTCCGCCAAGGTAGTAAGGAATAATTTTGGAATACCACCATCCGGTCTGGGCCTGGTCTAGTGATTCTTTGTCCTTCTAATGTAACCACACCTTCAGATGGTAAATCCAACCCAGCAATCATATTTAACAGAGTAGATTTACCACAACCGGAGTGACCAATTAAAGAAACAAACTCACCTTTTCTAATTTGTAAGTCAATTCCTTTGAGAGCAATATACTGACCACCACCAGTTAACTCAAAAACCTTATCAATTTGATCAACAGCAACGAATACGCTCATTTGTTATTTGTCCTTTGGCATTTGGTGTTTATTAAGAGTCAAAAGTCAAGGGTCAAGGGTCAAGGGTAAAAGGTAATTAGCTCCCAGTCCCCAGTCCCTAGTCCCCAATCCCTACTTCTGTTCTGCTGGTAAAATCAGGTTTTGTACCCAAGCCATTAATTTATCGAGCAGTAGACCAACAACACCGATATAAACTAGAGCCAAAATAACTTCACTGACGTTGTTGTTTTGATAAGCATCCCAGATGAAGAAGCCAATTCCAACAATACCGGACATCACAATTTCTGCGGCGATAATCGCTAACCAAGCCAAACCAATCGCAATTCTTAAACCTGTGAAAATGTAGGGTAAAGCAGCAGGAATTAAGATGTTGGTGAAGTATTCTTTGCGGCTCAATTGCAGAACTTTAGCAACGTTGTTGTAATCTTGAGGAATTTGAGTTACACCCACAGCAGTGTTAATTAATATCGGCCAAATTGCGGTGATGAAGATTACGAATAAAGCTGCTGGTTCGTTTTGGCGTAATGCTGCTAAGGAAATTGGTACCCAAGCTAGAGGTGGTACAGTCCGTAATAGTTGGAAGATGGGGTCTAAAGCTTTAGACATGGTTTTATTAACCCCAATCAAAATGCCCAAACCAATACCAACAATTGCCGCTAGTGTGTAACTAATTGCAACCCGTTGGAGACTTGCCCAAATCTGCCAGAAAAGACCTTTATCTGTGCCACCTTTATCGTAGAAAGGATACAAAATCAATATCCAAGTGTCTGTAATTACTTGAATTGGCCCTGGTAATGTTGCACCAGGAGTCAAAGCAAATAGTTGCCACACAACTAGAAAGACAATAATTGCGATCGCTGGCGGTACAATATTGGGAAATTGCTTTTGCAGACGGGATATAAAGCTGTTATCTAACCTAGGACTTGCAGGGCGCTTTTGGGCAATAGTCATAAACTTTGATCTCCTTTTAATTGGGTATTTGGCGTTTGGTATTTGGTATTTGGTGTTTGATATTTTTCATTTGTTATTGGTAATTAAGAAAATTCACCAATAACTTTTGAGTGCAGACGCGATTAATCGCGTCTCTACAACTCTAGATGCTCACTTTTTTAATTTTGAGACTCTTGAGATATTCTTCTGGTTTTTCGGGGTCAAACTTTGCGCCATCAAAAAATTGTTCCACACCACGAGATGTATTTGTGGGAATATCAGCCGCCGCAATTCCTAATTCTTTCGCTGCTTCTTTCCAAATATCTTCGCGGTTAACTTTATTGATTAATTCTTTGGCTTTAGCGGCATTATTGGCAATGTAATCTTTGGGTAAGAATCCCCAGCGAACGTTTTCTGTGATAAACCATAAATCATGGCTCTTGTAGGGATAAGAAACGCTGCCTTTTTCATCTTTCCAGTAGTAAGCCGCCATTGTTTTATCATCAATTTTGCGGCCATCACCCATATCATATTTACCTTGATATGGATCTGCCAAAATTTCTGCTGAGGGGAGGTTGAAATAATTTCTGCCGGCGAGAATTTGCGCGGCTTCTTTGCGGTTATCAAAATTATCCAACCACTGCTGCGCTTCCATGACACCTTTGAGTATGGCTTTGGTGGCTTTAGGATGTTTGTCTACCCAATCGGCCCGCATCGCCAAGTATTCTTCTGGATGATTCTTCCAAATCTCTGCGGTTAACGCAGCCATGTAACCAATTTTGTCGTTCACAAGGCGGAAAGGCCAAGGGTCACCGGTACTGAATGCATCCATTGTGCCGGTTTTCATGTTGGCGACAGTTTGCGCCGCAGGTACGGTAAGCAACTTCACGTCTGCATCAGGGTCTATTCCACCGGCTGCTAACCAGTAGCGAATCCACAAATCTTGGTTAACGTGGGGGAAGGTGAAAGCTGCGGTGAAGGGAGTAGAAGATTTGAGTTCTTTAAATAAGGACTTAGCGCCAGCCAATTGCAGACTTACACCTTTACCTTGGTGCTTATTGGCGATCGCAATTCCATTCCCATGTGTAATTAATTGACACAAAACATACATGGGAATTTTTTGATTTCCCTTGGTAATTAAGCCTTCTGTAATTAAATGAGGCATTGGCATTTGCCATTGACCACCATCAATCCCACCGCCAGCAGAGCCAATTTCCAAATTATCTCTGGCTGCACCCCAAGAAGCTTGTTTGGCAAGTTCTACGTTAATGCCATACTTTGTAAACAAGCCTTTTTCTTTCGCAATAATTAACGGTGCGGCTTCCACAATGGGAATATATCCCAGCTTGACTGTAGCAGTTTCTGGCTTTTGTTCGGGACTAATATTAGCTACTTGCTGCGCTGTTGGTTGTGCTGTGCCACCACCACCAGCACTTTCAGGAGGATTGCCTAAACAGCCTTTCAGGAATACAGCACCCGCAGAAGCTCCGGCTGTTAAGATAAATTTACGGCGAGAAAACTGATTCAGAAATTCTGTCATAGGGTCTCCTTAAAAGTGCAATTTAAGTTTTTTTTGTATGACAATTAAGACAAGAAAATAAACTATTTCTTGCACGTCTTAATTGTTAATTTGTTTGTTTTTGGGTACACAGATTTTCGTCATTTCTCAAAGAAATGGCGAGTACAACTACTGTGTATATAAGAAAAAATTGGGGATTGGATAGACTAGAATCTGGGCAACCGGGGAACCATCACTTAACTTGTTAAAATTAGTTTACAGGTATTAAGGTCTAAATGGTTAACTCTAAATCAAAAGTATTAAATAAATATTAGATTGGTTATATAAGTAAAATTTTATCTATCTGCCCTAAAACCGTTGCAAAGTTCTAATATATCAATTCCAATTTATAGATTTTATTGTTTAGAAACTATGAATGCACATTTTTAGCATGATTACATTGCATCTTTAATCATCATTTACGCAAATTATTTATAGTAACCATTGTGTGAATCTATGACGAGCAATGTAATTCATTAGCTTATCTAAAGTCACAAAACAGACAATAGTTTTTTTATATACTGCTGCAGCAGAGAGTCTCGAACACCAAGTGTATTGGTAATTCAGGTCTTGCGAGCTAAGTTGATATATTTCAATACAGATAATGATTAATGATTGAGATTTAGCGAAAATATATAATTATCATCAATTAAAATCTATGATTGATTTTCGGTTGTTGTAAATGCCATCAGTTCTGTTGACTTAAGAACTTTGTACTTAGAACTTGAGTTTTAGATTGTGGAGAAGTTACAGCAGATTACAACTTAGTTAAGCAGCCCAGTATTCTCCTTTGAGGGACGCAACACCCATAAAACAGGTTCCTCTCCGCGTTGATTGAGAATCATCTTTGCGACACATCAATATATTATTCAGGGCACAACATAATTGTGCCCCTACGCATCTGTCGTATTCTTGGTTGACATTGCTAGTAGTTGTTTAGTTGGAAGTTCCTACTTCCTTACTCAACACTAGAAATAAATAATGTAGATAGTGCAGCGTAACCAAAAAAGAAAATCATGGTAGTCAGCATATATAGCTCCTTGTATAACTTCCGTTCTATGTGATAATTGATGCTACTAATATATGACTAATAGTCAGTACTAACATCTGCTCACAAGACTATTCTTACAGTATCTTTTGGTCAAAAATTGTTCAAATTTGACAGAGGAAATTATACCTAGAGAATTACTTGCAATACATTAGGTTTTTCTCACCTTTGTTTTCTCTACAACACGGATTTACTGCTTACCCAAGCAGTACGATGGCAAGCCACCAAATGCAACTGTACGATAGATATTTTTGTAGTTCTATTGATTGGCAGATGAACATCGGAATAATCGAGCCTTACAGTAGCGGATTTTTGGAAGTTTTACCAGAGGGTGAAAGTAGCGACTATTGGCACATTGCAGCGATACACATTAATGGCAAAGCCTTTTGCCCTAGTCCTAAACTTTATCGCTCAGAACGGGTGGCTTTAGCCAAAGCTGCACAATTATATGATTGGATAGCGGAGCATGAGCAAGAAATTAGTGAAGGAGATTGCTACTGCTCAACCTTGAAGCTCATGCTGTGGTATCAACCTAAAGCCTCATAGCTTTTTAGCATCAAGTAGGGCTATTTAGTCAAAATGCGATCGCCTTAATTGTAACGCTACATGAATCAACCTCTGGTGCGATCGCCTAGATTACTTTTGACACGCAACTATCACTAACATTCAATCGTCTAGTAGTCTACCAAAGTCTTTTTGACAGGCGGGAGAAAGGGTAAGGGGAAAAGGGTAAAAGCTTTAAACCCTTCCCCTTTCACCTTTTCCCTTTCCCCAATCGACACCTGTCAATATTTGTGTGTTGAACTATTAGAGAGATGCAATCTAGCCGTAACAAGATGTTGCGTGTCTTTGCTGATCATATTCAAGTCATTAAAATTAAATTTATCAAAGGATTAGGGTATACAAGTGAGAAAAATTTGGCTGCTGGGTTTGACAACAGTGAGTTTTGGGATACCGCTATTATTTAAGTTGCATTCTTCTATATCGGTAGTCCCAACCGTTCCACCCTCACCACCAAGAACCATCCGCTACGAGCAGCGCAACCTACCGCAAAGTATAGTTCATATCCTGTCAATTCCCACTGATACCCGATTTGTTGTTACCCCTGCAGTATCGCCCAAGGTGGCGACTGTGCAACAATTTGCCCAGCAGTATCAAGCAAAGGCAATCTTGAATGCAGGCTTTTTCGATCCAGTGAACCAAAAATCTACATCATATATAGTTATTTCTGGACGTGTAGTAGCTGACCCTAAAGACAATGAACGGTTGGTAAACAATCCCAACTTAAAATCTTACCTGAGTAAAGTTTTCAATCGTGCAGAATTTCGCCGCTATCAATGTGGAGATACTGTCACTTATGATATTGTCTTGCACAATGAATCACCTCTAGCTGGGTGTCAGTTACTTGATGCTGTAGGTGCTGGGCCAGGTATATTACCAGAAATCACCTCAGAACAAGAAGGCTTTGTAGATCCAAGCAATGGACGAGATGCACTTGGTACTAATCAACCTAACTCTAGAAGCGCTGTTGGGATTACTGATGATGGCAATGTTGTGTTGGTAATGGTAGCTCAAAAACCAAATGTCCGTCTGGCTAAATCTGGGATGACCTTACCAGAATTGGCAGACTTCATGAAAACCCTTGGTGTGAAAAAAGCCATGAACCTAGATGGCGGGAGTTCTTCTTCACTTTATTACAATGGCAAAACTGTTTACGGGAAACTAAATATTGTCAGAAAGCCTATTCAGCGACCTGTAAAGTCAGTTTTATTGGTTCAGGAAAATTAGATATTTTTCTCGGTCTTTGGCAACTACCTTCTGGCAAATAAATCAAAAAATTTACTTATAAATCTTGCAAAATTAATAATTTCACTTAATATGATAAGCAGATTTTTATCTCTTCTATGCTGATTAAGTTATGAATGCTAAATTATTGCTAGATAGCCAAAGGCTTGAGTGTAGATCCGCCTGAAGGAAGCTAACGTTAACTATGAAATGATGAAAATGCTTTTTCCCAATTCCCCAATTAAGCTTATTAGTATTGAGAACAACAATCTATCTCCAACTAATTAGCAAGAATAGACAAATATACAATTGTAGAGGGCGAACGATGGGACTCGAACCCACGGATGGTGGTACCACAAACCACTGCCTTAACCACTTGGCTACGCTCGCCATTAACTATCTGAGTATAGCACTCTTTTTGCTATTTAGTCCAGAAAATTTTTATTTTCGGAACGGACTCAGTTTATTTCCAGTCTCATGACTAAAACAAATCATAGCTGATAAAACATGAAATCCACAACAATTATTGCATATTTAGCAGCTGCAGCACTAGCAGGCTTGGGCATAGCAATGGCAAGCACAAATCCTAACCAGACGCAATATGAAGACTATGCATCAGAGAGGCTGTCACAATATTTAAAAACGGATGTTTGTAAGAAAACACAAGGAATATTGCAAAATTTAATCAATTTCAATTGCGAAAAAACGGTAGATTCTTTTAATCCTCAAATGCGGGGAATTATCGCGGGAACGACACAAAGGCAAGATTTTCTGCTTTTTAGCATTTACCGTACAAATTTAAAACTAAATTCAGTTATACCTTCTTACAGTTTTGAGACGGTGGGAGCGTTTAATAGCTTTTATACCTACTCTGCACAGCAGCAATGAGGATAGTCAAAGGTCACAGAGACGCGATGAATCGCGTCTGTACAAAAGTCAAAAAATCGGCTGGGGATGGTGGCTTGATATCCGTCATAAGTAGGGAATAAGTCGGTATTAGTTGGGAATACTGCATAATGTAGACCCAGGCAAAGCTCTACTTTGTAATGAAACTCTGTCCTAACATTGGCTGTTTGTATGCTTATAATTCTGACACAGCAAGGTTTTGTACCAAATGCGGTAAACCACTATTGCTTAAAGACCGCTATCACTTGCTGCAATTGATCGGACGTGGTGGTTTTGGTATCACCTTTTTAGCTGTAGACGAACACCATCCACAAAAACCCAAGTACGTTATTAAGCAATTTTGTTTTCCAGAAAACAACGGGAAAGGCTTTGATAAGGCTGTGGAATTATTTCGCCAGGAAGCAGTGCGCCTGAGTGAGTTGCAGCATCCCCAAATCCCCGAATTGCTTGATTATTTTGAACATGAAAATCAACTGTATTTGGTAGAAGAATGGATTGCAGGACAAACGCTAGCACAGGAATTGCAACAGCAAGGGGTTTTTAGCGAAACACAAATTTGGGAACTGCTGAAAGACTTGTTACCAGTTTTGCAATTTATCCATGTCCGACAAGTAATCCACCGTGATATTAAGCCAGAAAATATCATGCGTAGATCTTCGCTGGCGGGAAAGGGCAAGGATTTAGTTTTGATTGACTTTGGAGTCGCCAAACAGATTACAGCCACAGCTTTGCTCCATACTGGGACTACGGTCGGAAGCCCAGGTTATATGGCTTCTGAACAAATGCGGGGTAAAGCATTACCAGCCAGTGACCTTTATAGCTTAGGCGTGAGTTGTATTCACTTATTAACGGGAATTTCTCCCTTTGATTTATTTGATGACACAAGCGATCGCTGGGTGTGGCGCGATTATGTGCCCAATAAGGGTAAAATAAACACTCGCTTGGGTAACATTCTCGATAAACTGCTACAAAATGCCCTTCCCCAACGTTACAAAACTGCTGCTGAAGCTCTGCAAGCCCTAAATTCGGCTATAAAACTTGAGTCTTCCCCATCTGTACTGAAAAAGCCAGCTTCTAGCTTCAATTCTCAGGTAGGAGTTGATTACAGTCAATTACGCGACTTATTAGCAGCAAAACAATGGCAATCTGCCGATAAACTAACTTGGGTATTGATGTGTGAAGCACTCAAAAAGCCTAGTGGTAGTTATCTGTTTACTAGTGATATTGAAAATTTGCCTTGTGAGGATTTACGGATAATTGACGAATTATGGCTGAAGTACAGCCAAGGACGTTTCGGTTTTAGCGTTCAGAAGCAAATTTACGAAAGCGTTGATGGTGACTATGGTAAATTTTGCGCTGATGTTGGCTGGAACCTACCCCGCGCTACTTCTCCAATTCTGCTGCAGCAGTTATCTTTTCATTTGTCCGCACCTATGGGACATCTCCCCTCTCACATTTGGGCTGGCGGTACTCAAGTAGGGCGACAGATTAGTGCGTTAGTTGAGAAATTGGCGAGGTGTTAGGGATTGGGTGCTAGGGACTGGGGACTGGGGATGAGGGTGATGAGGAAAAATTACCAAACACCAAACACCCAACACCCAATTACCAATTACCCATTACCCCATAACTATTTATTAAGATATTTAAACAACTATTGAAATTTTTACCTTTGCCCATGCCTTCTGCGTATCTTTTGGTATCTCATGGAAGTCGTGATCCGCGTCCAGAAATTGCTATGCAGCAGTTGGCGGGGTTGATGCGTGACAAGCTACGAAGCAGCTACAACCAAGAACCTCTGTTAGATGTAGCTTATTTAGAACTCAGCCCGGAACCTTTGCACGAGCAGATTAAAAAATTTGGTGAAAAGGCTTTGGCAGGTGGTTGCGATCGCATCAATATATTACCTATATTTCTGTTGCCGGGGGTTCATGTAATGAAAGATATTCCCGATGAAATTGCTCTGGCTCAAGAGGCTTTGGGTCAAGATATGAAGATTGAGCTAAAACCATATTTAGGTAGTAACCCTAACTTACAAACTTTACTCGCTAAACAAATAGCTGAAAAAAAGACAGCTGCATGGATTTTATTAGCGCATGGTAGTCGCCGTCCTCATGCTTTAGAACCTGTGGAAGCAATGGCGCAAAATTTGGCAGCAATTGCAGCTTATTGGGCTGTACCTCCTAGTTTAGAATCGCGGGTGAAAGAGTTAATTGCTGTGAGTAAGTGGGAGATTGCGATTTTGCCATATTTTTTATTCGCTGGTGGCATAACCGATGCGATCGCGCAATCAATAGAAACGTTAAAATTACAGTTTCCTCTGGTAAATTTTCACATGGCCCAACCCCTAGGAGCCAGTACAGAATTAGCCGAGCTAATTTGGGATTTAATAGATACATGAACCGCACAGCAACACAGGAGAGCAAGTTTTTGGGCAAGGTTTATTTAGTAGGTGCGGGGCCAGGAGATCCAGGACTGATGACACTCAAAGGCAAGGGTTTACTAGAATGTGCTGATGTTGTCATCTATGATGCTTTGGTAAGTCCAGCAATTCTGGAGATGATCAACCCCCAAGCAGAAAAAATTAATGCAGGTAAGCGGATGGGGCGACATTCTCTGTTGCAAGATGTTACCACCCAACTGCTAATTGAAAAGGCACAAGATAATGCGATTGTTGTGCGGCTTAAAGGGGGCGATCCGTTTATTTTCGGTCGTGGCGGCGAAGAAATGGCGGAATTGGTAGCCGCTGGCATTGATGTGGAAGTTGTGCCAGGAATTACATCGGGTATTGCGGCCCCAGCCTATGCAGGTATACCGTTAACGCATCGCTTGTATAGTTCTTCGGTTACTTTTGTTACGGGTCACGAATCAGTAGGTAAGTATCGACCTGCAGTTAATTGGAGTGCGATCGCTCACGGTTCGGAAACTATAGTAATTTATATGGGGATTCACAATCTGCCATATATTATTGAACAATTGACTGGGGCTGGTTTGAGTTTAGAAACACCAATCGCCTTAGTGCGTTGGGGTACAAGACCAGAGCAGGAAGAATTAATTGGTACAATCGCCACCATAGTTGAGCAGGTAGAAAAAACTGGATTTGAAGCACCTGCGATCGCAGTTATTGGCTCGGTGGTGAATCTGCACGATATTCTATCTGGTTGTCGTCCAGTTTGATAGTAGGTAGGGTAGAATCTTGCTGACAATTTAGCGTTGATTTGTCATTTATTAAAGAAGCCAGAAGAATTGGGGGATTCTCCCCCAAACCCCCGATTGGGTGACGGTTGCGTCCCCCAAACCCCCTCCAAAATGATTGTTCTGTTTTTTGTTGAGTAACTAGTACGTCACGGCGGAAATAAACATACCATTGGGAAAGAGTAAAAAGCTTGCAGTATAATAATTCTTTCTTTTTACTTTTGACTTTTTACTTTTGCCTTGTTGTACTAGTTTTTTAGTTTTGTTATCAATTAATATTCTTAACTGAACTGTATTTGCTGATAATGACTACTGCTCTGGATTTAACACAACAATGATTTGCGATATATGTATTCCTAAAGGTTTCCAGTGGGGGTTGCTAGCAGAAAGAGTTTGATCGCCTAATACTGCTTGGTAATCGTTTGGGTACTTCTCGTAAGCATTGGAAGCAGCATCTACGCGGAAGAAAATTTTGCCTTGATAGCGAGATAATCGGCTAGTCTCTAAGAAAATTGCGCCGCCATAATCCCAACCTAAGCCGGAGAGTTTGAAGTCGCCTAGTTTTTTGCGTAACTCGCTTAAAGGAGTACCAGTACCTAAACCTTCAGGAGTTTTCCAAGCAGAACCGAGATCACGCACATCTAGGGGTTTGGTACGAGTTTTATCACTCCACACTACTAAAAATGAGCGCTCTTTACCGAGGTTTACTTGAGTAGCAGCAAAACTACCAATTCCTTCCGGGCCAGATATAGTTTTATCTATTAAACGTGATTTACCATACAGTTTGACTAAATCTTGTTTGGTGGTTTTACGCGTTACAAAACCCACCCGTTCCCCAGGAATAATTAAATTGTCTGCGGCTTTTTTGGCTTGAGCGACGGTAACTGACTGATGACTGGTCTGCGGTACTGCAAATACTGGGTTGAGTGAATAGCTGAGTACTAAAGCTAAAGTCGTTGTAGCGATATGTTTGATAGAGAATTTCATAGATTCTACGCGGGAAGCTGAGAAATAAACAGACGCGATCGCTCGCGCCTGTGCTGAAGTTAGGAGTGTTCAATGAACATAGTTTCGCTTCATTGCTTTTTTGTTCTACAAGTTCTCAGTTTTGAATTCCAGATTTGGGTTTGGTAATGGGTAATTGGTAATGGGTAATTGGTAATGGGTAATTGGTAATTGAAAATTTCTCCTCTGCTTCCTCATCCCCAGTCCCCAATCCCAAATCCCTAATCCCCACTCCCCATCACTCTAGTCGCATTAAAAATCGCCAGCAGTGCGACACCGACATCGGCGAAAACGGCTTCCCACATTGTCGCTATTCCAAAAATACCTAAGCCAATAAATATGCTTTTGATTCCTAAGGCGAAAATGATATTTTGCCAGACGATGCTGCGGGTTTTTCGGGAAATTTGGATGGCTTCAGCTACTTTTGCGGGACTATCCGTCATAATCACAATATCAGCAGTTTCTATCGCCGCATCTGAACCTAAACCACCCATTGCAATACCAACATCGGCTCTTGCAATTACTGGCGCGTCATTGATTCCATCACCAACAAAGGCGACTGTATGATGCTTGGGTGCTTTGCTGAGTAACTTTTCAATGGCGCTGACTTTTTCTTCTGGTAATAATTCGGCTTCGTAGGAATCTATACCCAGTTGTTGAGCAATTTGGGAGGCGATCGCTTGATTATCTCCTGTCAACATTACAGTATTGCGGACACCGATGCGTTTGAGGGCTTGAATAGCTTCTTTTGCGTCGGATTTGACTTCATCTGCGATCGCAATATACCCTGCATATATATGATTTACGGCTAGATGAATAACTGTGCCTTCTGTATTGCAAACATCATGAGCAATATTCTCGCGATGTAATAGGCGATCGCTTCCTGCTAGCACTAACTGCTTCTCTACTTTGGCGCTAATTCCATAACCAGCGATTTCTTGATAATCTTCCACACTCGACGCATCGATTTTTCCCTGATACGCCTCCCGAATCGATTGGGCGATGGGATGATTGGAATGTGATTCTATTTTGGCGGCTAATTCTAGTAATTCTTGCTGATTTCTACCGTTTTCAGGAATAATATTTACTACTTTAAATACTCCTTGAGTTAACGTACCAGTTTTATCAAATACAACTGTATCTACTGTTGTCAAAGTATCTAAAAAAGTCGAGCCTTTCACCAAAATTCCCCGTTTAGCAGCGCCACCTATACCTCCAAAGTAGCCTAGAGGAATACTAATAACTAATCCACATGGGCAAGAAATTACTAATAATATTAAACCGCGATAAATCCATTCCGAAGCTGTTGCGCCAGCCAAAAATAAAGGCGGTAATAATGCCACTGCCAGAGATGCGAAAACTACTACTGGTGTATAGTATCTCGCAAACTTAGAAATAAATTTCTCGGTTGCTGCTTTTTTGCTTCTAGCATTTTGCACCAAGTCTAAAATTTTGGCGATAGAAGACTCATCAAATACCTTTGTAACTTTAATTGTAAGGACACCCATTTTATTGAGCATTCCCGCCAAAACTGTTTCGCCAATCCTTACAGTTCGCGGTACAGATTCTCCGGTTAAAGCAGATGTATCAACCTGGGAATTACCATCGATAATCTCACCATCTAAGGGAATCTTTTCCCCTGGCTTGACTACAATAATTTCACCGATATTTACTGTCTCTGGCGATACTTTCTGGATTTCTCCATTGGTTTTTACATTAGCATAATCTGGACGTATTTCTAATAAAGCTTTAATGGAATTGCGGGAACGGTTAACGGCAATATCTTGAAACAACTCGCCAATTTTGTAAAACAACATTACCCCCACAGCTTCTGGTAACTTATGAATGGCGATCGCTCCCAATGTCGCTACTGTCATTAAAAATGTTTCATCAAATACCCTGCCGCGAATTATATTCCTACCCGCAGTTTTTAGCACACTCCACCCACTTAATAAATACGCAGGAATGAAAAGTAAATATTCACCTATGGAGTAGAACGTATTGTGTAATTGCCCTTCAAAAATTACACCAGGTATATACAAACATAAAATTAAAACTAACGGAAATATCTCATTTTTGAGATTAAATTCTCCACCATGACCGTGATGATGATCATGGTTATGATTCTCATCATGTTCGTGAGTATGATTATGATGATGATTCTCATGAGCATCATGTCCGCAATTACAGCAATGGTCAGATTCTGAATGTATTTCCCGCTTCATTTCGCTGCCAATTAGTAATTTATTAGATATATGAGCTATCGTTCAAATGTAATAAAAAAAATGAGTTTTTACAAGTTACTAATTTAAGAATGAGAATCTATATCAATCTGTGTAGAAGTTGCAAAATTATTGATTAAGGTAGGGAATAAGAAAGCAGAAACTACAAATATACTTTGCTTTAACAAATTAAATATGAATTCTATAGAGAAATCGGATTTGATTTATGAAAAAATCTCAGCGTAACGCATTACAAGCGCTGATGCGTTACGCTAGCGCTAACGCATCCTACTGGACTGGACTGACACGCCTAAAATGATGTATTAAATTTGATGAAATGAACCGCAGATAAACGCCGATATAGACGCGTAGCGGCTTCCGGCAGGGTACGCGGATTAAATGAACTTTGTTATTGCATCAAATTAGCTGTGTAAGTCCACTACATGAACTGTCAGTAGACCGAAAACTTCTGTGATCGCTAAAAAGGCACAGACATAGAGAAGTTTTGCTTCGATTTGTACAGTAGACATAATGGAATAGATATTTCCCCAGAATTCCTAGAGGTGTCAGCATGACTGTTATTACTCCTGATCGTCTCATCATAGAAGAAAGCCCTTCCCACGCCGCGCACGAGGCAAATCGCACGCTCTGGATCAGCGAAGCAGGAGGGCTTACCCAGTTCGGTGCGTTCATCGAAGTCCTGCAACCAGGCTCTCGTTCATCGATCAAGCATTGGCATAGTGCTGAGGATGAAATGGTCTATGTCCTTGAAGGCGAGATCACGCTCATTGAAGGAGACACAAAGACTGTACTACGTCCTGGTGACGCTGCAACTTTTCAAGCAGGAGTGTCGGTAGGTCACTTCCTTGAGAATTGTAGTGCCAAAGCAACGCGATGCCTAGTAGTCGGTACCCGAGCGGCAGTAGACATAATCACGTATCCTGACCTTGATCGGGTGTGTCACCGAGATCGCTCACTGCCAAACGACATCTGGACTAACAGTGCGGGAGAACCTGCTCCGAGTCCTTACTAGCAATAATTGCAGGATGCTTTTTGTACACTTTTGTATAAAAATGCGGTTTGATAAAAAAATCCCTACAAGCTGAATTGTAGGGTAGGCAATGCCGAAGATGTTACTAGCAAGGACTTTAGCCTTTAATTTAAAGCTCTAATTTCTCAAGAAAACTTAGGAAACTGATGTTAAAGAATTACCCCGTAGTCGTAATCCTACTAACAATCCCGCAATCACGAAAGCTGTCATATAGGCTAGACTGATGAACCGTACTGATAACGGTGGTGCAACTCCTTCCACCTCTATATCTCTTTGCACTTTAAACGGCGTAAATTGGCGCGAAGCGTTGGGTTTGGGCACAACTTCTACTTCTAATTTGTGAGGTGCGCCATCGAAAAATCCTTGTTCCCAAGCAAATTTTCCTGTGGTATCGGAGACAGCTTGGTAAGCAAAATTAACCCAACCATCTTCCAGCATGGTTGTTTTAATATTTAAAATTACGTCTTGAACAGGCTGATTGGTTTTTTCGTCAATGACTTTTACCTGTAAAGCCGCAGGTTTGCCTACTGTGGCGCTAGTATCGCCTAATAATTGTGCCTGTAAACCCTGTTGCCGAGCAATCCCAGAGCTATCAGTTTCAACGGCACTTTTTGATGCATGATGATCGTGATGGTGTGCGTGTGTTGAACTCTCTGACTGAGCAACTTCTGCACTAATGTTAACGAATAATAGAGCTGCGATCGCAACTACAATTGCACCACTCAATAATAATCGCACGCGCTCAGGGGCAATTTCAGTAGGTGTGACAGCTTGGGAACCACCAATTATCCAACCGCCAGCTAACCCAACTATCAACAAAACTACAGCGAGAATCGCAAAATTGCGGTATTTTACCCAATTCTCTTTTACAGGTAACGTCAGAGTTTGTGCAATCGGGCTAAAGGCGTTGGCTACCACAGGGGTAACATTTACCTTGAATTGGTAATTTCCGCGAATTGGTAGTATTTCTTGTAATTCCAGCTGTCCTTGAGGAGCTATTGTTTCTATATCAAGCAGCTTGGTTCCCTCAACTATAGGGAAATCTGTTGTGAACCAAGGGTTATGGGGTGGCGTAAAAATTTCCAGATGGAATTTAGCATTGTCTAAAGCTCTACCTTCAGCATCTACTGCTTGCAATGCTAATTTAACTGGGGATTGGGGTGTACTGGCTTCCGCTTCAAAAGGTATAATTTGGCTGTCTGGCGCGGGGCTAATCAGTCTGACACTGGCTTGGGGTGACTGAGATAAGCCCACAAAACTATAAAAAACTACACTCATCATACAAATAATACTGATGAGTGTATAAAGCTTAAATTTTGACATTCTAAGTGTGAATAATCAATTATGAATTAACTTGAAGATTCCAAAACAGTTGCTAAGTGTTTTAGTGACAAGGAACCAGCAAAGTATGGTGACGGGGACTGTGTACGCGATCGTGAATTGCTGGGTAGGTAGTAAAATAAACAGTCCACAGCGTCAAAGCGCACAAGGAAACATAAAGTGTTGCTTGTACAGGCTTGGATAAAGTCAAGCTAGCTGTCTTTTGCAACACTGAAGAATGAGTCTGAGTTGTCATCATATACCTCGCATAAATCTAGAACAAATGCATCGGCAGATATTTTGGCTGGGCTTGCTTTAGCAACTGCTTTGTTAGTGAACTTCAAAATTCATACCCTATTTTTCCCATTACCTTTAGTGCTTGTTATCCACTAAAACCGATGTTTGCGTAATTTACACAATATCTTAGTTTTTCCTCGCCTGTCACTTTGTATATTTCTATGAAAGCATCGACTTGAAAAGCAAAAATGCTTATCTTTATTTATTGGCAATACATTTTAGGACTAACGCCCTTCTCATATTTTTCTCACAAAGTCATCAATTCTCAACAAACTCAGTGCTGAGTCAAAAATTATTTCACCCATTACCCAATCCCCAATCCCCAGTCCCCAGTCCCCAATCCCCAAACAATACGCGAATCTACGCATTGCCTTTTTGTAATTTTTGTGAGATTCTCCTTTACATATCTATTTAATACAGTAACTTGATAGAATTAGTGTAGTTTACTTGCAGCCTAGAAGAGGAGAATCTAAATGAGACTCATATCCAGTCTGGAAAATTTGGGGAAAGTACAGATTTTTGGCTATAAGTGTTTCCTCTGTGTTGCATTCTGGTTCAACAACCCAATGATTATGGGGGGATTGGGCTAATGTCTGCAAATAAAATCAGAAAATCTGCACCAATTCACAGTAGAATTTCCGTGCCTGCACAGTATCAAAGACAGCCTGTTATCTCCCGACTCGTATCTCGTTATGGTATAACAGTTAACATTGTAGCCGCATCATTAGTATCAAGTAGCGAAAGCGATGGCTGGTTTGATTTGGAACTGTTAGGAAATCCTCAGCAAATCACGAATAGCCTGTCTTACCTGCAAGAATTGGGAGTGGGTTTAGTAGAACTAGCAATTGCAAATCATATTCAATTTCACCAACATTCTCAAGCGTTCCCAAAAGCTGTTAACAAGCTAACGCGTAAAGAATTAGAAACATTTAAAAATCAGTGGGCGACAGAATGCCAAAAATGGCTTTCTCATGGACAAACTAATAGACTACACATCCAGTTGTGTATTTTAAAAAGCTATTACAAAAAACCGATAATTTCTCAGCTAGTATCTCGTTTTGGATTAACAGTTAATATCACCAATGCTTTTCTCAATCCTGCTGTAGAGGATGACGGATGGTTTGATTTGGATTTGTGGGGGGAAACAAAACAAATCCATTCTAGCCTGCGTTATTTAAAAAAACTGGGACTACCAATTTGGCCTGATTGGTCTGGTACAGTGCAGCATACAACTTTAGAACAAATAGTTTTTTAATTTACTAATTTAGTATCCTATGACCACATTCCATCAAATTCAAGTTAAAACAGCATCCAGATTTACTTCGGTTCCATCTTTCTCTGAAAAAAGCCTGATTACTAAAGTTCGTGTGTGCATATATATTCCTAATTCCTATCTTGAAGAACCAGTAATTTCTCGTTTAATTTCTCATCATGGTTTAGTTGTAAACATCATTAGCGCCTTTCTAGGGAGCACAACAGGAGGGGAAGGACGCTTTGATTTAGAAATTCGCGGAACCTTGTCACAAATTTCTAGCGGTTTAAATTACCTCGAATCTCTAAATCTAAAAATTGTCGGTAAGCCCAATGTAGATGGGGATAGTTGGAGTTATTAAGGTTAGGGGCTGGGGACTGGGGATTGGGGACTGGGGATTGGGGACTAGGGGACTAAGAGAAATATTCCCATTAGCAATTACCAATTACCCATTACCAAACAACTATATTTCATAATACCAAATGTCTTCTTGCTTCAATACAATACGATGCAAAGATAGACGATTAATTAATCCTTCTTGCTCAAATTGTCCTAAAACGCGGGTGATGGTGACACGAGTTGAACCTAATATTTCTGCGAGGTCTTCGTGAGTAAGACGCATATCAATTAAACGTCCTTTTTCAACTTCTGAGCCGAACCTTCTAGATAACCATGCTAATAATTTAATCAGCATCGTATCTACTTTTTTATAGCTACGAATCACCATCAACTCTTCCGCTTGTTGAATGTGAGCTAATAAAATATCTGTAGGTTGATGCCATTCTTCTAACAGTAAAATTTTTGCTTCTACTTTAGTGAGACACTCCATTTGATAGGGGTCTAACTTAGATAAACTTTTCCCTACTATATCCCCTGGCCCCCACAATCCTAAAGCAACTGTAGTACCATCTTCTAAATAGGTAAAAGTGCGAACAAAGCCTGTTTCAATTTTCCACAAAACCCCTGGATGTTCTGGTAAAAATGACCTGCGAGTAAAAATCTGCTTAGTATTTTTACTTGGTTGAGTAGTAACAATTTGTGAGAGAGCCATCATGAAATATATTACTGTTATTCGATAGATTAACTGTAGTATACATATATCAGGTTCTTTGCGACTAGAGGTATTACACTCATCCAGGTTTTTTGCTGCAATTGAAGGGTTGAAGAACTAAAGCCAACATTTGCGTTGTGTTGTTGGGTTGCACTGCGCTTAACCCAACCTACTTTTTGAGTTGGAAAATACGCTTACCGTCACAGGAAATCGGCGGGAACCTCAGATCCTTGGGTTGTGGTGCGTCCACCGATTTTGGGCTTCTGGCGGGACAAGGTAACTCTTTACTATGCCCCATGCCCCATCCCCCATGCCCTTACATTTGGTATAAGATTATGTCGGCTGAATAAGTGTCACAGTTAGCGCATAATTATACTTTCATCTATCGAATATTTAAGTATATACTGATACGGCTGCGACTTATGTTACCCGATCGCCCGATTAAATTTGAAGTCAGGCTGCCATCTTCCCATCCTCAGCTATTAGAAGGGCTAGATATATGGTTGCGCTTGGGTTTGATATCTCATGCCAAAGTGAGGCAGATTTGCGAAGAGAATTTGGTTTGTCCGGTGGTGTTGCAACCGCAAGCGGCTGTAGCAATTTCCGATCCCGTGCAACAGTTACCTGTAGATATGTTACAGACTGCATCTGTAAAATCTAGCAGTCGCACACAACCAGAACCGAAGTCAGCTAAACCTAACTTTGTAACCACAATGTTACAGTCCCTAGGGGAAGAATTGAGTGTACGCTGGCTGCTGTTTTTAGGGGTGTTTCTGGTGGTGGTATCCTCTGGGGTATTAGCTGCAAGCCAGTGGGAAAGGTTTCCCGCTTCTGGACAGTATGGGGTTTTATTCGCTTATACCTTAAGCTTTTGGGGTTTCAGCTTTTGGGCGGCGAAGCAAAATAATCTGAGATTGACTGCACAAACATTGCTGCTGGTGACGCTGTTATTAGTGCCGGTGAATTTTTGGGCAATGGACAGCTTCAAATTGTGGCACAATCCTTTGGACTGGATTACAGTTGCGATCGCAGCACCTACGTTAACATTCATTACTGTTTTACTTTGCAATAATCGCCTATTTTTTACTAATTTACGTACCGATAAATTATTACTGCTCAATATTCTTGGATTATCGTTCTTACATTGGGGCTGGAAAATCCCCGGCTTTCCCTTAATTGCTGTATATGCAGCAATGGTAGGAACAACTATAATTACTGTTTATTACAATCTTCACCGACAGCCTCAATCTTCAGAAACACCGCCAGATGAAAGCCATAGCCGCATCAGCTTCGGTATTAATTTACCTGCTGCTGTAATTGTTTATGCCCTATTAATGCTATTAATGCGGGCAATTTTTATTGTCCAGGTAGATGTCACCAAACTCGGTTTAGCTATAGGTATTTGCGGCTGGTTGATGACTTGGCTAGCCATGAGAGAGGCAGGGGGCAGGAGGCAGGAGGCAGGAGGCAGGGGGCAGGGGGCAGGGGGACAAGGAGAAATAGGTAATTCCCCAATCCCCAGTCCCCAATCCCCAGTCCCCAATCCCCAATCCCCAATCCCCAATCCCCAACCCCACCTCATCTGGCAACAACTCGGCAGCGTGCTACTATTACTGGGTTGGTTAGTGGCGGTGATTAATTATCCTTGGCAAGCAATAGCTGTGAGTGGCTTGGGTTTGCAGTTTGTCGGTAGCAGATTGCAGAGATATAGCTTACAGGGTGACTTAGCTGCAGTTTTTATTATTGGCTTACAGACGATTTGGCTGGGTTGGCGATTATTACCTGCGAGTGTACAACAATCAGCGATCGCATTTGGTACGCAACTCACTAATTCTCAAAATGAACCTTGGGCGTTGCTGGGTGTGGTTTACTTTCCCTACCTGCTGTTGATGGTGGCGCTGACGGAAGGTTTTTATCGTCGCCAAAAGCGGGAATTGGCACAATTTGGCGATGCACTGACTTTGATTTTCGGGACTGGTTTAACAACGCTGACTTTATTTAATCCGGTATTGCGATCGCTCAATTTGCTATTCTCTACGATGACGCTGGGTTTTGTTACCAAGCAACGTTTACAGCGAGAGTCAGAAATCAGGGCTTTTTCTTCCTTGATTTACATGACTCATGTCATGGGAGTGTTTACACTTTGCTCAATCATTGATTGGCTGTTACCAACTTTGGGTAGAGAAGTTTGGGCAACTATTTTATTAGTTGTGATGGTGGCAGAATGGGGATTTAGCCTCGGTGAAGGATTGTGGCGACAGAGTGCATGGCATATTGGATTAGCTCTAGCGTTTGCCAGTTATGTTTTATTTTGGGCAAATGCAGAATCATCTTGGTTTGGTGTAGTTCAAAGTTATCACCATTGGGGAGTTATTTGGCTAGTTACACCGTTAACTCTCACAGGAATTGCTAGCCGCACCACGGGAACACGCCGCAGAATTAGTAGTGGCTTGAGTATTTTGGGTTTAGGAATTGCTCAGTTACTCACTTTACAACTACCTGGAACGCGCTTAGTTGGTTTGGCTGTGGCTGCGGTTTTGATGTTGGCGAATACCCGCTATCTGCAATATGAAATCTCCGCTGGGATAAATCTCGGCTTTGGGCTGAGTTTTATCGGTGTGCTGTTGTGGGAAGGTATACCAGGAGTACCACATCTCAGCCTTGCAGGTTGGTTTTTTGTCGGTGCGATCGCAATTTTAGGTTTGTGGTTAGGGCGGACTGTTTTACTTCGCCAAAATCAGCCCTTAGCAATCATGTATGCGAATGCTGGAGATAAATGGGCGATCGCATTTTCTGTTTTAGAATTATTTTTACTCACCGTACATTCCCTGAGTGTTTATCAGCGAATTAATACCCCTGGAGTTTTCTATTTAGCAGCTATTACTATCACCTTGGGAGCTATTACCTATCGCAGTTGGCGGGAACCGACAAACTGGGGATTCTATGGAATTGGTTGGTGTGTAGAATTGTTGATTGCGGAATTACTCGGCTTTTGGGGACGTTCTATTATTAATATGGCGATCGCAAATATCGCCTTAGGTTTAATCACCCAATTGTTAGGGGAATGGTGGCGACGACGCTATCAAGGTGAAAATCTCCAAGTTAGCTTGCATATTTTGCCCTTGATGTACGCTGCTTTAAGTGTACTTTTACGCTTAGATACCTTTGAAGATTGGACAGGCTTGTGTTCTCTCGGTGTCGCTTTAATTGTCATTGGTGTCGGGCGACGCAGCGAAGACTTCAAACCCTTGCTGTATTTGGGAATTATCGGTGTTTCCATTTCCGCCTACGAACTACTGTTTTATCAAATGTCACTGGCGAAAGGCGGCGGTTATGGTGATGGCTTAATTGCGATGGCGGCGCTGGGTACTAGTCTCATGTACGCGTATCATCTTTTATCGCCTTGGTTAGGAGATTACTTACACCTGACGCGCCCACAAATTAAAATTATTGCTCATTTACACTGGGTTTGGAGCAGTTGTTTATTAATTGCAGCCATTGGTGCGCCTATCGCCGTCAATCGCCTGGTAGGATTAGGCACAGGCATTGTCTTGATTCAGTATGCCATTTTTGAAGGACGGCAAATATCTGCTACGCGGCGGATTCTGGGTGACATCACCATAGCTGAGATGTGGGTTTACCTGGGATTATTAGAAGTAGCCGCCCTGAGAATTTATTGGCGTGAAACCGCAATTGGACAATTGTTAGCAGGGCCATTAGTACCTTGGAAAGGTGCGATCGCTTGCGTAATTGCCTACTTCCTGTATATATTACCTTGGGAGAATTGGGGATGGTCTAAAAGACCTTGGCAACGGGCGGCCTACATTATACCTTTGGTAATTTTAGCGGAAACCTACTTAAATGTTTACCCCATTACTTTAGTTATTACAGCTGGTTTTTATATTTTCCTAGCTGTAGTTGGCAGCAACATTCGGTTTACATATATCAGCGTAGTGTTAATAGATTGGGCATTATTTCGCTGGTTTGCTGACTTACATTTAAATGATGCTTTGTGGTATGTCACAGTTATTGGATTATCAATACTGTATATTGCTCAAATAGATCCTCTATTCCGGCGAACAGAATATAAAGATGCGCGACACAGTTTAAGAATGTTAGGAAGTGGATTAATTTGTGGTTGGGCAATTATCTTTAATCAAGATACCGCCTTAATACCAGGAATCTTCAGCCTAATTACTATTTTCGCTGGCTTAGGTTTGCGGATACGTGCATTTCTCTATGTTGGTACAGCCGGGTTTTTAATTACTAGTATTTACCAATTAGTAATTTTCAGTTTGCGTTATCCGTTTTTAAAGTGGGTTGTCGGCTTATTGGTGGGAATTGTGCTAATTTCTATTGCTGCTAACTTTGAAACTCGCCGCGCTCAAATTAGTTCTCTATTGCGAAATACCAACGATGAATTTCATGATTGGGAATAAGGAATTAATTCGTAATTCGTAATTCGTAATTGCATTTCGTAGGGTGTGTTACGCCGCAGGCTAACGCACCACCAACCCCACCCAAGAACGTGAATTGTTGTTTTATACCGCAGGATTATGCACCGCTAACCCGATATATTGGCGGTGCGTTATAACCATTTAATGTGAAGTTGCAAATATCTAGATCCCCCTAAATCCCCCTTAAAAAGGGGGACTTTGAGAAGTTTTACTACCTTATTAAGGGGGGATTTGATAGATTTTTCCGGTTCCCCCCTTTTTCAAGGGGGGCTAGGGGGGATCGAATTCTATGCAGCTTCATAAACAATCGGTATTAGGCGCTGAAATTATCGTTTTGATGACAAATTATCTCGCCATGTGCGCCTAACACACCCTACAATTATTTTATTTTCATTGTTGAAATTTGGAATTTGGGGCACGGCAAAGTGACTCATGAAGAAGCAGAAAATTTAGGTGCTGATAATGAAAGTTCGTTGCAAACTCTGGTAAGAGCAATTAGGCTTTCTCAAGGTGAATTTTCGCTGATATTATTGCGCTGTAATTATGGGGCTTTGCGTCAGCAGATGGTGCAACGTATCCATGAATTATCGACGGTGGAAATTAAGGAAATCACTTTACCTGCATCGGTGAAAACGCTTTACAGTGCTATTAAGGCGGAGTTGGGTGATGAACAGCCACCAGCATTGATGATTTTTGGTTTGGAGTTGGTTAAGGATATTGATACGGTACTGACTGCGGCTAATCAGGTGCGGGAGGAGTTTAGAAAGAATTTTCCGTTTCCGATTTTATTGTGGATTAATGACCAAGTGCTGCAAAAGATGATTCGCTTGGCAGCAGATTTGGATAATTGGGCGACGACGATTAATTTTAATAATAGTACGCGTAATTTAATAGAGTTTCTGCAAAAAAAGACTGATGAAATATTTGCAGGTGATGTTAAACCCAGTTCCCAAATTTGTAGGGAATTAATAACGGCGCGTCAAGATTTGCAAAGCCGGGGGCAAGTTTTAGATGCGGCTATTATGGCTAGTGTGGAATTTGTGTTGGGGTATGATGATTATTTACATGATCGGATAGATGGGGCTTTATCACACTATCAAGAAAGTTTGGGTTTTTGGCGAGGCAGTAATAATTTAGAACGCTATGGGATATTATTAGCTCATATTGCTTTAGCTTATCAACGTCTGGCGAATATTCAGCAGGTAGATAATCAAGGATATTGGCAAGAAGCGAGGAATTATTTTCAGCAAGGGATTGAGATTTTTGAAGAAGCACAAAAGCCAGATTTAATTGCTGAATATATTAGTAAATTAGGTGAAGTGCTGCGTAGTTTGCAAGCTTGGAGTGATTTACAAGGACTGGCGGAACAAGCTTTAAGATTGCATGAAAATAATGGTACGCCGTTACAAATAGCTCAAGATTATGGCTTTTTGGCTGAGGTGGCGTTACAAAAATCGCGTTGGGATGAGGCGCAGCATTTTGCACAACAAGCGCTGGATGTGTTAGCTAGCTTGGCAGAGATATTAAATGTCATGGCGAGGAATGGGGAGCAATTTCCAGCCTTTGTCAATATAAATCTGGCAAAAGCGCTGTTAGCAGGAGATGGAGAAAGGGAAAAGGTTAAAGGGGAAGGGGAAAATACAAAACCTTTCCCCCTTACCCCTTCCCCTTTCCCCGAATTTTACAAGGAGGCGGGGTTATATCGGTTTATATTGGCTGGTTCGCAACAGGGTTTAGGTGATATTGCAGGTGCAATTGATAGTTTGGAGTTAGCAAAAACGGAAACTCAGCCGCAGTATAATCCGCAATTATATATATCTATTTTAGAGAAATTGCGCTTACTCTATTTTGAGCAAGCTAGATATTTAGATGCTTTTCATCTTAAGCAAGAACGATTACAAATTGAACAGCAATATGGGTTTCGGGCTTTTGTGGGTGCATCTTATCTTAACCCGCAGCGACAGGCAATTAACCCAGCACAAATACCAGCAGAAAATACGGAAACCATTGCTCAAGAAATTGCAGTTTCTAGCCGAGTGCAAGATGTGCGGCGGTTACGGGAAAGAGTTAGCAGAAATGAACATAAATTGACTGTAATTCATGGACAGTCGGGGGTGGGGAAAAGTTCAATTTTACAAGGGGGATTAATCCCAGCTTTGCAAGAAAAACCAATTGGTGAGCGAGATGTTTTACCAATTTTGTTGCGAAGTTATACAGATTGGGTGGGGATGTTAGGCAGGAGTTTAGGAGAAAATGTTGAGAGGTTGGGGGGAATATCTCTAAATTCTGCGGCTGAGATATTAGCGCAGTTGCGGCATAATGAAGGACGGAATTTATTAACGGTTTTAATATTTGACCAGTTTGAAGAGTTTTTCTTTGTTTATCAAGACCAAGGTAAAAGGCGACCGTTTTATGATTTTCTGCGAGATTGCTTAAATATACCTTTTGTAAAAGTGATTTTGTCTTTGCGGGAAGATTATTTACATTATTTATTAGAATTAGATAGGTTATTTGATTTAACAGTTATTAATAATAATATTCTGGATAAAAATATTCGTTATTATTTGGGTAATTTTTCAATTGATGATGCGAAAAATGTCATTCAAAGTTTGACGGAGAGGACACATTTTTATTTAGAGCCGAATTTGATTGATGAATTGGTGAAAGATTTGGCGGGGGAGATTGGGGAGGTACGCCCGATTGAGTTGCAAATTGTGGGGGCGCAATTGCAAACTGAGAAAATTACGAGTTTAGAAAGGTATCGTCAGGCGGGGACGAAAGAGAAATTAGTTGAGCGATTTTTAGAAGAAGTAATTAAAGATTGTGGTGCTGTTAATGAAAGTGCCGCGAGATTAGTTTTATATTTATTAACTGATGAAAATGGCACAAGACCGTTAAAAACTAAGGATGAGTTAGCTGCAAATTTACCAGCATCAGATGAGGAGTTAGATTTGGTGTTGGAGATTTTTGTTAAATCTGGTTTGGTATTGCTTGTACAAGAATCTCCGGCGGAACGTTATCAATTGGTGCATGATTATTTAGTTGATTTGATTCGCCGCCAGCAGGGGAATGAATTATTAGAAGAATTGGCGAGGGAACGTGAGCAACGTTTGCAAGCAGAAGAGAATTTACAACGGGAACAAGCAGCTAAGAAAATATTAGCTGATGCTAACAGAGAAGCGGAACAGAAAATTAAGCAAGGGCGGAATAGATTAGCTTTGAGTTCTGGTTTGGCAATAGTTTTATTATTAGCGGCGGGTTTATCTGCTTTGTATGCAATTAATAAAATTAGCGAGGCAAATATTGCTAACAGAGAAAAGCAAGATTCTGTTGCAGAAATGCTAGCAGCGAAGACCGATTTAAAGCAGGTTAACCAACAAAAGCAACAGACAGAACAACAATTAACAGAAAACCAAAAAAAAGCGCAAGATTTAGAAAATAGGCAAAAAGATTTACAGAAAAACTATGAACAGGCGCTGAACACTCAACAAGCAGCAGAAGCTAAATCAAAATTAGCAGAACAGGCAACGCAACAGGCAAAGCAAAACTTGTTAAAAGCTCAATCAGATTTAGATAATGTAAACCAAGAAGCAGCAACATTACAAGAGAGAAACGTCCAAGCAGAAGAGAGAATTAAAAAGGCCAATCGAAATGTAAAAGCTGCGGAAGAACAAGTAAAACTGGCAGAAAGACAACAAAAAGACGCAGAATTCAAAGCTAGACAGGCTGATGAAACTTTAAAGCAAGCACAAGCAAGCCTGACACAAGCACAAAGCGCAAAAATTGTCGCAGAAGCAGCACAAAAAGAAGCATTGCAAGGAACAAACTTAGAACGGGCGGGAGTTAATGCCTTAAGACAATTTGAGTATACCGAGTTAGAATCGCTGATGTCGGCAATGCACAGTGGTAAGGAGTTGAAAAATATTGTAAAAGATGGTCGCCCGCTAGAAAAATACCCAGCTTTTAGCCCGATTTATGCTTTGCATACTATTCTGAGCAATATTAAAGAACGCAACCAGTTTCCAGGGCATCAGTCCAGTGTCAGGGGTGTGAGTTTCAGCCCGGACGGCAAAACCATCGCCACCGCATCAGATGACAAAACAGCGCGGTTGTGGAACCTGCAAGGGCAACTGTTGCAAGAATTCAAAGGGCATCAGTCCAGTGTCTTAAGTGTGAGTTTCAGCCCGGACGGCAAAACTATCGCCACCGCATCTTCTGACAATACAGCACGGTTGTGGAACCTGCAAGGGCAACTGTTGCAAGAATTCAAAGGGCATCAGTCCAGTGTCA
>AP018180.1:4595013-4734981 GCA_002368155.1 Nostoc carneum NIES-2107
GGGGACTGGGGATTGGGGACTGGGGACTGGGGATTGGGGACTGGGGAGCAAAGGAAGCAGGGGGGAAATTCTTATTACCAATTACCAATTACCAATTACCAAATGACAAATGACAAATGACAAATGACAAACGCCAAACCCCTATACCAAAGGCTGATTTTCATCACAGCGGCGTGAGTATTGAAATTCTAGATTTTGCTTTTCTCTACTTCCTTGATAGACAATAGGGCAAAATTTTGTGTTAGCGCTCATGCAATCCATGTGTGGTGTTTTTGCACACACTATTAATAACGCACCCAAAATGAATAATAAGCCGCAAATTGCTGCTGTTTGAATTGAAGAAATTTCTAAGGCACCGTGAACAACTACTTCTCGCAGGACTGATACAATTGTGACTTCGACTGCGACACCAACAGCAATACTATGCTCTTGTAAATAAACCATGAGCAGCCGAAATAATTCTACCAAAATCAGGATAAATAGTATTTTTGCTGTCACTATTTTGTAGTCAAGTTGATGTGTAATTGCAATCAATATCCCCCACAATTGCAACAACATGACAGCAAATAAACCTAAACATAAAACTATAACAATTAAATCTTGAAAAGCCTCCATGTTGCGAACAATGGCATGGCGATCAAACCAGCGATCGCAAAATAGAAATCGGCTTTTAACGCGCTTTTGCATATGCATACCATGACAATGGTGACAGATTGAGAATTACCAACTAGAATATCGATTCATTATTCGCTAACTTGTAGTGTAGACACCAGTTATCATTAGGCTGAAAACGCAATAACTAAGCTTTTACACATTTAAATTGTATATTTCGCGCTCAGGTAGTCAAAAGTCAAGGGTCAAAAGTCCAAGCTGCTTTTGACCCTTGACTCTTGACTCTTGACAGCCCTGACCACAGAATATTTGAGCTAGTTGCGTATCACCTTAAAAGTGCCTATCCTCGCAGAATTCTTTATTTTTAATTAAGCAATCGGTGTTCTAGTTCATCCGATAATTCTATTGTTGCTTACTATCTATCCTTCGCACCTTAGCGAGGTTGGTAATGAAAATTCTGTGCCTGTTGTAACAATTGCTGGGCATTTTTTCCCCATTGAGGATTGCCTTGAGCGTTATATAAATCTCTGGCATATTGAAATACTTGGGCGGCTTGTGCATATTGTCTTAATTGCATAAATGCTAAGCCCGCTCCATAATATGCGTTAGCATAATTTGAGTTAGCTGTGGCTGCTTTTCTGAAGGCTTCTAAGGCTTCTTGCCATTTACTTTGTTGAAACCAAATTGAACCTAAATTGTAATGTGCTTCCGCATATTGGGGATTAACTCTCAATGCTTGGCGAAAGGCTTCTCTGGCTTGATCAACTTTGCCTTGTTGCAGATAAACTAATCCTAAATGGTAGGCTGGCTCTGGGGCATTTTGGCTATATTGCATCGCTTTTCTAAAAGCTGCGATCGCTCTTTCCCAATCTCGTTGCTGTTCTCGCAGCAATCCTAAGTTATAGTGAGCAAAACCAAGTTTAGAATCGAGTTCTACTGCGCGTTGTAAGTAATCATTTGCTAACTGCAAATTATTCCCTTCTAATAAGGCTCCGCCTAAATTGGCAAAAGCGGGCGCAAATTTGGGATCTGCTTGCGTTGCTTGATAAAATGCATCTGCTGCAGGTTGTAATTGTCCAGTCTGCCGTAATGCTAGCCCTAAATTGTAGTGGGCAGGGGCTAATTTGGGATCTAGCAGGACAGCTTTTTTAAAGGAAGCGATCGCATCTTGCACTCTCCCAGCTTGAATTGCCTGTAAGCCTTGATTTAATAAGTCTACTGCTCCTTGGCTAGTAGTTTGTGCTAATAAATCCGGTGGGGTGATGGCGAAACTAGTGGAAAGATAGATAGAACTACCCCAGAGCAAAGTTAAAGTTATTAATATACTTAGGCGGAAATTATAGAACGATTGCAGAGATTTACCATTAAAACAATATTTAAATAATTTTAGAGGTAATACCAATTTAATGTGAAGTTGCAAATATTTAGATCCCCCTAAATCCCCCTTAAAAAGGGGGACTTTGAGAGATTTTTCCGCTTCCCCCCCTTTTTCAAGGGGGGCTAGGGGGGATCGAATTCTATGCAGCCTCATAAACAATTGGTATAAGGCAGTAACCAACGGTCTATTTGCGCGAAATTCTGTGGATATCATGCCCCTACTTGCTGAATTATTGATTTTTTGGTATTTCCTAAAATAGCAAAACATTTTATAGATTAACTTTTCTTGATTTTGTCTACACCACTGATGACAACTGCTGTGTCTGTTAGTTTCATCTTTCATCCTTTATCCTGAATAATTCCGCCTTTAGTTGATTTTTCTTTACAAAGATTCTTCTGATAGGGATTGATTTTACAAAAGTTCAACTCTTGGTATTAAAGTTTGATTTAATTAACTTTTCTTTAGCTAAATCTTACAACAGGCTACAATTTTTCGTTGCAATGATTAAAGGGAGGATAATAACTGATTAAAGAGGAGATGATTCTCACTTAGGGATTTACGCAAGTGTCACATCTTTTTTGTTGAGGCTGTCAAAAGTCAACATTCAAAAGTCCAAAAAACATGAATTTTTGACCCTTGACCTTTGACTCTTGACTCTTGACTCTTAAACCACAAGATAGCTGTACCAGTTGCGTACTTAAAGAGAAACATTTTCTATGCCTGAATACACAGGATAATGCGGTTAGTAGTGACTTACCGCAAGGGAGGTTTTATGAACGAAAAAGTAAAATCGGGTTCGCGGAATGTTGCAATTGTCGGCCCTTATTTAAGTGGAAAAACAACCTTATTAGAAAGTTTGTTATTTGTCACAGGGGCTATTTCCCGTAAAGGCAGTGTCAAGGATGGTAACACAGTTGGAGATAGTGCGAACGAATCGCGCGATCGCCACATGAGTGTAGAAATCAGCGCTGCTAGCACTGAATATAACGACTTGCGCTTTAACTTTCTGGACTGTCCCGGAAGTGTTGAATTTGCCCAAGAAACTTATAATGCCTTAATGGGAGTCGATGCGGCAATTGTAGTTTGCGAACCCATCCGCGATCGCGTCCTCACCCTTGCTCCTCTATTTAAATTCCTAGACGATTGGGAAATTCCCCACATCGTCTTTGTTAATAAAATGGACAGGGCAAATATTCATGTTCTCGAAACATTACACGCCCTCAAAGCCGTTTCCAGCCGTCCCCTAGTCGCGCATCAATATCCCATCATGCAAGGGGAACAGCTCACAGGCTTTATTGATATGGTGAGTGAACAAGCATATCAATATCATCCAGGCGCACCAGCTGACTTAATTCCCTTCCCCGACAACTTAAAAGAAGAAGAACATACTGCACGGGCAGAAATGCTCGAAGCTTTAGCGAATTTTGACGATCACTTATTGGAAGAACTTTTAGAAGATATTGAACCACCCCAAGAAGAAATCCTCAAGGATTTAAAAATGGAATTAGGGGCAGATTTAGTAGTCCCCGTTTTCTTTGGTGTGGCAGAACAAGATTATGGTGTGAGACCTTTATTAGAAGCTTTGGTTCGGGAAGCACCAGAACCAGAAACTACAGCCGAACGTCGCTTAACTAAAGCCAGCAATAGCCCAATTGCCCAAGTATTAAAAACTTTCTACACTCCCCAAGGTGGCAAACTCTCCCTAGTCCGTGTTTGGCAAGGCAAATTAACCGATGGCATTGTTCTCAATGGCGTGCGTGCTGGTGGTCTTTATCGCTTAATGGGACAACAACAGCAGTCAGTTAACGAAGTTTTAGCTGGCGATATTGTGGCTGTGAGCCGTTTAGAAGGCATCAAAACCGGAGATATCCTGTCTCCAGATGCACAGTTAAAAGCAGATTTACCTCAAGCTGAACAGTTAGAACCCGTTTACGCCCTGGCGATTACTCCCGAAAAGCGCAACGATGAAGTAAAACTCAGCAGCGCCATCACCAAACTATTAGAAGAAGATCCTTCTCTTAATTGGGAACAACATGGCGATACCCATGAAGTAATTCTGTGGGGACAAGGCGAAATTCATTTGCAAGTCGCCTTAGATAGACTGCGGCGGAAATATAACCTGCCAATGACTACCCATATGCCCCAAGTGCCTTACAAAGAAACCATCCGCAAACCTGTAGCAGCCGTTCATGGGCGCTATAAACACCAAAGCGGTGGACATGGGCAATTTGGTGATGTGTTCCTCGATATTCAGCCCCTACCCCGTGGTGAAGGCTTTAACTTCCGGGAAACCATTGTGGGCGGTGTCGTTCCCAGACAGTATATTCCGGGCGTAGAAATGGGCGTGCGGGAATTTCTAGCACATGGGCCTTTGGGCTTCCCAGTTGTGGATGTGGCGGTAACTCTAACCAATGGTTCCTACCACAACGTTGATAGTTCCGAACAAGCTTTTAAACAAGCTGCTAGGTTGGCAATGCAAACAGGAGTACCCCAAGCCCAACCTACCCTCCTAGAACCGATTTTGAAAGTGCAAGTAACCACACCTAGCGAATTTACCTCCAAAGCCCTGCAACTACTCAGTGGTAAACGGGGGCAAATCTTAGGTTACGAAGGCAGAAACGATTGGCAAGGTTGGGATAATATCTCAGCATACTTGCCCCAAGCAGAGATGCATGACTTTATTGTAGAACTGCGATCGCTCACTCTCGGCGTTGGTTCCTTCCACTGGGAATATGACCATTTGCAAGAAGTACCGGAAAAACTCGCTGAACGCGTACTGCAAAGCAATACCAATGGTCATGCTAATGGCAACGGTAACGGTAACAGCAAATAATTTTGTCGGGATTTACAATTAATCTAAAATCATCGCCCTGCACAATTAAGCGCAGGGCGATTTGTTTACAATAGAGCTTGCCTTTTTGTTTTCTTTAATCATCAGCGTATAAACGCACCATGATTTAAGCAATCTCATTAGCAATAATGGCTGCTTCAATTTCTTCAGGATAAGCATCTGCATAGCTCCAAGCATTAACTAAATCTGCTGCGCTTATATGGGGATAATCTTGCAAAATTTGAACTTCAGTAAGTCCCAGACGGTGTGCTTCAACTAATAGCCAAACCGCAATCCGAGTACCAGCAATACAAGCTTCTCCACCACAAATGCCTGGTGTTTTAGTAATACATTTAGCTTTAATATGGCTCATTAGCTATCCTTGAATCAATGCTTGAAAGCGCTCATCATCACGAATGCTATCAAAATCAGAGTCAGTTTTTGCCATTTCTCGAATTTGGTGAGGACTGAGATTAATTGCTTGTTGCAGATTTTCTAATGCCTGCTCAATATTACCTTGAAGTACATAACAGCAAGCTTTACTGTAGTAAACATTATGTTTATTAGGTTCAATATCTAGTACTCTGTCGAAACTGGTAATAGCTTCTTGATAGCAATTCATTTTCATCAAAATAAAGCCTTTATTAGCCCAAGTTACATAATCATCAGGCATTAACTCAAGAGCTTTATTGCAACTTGCAAGCGCTTCTTCGTAGCGAGATAAGTAATACAGCGCAAAACCTCTGTTTGCCCATACTAATCTAAAGTCCGGTTTAAGTTCTAACGCTTGGTCGAAATTACTAAGAGCTTCTTCATAACGCTCTAAGTCATTTATACTCAAGACTTGCTTTTTACAGAGATTGTAAAGGTTATACCCAATTTCTAACGCTTTTTCATAAACAACAGTAATACCTTCATAAGAATCTTTCTTCAATAGTAGATATCCACGGTTATTCCATATTTGATAATCATTAGGTTTGATATCCAGTAATTTGTCAAAGCTAATTATAGCTTTTTCATAGTAACCTAAATTATAAAAAGCATAGCCCTGGTTTCCCCAAGCATCGTGGTAATCAGGTTTAATTTCCAAGGCTTTATCGTAGTTAGTGATCGCTTCTTCATAGCGTCCTAAATTCCCTAGAGCATTCCCTCGGTTGTTCCAAGCATCGTGGTAATCAGGTTTAATTTCCAAGGCTTTATCGTAAGATGCGATCGCTTCTTCATTGCATCCTAAATCATCTAGCGCAATCCCTCGGTTGTTCCAGGCTTCGTGGTAATCAGGTTTAATTTCCAAGGCTTTATCGTAGGATGCGATCGCTTCCTCATTCCGTCCTAAATCATCTAGCGCAATCCCCCGGTTGTACCAAGCTTGGTGATCATCAGGTTCAATTTCCAAGGCTTTGTCATAGGATGCGATCGCTTCTTCATAACGTTCTAAATCATGTAGCACAGACCCTCGACTAAACCAAGCTTTTTGCTTATCAGGTTTACATTCCAATGCTTTATCATAAGCGGTAATTGCTTCTGCATAGCGTCCTAAATTACGTAGTGCATACCCTCGGTTATACCAAGCCCAGTAGTAATCAGGTTGAAATTCCAGCGCCTTTTCGTAAGATAAAATTGCTTCTTCATAGCGTTCTAAATCACGTAGCACAGACCCCCGCTTGTACCAAGCTTTTTGCTTATCAGGTTGAAATTCCAGTGCCTTTTCGTAAGATAAAATTGCTTCTTCATTGCATCCTAAATTTCTGAGTGCATTCCCGCGATAATACCAAGCATCATAGAAATCAGGTTTCAATTCTAGTGCCTTATCATATGAGATAATCGCTTCCTGATCGCGTTCTAAATTACTTAGTGCAACCCCCCGTAATAACCAAGTGTTTGGGAAATTAGGTTGAAGTTCTAGCGCTTTATCGAAGGAAGCAATCGCATCCTCATAGCGTCCCCAATGTCCTAGCGTATTGCCCCGATTATACCAAGCATCGTGATAATTAGATTGAAATTCCAGTGCCTTATCAAAGGACGCAATCGCTTCTTCATAACGTCCTAAATGCCGTAGTGCATTTCCCCTATTTTTCCAAGCTTTGTGACCATCAGGTTTTATTTCCAGTGCTTTGTCATAGGATGTGATCGCTTCTTTATAATCCTGTCCAGCAGAATGTAATTTCCCCAATTTAATCAATAAATCATATTGACGGTCAGGTGTTTGATGGTCTTCTGCTATTAGTTCCTGAATTGCTATGATTTGTTGAGTTCTTTCTTCTGGTGTTAGGGTAAGATATTTTTCATTATCTCCATCCTGCGTTATAAGTGATGACTGTTTTTCCAAAGTTTCTGAATCTATAGGAAATTCAAACAACCCAGAACGCCAGTCAAAAAAATCAGGCGCACGTTGGATAAAATATTTAATTGCAAATATAGGTAGCAAGAACACAAAACAGATATTAAAGTTATCTTTAAATCGTTCTCTTTGTTGATTGAGGTTAATTAAAACAGGTGGTACACCTTTCCAACTATATGAATAAATATCTTTACTATTCCAACCCATTAAGCTTTTGCATTCTTCATATTCATAAAATGAATGCTCTAGTCCTGTAATCAACAGAATATTTATTCCTTCTTTATTATCTAAATTATCAATTATTTTATATAAATTATCGACAGCTTTATCAAGTCGTAAAACTTCAATATTTTTATGTAAAATATCTTTTTTTACTTTAGTAATTAACTCCTCACCTTCAGCCGGAGAGCAACGGACAAATAATAAGCCAAAACCTTCTGTAAAATTAAGAGTACGGACTAAGGCTTGATATTCTTCCTCTTCTTCTGTTGGTAAATCCTGATCCCAATCCGTCAGTTCTAATGCCATAATCTTAGCTTTATAATGCCTTATAGGGTTACGAGAGGTCAGATATCCGACTTCTTGAAGAAGTCGGGTATCTTGCAGCAAGTACTAAGTTGTTGCATTTTGGTGAAAGTATTGTTAATTTCACCTGTATTTATTTTTATGCCGGATACAATCGATTAAATGTATCTTGAAATTCTTTAATTCCTTTAATGAGAGGATGAATATCATACCAAACTTGACTTTCTCCATCTCCATTCAAATAACGATATTCTAAAATACAGCGATTAAATAATAAACCTCGATGCAATGGATCGTTTTCTATTTCCTTAGAATGATATACATTTGCCAGTGCTTCCCATTCATTCGCGAAAACAGTATTTCGATAAGTATTTCGTAACTCGCTAAATGAGCGCTGTAAGGCTCTGGTAGGAATGGGTAGGCTGTTAGTGTATTTAATCGCCTCCTTCATTAATAATAATAGATTTCGCACATGACCTCCACTCATCAGGCACAGTGTTTCTAAAGCTTCTCGCTGCTCAAACATATCGACAATAGATAAACTTGGCTCGATTAAACTCAGACGTTTTTGCAGAATTTCTGTAACTTTATTAATTCCCCGTTGATATGGTTTATTCTCAGGTGTTTGCACCATAATCATGGGCAATACTTGAGTATTACCATAAATATTTGCTAGGTCTGCGGCGCGATTAGAATACAGCAAAGAAATGGGTATTGTGTACAGCAAATGACAGTCTAAAGCTTGCAGTTGTTCGCTACGGTCAATAAAAATTTGGTCGTGATTGCTGCGTCCATCTTCTTGAGGTATGGGTACAATCCGATCTAAATTATCAGCAATTAATACAAGTTGAGAATATCCAGCAGGTAAATGCTTTTTGGCATCTTGAATAAACTCATTTAAAGCTGCAATCAAAGTAATTGTGTGTGGATTGACTCGCTCACGAATTTTTTGGCGTAGGCTAGGTTCTGCTCGCAAATTTGCTGTTATTTTAGCAAATTGGGAGATTTGCACTTCTGTTTCTAAACTTTCTAAAGAGACTTCAGTTAATGCTAAATCTCTTAAATCTTGCCAACGTTCTTTTAACCAGTTCAACAAAATGTCTCGAGCAGCGTTATTCTTTAATGCTTCTAGTAAATGGCGGGTACAAGCTAACAAAATATCAGTATATTGGGCATCTTCTGGATCAATATCTTGTTCATCGGCGGGAAAATAAACTACAAAGCAACCTTGCTCATCTAAATATTTTTGTAACCGCAGCAACTCTGTAGATTTCCCCGCACCGCGATGACCTGCATACAGTTGCGAGGTCATTCTATCTGAATATAAAATCTCTCTGCCGACTTCTACTAATATGTCCCCATCTCCCCGCACTTCTGTACAATCAACATAAGCCGGGTCTCCTGCGGGTAAGGGGCGAAATGGGTCAAAAGCATTGTATATCCGCTTTAATAATGCAAAATCCTGCGTCATAAATCTGAGTTGCTGATTTTAGCGCCATATTATCGCAAACTTTCAGATCTAGGTAGACAATGGAATTGTTGGGTGTGTAATTGTTTTAACTTCAAGTAACATGATAATTTTCGGTGCGTTACGCCGTAGGCTAACGCACCTTACCTTGAAAATAGACCTCTTGCATGAATCTTTGCCCTCACCCTAAATCCCTCTCCCAAGCATGGGAGAGGGACTTTGATAAGTAACCACGCAAAATTAATTACAGTCATTGCGAGCGCAGCGTTCGCGTAGCGTCTCGAAGAGAAGCAATCTCAACCCTTGCGATTGCTTCATTCCGCTCCGCTCCATTCGCAATGACATTGTGTAATTAATTTTGTTTAACTACTTATCGGCTCCCCTTCTCCCAATTTCGGGAGAAGGCGCTGGGGGATGAGGGTAAGTTTTGTATTTGTGCAAGAAGTCTAATGAAGCTCAAAGCCTCGCTGACGAGCAAAATAACCTCGTTAACGAGCAAAAAAGCCTCGCTGACGAGCAAAATAACCTCGTTGACCAGCAAAATAACCTCGCTGACGAGCAAAATAGCCTCATTAACGAGCAAAATAACCTCGCTGACGAGCAAAATAACCTCGCTGACGAGCAAAAAAGCCTCGCTGACGAGCAAAATAACCTCGTTGACGAGCAAAATAACCTCGTTGACGAACAAAAAAGCCTCGTTCGCGATTCTATAATATTCGTTGATCAACTCACGGGTGTAGTTTTTGACTTTTGACTCTTGACCCTTGACCGTTGACAGCCCTAACGAGAAAATATTTGTCTAGACGCATATCACGCTGAACTGAGTATGGTGGGGCACAATAGAAAGAATGACGAATGATTCCAACTCTTCCGACATCCCAACCCCAGAACCCTTCTCAGAAGATGATTTGCAACCAGATGATTTTGATGGTGGTACAGGTGAGCATCACCTGACACCAGAAGGACTGGCGACACAACAGGCTTTGGCTGCAATTTCCGCTTTGCAATCGCCACAAAATACCGCAGCACTAAAACAAGCTCGTTCTTTTTTCCAGCCAGCTAAGAGCAATCAATTTTCTGTCAAAACCAGAGCCTTAGTACTTACTTTATTAGCGATCGCAATTACTATCCTAGGATTAATCCTGAATAACTGGTTTATTGGTGCTTTCGGAACGCTGATCACCTTAATATTATCCCTAGCTATGCTCTGGCCTTGGGTGCAAAATCTCCTCATCAAGTGGTTTACACCCCAAGATAGAACGCTGTTCATTGCGTTTATCGGACTAATTGTAGCGCTCATTGGCTTTGTGAGATTTTCGGGTTTAGGCGATCGCTTATTAGCTACGGGACGCAAAATTAATTGGGAAGCGTCGGGGACTTTGGCGGAATGGTTCGGCGCTTTAGGACAAATTCTCATCGCCATCATTGCTGTTTACGTAGCTTGGCGACAATACGTCATTTCCAAAGACTTGACGATTCAGCAAAACCTGCTGACAGTGCAGCAAAATATCATTACTCAGCAGCAAACCATCGACTCATATTTTCAAGGCATTTCCGATTTAGTCTTAGATGAAGAAGGACTATTAGAAGATTGGCCGCAAGAAAGGTCAATTGCAGAAGGACGCACAGCCGCGATTTTTAGTAGTGTTGATGGTAGCGGAAAAGCCAAAATTCTCCGCTTTCTTTCTCGTTCCAAATTACTCACACCCCTAAAACGCGATCGGCGTTTAGGGAGAGCTATTCTTAACGGTATTGGTGGATATGCTGAAGACCGTCTCGAAGGTGTGCGCGTCATCGATTTAGGTGTCATGCTAGCTGGCGCAGACTTAGCTGGTACAGATTTACGCTGGACTGACCTCAGCGAAGCTAATCTTGTCCGCGCCGACCTCAGCGGTTGTGATTTAGTCAAAGCCAACCTTTCCCGCACTATTTTATATGATGCCAAACTCCGCAACGCCGATTTAAATGGAGTACGTCTGTTTTACGGTTCAGTAGAAAAAGCATCACCCCGCAGCCGCACCGAACCGCCAAATTATCACACTGGGGAACATACTGGCGCGGTGGTAGAAAATGCCGATTTCACAGATGTGCAGCGAATGACTGAATCAGCACGTTATTATTGCTGCGCTTGGTGTGGCGAACAATCTAGAAGTACAATTCCTGGTGGTTGTGAAGGTATTCCTAATAAGTTGGGGCGGTAATAGGTAATTGGTAATTGGTAATTGGTAATGGGTAATTGGTAAAGAGGATTTGTGATGGATCTTCTGCGAACCGTTGCTATTTGACCGTTTTCCCTTCTCCTACTGCAAAAGATATTAATTTTAGGGGAATACTGAAGCAAGATTCGGTATTTTTTAGGGAACACTATAAAGTAGTGGAATTGGTCATTGGTAATTGGAGAAATAATATGGGGCGGCCTGATTTTGAAGATTTACAGGTTTATAAATTATCGGAAAAGTTAGGTAATGAAATTTGGAAAATAGTTTTAAGATGGGATAATTTTCCGAAAGATACAATTGGCAAACAGATTATACGTGCAGCAGATAGTATTGGAGCCAATATTGCAGAGGGAAGAGGACGTTATAACTTTCAAGATAATAAAAGATTTGTGAAAATTGCTAGAGGTTCCATGAATGAAACAATTCATTGGATGCGACTAGCTTATAGGCGAAATCTCTTAACAAATGAACAAGTAAATATTCTCAAACCAATCATCGAAGAATTATCCCCTAAGCTCAATGCTTACTTAAATTCAATTGGCAATGGTAATGACTAAACAGCCAATTACCAATTACCAATTACCAATTACCAATTACCAATTACCCTTCAGCCAAAGTCAGGATTTCCACACCATCTTCAGTAACAGCAATAGTATGTTCAAACTGCGCTGAAAGTTTGCGATCGCGCGTCACCGCAGTCCACTTATCGCTGAGAACTTCAACTTCCCAAGTTCCTTCATTAATCATTGGCTCGATAGTAAATACCATCCCTGGTCTCAGCTTTTTACCTTTGCCGCGTGTACCATAGTGGGGAATATCTGGCGCAGTGTGAAATACGTTACTAATGCCATGTCCGACAAAATCACGCACTACAGAAAAGCCTTGTGCTTCCGCATACTCTTGAATGGCTGCACCAATATCGCCAATACGCGCACCTGGTTTGACTTCCGCAATTCCTCGCCGCAGACATTCCTCTGTCACTTCTACCAATTTTTTCGTCTTTGGTGCAGGATTACCTACTAAGAATGTCTTCGATGTATCGCCGTGGTAACCATCAACAATTGGCGTAACATCAATGTTAATAATGTCACCATCCCGCAGAATTTGTTTAACATTAGGAATGCCGTGACAAATCACCTCATTCACACTAGTACAAATAGATTTCGGAAAGCCTTTGTAACCCAAAGGCGCACTTTTAGCTCCATGTGCTTGTGTCCACCGTTCGGCTTCATCATTAAGTTCTTGAGTACTCACCCCAGGCTTCACCATTGGTTCGAGATGCTGTAAAAGCTGGGCTGCTAAACGTCCCGCCTTCCGCATCTTTTCGATTTCACGTTGAGATAAAATAACGATTGTTTCGGTTCTCATAGACTTTAGTTAATGTCTTAAATATCTTTGATAAATATAGTTAAGCCTGTATCCGCAGCTCGTCTGGCAGCTTCAGCAACCTTTAAGGTATATAAGCTCTGTTCTGGAGTGACATATAAAGGCGTGCCATCAAGAATATGATCTAACACCATAGTAGTGTCTTTCGCAAATAAACCCCGACGGGTTCCAACTTCTATGGGTGTTGTTTCCCCTGCTTGCACAAACAATCCTTTTTCGCCTTCAAAAATTAATCCGCCTTGTTCACCATGAACTTCAAATTTGCGTTCTTGTTGCCACAGGGTTTCACCTTTACCATAAACTACTTGCGCTAATAATCCACTAGTAAAGCACAGTTGTGCAATGCAAAAACAGGTTTGAAAATAGTCTGTTTCTGTTTGCCAAAAGCGTTGATGGCAATTAACTGAAAAGACTTCACCAAATAAATCTGTGAGGCGATGTAATCGAGAAAGCGCACCCATTAGTGGAAAACCGAAGAATTCATGGTTATAAGTCCACTTGCGGGGTGCTGGATGCAGTGGGGTAACTGTGCTGTAGCGAACATAAAAGATATGCCCCACTTTCTCTATATGTTGCCGTAAAGCTTGATGCAGTCCGCCTAAAATTTCAATATGTTCAACGTGTAATACTTTGTTGTTGGCTTTGGCTAAAGCGATAATTTCCTGAGCTTCTACGACATCCAACGCTAAGGGGTATTCTACAATCACGTGTTTGCCATGAGTGAGGGCAGCACGAGCGATCGCCCCATGATCTCGGTTAATGGTGGAGATAATTACTAAATCGATATCGTCTCTTTCTACTAGCTGTTCCCAAGAACTCACAGCTTCAGCCTGGTATTGTTGCACGAAGGCTTCCGTATTTGCTAATTCATTGCCCGCGATCGCCACTAAATGCGATCGCGCATCATGCAACAAAGCCTCGCTGCGAAACTTTGCCGCATACCCCGTACCAACCAGCCCTACCCGCACTTTTGCTGTTTTTGAAGATGCCTCGGAATTATACATGACAGTTACTAGTTCTGTTTGTAGTTTTTCTGTATGGGTAAAGCTAGTACTGAGCAGTGAGTCCTGAGTCCAGAAAAATTACTCAATACTCATATAATTAATCAAGTAGCCCTCAAGAACAGAGGAAACTTCCTTGTGGGCGGTATTCTAACTCAGCACTCTTCAAAGTTATTCCACCTAGAGCACTAATTACATACAGAAATTCTAGACGGCGCAAATAACGATACCATATCCTGCTGGTTGGACGTAAAGCATTTTGTATAAGTCCTGAGAAAACCGAGTATCTCCACATCAAACAATTTTAGATTTTGCGGAAAGTCTGAGCGGAGAAAACCTCCGCTCAGAACTTTCCAAGAGAGGATTTTGGATTAACGGGCAACAGGGAATGTCTGTGGTGGGAGACTCAAACCCAAAGGTGGGGCGAGGGAAAAGGGAACGGGGAGCTTGTACCATCAAGGAACGATTGTCAGCTTTTGCACAACCCAGCATAAGGGACTTTCAAATAAAAAAATATCCCAGTAATTATTGTGGGGTGGACATCTTGTCCGCCCAGTTAATGTGGCGGGCAAGATGCCCGCCCCACAAGATGGAATAATTTATTCCTTGGAAATACCTAACAATCTGTCTTTTCCATGCCCTATGCCCCATGCCCAATGCCCCGCTATCGAATCATTGATCTTTGTTGAGAGTAACGATAACTTTTTCTAATAACAGCCTTAATAAGGGATTAAATATATAAGCAAAACTTATTAGGATTAAATAACTAAATTTCATTACTAATCGCGGACAATTTCCAGTTACATCCTTTTCTTTTTCTCGTAGTATCAGAATTGAAGCAAATTTTAAATGCGGCTAATCCCATAAGAGCAGCCGTGGGCTTTGCCTACCTTTGCTTTAGGATAACTTATACTGCCGTTTGCAAAAAGAGAGGATTACTGAAATGGCGACTTACAAAGTAACATTAATCAGCGAAGCTGAAGGCATTAACACAACAATTGACGTTGATGGTGATACTTATATTCTAGACGCTGCTGAAGAAGCTGGTCTTGACCTACCCTATTCTTGCCGCGCTGGTGCTTGCTCCACCTGTGCAGGTAAACTCGTAAAAGGTACTATTGACCAAGGCGATCAGTCTTTCTTAGATGACGATCAAATTGAAGCTGGATATGTTCTGACCTGTGTCGCTTATCCAACCTCTGATTGCACCATCGAAACTCACAAAGAAGAAGAACTGTACTAAGAATTAGCCGCCTGAATCACAAATCTGTTAAAAGGTTGATTTAATTCCCGCATTCATCTAGTGCTGCAATCAAACGCGCAGCTTCTAGATGAATACTCAGGCGGTAAAAGTTGCATAGACGCGATTAATCGCGTCTATACTCAACAACAGTTTTACGGTTTAATTTCATCGCTGAGAAGTTTGACTTGCGTTCCAGGATAATAGAATTGCAGAATTTTCTGGCTTGACCAACCTAACTTAGCTAGGTTTTGCGCTCCAGTTTGACTCAAGCCAACTCCATGTCCAAATCCTCCACCCACAAAAGCGTATCCCCACAGGTTTGGTTTGCCTTTGTTGAGGGGTTGTAAATAAAATAGCGTGCTAATAGGAGCAGCAAAGGCGCTACGTACTTCGTCTTTATGTAAAGTGAAGACACCAATGTCTGATTTGATGGCTAAATCGAGAATGCGTCCGCTAGCAGAACGCTTGACTACAGACATGGCTTGAATACTTTTCAATTTACTGTAGGGGCTTTTCTTTACTCGCAAAAATTTCTGTAAGTCCTTAGTAATATCTTCTATACTGGTTTCTTTGCGCCAACGAAAGAGATCCCACTCGCTTTCATTAAATCCTTTTTCGAGAGTAATAAATTTCTGAAAGTTATTTTCATCGGATAAATTCTGTTTAGATAAATCCCAGATATTCAAAGAAGCATCGACTAGTGGCTTGAGATAAGGACGATCTTCGCCGTTCCAAATATCGCTGAAAGACGCAGTCACGCCGCCTGTGGTAGAGGAATAAAGGGCATCTACTAGCTGGTTTTGATAAGTTAACACCATACCCCTAGTAGCTGCGATCGCTTTATCTGTATTCGGTGCTACCCCATTTAACCCATAATAAACTTGGCAGTGTGTATCAGCACATAACTCGTAGTCATCAACCGCAAATCTACGTAAATTTCTTAAAACATAAGTACGAGCTAGAATCGCTTGCGCTTCCAAAGATGCCGTTGGCGCATTCGCACCAATTTCATTAGGGACAACACCCCGCAAATAAGTTTCTAATGGTACTTGATTAACCAGAGTATACGTACCATAGGCATTAGGCTGTAAGTTCATCTCACCAGCATAAAGCCGAGCTTTATCAGGATTTTCAGTTTTATTTACCCGAATTAAATTTTTATCGCTGCTAATTTTTACATAATTCCGGCTGTAGCGGTTGCCATTGATTACCCAACTCACTAACGGCGTTTTTTGCGAAACTTTGGTATCCAGGTATATCAGATTATTCTTATCTGAAGCTTGCAAGCTCTGCAATAGCAACCTTCGTAGTAAGGGAGTATTATAAACATCTCGTTTCGCCCAAACTTGCCAGCGTTCCGGCTGGGCAATTTCTACCTCTATTCCCTGTTCGCGCCATTTTTGAGCGCTATCTTCAGCCGTTTCAAAGGTACGGAAGGTTCCTAAAACTACTACCTCATCAACTGCTGCTTGGGGTAAAGCTTGCATTGCTATTTCTAGCTTGACAGGGTTTTGGGTAACTAAAGTTTGCTCCCGATTACCTGTCTTAAATCTCAGCTTTAAGCGATCGCCTTTACTTGGTTCTAATTGCAGCTTGGCTGTGGGTTGCTCTCCAAACCTTTGCACAATCCCAATTTTTAATACTACATCCTTGCTTCTACTCTCCGAGCCAGATGCCGCAGTTAGCCCTAATAGGCAAAATCCTATCAGTAGAGTCCGGGGGAAATGCCAGTACAAAATCTTATGAGAAAGCTGATTATCCCTCGCTGTGCGGCGTTGGGGCAGGTTTGCTCGTTGCTTTGTAACGAATTGGTTTTGTCGCATGATTGCTCCAATGATACCATTACCAGTTTTGCCCCAAAGGTTGCAAAACGAAGTCATAACGACTATGATTTATATATAGTCACAGAAGGGAATTAGCTAGACAAACCCTTATGGTTAAAATCCAAGAAATTCCACTCAACCAGATAAAGCGGCCGTTGCCCCGGACAAACGATCCGCAGAAAGTACAAGCCTTAATGGAATCGATTGCTGCGATCGGACAACAAGAACCTATTGATGTCCTTGAAGTAGAAGGACTCTATTATGGCTTTTCAGGTTGCCATCGGTATGAAGCTTGCCAGCGTCTAGGTAAAGAAACAATCTTAGCTAGAGTCCGTAAAGCTCCCCGTAGCGTTCTCAAGATGCACTTAGCATGATTCAATGTCAATGGGTAATCAAAAAAAGCAGCAAGGGACAACAGACAAATAAATTTAATAACCGATTAGGAGAAAATTATGCCATCTAAACCAGAAACTCTAAATATTGGTATTGATGATGCTAGTAGAGCTAAAATCGCTGAGGGATTGTCTCGGCTGTTGGCTGATACCTACACCCTGTATCTCAAAACGCATAATTTCCATTGGAATGTAACTGGGCCAATGTTCCAAACCTTGCACTTAATGTTTGAGACCCAGTATACAGAATTAGCCTTAGCAGTGGATTTAATTGCCGAACGCATCAGAGCACTTGGCTACCCCGCACCTGGAACATACAGTGAATATGTAAAACTTAGTTCAATTCCTGAAACTCCTGGAGTTCCTAAAGCTACAGAAATGATTCGCCTCTTAGTAGAAGGACAAGAATCCGTAGTCAGAACTGCGCGTTCTGTCTTTCCTGTAGTTGATGAAGTCAACGACGAACCCACCGCCGATTTGCTAACGCAACGGATGCAGGTGCATGAAAAGACAGCTTGGATGCTGAGAAGTTTGTTGGAAGAATAGGGATTGGGGACTGGGGACTGGGGACTGGGGACTGGGGACTGGGGACTGAGGACTGGGGACTGGGGACTGGGGACTGGGTAATGGGGATGAGGGAGATGAGAAAGAAATTTCTATTACCAATTACCCATTACCAATTACCAATTACCCAACACCAAACACCTAATACCAAATGCCAAATAATAATTTCACCCATTTGTTGCAGGATTTAATGCAACAAGTGGGTATTTCCAGTTTTAAAGAGCTAAGCCGTACTGCTGCTGTGTCAGAGCGGCAAATTTTGCGACTGCGTCAGGGAAAGGTAAAGCAGATGCGAGTAGATATACTGCTTAAATTGTCGCAGAAGCTACAGATAACATTAAATGAAATAGTCACGAATTTTTCAGTACAGAGTCAGCAGGAAGAAAATCTCATTAACTCAGCACTGAAAAATAATCAGCAAAATTTATTACAAGAAAATGACAATTTAAGAAGAGAATATGAGCGATCGCAACTAGCTTTAGCACAGCAACGAGAGTTATTGCAGCAAGAGTTTCAGCAGACGAGTTTGCAAATGTTGGAACCTTTGCTACTGCAATGGCCGACAGCAGCACAGAAAGCAAAGGAGAATCAGCAGCTAGCAGCCATTAAAGTTGTACCATTGGTGCAAAAGCCATTAGAAAAATTATTACAACTTTGGGGAATAGAAGCGATCGCATCTGTAGATGAAGAAGTACCTTACGACCCTCAGTGGCATCAATTAATGGATGGTAGTCCACAAGCTGGTGAACTAGTCAAGGTGCGTTACATTGGTTACCGACAAGGTGAAAAGCTGTTGTATAGAGCGAAAGTTAGCCCTATTTGACAACAGAAAATTAGCTGAGTCTGTTAGCTATGGGCAAAAGGTTAACAATAGGTTAACTTGAGTATATTTTTCTTTAACTGTATGAAACTAGATTATTTGATAGAGAATCAAGCAAGTAGATCTATAAAATTTCAGATAACCTCTGAAATAAATTGCTAATTTTGGGAAAGATAAAATATAGAAGCAATCTACCCTTGACCCCGGCTGCTAAGATTTGGGGGGTGTTGTGTGCAGCTCATGACGAGTAGTTATTGATTTGTTGATAATTTGTAGTTATAGATTCAGATTTTACTGATAGCCATCATTGATAATTGATAGCCATTAATCAGTCTTAAAGGTTATGAAATGACTTAAAATTATATAATAATATACAATAACAAATGCTTTTCTTTACAAAAATCAAGGATAAAAATATCATGCTTAAACCAGGTGTAGAAGTTGTTAAACTCAGTGGGGTTATTAACTCAGCAACATCTCAAGATTTGCGCCAAAGCCTGAATGAATTAATAGAAAAAGGTGCAAAAACAATATTAGTTGACTTTCAAGATGTCACATTTATGGATAGTTCTGGTTTAGGTACTTTAGTATTAGCTTTTAAAACATTGAGAGCCTCAGATAGCAAGCTTGCTATTTGCTCACTTAATGAACAAGTAAGAATATTATTTGAATTGACAAGTATGGATCAAGTGTTTGAAATATTTCCTAATCAGGCAGAATTTCATCAAACTTTACTGGCTAAAAATTAATCAAAGTTAACTTCAATAATAGATAAATCGTCCTCAAAAGATTCTTGGGAATGCAAAGCCATGAGGTAATTTAATAATTCCTCAAGAGGAGATTCAACATTATTGCGTAAGCTAATAATGAGCTGAATAAATGCATCTAAACTCCAAAGTTTACCATCTGGTTTAGTAATTTCGTAAGCACCATCACTAAAAATATAAAGATTACTGTAGGCTTCAACATTGCAAAACCCATCAATATATTTCGCCTCGGGAAACATTCCAATTGGCATACCAGGGGTTCTCAAAAGTTGAACTTCAGTATTCTTTACAGATTTGCCAGATACTAATATTGCTGGTGGATGACCAGCAGTTGCATAAATTAACTGTCGCTTAACTCTGTTGTATACTCCATACCAAATAGTAAAGTATTTATCGTTTTGCTCATTGATTTGGAAAGTCTCATTGAGCGCTTTTAGTACACAGCTTGGTTGATAATAATTCAGGTTACCCAGGGCGCGCGATCGCAGCAAATTGAGAACAGAAATAGAAGGGAGAGTAGCTTTCAATCCATGTCCGGCTGTATCTAATAGGTAAATTGCTAAAGACTCTGAGTCAAGCCAGTAGTAATCAAAACAATCGCCGCCGAGTTGTCGTGAAGGAATAAAACGGGAATTAATAGTTAACGGTTCAGTTAGTGGTAGCGGTAGAAGCGATCGCACATATTCTGCTGCTTCTGCTAACTCTGCTTCTAGTAACTGCTTTTGAGTTTGCAAATCGCGACTCAATATATGTAATCGCAATCCGGCTCTCACCCTGGCTAGTAATTCATATTGTTCAATAGGTTTAGAGATAAAATCATCGGCTCCAGCATCCAAACCCTTGACGCGATCAGCAACTGAATCTAAAGAAGTTAAGAGAATAAAAAAGATAGTAGATAACTTGGGATCTGTTTTAATGCGATGACATACTTCTAAGCCATTCAACCCAGGCATAATCCAATCACAAATAATTAATGCCGGATGAAAAGTTAGTATCTTGGTAATTCCTTCCTCACCGTTACTAGCCGTGACTACCTCATAACCTTGCTTTTGTAACATTCTTTTGAGGAATGTTACTATTGAATAGTCATCGTCAATTACTAGTATTTTAAACATAAAAAAGCAAGAAGCACTAGTTAGTAATTGCTATAGCAATTATGTATGGTTGGTGGAATCACTTGCGGAGAAAGGTAATAAGCAAAAAGGACATTGAGTTGATTGCAAAAATTAAATATGAGTTATATATAATTCCTAAATAATTTTTGTAATCAGGAACTGGGAAAAGGGTAAGGGTGAATTCAATCCTTTTCCCCTTCTCCCTTAACCGAACTGTATTGACTCAGACCCCTAACAGCAATCAATAATTCATGCAGTGAGGGTTCATTCTCTTTTAGCAGCCATAAAAGACTATGGCGGCGAAAGCGGATTTAGCCACAAAAGCATAGCATTTTTGAGTTGATTCAAATCACGATATGCTTCTTGCTTAAACCATTGTCCTAGAGCATCCAAAGGTGTGAAAGATGCTCCTGTTTGCCATTTCAAATCTTGGCCTAAAGGTGTAGTATGAGTTCCTGGCAAGGTTTGTACCGTTACCATCTCCGCAAAGCGTTCTTGTAATATTTTGCTTAATGCTGCTGATTGGTCAAGGGTGTCATTGCTAAATTTTATCAGTAAGTTGCGACGCACGTTGTAGCGTTCTTGCACTAGCTTATTAGTTTCTAAAGGAGTGGGAGTAAACTCAATTGCTAAAGCAGAATTTAATTGTTCCACTAAAGGAATAGCATCTTTAGCAGCGTAATTATTAAAAGATATGAGAATGTTACCTGCACGTTCTGCGCCTAAGACGCTACCAATTAATAAGTGGAGTTTGCAACCCATGCTGTGTCCAATTCCATAGATAGGAAGATACAGCTTGCGTAAAGATGAAGAATCGCGGAGACGTTCTAAGGCTCGCTCAAAGTTGAGCAGTACAGAGTTAGCGATCGCAATATGATCTAAAGTATTAACAAAAGGTGTAGCAATGACAACATACCCTTTTTCTGCCAGTTGTTCTAGTACCCAACGGTAAGTTAAATGAGGTGCAGTAGCGACAAATGCACCTCCGAGGAAATGGATGATACCGATGGGATTGCGGGGGACGAGTACCCAGTTACCTTGAATTTCTTTCCAGTCCATGCCGATAGGCGATCGCTTACTTAACACATCTTTATGTTAAAACGGGAATCGCCGCTATGGTGCGTTTGGGTAAAAAAGCTGGGGATTGGGGACTGGGAATTGGGGATTGGGGATTGGGGACTAGGGACTGGGGGATACAGGAGACAAGGAGAGAAATTCCCATTACCAATTACCAATTACCAATTACCAATTACCAAATGACAAATGACAAATGACAAACCTTATTAACCTTCCGACTGATTTTGTAACCTTTTCATTTCGTGCTGCACATCTAAAGCAATTTGCAACGCTTCATTAAGTAGTCTTCCATGTTCAGTTGCTTGTTCGGTTACTTGCATGGCTGTTAAAGTGGCTAAATTATTCACAAAAAGTTCGCTATTTTTGAGAATAAAATTTTTATTTTCTCTCAGAACCTTTTCTGTTTTGAGCGCACGTACTAAATCAGTTCTGGTAAGTTTTAAAGCTTCAATAACTCTGTGCCTTTGATGAATGGTTACCTCTGGATTACCAGCATCTTCTATTTGGTCATTAATATCTATAGCTTTAATAATGGCATTGTATCTATCAACATCATTTAAGAGAATCCGCAAAGAATTTGTCATATTTGCTTTGAGGAACTTAGCTCGTCTTTTCCACACAAGATATAAAACTAATTGTGTCACTCCCCCAGCCCAGAAACCCAAGACAATAAACACTAACCAAGAAGGTGCAGTCAGCCATAGGTCAAATAATCTAATAATAAAATCGAATATTAGATAGCAACCAACCAAAATAGAAAAACTAATAAAAACTACAGTTGCGCCTTCAGTGCCTTTAATTTTTTCTATAACTTGCTTGGCAAAGCGTCCCAGAGGATTAATGATATTTATGAGTTCATCTTTAACAGGCAGATTAGTCAGGTTTTGTAGATCTCTCGGACTAATCTCCAACCCTTGTAAATCATCCCGCACAGCTTTCCCCACCTCACCAGAATAGTTATTTAGTACAATATAGCAAGCTAATTTATAGAATGCTAATTATCAAAGCATTGTGGTTAACCAATATCAGAAATATCTGGGTATCAAACTAGTAACACCGTGAAGTCAAAATGCAAATGCAAAAGTAAAAATTGTCATATATCACGGCTTGTGCATATTGAAAATGGTAACTTTATTTACGCAAAATTATACTAGTAATTGATTTTTGTACAATAAGATACTCTTTTTTATCAGATAATTGGTTAGATTTTAATAGTATTTGGTAAACCAGCTTCTTCAGTTGCAAGCAAGAATAGTGCTCAGTATTGTGATTACTTCAACTTCCAAGCAGTTGCAATTATAGTAAGCGATTTCCCCTTAAAGATATTCCTATGTAGCTGTTCTTTACCATTGTAACCAGCGGATCGCCGAGGAGCAATGCTTAGTTCTAAACAAACCCTTTTATTGATAGCGGTTGAAGATAAACAAATCTATTTTTTGGAGAGTGGATAGGATAAACTTAGCTTTTCAGCTATCAGATATTAGTAAACTGAAAATTATTTTGAGGTGTTGTAGAGAGACTTCAGTAATTACTCAGAAAATTTAATATGAAAATAATTTTATAAGATTTATGAATTAATAATTAGATAAGGGTTCCTCTCGTTGTCGCAACTGGTGTTTGAGGGAAGAAAACCCAACACTGAAATATAGGTTTAGTTTTCAAGATCCAAGTTGGGTTGCGCTTGCTACTTGTGAGAAATGCAGGATAAGGGCACTCAAAAAAATAAATTATTCCGTTCAAGTCGTTGACTGTTGACTGTTAACTGTGAACCGTCAACAGTCAACGGTTAACAGTTAACAATAGCAATGGAATGTTTTTTTACTTGGAAGTCCCTAAGTATAATTATTAATGCGATATCCACACTTTTCAATATTCTTCTGAGAACAAAATAACTACACTTAATGGTGGTGGTAGTTTAGTTCATTAGCAGCGCCAACTAATATTGATTTTAGTGAATAAGCTAATAATTGATTGGATTTACAAGATAAGATAATATTTATTAACATAGCTGAGTATTTTCATATATCCAGCACAAAATTAGATTAAAAGTGATGCATTTGCAGAAAATACGCGATCGCACTCTACAATTTTTGAGGTTACCATGATGGAGATGGACGTTGCATCTGGCAGCTTGTGTTTGTCTGTGGTCATAGCATGGATGCGCGTCATGGGAAAACTCAAAAAAAGGCTAGTACAAGTGGAGAGTAGGAAAACAGCTATGTACAGCCGACTTTGAGAGTTTTGTGATTGAATAGTTGGTTCTACCTTGTGTAACTATCACCATGCACAGAAATTACAAAACTAACTAAAAAAGGTTAAAAGCCCTAAAAATTGGCATTTTGATTGTTGACTGACTTAGTAGCAATACGAGTCTGGGGTTTCTTGCTCAATAGGAGATGCCTAAGGTGGTACTTATGTCAAGATTAAGGTGAGGACTTAGACAAGTCATACTATGTTAGGAAATTTACTAGACGGACGTTATCAAGTCCTCCAAGTTCTCGGAGGAGGAGGATTCGGTCAAACTTATATTGCACAAGACACTCATCGGCCAGGTTCACCCAGGTGCGTTGTCAAGCATTTGAAACCTTTTACCCAAAATCCTGAATTCCTCACCACCGCCAGACGGTTATTTACCAGCGAAGCAGAAACCCTGGAAAAACTGGGTTATCATGACCAAATACCTCGGCTTTTAGCTTACTTTGAAGAAAATCAAGAATTCTTTTTGGTGCAAGAATTCATTGAGGGATATTCTTTGAAAGCTGAACTGCTACCTGGTAGACGTTGGACAGAAGAGCAAGTTGTTCAACTGCTGCAACAAATCTTGAGTATCTTAGATTTTGTTCATGGGCATCAAGTTATTCATCGAGATATCAAGCCAGATAATATTATCAGGCGGCAAACTGATTCTAAGTTAGTATTAATTGATTTTGGCGCAGTTAAGCAAATTCAAACTCAATTACGAACAGCAATTACAGGACATGTAGAAACGACAATTGCCATTGGCACCCCTGGATATATGGCTACAGAACAGGGACAAGGCAAACCACGTCCTAATAGTGATATTTATTCTTTGGGAATTATTGGTATCCAAGCCTTGACTGGCTTGCATCCGAGACAACTTCAGGAAGATCCCAACACGGGAGAAATTCTTTGGGAAAATCAAGCTAATGTCAGCCCTGGTTTAGCAGACGTGCTATCTAAGATGGTGTTATACCATTTTAAAGAACGCTATCAATCTGCTGCGGAAGTTTTAGAGGCGTTACGCAATCTCGAGATTAATAGTGATACAGAAATAGAAAATCAATTCACGCAACCGCCATTATCTGCGATTCAGCTACCGCAAATTTTCTCATCACAAAATACATTTGAGCAGCCAACAACTTCAGTTCTGACTCCGGAACAGCACAAGCATTTAGAAGATATGCTGTTGGGGCTTGTTGGGCCTCTCGCACCAACTTTATTAAGGAAAATCGCTGCATCAGCAAATAGCTACCAAGAGGTAATAGATAATTTAACCCAGCATCTTGCAGGAGAGCAGAAAACTGAATTTGAAGAGAAGTCTCGATTAATTCTCAGAGAAACTACTAATAAATCTCAATCTCAGCCGAAGAATTCACCTCAGACCTCCACCCCAAGCATTAGCGATAGTTTTGTCCGCAAATGCGAGCAAGAACTAGTAAATTTAATTGGGCCAATGGGTTCTTTTCTTGTGCAAAAAGCGATAAAATCTTCGCCCAATATTACACCTTTAGAACTAGTAAATCTTTTATCTTCGCAAATTCCTGATCACCAAAAATCACTGGAATTCCAGCAGCGTTTATTTTGTTAATTTTTATTAATTTATTTTGTTACTGTCCTTGTTGATTTAGCATATCCATAGCTATTTTTAAACTATATTTCATGCGGTTAAAAGCTGCTGCTAATCCACCAATCTCATCTTTGTAATCTTCATTAAAATTAGATTCCATGTCACCTGTACTGACTTTTTGAGCGATTCTTTCTATTCTTCTAATGCGCTCAATTACAGTTTTTTTGATTAAAAAATTAATGAGCACAATAACTACAGCAAAGATAACAATTAACAGCCCCATCAGCAAAACCCAAGTTTTTTGAGCATTCTTAAACACCTCTTCCGAAGGAACGGAAATAATTTGAGCAGCTACAATCTCATTCAGTTTCCAGTTAAAGCCATTAGTCGTACCATAAGTAGCCAATTGACTTTTAGGTGCTTGATCGGGAGTAGAATGGCATCGCAGACAAGTCTGTTGGGTTACAGCTAAAGGTCTGGCAATATAAAATACTGTTCCTTCAGGAAACTCTCGAAAATCTGAGATTTCTTGTAGTTTAGAATTGTTACGGAATCGTTCTACAATTTGAGCTTCAAAAGGATCGGCTTTATCGCGTAAGTTAGTAGGGTTCAGAGTCGCTTCTTTATAAAGGAAATTTTTATATTCTTCATTCTTACGCAAATTTTCAAATACTTCCGTTGCTGAGAAAGCTGGAATTGTTTCTGAGATGAACACAGGTTCAGTTTCCAGGCGAGGCGCTAGTAAGGGATTAACACGATCCTGTGTGTATTTTCTCACTGAACTCATGGTTTTAATGAGAATTAGTGCCTTATCTGTCACTTCGTTCTGCGCTCTCCGCTGGAGTACACTTGATAATGCAGTACCACTGATTACAATGCTAATGATAAAAACGATAATCAACAGCAAATTAAACTTAGTACCGATTTTTAAGTTTTTAATTTTGTCAAGCATAATTATTGTTTCTATACAAAATTTTACAGATTAGCACCTAAAGATAACGTCGCTAATTCTTACTTCTAAATTTACTTATAACTGGTTTAGAACAGATACTTCAAAAGTAAACAAATATTAATTTAAAGTACTATATGGCTAAATATAGAGCAATTTAGCCAAAAATCAAAATACTTCTTGATAAACAAAATTAGTAATGTCTCGTAAATTATATCGTCGAATTTTTCTGTTAGAAATGCTGTTTTTGGCAATAAAAGGATGTCAATCAAAACAGCAGCCTTTTGGTTCATTAACAGTAGGTAGTATTAGCTACGGTGGCGGTGAAGAAATAATTAACCAATTCGCAAAATTTAATCGCTACTTAGCTGAAAAAACCAAATCACACGTTAAACTAGAGCCTACTTTTAATGAGAATAAAGCTATTGAGCGCTTGGAATCGCGTGCATGGTCTTTAGTATTTGCACCACCAGGGTTAGCCGCAATTGCGATCGCGCGTTATCAATACCTGCCATTATTTCCTTTAGTCGGTGTGAGTAATTTGCGCTCGATTTTTATCGTTCGTAAAGATAGCCCCATCACTGACTTGAAACAGCTACAAGGTCAAACAGTAGCTTTAGGTCAGCAAGGTTCAGCCACAGGATATTATTTCCCCCTATTTAATCTTTATGGATTGATACTGGCTGAGGTAGTTTCTGCACCTACACCCAAAACCGTTATGGAATGGGTAGCTGTAGGTAAGGCTACAGCTGGTGCACTTTCAATTGCGGAATTTAATCTCTATAAATCACAATTACCACAAACTGAATTTCGCGTACTCTACACAGACCCGCATTATGTACCACCTGGCGTAGTTTTGATCGGCCCCAATGTGGAACGCAACCGCCAAGAGTATATCCGCAAAGCCATGAGCGATTTTCCGTCAGTATTAGCGCAAGAAGTTGGGTATGTACCCAATGGCAAAATCCCAGATTACCAGTACATGATTTCTGTAGTTGAACGAGTAAAATTGATTACTCCCCAACTCCAAAACAAACCTGTACGGCTAATTATTAGTTAGTTTGTCATTGGTCATTTGTCATTTGTCATTGGTTAAGAGTCAAGGGTCAAGGGTCAAGGGTCAAAAGTTATTTATCTCCAGTCCCCAATCCCCAGTCCCCATTACCCAGTCCCCAATCCCCAGTCCCCAATCCCCAGTCCCCAATCCCCAGTCCCCATTACCCAGTCCCCAATCCCCAATCCCCAGTCCCCACACCCACTATGCGATTTCTCTTTCTTCATAACAATTTTCCGGCGCAGTACCGCCATATAGCGCTAACTCTCGCTCAAGACCCCAAAAATAAAGTTGTTTTTGGGACAAAAAATCGAGATGTGACTTTACCAGGTATCCATAAGGCTATTTTTGAACCCAACCGCAACGCTCATCCTACAACCCATCATTATGTGCAATCTCTAGAGAATGCTGTTTTGCATGGACAAGCAGTATATAAGCTGGCGGAACAACTCAAAGCACAAGACTTTGTACCGGATGTAATTTGCGGTCATTCTGGTTGGGGGCCGACTTTATTTATGAAGGATGCATTTCCTGATACACCACTCATCTGTTATTTTGAGTGGTTTTACCATGCTCATGGCTCAGATGCTGATTTTGACCCTATAGATCCACTTAGTGTTGATGATGTAGCACGGATTCGGGTAAAAAATTCACCCATATTAATTGACTTATATACTTGCGATCGCGGATTGTCACCAACCTATTGGCAAAGATCCCAGTTTCCCCCAGAATTTCACAGCAAGATTTCTGTACTCCACGATGGAGTGGATACAGAATTTTTTAAACCTAACCCCAACGCTAAATTAGTACTACCTAATCTTGACCTCTCAGGTGTTGATGAAATTGTCACCTATGTGGGACGGGGGATGGAACCATATCGCGGTTTTCCGCAGTTTATGGAAACTATTGCTTATGTTCTGGAACGAAGACCTAATTGCCATGTGGTGATTGTTGGCTCAGATAGAGTTTGCTATGGCAAAGCTTTACCGGATGGTATGAGCTACAAAGAGCTGATGTTGAAAAAAGTGCCCCTGGATTTATCACGGGTTCACTTTACAGGTGCTTTGCCTTATGCACAGTATTTACAAGTGATTCAAGCATCATCTGTCCATGTTTATTTAACCAGACCATTTGTACTTTCTTGGTCAATGATTGAGGCGATGTCTACGGGATGCTTAGTTTTAGGTTCTGATACTGGGCCAGTAACAGAAATTATTAAAGATGGGAAAAACGGTTTGCTAGTTGATTTCTTCTCACCGCAAAAAATAGCTGACCGCATTGATGAAGTATTAGATCATCCAGACAAAATGGCGCAAATCCGAGTTAATGCCCGCAAAACTGTACTGGAACGTTACGATTTGGCAGATTTACTGCCGAAACATATTCAAATGATTAAGGATGTAGCGAATAAAACCACTGTGAAAGCCGCAAAACTTTCCAGTGGATTTGGCAAAAAAGTTAAATAGCTAGGGTGCGTTTGTGCAATTGCAATTGAATGCGATCGCCTGGTAATGCTTCAATTACTTGTGTGGTGAGATTGTTCTTTGCGAGTAACGAACGAAATTCTGCCACACTGCCCACAGCCTGAAGAAATTTAGGTATCAAGCCTTCAAAGATGACATTTTTGCCTGCGGCTGTAGGTAGCATTACCTGCGGTTGTAACCACTTGGCTACTTCTAAAGCACCGTTTGTCCCTTTGATAATGGGCCCTACTAAAGGTAGTGTTAAGTCAACAATCGGTGTAATGATCACATCTACTGGTGCAGCCTGCTTTAATTCGGGGGAATGAGTACCATGTGGCTCATAATACAGGGTAAAACAACTCTCCAACTCCTTGAGGAGATAACCATTTTCAACTGCATTCGGCCCCACAACTGAGCCAGGAACAGCTTTAATTTCTACTTGATGATTTAATGTAAAGGTTTCACCGTGAGCTAGAGTGGTTACAAAGCTGTAGCCCAAACCCTGCACTACCTTAGCTGCACTAGGCGAAGCCACAACGGGAATTTTGCGGTCAAGCTGCTGGAGTGTAGGCGGATGAGCATGATCTGGCAAACCCTGAGAAATTAGAATCAGGTCAATATTTTCTGGTATTGGGCGTTGTTGAGATAGAGAGCCTTTAAAAAACCAATCTACATTACCGAAAGTTAAAGAACCAACTAGCCAGGGGTCGAGTAGGATGCTTTTACCTGCAATTTCAATCAGCCAACTATTGTTGTCCAACCAAGTTAAATACATAGCATAGAGAGATAACACCTGATTTTATTATCAGGGGGTTTCGGAAGTAGCAGGGGAATCGAGAGCAGGGAAAAAGAAAGAAACTGCATTGATCCCTTACTCCGGGAACAGGCGGCGTTATAGATTAATTAATGTATCTGCAATACCGGACTGTTACTCAGCTCGGTCTCAAAAGCAAAGGTTTGGAGATGTTTACTTTATCGGAAACTTCTATTGTTGCGACAATTGTGCTGGTAGCTTTCGCCATTTTAGGTTGGGGCTTTTATCGCGCCAGACCTTTTGGTAAACTGGGAATCTTTGCCTGGTTACAGTCGGTGGTGTTGATGGCTCCTTGGCTGTTGTTTTTTGGTTTGTTTGCAGCCGGAATCTACATCAACATAGTGGGTATATTGTTCTTGGTGGTGGCTTCTGCTGGGTTGTACATCTATTTAGGGAAGCAGTTGCGCGCAGCGGGACAAGATGCTCTACTCAAACAAAAGGCAAATCAAAGGTTGGCGGCTGAGGCTTCATCGGAAGCCAATACCACAGAAAATTCCCAGCCTCCCGTAGGCGTTGCGGAACTGAAAGTTGAAGTACTCACAATTCCCGAAGATGATTTAAACGCCATTAAGGGCATTTTTGGGATTGACACATTTTTTGCCACAGAAACCATCGCCTACCAGGAAGGAGCAATTTTTAAAGGTAATTTGCGGGGAGAAGCGCAGGAAGTTCACAATCGCCTGAGTACGAGTTTGCAAGAAAGAATAGGCGATCGCTATCGTTTATTTTTGGTAGAGAATACCGATGGCAGGCCTGTGGTGATTGTTCTGCCTAGCCGTAACGATCCGCGTCCCACGAACTTGGCGCAAAAGTCTTTTGCTGTCATCTTATTCTTGGCTACAGTTGCTACAAGTTTAGAAGCGGCGGGTATACTGCTGAATTTTGACTTATTTGGACAACTACAACGCCTACCAGAAACCTTACCTATCTGTATCGGTCTATTAACAATTTTGGTAGCTCATGAAATTGGTCACTGGGTAATGGCGCAACGTTACAATGTGCGTCTTAGCTGGCCTTTCTTTCTCCCGGCTGTGCAAATTGGCTCTTTTGGGGCGATTACGCGGTTTGAGTCCTTATTACCCAATCGCACTGTACTATTTGATATTTCTTTAGCAGGGCCTGCGGCGGGCGGAATTGTTTCTTTGTTAATGCTGATTGCTGGTTTGTTGCTGTCTCACCAAGGCAGTTTATTCCAAGTGCCAAATCAGTTTTTCCAAGGCTCAATTTTAGTAGGTAGCTTGGCGCGAGTTGTCCTCGGTTCAGCTTTACAGTCACCTTTGGTAGATGTGCATCCTTTGGTAGTGATTGGTTGGCTGGGGTTAGTGATCACCGCTTTAAACTTAATGCCAGCTGGACAATTAGATGGTGGACGCATAGTGCAAGCGATTTACGGGCGCAAAACCGCAGGTAGAGCTAGCTTAGCAACTTTGATTTTGCTGGGTATAGTATCCCTGGCTAATCCTTTAGCAATGTACTGGGCAATTTTAATTCTGTTCTTACAACGAGATTTAGAACGCCCCAGCCTGAATGAAATTAGCGAACCTGATGATGCCAGAGCCGGTTTAGGTCTTTTAGCACTGTTCTTAATGATTTCCACCCTCTTGCCCTTAACCCCCGCTTTGGCTGGGCGTTTAGGCATAGGATAGTACTCTGAGTTGAATGGCACTAAACTCAGATAAAGAGGTGTTAATCTACGGATAATCAAGGAAGTGTATGGAGCCTACACCCAAACAAGCAATATCCGCAATTCGGGTGTGCGCTCAACTTACTAGGGTTTATAAAAGAATAGACCTGGTGAGATTGGACGAACGTACCAGAAATGTTTATATCTTGGCGGATAATTCCATAGAAGCTGAGGTAACACCAACCGGAGAAATTCTTTGGTTATGACACAACCTAACTTTCAACAAATGCCTCTAGAGCAGTTAAGGGTTTATATTTTGGAGCATCGCAACGATGATGAAGCATTTCATATTTACATCGACAGGAGGCGTGCCCAATCTTCAAATCATGTGCCAATGACAATTGAGGAAGCAGAAGCTGAATTACAAAGACGGTTTGGACAGCAAGCTAGTTAACCGTTAACTGTTGACTGATGACTGTTAAGCGTCAACAGTTAACGTGAAATCCCATACCCTTATTAGGGTATGGGATGAGCTTAATGTTAGAAAAATTAACTCTAAGGTTTCCAGCCTGTTAACAGATTCGGGTATCCTGTGCGCGTTGGGAAAATTTGTCCGAAGCTGGTTTGGCGGTCTAAAGGTTTTTCTTTACTCATGTTCCAGAGGGTTTCATAGAAGAAGAATGATACCCCAGCAAAATTGCGATCGCGTACTTTTTGTACTTGAGTTTGAATCTGTTGCATGGGTATAGATCTGCCTTTTAACCCAGATAAAATGCCGATACTCACGGGAATATGGCTGCGTGCGGCTTTGACTTCTGGGTATTCTAATTCACTAATAAAAACACTTAGGTCGTCACGGTAGATTTGCAAGACTAAATCTTCTACATATCCCAGGCGTTCCCATTTCTGCCAGTCTGCTAAAAAGAAATCATAAGAAAAACGTTGGGGATTGGGGGCGACGGATACTATACAGTCTTTTTTAGCTGCTTTGATGGCTGTAAATACCCGTTTCATATAGTCGGTAATTTTATTCGCTCTCCAAGCCACCCACTCTGGATCTTTAAAGTCGCGAGAAGGCGCACGTCCGCCATGTTCTTTTCTATAGAGCGCTACTGTGTAAGCATCGTAGCCTAATTCTGAGGGCAAGCCAAAGTGGTCATCAAATTGAATGCCGTCGATATTGTAATTTTTAACAATTTCAACTATTAAATCTTGCATAAATTGTTGTACGTCTGGTCTAAAGGGACTCAACCAAACTCGGTCATGAGTTCCTTCTTTGACAATGCGCGTACCATTACTGCGATTCGTGAGCCATTGGGGATGAAGTTTGGCTAATTGAGAATCAGCAGGAGCCATAAAGCCAAATTCAAACCAGGGAATAACTGTTAAACCTTTTTTATGGCCTTCTTCTACAACTTCTTTGAGCATATCTCGCCCTTGCAGTCCTGGCGTGGGGTCGAGCGATCGCCCAGTTGCTTTGGCGGCGACTTTACTGGGATATAATGTATATCCCCAATTCCAAACTGTTGGGTATACGGTATTAAAATTTAATTCGCTCAACCGTTGTAAAGATTTTTTTAGGCGATCGCGCTCAAATAGCACATCACTATCAATATTGGTTAACCATACACCTCTTAATTCCGTAGCGAGCGATCGCGCTGGCGGAGTTTGAGCATTTAAGGGGAACGACAGCAGCATTGTAGCTACCATGCTGAGGGTAACTATCATGGCAAATAATGCTTGCTTTTTCTGATGCCAAATATTCCATTTAGTAAAATTTACTAGCCGCTTTCTAAGTTTCTTGAACATTTGTTACAGGCAACTCATATCATCAACCATGACTAGAATACCTGGATAGATGTTGCTCTTTTGTTCTTTATTATTTGTTATTTGTTATTTTGTTATTAGTTACTAGTTCTTTTGTATTACTTATTTTTCTTTACCCCCTGCCTCTTTATCTACCTCATCTTCCTCATCTACTTAATCTACCTCACCCCTTGCCCTGCAAGATTTACAGCCTTTGTAAACCACCATTCTCTATGTTCGGCACTACTAATTTTTGTTACTTATAATACCTAAGGCTGCGTTATTTTTTCGTAAATGTGGGGTCATGCACTGCATACTCTAATTGATAATCTTGCGTAGGATTACTATAGGTCATCAAATAAATTGTTATCAATTTTTACCCAGAAATACCTTGGCTCTTAAGTTGATCAACAATTTAAACTGAAATGGCTAAGGTACTTTTAATACTTTTAAAGACCAAAGGCAGGGTTTACTAATGGGTAGCTTCAGTAATTCACAAGATGGTATGGGAAATACCATTGCGGCCACCAAAAGGCTTGCGAGAGCCATGATGGTTTCTGCTGGTGCTTTTTCATTAATTTTGGCATCTTGTAATTCAGCTAATAGACAACAACAAGTACTAAATCTGTTAACAGAATTCTCCTCAGTGCAGATCCAAGAGATCATCCTCCCGCCTGGGGCAGAGACACTGTATACCACTATTTCAAATACACTGGGTGTTGCTCAACCTGATGTTTTGATGGTACGTGGTTTAGAATCTGTAGTGGATATTAATGAACTCATCGTGAGTACAAATCTCATGCGAGATGAGTTCCGCAAACAATTTCATTGCCCGTTAGTTTTATGGGTAAATGATGAAATTCTCCGTAAACTAGTATGGCTAGCACCTGATTTAAAAGATTGGGCAGCTAGTACTATTAGATTTGATATACCCAACAGTCAGCTTGTGGAACAACCAGCTCTCAGTGCTTAATACATTTTTTCCTAGTAATGTCAATTTCCATCTCAGTCTAGTCAAGAATATTCACGACTGGGCAACTGTTCATCATCAATTTCATAGGTCGAGCAATCAGCAACTAGTCAGTGCTTAATACTCTTGATAATTTTAAATTTCATATCTAGTAAAGCTGGGTGTATGATATGGCTAAGGCCGCTCAGCTAAACTACATAAATTTGGGTTGCGTTGACCTGATAAAAATCTTGCTGTAAAAATTCAGGAACAAATAATAAACTTATCAGCGTCTATCTTCACATCTGCTTCAGAAGATAGACGCTTGTTTAATCTCAAGTAGTTTAGGGTGAATAATACCCACAAAATCTAGATAAAGTGGCAATGTCCAGACTAAAGGGATTGCAAAAATAAACTAGGAATCCTATAGTTGCAGACTAGTGATACATCTCATGAATTTTGATGAGACCGATCGCTAAAAATTATTCTACTAATAACTAATTATTACTTTAGTATGAAAAATATTTTGGGTGCGTCTCGTACCGCAAATCAAGCCAGGATTTTCACTGCCTTAGTTTTAACAGGAATTTTATCTGTAGGTAGCGGGTTAACATTCATTAAAACTAGTAGTGCTGCGGCTGTTAATTTGTCAGCAGAAACCACAAAGGAAGCTATTAAAGGCAATGCTAGACCAAACAGCTTACCACGTTCAGTAGTGAATGCGGTGCTACAAGATTTATCCCGGAGGGGTGTAGTCTCAACCCAAAAACTAGAAGTTGTGGAATCGAGCCAACGTACTTGGCGGAATGGTTGCTTAGAACTACCTCAACCTGATGAAATCTGTACTCAAGCTTTAGTTCCAGGTTGGCGAGTTGTCGTATCTAATAACCAAAGAAAATGGGTTTATCACACTAATCAAGTAGGTTCCGTAGTTAGGTTTAATGAAAAAGCCAGCCAAATTGCTGGTGGAAATGGTAATACTGGTATACTTCAACCAGTAACTATTCCTGATAATGAATTACCGCCACGTTTAGATCAAAATGTTATATTTCGACAAATTTCTAGTGGTGGTATTGCTGGGAGAACTTATGAAACTGTTTTACTCAATGATGGTAGCTTGATTCAAGTGAGAGTTGGCGATGCTAACGATTCGGAACGGAAAGTACGCCGAGTTTCTCTTGTCAGAGTTCAACAGTTCCAACAATTACTAACAACTGCAAAATTTAGTGAATTCAAAAATTTAAGTTATCCAGCGCCTAGTGGTGCAGCTGATTACATTACTTACACTCTCAGCAGCCAAGAGGGAACCGTCAAATACAACAATATTTCGCAAGACCAATTACCAAAAAATTTGCGGAATGTAATCAAAGCTTGGAATCGACTGCGGAATAGTCCTATTTCTAATAACAATACAAGTGGCGCAGTCCCAATTCCTGCAAGTGAGTTACCACCACCTTTAGATCAAAATGTTGTATTTCGGCAAATTTCTAGCGGTGGCTTTACTGGGAGAACTTATGAAACTGTTCTACTCCAAGATGGAAGCTTGATTCGGGTCAGAATTGGTGATGCTAATGATTCGGAACGTAGCGTTCGCCGCGTTTCTACCCAACAGGTAAAACAATTTCTCAGATTATTAGAAAGCGCAAAATTTAGTGAATTTAAAAATTTGAGTTATCCAGTAGCTCAAGGTGCGGCTGATTATATTACCTTTACCCTGACTAGCCGAGAGGGAACAGTGAGATACAGCGATATTTCACAAAATAAATTACCGCAAAACTTGGTGCTGGTGGTGAATGGTTGGAATCGTTTGAATAGTGGTGCTAAGTGAGAGATTGGGGACTGGGGACTGGGGACTGGGGACTGGGGATTGGGGATTGGGAACTGGGAATAAGTAACTTTTGAGTCTTGGCAAATGAAGTAAGGGCGCAATTATTGCGCCCTGTTCTGCAAAGTGGAGCGGAGGAACTTGAAGAATTAGATGATAAAGTTCTTAGCGGTTAAGTTAGAGGGATTTACTTTTTCTAAGAGAAGAAAGCCTTGAAAGCCGCCAGGTTTTGTGTTTCCATCTATGTCAATGCCAACAATAGTATTAGATCCATATTGTTGGAATTTAATGAAATCACTGAATTTATTGTTGCTGTTGTAAGCTTGTCCGCTAAAAATTTGGCGCAGGTCGATTTTATCTTCGCTAACAGAAAAATCAGTAATGGTGTCTCCTCTGTCTTGCAGACTTTGATAGATAAAGGTGTCGCCGCCAGCACCACCAGTTAATTTATCTCTGCCGATTCCACCAATTAAGCGATCGCTACCATTACCGCTATTGATGATATCGTTACCTTTACCACCCCAAATCACATCATTACCTGCGGTACCATTTAAGACATCGTTACCGTCTCCACCCTTGATTTCTTTACCGATGGTAGGTGTTGGGGTTGGCGTTGGCGTTGGAGTAGGTGTGGGACTTGGTTGAGAACCTGAGCCTGGAATATAACTTGCAGGGTTTCGATCATTGCTACCAAAGTTTTGCACCCAATAGTTGTCTTGAAAACCAACACCGAGTTGAGTAAAGTTGGGATTGAGAATATTTGCTCGGTGTCCTGGACTCTTCATCCAAGCTGCTACAACTTCTTCTGGTGTTCTTTGGCCTTTGGCTATATTCTCTCCCATTGTTTGGGCTTCAAAGCCAACTTTTTTGGCTCTATCCCAGGCTTGCGAACCATCTAGCCCAGTATGACTAAAGAAATTGTTCTTTGCCATCGATTCTGCATATTGATCGGCAGCATAGTTAAGTTCTGCATTGCTTTGTAGAGGTTTCAAACCACTCTTGGTGCGTTCTACATTGGTCAGTTCTAAAACTCTTTGTTCAAATGTTGGGCTAGTTGTTGTGGCCATGAATCTATCCTCATAAAGATTTGTTCACATGAATTCAGCAGGAGATGAATTTGCCTGCAATGTTTGGTAGAAGCAAACCTGAAGAGGTGTCAATACTACTCGGTTAAGCGTTTTGAACTCAAAATTGGTTTTGGGGAAAAGGTTAAAGGTTAAAGGTTTTCTATTTCCCTTTTCCCATTCCCCTTTTTCCCTTAACCAACAAGTATTGGAAGAGGTGTCAATTAGGGGTGTAAAAGCAAAGCTGTCACAAGCTTGCGTAAAACTGCAAGGTCTTGTAATGGGTAGATTTAAGCTAATTGTTAGAGAGGCTTTCCTCTCGAGCGACTTCCTCTGTTAGGGGTGTTGTAAATATGCCTGATACCAATTAGTAATTTATGAAAATTCGGCTGATTCTGGATTTGAAAGTTTGGGTGTATGTGTTGCCGAATTTTGGAGGATTGGTATGAGTTCTGGCAGATGGATTCAGACACCGTAGTTGGTAGAGGAAAAGATGTAAGTAGTAATACATCATTCGCTTCCCCTCAGGATAAAAGATACCGTAGCTTTTTTGACACTAGCTTTGTGACGGTCGATAAACCGTCACATGGTACTCAAAAAACAATTTATACAGTATCTTTATTTCTGTTTTTTATACATAATTTTATTTTTGCAAGCATTAGCACGTTTATTTATGAGCTACACGGAGATATTTTTATTAGCTACTTAGTAATTTAGTTAACTAAAAATTTTATAAAATTCCAGTATATCATCCGTGTAGCTGTAATAAATTACTCTAAAAAGCGGATATAATGTAAAGCTTTCAAGAAGCCATCATAAATTCAGACTAAAAAAATTTACAAAGGCTTATTGAAAAAATTCCGGACGTGATGAAAAATTCCTGAACAGAACAAGAGATGAGTTTAAGGACTCTTAGTAGTTTTAGATACGCTAACAGCGTTGAGATATACAGTTTTCTGCCCAAACCTTAGAATGCCAAAGTGCTAGTCAGAAATTATGACAACACCAACATTACAAGCGGGGAACGAAATTCTTCAGGCAGAAAAATTGCTGTCTTTGCTGAATCGTTACCAACTGTTACCGCAGGTACTACGTGCCAAACTGATAGACGAAGCGATCGCACCCTTTAGCTGCACAGAAGCAGAAACACTCTCGGCGATCGCAAATTTCCGTCAACGCTACGAACTCACCTCTTTGGAGGAACAAGCCGCATGGTTGCAAAAAAATCAGCTAACGGAAGCAATCATGTATGAGGTAGCAATTCGTCCTCTATTAATCCGTAAATTTCAAATGCAGATGTGGGGAAATAAGCTTGAGTCTTATTTTCTGCAACGTAAATCCGATTTAGACCAAGTTGTCTATTCCATGATTCGCACCCAAGATGAAGGTTTAGCCCAAGAGCTATATTTTCGCATTGCGGAAGAAGAGAATTCTTTTGCAACTATTGCTCAACAGTATTCCCAAGGTTCTGAAGCCCAAACAGGAGGGGTGGTTGGGCCAGTTCCTTTATCTCAACCCCATCCCATAATTCAAAAGATTCTCTTTGCCAGTCAACCTGGTCAACTTTGGAAACCGCAGTTAATCGCTGATTGGTATGTAATTATTCGCTTAGAACAATTTTTGCCCGCACAGTTGGATGAAGCGATGCAGCAGCATTTACTAGATGAACTATTTGAAGCTTGGATACAAACACAAATCAAAACCGAATTAGAGAATTTTAGAGGTTGTTTGAACAGTGATTTGCTGTGATTTTAAGTATTTATTGATCCCCCCTGCCCCCCTTAAAAAAGGGGAAAATTTCTCAAAGTCCCCCTTTTTAAGGGGAGCCACTGCGTTGCGGGGGTTTCCCCCGTTGTAGCAAGTGGCATGGATTTAGGGGGATCTAAAATGTTTTGCTGCCAACCAGAGAATTTGTAAAACATTCTTTTGGATTTTTAATTTTGATTTTTAACCAAAAAATTGCCCAATCCAAACTTGTTAGACAAGCTGTCAACCATTGCGTGGGGTATCAGATGGGATGAAGCCAGGTATTACTGAAAATGAAATAGTTGAATTTCTCGCTGTAACTCCGCCATTTACTCAACTTTCACCAACAACTTTAGAAAGCGTTGCGGCTAAATGCCAACTTTTGCAATATCGTACCGGACAGTGGATGTTAGTTAGGGAAAGAATGCCAGCGCAAGTAATGGTAATTTATCAAGGACAAGCGCGGGTATTAGGGCACGATTTACAAACTAACTCTCCCAGTAGTTTAACGGTTGTTGAAAGAGGAGAGTTTCTTGGTTGGTTGGGATTGGTACGAGGCATAAGTTGTGAGGCTGTTATGGCCTCGTCCGAACTGATCGCCGTGACTCTGGATTCTCTGGAATTCATGCAATTAATGGAGAAAGAACCAGAGTTTGCCCAAGCAGTGCGATCGCATTCCCACATTATTGAAGTTTTTGAACTTGTAAGTCAGGAACTCCAGCGTCATCCAAATACCAGCTTTAACGCCAAAGATTTAGCGCGCCAACTTTGGCAAAACACATTGGTGGTGAATTTACTACCCGGAAAAATCAATTCTCTGCAATTTGATAAAGATCACTTGTGGATACTCAGCGCTGGCATTATTGATAATATGAGTGTCGGCTTTCGCTTATTGCCACGCGAGGGTAGACATTGGCAAAGTACTACAGAGGTTCGCATACTCGGTATTCCCTGGGATGCGCCTCAGGAAGAGACTTCGCAATTACAAATTGCGCCAGCACCAGAATATCCACCAGATCCATACAGCGAAAATCTCGCCCCAGCACAAACTATCTTCGTGTCGGGAAAAGGGCCTATTGATGCGCCTTTGGCCTGTTTCCAGATGTTGAATCAGATATTGGGGGGTTCTTTCCGCCGCGATTTAATCCGCAAAGTTTTAACCAACCAACTCAAAACTCACAAGCAAATTACCCTACCAGTAGCTGGCGCAGTGGTGGAAATGATGGGTTTACAAGCCCAATTAGTGAATGTTCCATCTCATGTAATCAATCGCTTGAATGCGCCAGCGCTGATTTACTTCCAAGAAAATTTGGCTCTGTTGTACAAAATTACCGAACGGGAAATCATCCTAGCAGCACCAGAAACCGGGATAGCCAGATATACACCTGCTGAGTTTGCCAATATTTGGGGACAATCCGGGCCAGTATTAACAGTAGAACAGGCAGATGGCGATCGCCCAGAAAAATTTAGTTTAAGGTGGTTCCTACCTTCCATCTATAAATTCCGTTTGGTGTTGATGGAAGTCCTGGTGGCTTCTTTTTTTGTACAAATATTTGGTTTGGCTAACCCAATTATTACCCAAATCATTATCGACACTGTATTAATTCAAAAAAGCCTCGATACTCTGGATATTTTAGGGATTTTCTTGTTAGTAATTGGTGTATTTGAGGCAGCGTTAACGAGTTTACGGATTTATTTATTTGCTGATACTACCAACCGCATCGATATTCGTTTGGGTTCAGAAGTAATTGAGCATCTGTTACGATTACCCCTGAATTATTTTGAGCGTCGTCGCGTCGGAGAATTAGCCGGGAGAATTAATGAACTAGAAAATATTAGGCAATTTCTCACAGGTACAGCATTAACTGTAGTTTTAGATGCCGTATTTTCCGTGATTTATATTGGCATCATGTTGTTTTATAGTTGGGTTTTAACCCTCGTAGCTTTGGCAACCGTGCCATTGTTTGCCATCCTCACAACTTTTGTGGTGCCGATTGTCCAGCAACAATTACGCAAAAAAGCCGAACGCTACGCTGACACCCAATCCTATTTAGTGGAGATTCTCACCGGCATTCAAACAGTCAAAGCCCAAAATATTGAATTAAAATCTCGTTGGCAATGGCGCGATCGCTATACGCGTTATATTAGCGCCGGGTTTAAGAATGTCCTTACTTCTAGCACCGCCAACTCTATTAGTGGATTTTTAAATCAATTTTCTAGCTTTGTCTTATTGTGGGTAGGCGCGCATTTAGTGATTTCCAATCAACTGAGTTTAGGACAGTTAATTGCCTTCCGAATTATTGCTGGTTATGTTACCAGTCCACTGCTGCGTTTAATTCAACTCTCACAAAGCTTCCAAGAAGTCGCATTATCCATAGAACGCCTCGGTGATATTTTAGATACAGCGCCAGAAGTTAACGCCAGCGATCGCAACAATATTCAACTCCCAGATATTGAAGGTGCTATTAAATACATAGGAGTTTCCTTTGGTTTTAACCCAGAAGATAGCTTAAAACTAATCAATGTTAATTTGGAAATTGCCCCTGGAACCTTCGTTGGTATAGTCGGTCAAAGTGGCTCTGGTAAAAGTACTTTGACAAAATTATTACCCCGCCTCTACGAACCAGTAGCAGGGCAAATTCAAATTGATGGCTATGATATAAGGAAAGTAGAGTTAAATTCTTTGCGTCGTCAAATTGGGATAGTGCTACAAGATACTTTATTATTTGAAGGAACAATTCAAGAAAATATAGCGCTCATTCGACCAGACGCAACTACCGAAGAAATCATTGCTGCTGCCAAAGCCGCAGCTGCCCACGATTTCATCATGGCACTACCTAACGGCTACAACACCCAAGTTGGCGAAAGAGGCTCCTCCCTTTCTGGGGGACAACGCCAACGAATTGCGATCGCTCGCACTGTGTTGCAAAATCCGAGATTATTAATTCTCGACGAAGCCACTAGTGCTTTAGATTACGAATCTGAGCAACAAGTATGTCGCAATTTGATGGAGTTCTTTCAAGACCGTACCGTTTTATTTATTACTCACCGTCTGAACACCGTCAAAAATGCCGACACAATCATCATCATGGATCAGGGTGTAATTGCAGAGCAAGGAACACATACCGAACTCATGGCTATGAAAGGACGTTATTACTGTCTATTTCAACAACAAGAATCGCAATTATAGAGGGTATTGAAGAATGGGACTGAGAACTCAACAGATGCAGCAGTAAAGGTGACATAAACAATCACTTTTGCGCCTTGACTTTTGATTCTGGCCCCTCGACTCTTAACCCTTGAACGCCACTTACCTCAAGACCGCAGTGGCTCACCTTGACCAAGAAAACCACCAAGCAGAACTATGCCAGATTTATCTTTGCTGTTAGCTTGCACACAATGTTCAAATGTTTCGCAAACACCTGCTAATCATTGCCAAGAAATTCGCGCTGACGAAACCACTCCCCCAACATCTGATACGAGTGCTTGCGTGAGCCAACCAGAAAGCATGGAGGTAGCATTTTCACCACCAATTCAAGAGACTAATCAACAAACTTCAGTAGCACAGGCGCAAACTCAAACAGAAACATTCATTAATCCCACGAATAAATATAATCATCTCAATCAAATTGCAGAAGTGCGCCCTCTACAAGTAGATCTGCTGTTGCCGATGGGTGGTTTTTTCTTCATGCTCATTGTTGGTAGCATATTAATTATCTGGAAACGCTTTCCCGATGCCCAACGTCAATGGCAGCTGCTCTTACAAGGCGATACAGGTATTTTAAGTTCGGATGTCCCTTGGCCGGAGAAGAAGGAGAAGAAACAGGAGTTCGATCAACCTGTCATCTTAAAACAGTCTCGTGCATGGTCTCATGCGATAGTTTGGAGCATAGTTGGAGTTACAAGTTTTGCCGTGGTTTGGTCTGCTACTGCCAAAATTGACGAATCTGTACCAGTGCAAGGCAAACTCGAACCCAAAGGATTTGTCAAAGAAATTCAAGCGCCAGTAGGCGGTGTAATTGACAAAATTCATGTCCAAGAAGGACAAAGAGTCAAAAAAGGTGACTTATTAGTAAGTTTTGATCGCACCTCTAGTCAGGCGAAATTACGCTCTCTACAAGCAGTGCGAGCCAGTTTGTTGGCAGAAAATAAATATTATCAGACACAAATGCGATCACTCACGGCTAATGCTAGTTGGCAGGATTTGAAGGAAGTCCCAGATTTAGCAGCACTCACCGAAAACCGTGCCGCGTTAGTCAAAGAAAATCAACTTTTCCGTGCAGAATTAAACCAAGGTTTAGGAGTACGCGACTTAAACCCACAGATGAGACAGCGCTTACTCACCAGACAATTAGAAAAAGAAACTCGCATTGACTCGGTGCGCTTAGATAGAGAACAGCTAACTCGGCAGTTAAATCAAGTGCAAGTGCAACTGATTAACGCCAGAAGTACTTTGTCCACAAATTTAGAAATTGCTAATAATTTAGAAAGCCTCGTAGATAAAGGCGCATTTGCTCGCTTACCTTACCTAGAAAAACAACAAGCCGCAGAAGCTAGCCGTGCAGAAGTCAACCGCCTTGAACAGGAAGTAGAACGGCTAAAATTAGCGATCGCCCAAGGACAAAGGAAACTAGAAAATGCGATCGCCCTTTCCCAAGAAGATTTACTCAGCAAAATAGCCGATAACGAAAAGCGCATCGCTGATATTGATAGTCAACTTACCAAAGTCATCGTTGAAAACAACAAAAAAATCCAAGAACTTAACAGCGAAATTCAGGAACTCCAGGTAAATATGAAATACCAAGAACTGCGAGCTGCCAATGATGGTATTGTGTTTGACCTCAAGCCGCGTAGTTCTGGCTATGTTTATAACAGCAGTGAATCGATTCTCAAAATTGTGCCGCCAGAAAACCTTGTAGCGCAAGTTTTCATTACCAACAATGATATTGGTTTTATTAAACCTGGAATGCCTGTTGATGTCAGAATTGATTCTTTCCCATACACAGAATTCAGTGATATTCAAGGGCAATTAGTACGTGTCGGTTCAGATGCTTTACCACCGGATCAAACCCATCCCTACTATCGTTTTGCGGCAGAAATTCGTTTAGACAAGCAATCTATCAATATCAATGGCACAGAAGTGCCTTTGCAATCTGGTATGTCTTTAAGTGCGAATGTTAATATTCGCAAGCGCACCGTGATGAGCATTTTTACAGATAAGTTTTTAGGTAAAGTAGAAAGTTTGAAATATACTCGGTAGCCGTTCATAAAAAGTCGGCAGAAAACTATTGAAATTGGGCATTGGTAATACCAAATTAAACAAAGATTGTTCAAATTGGTATAACTCTTTGCCATGCCCTATGCTCTATTCCCTATGCCCAATTTTAAATTTGTAGGGTGTGTTGTCGCGTAGCGCAACGCACCGACGCAGCATCAATGAATCACGGTGCGTTAGCCTACGCCGTAACATACCCTACCTTAAATTTATGTTTACACCAAATCAAATAATCTTTGCGACACATCAATAATATTCTAGAGGGCAAGGCACTGCCTTGCCCCTACAATCTGTCACATTCTTGTTTCAAATTGGGATTATTTAGATAATACTTATAAGTCCAAAAACGTTTTTAATTATTCATCTGCTGTGTAGCCATAAGTCTCAATTACTAACCAAATATCTATTTTATAGATAACAGTACAAATGGCAAAGTTATGATTAATTATTTCTTTTTCTTGCGAGAAGTTTTACCGGACTTCTTCTTTGCAGGTTTAGCGACTGGAGTAAATCCACGGGAATTTTTAGAATCGTCCACAGCTTCATCAAGAGAGGCAAAATAATCCATCACCTCTAGCGGAGTAAACCTGCGTTCTGGGATTTCTTCACGAGTTTTCAATCCCATTGTAACTTGTACTTCACCCCAGTCACCCGCAATAAAAGGAACTACACAATTAGCCGCAAAAGCTTGCTCAATCACATCCGCAGACTCGACAGCCTCTAAACTAATTAAGTTAGAAACGAGAAAGGCATTAAATTCCGCATGATTGCTAGCAAATAGTGCTAGTTGTTGGGTAATAAAGTTAACACACTCAGTTCTTGCTTCTGGGTAGTGCTGGCCGATTTGACTAATACAATCTGCTGCTGTAGTTCGAGCATAGATATGATATTGATCGTCAGCCAGATAAGCACTGAGTGCTGGAAGTGACACTGGGCCAATCATTTGAAATACTTGTGGCATTTCAGTGCTAACCCAGTCAAGATCTTCTAGTTCTTCAAACAGAGTTAACAGTGGTGCGATCGCATCTTCTGCTTTCAACTGTCCTAATGCGCGCCAAGCATGAATTGTAGACCAAACCTCATCACTATCAGAATCAGCCCACATGAGTTCTTGATCAGTGAGCATCCGAATTAAATCGGGTATATGCTCAGGTTTAAGACCAAGTTCTGCTACATAATTTGGCCATTCTTTGTAGTTGCGACAATCACCATAGCTCAAAAGGCGATCTACAGGAGGTGGATAGCTGGCTGAGGTCATGTTAACTTGTTGAGTCCTGTAATTGAGATTACCATGCTCTTTAAGAAGAGAACAGGGAACGGGTAACAGTAACAAAAACCTGCCCTAATACAGTGTTTAGAGTACTTATACCAATTCAAATAATATTTGCCACAGATAATTTATCTGTAGGGGCACGGCACCAGTAAGATAATTGAATATATCGAGAGATTGTGGATGCCGTGCCCTGTAGCAGTTTTCAAGTATTTTAAAACATACTATTTTGAGGGCACAGCATTGCTCATACGTGTCAACTTAACGTGAAACCCGCTCTTGTGCAAGGTTTCGCCCTCACCCCCAGCCCCTCTCCCTGTGGGCGAGGGGAGCAAGAGATTTAGTTCCCCTTCTCCCGGGGGAGAAGGGGTTAGGGGATGAGGGCACGAGGTATTTGTACAACGCGCGCCCTATATAGCTTTTAGCTTAAGTTGACACCAATGAGCATTGCTGTGCCCCTACCTGTTTTGTTGACACCAGATGTTATTACAATCAGCTATTATCAAGAACTTTTAGCGCTGAATTGTTTGTGCAGATTGATTAAATAACAACTCCCGCGACTTCTCAATATCTAGTGCTTGATTTTTAAATGCTTCTGCTTTTTCGTAAGCGCGAATTGTCGCTGGGCGTGCCTTAATTGCTTCAAACCAACGCTGCAAGTTGGGAAAATCTTCTAATTTTTGATTTTGGCTTTCGTAAGGCACAATCCAAGGATAAGCTGCAATATCAGCTATCGAATAATCGCCAGCTACAAATTCTCTATCAGCTAATCTTTTATCTAGCACTGCATACAAGCGTCCAGTTTCTTTGACATAGCGGTTAATCGCATAGTCAATTTTTTCTGGTGCGTATTGGCTAAAGTGATGATTCTGTCCTGCCATTGGCCCTAAACCGCCCATTTGCCAGAATAACCATTGCAAAACTTCTACCCTGTGCCGCAAATCTTGGGGGATTAATTTCCCAGTTTTTTCTGCTAAATACAATAGAATTGCACCAGATTCAAAAACAGAAATTGGTGCGTCTCCATTTGTAGGTTCATGGTCAACAATTGCAGGAATACGATTATTAGGTGAAAATTGCAAAAACTCCGGCTTAAATTGGTCACCTGCGCCAATATTTACAGGAATAATATTATAAGGTAGTCCAACTTCTTCTAAGAAAATTGTAATTTTATGTCCGTTAGGAGTCGTCCAGTAATAAAGGTCAATCATTGGTATTTTCCCTGTTTTAGTATTTTGTGTTGGGTATGGTAATTGGTCATTGGTCATTGGGTGTTTCTCCCTCATCTACCTCATCTACCTCATCTCCCCAATCCCCAGTCCCAAATCCCAAATCCCCAGTCCCCAGTCCCCATTCTCCTTTCCCCATCTTTAAAAACGCTCAACCCAAGGGCGTAGTTCAACTTCCCAAGTCCAGGCGCTACGGGGTTGATTGAGAATGTTGAGATAAGTTTGAGCGATCGCATCTGGATCGAGGGTGCTATCGGGATTGTCTGCTGGATCTAGGCGTTCTGCGGAACGGATGGCACCATCAATCACAAAATGCGCTACATGAATATTCTTAGGTGCAAGTTCTCTGGCGATACTTTGAGCTAATCCCCGCAGGGCAAATTTACCCATTGCAAAGGGTGCTGATTGTGCATAACCTTTGATACTAGCTGAGGCTCCAGTAAAGAATATAGCACCACCTCCCTGCTGTAACATTCTTTTAGCAGCAGCTTGGGCAACTAAAAAGCCACCATAGGCAGTTACTTCTAAAGTTTTGGCAACTTCATCAGGATCTAAATCAATTAACGGCCCGCGTACTCGAAAGCTGGGATTATATACAACAACTGTAGGAGAACTCAGTTTATTTTCGACATCGATAAATAACTGATTCACTTCCTCGGGTTTTGTAGCATCAGCAGCAAAGCTGACGGCTGCAATTTCACTGCTGAGTTGCGTAAGTTTTTCAATGCGACGAGCTGCTAAAGCTATTTGGTATCCTTCTTTAGCCAATAAACGAGCGATAGAGGCACTCAGCCCATTACCAGCACCGACTATCAAAGCTGTTTTTGCCATAGGTGCAATTCTCCTTTAATAATGCACTGATAGTTGTGAATTGGCGTTGCTGAATGTAACTAATCTGCAAGTTCAGCCTTGGGCGTGAAACTAATTCATATTTTCCATTAGCAACACTGAATTATTTTTAGTAGGATGTTGTCCAATTCGCAGTACTAAAACTGCGGCTATTAAACAGAGAACACCTGACAAAATAAAGGCGTGAAAATAGCTACCTAATAAAGTTCTCAGCACTCCTGCACCAAAGGCGGCTGTGGCTGCACCGAGTTGATGTCCCGCTACAATCCAACCGAACATCACGCCGACATTCTCTTTCCCAAATATATTGCTGACAAGACGCACAGTTGGGGGAACGGTAGCAATCCAATCGAGTCCGTAGAAGACTGCAAATACTGACAGTCCGTAGAATGAAAAGTTAAAACTAAATGGCAGGAAAATTAGAGAGATACCACGTAATCCGTAGTACCAGCAAAGTAAGTAGCGATTGTTATATTTATCAGACAACCAGCCGGAGATAGTTGTCCCGCAAAAGTCAAAAATCCCCATAATCGCCAATAGTCCCGCAGCTTTAACTTCAGGGATACCATGATCAATACAAGCTGGTATTAAATGGGTGCCAATCAGTCCATTGGTGCTAGCACCACAGATAAAAAAACTACCAAATAACAGCCAAAAGTCGAGTGATTTTGCACCTTGCCAGAGTTTGCGGAGAGTGGAAGCAATAGAATTAACCTTTGGTGGTAAGACTTCCTCTGTATGGCTGCGATCGCCAAAAGGTCGCAAACCGATTTCCGCCGGGCGATCGCGCATGAATAAGGCGATCGCAGGTGTAATTACAAGTGCAATCCCAGCTAGGCTAACAGATGCAGCTCTCCACCCGAAACGCTCTACTAAAGAGGCTAAGATTGGCAGAAATATTAGTTGTCCGGTGGCTGTACTGGCTGTGAGAACTCCCAAAACCAAACCTCGCCGTTCCGAAAACCAGCGATTGACAACAACAGCACCTAATACTAATGCGATCGCACCGCTACCACTTCCAACAATAATTCCCCACAGCAAAACTAATTGCCACGAAGCTGACATGAAAGTGGTTAAGCCAACACCAATGGCGATCGCAGTTAGTGCCAATACCATTATCCGGCGAACCCCTATACGCTCCATAAATGTGGCAGCGAAAGGGCCAATCAGTCCATAAAGTACTAAATTGAGGGAAATTGCCAAAGATATAGTAGCTCTACTCCAGCCAAATTCCTGCTCCAAGGGTACGATTAAAACTCCTGGTGCAGAACGGATTCCTGCGGCTACTAACAAAGCTAAAAATGTTAAACCCGCAACAAACCAGCCATAGTGCACCGAACGACGCGCTAAGTATGAGATTAAAGACATGGTGATTGGGGATTAGGGACTGGGGACTGGGGATTGGGAAGATTAGGGGACAAGGAGAAATCCCTTACCCATTCCCCTTTACCCTTTACCCATTCCCCCCAGTTAGCCTTTCAGGGTATATAAACAGCTCACCCTAGGCAGTTAACTTTAGGAAATATGCTGTGATAGAGTCTTGGTTAAAGTGGTTTTAGGAACCGCACCCACGACCGTATCGACTTGTCGGCCTGCCTTGAATACCATGAGTGTAGGTATACTACGAATTCCGTAATGGCTGGCAACGGTGGGATTTTGATCTGTGTTCAGTTTCACCACTTTCACCTGTCCGTCGTATTCGGTAGCTAACTCGTCTACAACGGGAGCAACCATTCTGCAAGGCCCGCACCAAGGTGCCCAAAAGTCAACTAATACCGGAACTTGGCTTTCTAGGACTTCTTGCTTAAAGGTAGCTTCCGTGACATTTGTAACGGATGACATGAAATTGTCCTCCTGTATTTAATTCTATTGTTCGATATTATCGAATAAGTAAAATATATGTCATTTTATGAGATAGTGCAACTATGAGATTTTTGTATCATCCAGATAGAAAAGATATTTCATTAGCAGGAGTGTTATACGCATTGGGCGATCCGGTGCGGCTAGAGATTGTGCGGTTATTAGCAACACAGGGGAAGCAGTGTTGTGCGGGGTTTGACTTTGCGATCGCCAAATCGACGATGTCAAATCACTTTAAAATTTTACGGGAGTCGGGAGTTGTATTAACCCACAAAGAAGGAACGCAGCACATCAACAGCTTGCGGCGTGAGGATTTAGAAGCCTTATTTCCGGGATTGCTAGATGCAGTCTTGCGATCGGCTCAACCCTTAAATATCTGCACCTCAGCCAATAAACAAACAGCCTCAAAAGTCTCCTAGCCGCCGTGCGGAAGTCAAAAGACTTATATTCTAGGCTTTTACACACTTTAGAATTGTGTGTTTATTTATGCCGTGGTGTACTAGACTTATCAATTAGTGACTGCCATCAATATTCTTTTTTCTACCCTTACCCTTGAAAGCAGTCCCCTATCACCATTACCTATTACCCGGTACGAAAAGCTTGACCATAGCTGCGTTACGCTGTTGCTAACGCACCCTACATGGATTGATATTACAAATTACTTCTCAATAAAATGAAAAATGTATTATTACTATCACTGAGTTGATTGCCATCAGCATCTTTGCCAAAGATAAATTCATTATTAGTCCAGGAAAGGCTGAGAATAGAAAATTTATTATTATCACCTATTCTCAAGAGAGCGCTAGCCCCATAAACAGAACGTGTATAATTTTCGTTAATAGGTGTGTAGTAAGCAGAAAATTGAAAGTTTTTATTTAATGTAACTGTTAAATCTGCTGTTAAACTAGTTTGAGAAGAATTAGGCAAGATATTTCCAAAACTATTTGTTAAACCTAGAGAAATATTATTGATATTAGCCCTAGCACTCAAAATTAATGAATTTTTAACTGAATTGATGACAATGTTACCAACTGGTGTTTCGCCATCTAAAGCATAATTCATAGATGCAGATAGTAGCAGATTAGTACGAGCACTTAAGTTAATAGTTTTGCTGATGCTACCTTGTATTTGACTATAATATTCATTATCAGGATTAGCGTAGGCGATCGCACCAGCAAAAAAAGTCCATCCATCCAATGTATTTTTAGTAAAATCTGTGCCAATATAAGCTTTAAGTTGATCAGCACCAATAATGCCAGCATAGTAACGCCAAATATCTTCATTGCTGGTCATATTACCGCTAAAGCTAATATGAGGGTAATATTTTTTCTCTTCTGTTAATTGATTAATAGTAAGATAATTAACATCTTGATTATAGATAGTTAAATATATTTGGGCATAATAATCTTTTAAAGTTGCTGTAGAAAAACTTTGGTCATTAACTAATGATAAAAGGCTCACATTAGAACCTGCACCGCCTTCTGAACCTGCTGCACTAACTACTCTACGAGGAGCCAAAATTTCATAACGAGATTTACCATAGGTACTATATTGAGATATTGGTGAAGAGCCAATCCAGATACTATTAAAAGTAGAAGCTGGTGTTTGTTCTCGCGGTTTTGGTGTTCTAGCTCTACCAATACCTGCATGATAAAAAGTAAAGCTGTTTGTTGGTATCCATACATTATTTGCGGCAAAAAATAGATTTTTATTGATGTTCTGATTAGCAGGACTGGAACTAGCAGATAAGCTAGGATTCGCATCTGGTAAAAATATGCTTGCTAACTGTGCGCCAGTATTTAATAATCTATTGTCATCATCAGCCATTACTGTTAAACCGCGAACTGTCCTCCCAATCACAGCTTCTTGAGCATTGGCTTTAACAACTTGATTGACTGTAGAATAAACTCCTACAGGCGTATTTTCATAATTTTCTTTTCTTTTAATAGTAACTTTATCCGATTGGAGATTACCAAATGTATAACCAGAATTAGGAAAAAATACATTCACACCAACTTCTTGACCATTAAATCCTTGTTGAAACCCTGGTTGCTGAATTGCTGCTAGTGATTCTGGTGTAACTACATCTGATAGTTGAGAAGGTAGAAAAACTTCTGTTGGTAGTAAAGTGTCTGGATCTATTGCATTGCGATTTGTGACCAGTCCAGGAGTGAATGTGCATTGATCATCTGGATTACTACCAGGAAAAACACAAGTTCCAGTCAAGCTTAATTGGATTTCTGTACCTAATAAAGTTCTAGGTTCAGCAAAAGTAACTGTAACATCTTTTTTTGTGTTTACAGTTTGCAGTTGTATATAGCTACCTGTTTGCTTCAAGGTAAAAATATTTTTTTTGCTTAGGCTTTGTTCTATTTTACTATTTATATTGAAGATAGCGTTAACATCAAACACAGTATTTTGACTAGCACTAAAGCTATTACTAAAAATAATATCTGCGTTAGTTAAATGGTTAATAGTTCTGCCATTAAATGGCATTGTGGTTAAAAAAGTATTAATTTTATTGTTAGGTATTATCCGCGGAGGCTTAATATATTCTGATTCTTGTTGTTGGGAATCAGAAGATTGTGGGATATTCTGTGCAATAGCAGAATTATTTGCTAAATCATTGGCTTTGCTTTCCTCTAGCTTCTTTAAATCGCAAGACAGATGATGATGAGATTCTAAATCTGCAACCTTAGTAAATTCTGGTTCACCTATAATGCTGGGTGAACAACTTTGAATAGCAGTTGATTTGGGATCTAAGTCCTTAACTTGGGTAAATTCTGGTTCACCTATAATGCTGGGAGTATCAAATTGAGCATTATTTATTTGATTATCTAAATTTTTTATCTCAGTTAGTGGAGAGGAATTAGCAATAGAAAATATTTCTGGTTTAGCAGTTGCAATATCTTTTAATTTACTTTGATCTAAAGTGTCTGGATTTATTGCATCAATTAGAAATAAAGCCATTTTGATAATTAATATATATTTCTATAAAAATCAGCCACGCCTGTAGCGACGTGGTTCAGCTAAAAATATGTATTTAGGAGTAAGTAGGACAGTAAATTTAAAGATAACTAGTCATACCAATTTAAAGTGAAGTTGCAGATATCTTGTTTCCCTTAAATCCTCCTTAAAAAGGGGGAATTTAAAAATTTTCCCCTTATTTAAGGGTGGTAGGAGGATCAATAAGTTATTAAAATCACAGCCAATCACTTTGCAAACAACCTCTAAACCCTGTTCTAGATACTTATATTTTTAATTAAAGAAAAATGGCGTAGCTTTTATTTCGCTGATTGTGTCGTCAAGCAAGGGAAATTTATTTAGCCAGGAGAGTTTAAAATAGATTGAAATATTACTATCAATTTAGTTACTATACTTGCAAGCTAATTGCTATTTGTTATAAAGAGTCAAAAATGACCTAATAATCAGAAATATTGACTTTTCTGAATATGAAACTTTTAATTGCGTACAAAAATACTAGTATTCTAACTGAAGAATACTTGACGCTGTGTATTTATTGATGCTAATATCTCAGTAAGAGACGCGACTAGTCGCGTCTCTGTAACAAAACAATCTTGAAATAGTTAGGGTGGGTAGCATCTCATACATTATCAGCCTAGTCTCTGATAAATGTTCCAGATGTATTAATTCCCTCCCTGCTTTTTCATAACTTGAGAGTTATGACTATCTGAGGAAAATAGTAATTGATTGACTATTCACCAACTTTAACCAGATTGGTATCGTCATAGTTCAATTGTGATTGATTTGTTAACGTGTTAGCTTGTGGAGTGTTTAATGAACTATCTGTAGTAGTGTTTATCTGAGTTACGACTCCATTATTACCACTAGCTGTGATACTTATAGTTCCAGCGCTTCCAACTGCGCTTGCAGTGTTAGTTGAACCAGTAGTAGTAGTAACAGGGCCAGTCCATCCATAAGTAGTTGTGGATGTACCACCAAGGTTAGTAGCTGTTGCAGCAGCATTGTTTTTACCTACAGCAGCCGATACAGCAGCACCTGTAACATTACCACCATTAACTGAGAAAGCGGCAGAACCAGCAGCAGCACCTTCACCTGCAAATGCATGAGAAGAAACGCCGAAAACGCCAGCAGAAGCTGCAAATAGAGCAACAGCAATCTTTGTGTTGAAAGTCATTGATTTGTTCCTTATAAATTAAGTTACCAAGTCGCTTCAGTGAATCAGGTGAATTTACTTAAGTGACTCTTGTGTAAGATTATCAAACAAGAGTGTAATTTGTCTCGTAATTTTTCTGACTTTACAGTAATTTTACTGCTAGCTTATAAATTCTTTTTATTCGGTAACTAAAAATACAAATTTAATAGCCACCATCAATTAGATCCACTGAGATGGATAAAAATTATAGTTATTTCTCTATCCTGTCTCCCTACATTTCCAGCCATTTAGACAAGTCCAATCTCGAACCGCTTCAGCCCCACCGTTGCGATGATTATTCTCTGGAAAGTCGCAAATCAAACCACAAAACTTCTCGAAAAGAAACAAGGCATAACATAGCGTTAAAGTTAGGGGGACTCATCTATAGGTGAAACTAATAGGGCTAACTGAAACCCTGATCCACCCTAACCCCCCGTAAAAAGCCGACAGTGTAAATATATCTCTGAACTGGGTGCAAATAGATCCCCAATCCCCAATCCCCAGTCTTTTAACTCTGGGGTGGACGAAAGTGATAAATCTCGCGGATAACTTGCACCCAACCATCAGAAACAGATTCGAGAATGCGATCGCCTTTTTCCTTAGTTGCTGTTGTCGCATCACCGATCACACCACTTTTACTAATATCTTTTGTTACCCAAGCCACAGGTAACTTCCCTTCCCAACTCAGCAAGCTATCTTCTGGCTGTGCTGGGGGATACTCAGCAACGGCTTTGTCTAGCTTCACCTGTTCTGGTAAAAGAGCCAACATTAAGCTAGTTTCGGCATCTCCGGCGTGCATACCTTGCGCCGCTTCCTTCGGAGTCAGTAATTCTTTAGTAATATGAGGCACACGCCAAGTAAACAACGGAAACACCGAAAAGTCGCCATACTTAACGTGTAAATCTCGCGCCGCCATTTGCATTACTTGCGGTTGTCCCCCGTGGGAGTTCATCAACACTAATTTTCTAAACCCAGCACGGTAAATACTGTCACCTAATTCCATAATTGTGGCTGTCAGCGTTTCCGTACTCAGGGTAATCGTCCCCGGAAAGTTCCAGTGTTCATTAGATTTACCGTAATAAAGACTAGGCAAAGCATAGGCAGGAATATCAGACTCCAGCTTTGCTAGCGCCTTTCCCAGCACTCCCATACCAATCGCAGCATCTACAATTAAAGGTAGATGCGGGCCATGTTGTTCAATTGCCCCTACTGGTTGAATAATCACCACATTTTCCTTATCTGACATCGCCTCAATGTCAGTCCAACTGAGGTAGGGAAAAAACCGTTCTGGGGGAATAAAACTATGCATTTCACTAATATCGCGTCAATTTTATATTAATGGCGTTTGGTGTTGGGTATTTGGTGTTTTTCTTTATTACTCAGTCCCCATTACCCCTAATCCCCACTCCCTGCGGTCGTGGGGGCCCCGAGTTCCCCAGTCCCAATCCCCAATCCCCAAAAATCCTGAACCGAAAATTCTCACACCAAGATACAATTCGATCTGGTGAAAGCTGTTAAAGTCCATAAAATTCATTGATTCTGAAACCACCCTATGAGCATTTACGAAGTATTTATGCCGGCGCTGAGTTCCACCATGACCGAAGGCAAAATTGTCTCTTGGGTGAAGTCTCCAGGCGATAAAGTGGAAAAAGGCGAAACAGTGGTGGTTGTCGAGTCAGATAAGGCAGATATGGATGTGGAATCCTTCTATGAAGGATATCTGGCTCACATTTTGGTGCAAGCTGGTGAATCTGCGGCTGTAGGAAATGCGATCGCTTTCATCGTAGAAACGGAAGCTGAAATCGAAGCTGCTAAGGCGGCTGCTAGTTCTAGTAGTGCTGCTAGCCCTGCTCCTGCTGCGCCTCAACCAGTCGCCGCCTCTGTTTCTGCTGGAACACCAGCCTTAGCGTCTCAAAACGGCTCAAACCATAAAGAAGGACGGCTCGTAGTTTCACCACGGGCCCGCAAATTGGCAAAAGAGTTAAAAATCGATTTAAAGACGCTTCAAGGTAGTGGCCCCTACGGTCGCATTGTGGCTGAAGATGTGGAAGCTGCTGCAAATAAAGGTAAGCCAGCCGCTAGCGCACCAGTTACACCGCCACCATCTGCACCAACAACCGCCCCAGTTGCATCACCATCTCCGAAAGTCGCACCTGCACCTGTTCCCGCAGTTGCTAGCGCTGTTCCTGGCCAGGTAGTACCTTTAACTACCTTCCAAAATGCAGTTGTACGTAACATGGTAGCGAGCTTATCTGTACCTGTTTTCCGTGTGGGTTATACAATTACTACCGATGCACTAGACAAGCTATATAAGCAAGTTAAGTCAAAAGGGGTAACAATGACAGCGCTATTGGCAAAAGCCGTAGCAATAACGTTGCAAAAACACCCACTAATCAATGCTAGCTATTCCGATCAAGGAATTGTTTATCATTCTGACATCAACATTTCCGTAGCTGTAGCAATGGATGATGGCGGATTGATTACACCTGTATTAAAGAATGCAGACATAGTAGATCTTTATTCCCTATCCCGCAGTTGGAAGTCTTTGGTAGAACGTGCTAGAGCCAAACAACTGCAACCAGACGAATACAACAGTGGTACATTTACTTTGTCCAACTTGGGGATGTTTGGCGTAGATACATTTGACGCAATTTTACCCCCTGGTCAAGGTTCAATTTTAGCGATTGGCGCATCCCGCCCGCAAGTTGTAGCAACCCCTGATGGTTTGTTTGGTGTACGTCAACAAATGCAGGTAAATATTACCTCAGACCATCGCATTATTTATGGCGCTCATGCTGCTGCATTCTTGCAAGATTTAGCTAAGTTAATTGAGACAAATCCACAATCTTTGACTATGTAACAAAGATTCTTTAAAAAAAGAAATTTAGGTTTGAGACTTGGAGTTAAATAATCTCCAAGTCTTTTTATTAAGTGATTTTTTATCATCACCATCAACAGTATTAAATGAATTGTTTTGTTCCTCTATCTATGTGTAGAAATATCCGCATTAGGTCTTTACAATTTTCTTAATTAATTCAGTGGAAATAACCCGAACTATGCTAAAAAAATTAAATGGTCTTTAAACTCTTACCAATGACAAAGCGCAAAATCGAGCCAGTCGTGTGGGCGGGTCTCCCGACTTGAAGGAACTGGCGTTGAGCGGAGTTTTCTCCGATAAGAACTTTGTAACAATGACTAATGATTAATGATAGCCATTACCAAATAAATGGCATTAACCGATATTTTACCTTCTGTTTATAATCTTCGTAACCTGGCAATTCTTCAACTAGCATTTTTTCTTCGCCAAATATTCTGGCGACCAAAACCAAAGAGAAGATTATACCAATTAATACCCCATATAGAGAACCGAGTAACAGAGGCGTGCCGATAAATAGGAAACTTGCGCCCAGATACATAGGATGTCGGACAAAACCGTAAACTCCAGTTGATACTACTCTATGTTCTCTCTCACTTTGGATTCTGACTAAAGGTGATAAAAAGCTGTTATCAGTAAACGAGCGATATAAAAAGAATAAAGATATTAATAATGCAATTCCTCCCACTAGTTTTAACCATAATGGAAAGCTGGTAGTCCATGCATATCTTTTAGCATCTAAAGGCATAATTACCAGCCAAACCCAGAATAATATTTGAATCGCATACAAAAAATACTTATCCCATGTTTTTTGATTATCTGAACCAGGCGGTTTAAATCTTTCTAGCAATAATGCTGGGTCTTTGCGATACAGATAAATCATTGTCGTAAACGATAGCGCCAGAAACCAAATTGCAAAAATCCATCCTTCAATCCAAAGCCAATTACCAGAAATTAATAAAACTAATCCTGGCACAAGGAGAATACAAAATGTTGCATATATAAAGTGATATGCTGTTAATTTGTTGGTTTCAGTTGTCATCATAAAATCCTTATTCACTTTATGAAACCATGAAAAATCACAGGCTGAAATTTGGGAGATTAGGGTGCGATCGCTAATCTTATAAGGTAAGTTTGGTCAGATTTCATGCATCCCTCTCAAGGAAGAAGTTACTCTGCTCAATGTAAATTCGCTGGCATAACGGGGTGAACTTGAACTAATGCGCCCTATGCTGATTGACTCTGAATTATAGAGTGAATTAAAATATGATTTTCCCCTAAAGCCTGGGAAAAATCTCCTACTACACTTGAGACGCGGCTGCTGAACCCCAGTCTCTTAATCTCTTCAATCTCAAGGGTCTTGTTCAAGACTCCCGTAAATTTTTCGTGCAGCCAAAAAATCTTCAACGTCTCATGCGTGCTTTAGGACGACAAGGTTTAGATGTTACTTATAGCAATCTCACCTATTCTGTTCGTCTTGCTAATTCTCCTGATACCCCAGCAGCAGAAGTTCTGTTACCGGAAGGCTTTCCTGTAGAAGCTAAAGCACTGAAACAATTAGCAAATCTTGCTAACGTGCGCCATCCCGCAGGCGGATGTGTCTGTCGTGCTTGTGCTACCCCGGATTTTCACCCCAGTGATGCTGGGGTTGCTATTGGTTCGGTGGTGGAAACTATCGATCAAGTTATTCCTGGTGCTGTTGGTTCTGATATTAATTGTGGGATGCGCCTCCATGTTGCTGATTTAACAATCGATGAATTCCTCAAAAAGCGTGATTTATTTGTAGAACGCATGAAAGGCGATTACTTTTTTGGTACTCGCGATGTCACCATGACTGCTCATGCAATGCGTGCATTATTTCAGTATGGCGTTCCCGGTTGGTTGGATGCGATGCTAGATAACGCTACGGGGAGTGTAGTTAAGTCTGATTTACAGCAGCTATCCCAAGAGAGCGATCGCATTTTCTTAGATGGTTCAATGAATGGTAACTGGAAACTTGCGCCAGCAGAATTGGTTCCTGATGATGGATTGGTACGCGATGGCGGATTAGGAACCATCGGTTCGGGAAATCACTTTGTCGAAGTGCAACGAGTGGATAAAGTCGAAAATCGCACCCTTGCTCACGCTTGGGGTGTGCGTGAAGGACAGTTAGCCTTTATGATTCACTCTGGTTCGCGAAATGTGGGTAAGTACATTGGTGGAATGTGGCGAGATAGAGCCAAAGCGGCTTGGCCTCAAGGTTTAAAATACCCAGAATCTCATATATTTCCCCTTTCTGCTCATTCTCACCCGGAACTAGTCGCTAGTTATTTAGCAGCGGAAGCAACGGCTGCTAACTATGGTTTTATTAACCGCCTCCTGTTAGCAGAACTGCTACGTCTGCGTTTGCGAGAAGTATATGGTGATGTAGAAGCAGCATTAGTTTACGACTTACCACACAACATCACCTTGCCTTCAGCAGAATCGGCAGAACAAGCCAGTTCCCAATCTAAAATCGCTAGGTGGATAACGCGCAAAGGTGCTTGTCCAGCTTATGCAGGACAACCTGTAATCATCCCTGGTTCTATGGGCGCGTATTCCTATTTGATGGTGGGTAAAGGTAATCCCGCATTTTGCAATTCTGCATCACATGGTGCAGGAAGAGTGCGATCGCGTTTTGAACTGAACCGCAAAGGTGCATCCCACACTGAAGCCGAATTAGGATTAACTGGAGTTGATTGCATCACCTTACGGGAAGAACGCCGCATTGAGGAAGCACCAGCCGCTTACAAACCTATTCAATCTGTGATTGATGTGCAGGTAGCGGCGGATATGGTGGATGTAGTTGCAAGGTTAAGTTCCGTATTGACTTTTAAAGCTTAATTAGTTCCAATGTAGTGCTTTTGCATCAGCAAACAAAAAGCCCCCGGTAATTACCGGGGGCGTTCATCTTTATTCCCACTCACGAGGATCGCATTTTTTAGGGTCATATTAACACTCTGTTATTCAAAAAATACATTTGTTTAATGCGTTAATTACAATAAAAAGCAAAATATGTTAGTAGTGATACAAAATTTGCCATAAATCCTCATAGTTCCCGGATATAGGCTCGGTTAAATCTCAGGAGTTTGTGGCGAAGTATTGGGTAAGTGATATGATTGCCCGCAAATAACATTTGAGATCAGCATGAGCAGATCTATAACTCTTTTGGCGGTATTAATACTTTCTTGGTCAATAGCCTTTCCAGCAGCTGCATCTGTATGCAGAAACTACAACGGACATCAAATTTGCGTTCTCAGTATTCAACGAAGCGCTAAAAATTACTGGGAATACAGAGCAACCATTAGTGTGGACGGTATGAAAAAGCCTATGGCAGTTTATAACTGCCGCGCTCAAGTTAAAATTTCACAAGATGGAGAAACCGTGCCATTTGCGCCTCAAGACCCTGGTAATCTGATATGCAATTTCTTCAAGAAGTAGTTTTTATTTCTTCTGTGCAGTAAACACACCCCAGATGACAACGGCTGTTAAACCTAAGTATCCGAAGACAGTTACCCATTCTTGCCAATTAGTAGATAAATTCAGTTGCAAGTCATCCAACATCAAAATATTCATCATGAGCGATCGCACTAGTTCTGTTAATCATAAAACCTTGGGGAATATCTTTTGCACACAGTTCCATCTCTTTTGTCATTGAGGGAAAGAGCCATTCAACCTTTACCGAAAGAGGCAAGGGGGAAGGGAGCAGGGAGCAGGGGGAACAAGCCCTTTCAAGAACTGTGTGAAGCGTACCACTTCGTGGAAGCAAGCTACGCGTAGCGTCTCGTAGAGAAGCGGAACATGGGTAAAAGCCCCGTCTTTTTAGGACGCTTGTACGGGAAAAAGTCCAAGCTCCGTCCCAGTCTTCTCCCTTGCCCCCTGCTCCCTGCCCCTTTTCCTCTTTTTGACCCTTTACCCACTTCAACAAACTACGAGTCATTTTGCGGAAAATGGCGTGTACTTCCCTCCCAACCCCTCAACAATTGATTGTGTATTAGCAATCAACATTTTTTGGTAAGTCTCGGCTTCACTACCTTTTTCTCCCAAACCATCAGCATAAAGTTCTCTGTCGGCAACCTGGACATTTGCACTTTTCGCAACCGCTGTAATTAGCTTGGGATTAATTGTGACTTCTGCAAAAATTGTTGGTACACCTGTTTGTTTGAGTTCTTTCACCAATGAACTCACTCGTGCGGCTGTTGGTGCTTCTTCGGTACTAATACCGCCTAATGCTTCTTCTACAGGTATTCCGTAGGCTTTGGCATAATAACCTAAAGCATCATGGGTAGTTACTAACTTGCGAGATTTTTCTGGAATTGTTGCTACTTCCGATTTAATCCAACTGTCTATTTGGCTAATTTCGCTAGTAATTTTTTGCGTATTTTCACTATAAAATTGTGTTTTTTTAGGTTGTAATTTACTCAGGTTTTCGTTAATGACTTTGGCAATTGCTATACCATTTTGAGCATTATGCCAAACATGGGGGTCGGTGACAGTTTTGCCGTCTTCCTCAAATTTTTGGGGATTGGGAACAGCAAGTTCATAAACTGCAACTTTGCTAGCGGGATTGGAGGTGGCTGTGATTAACTTCACCAAATCATGTTCAAAGTCATAGCCACCATACAAAATTAACTTAGCTTGTTCAATGGCTTTGCGATCGCCTGGTTTGGGTTGGTAAACATGAGGATCGGAACCTGGCTCAATTAGACATTGTAAATTCACAGTAGTAGCAGCAATTTGCTTGGTTAAATCACAAACGATGGTGTTGGTAGCTACTACCAAAGGAAGTTCGCTAGATTCTGTTGCTGGTGCGGCTGTGGCGATAGAAGTGGCGCTATCGATGGATTGAGTTTGTTGGCTGGTTGGTGTAGCCTCGCACCCCCACAAACTGAGACTCAGTGCTAATACAGCAATACTTTTGGTGTGTAGATTTTGCAACATTTTTGATGCTCGCTCATATTTTGGTTATGATAATCATTATCATAAAAGCGACTTGTAATGTTAGAAGTTCGTCATTTAGCCGTCAGTTACCGAGGCGTATCGGCGCTGGCTGATATCAATTTCCGCTTACAACCAGGAGAAATTGTAGGCGTAATAGGCCCCAATGGTGCTGGTAAAAGCACGATGCTGAAGGCGATTTTGGGTTTAATTCCCTGTGAAAGTGGGGTAATAAAATTTCGTAACGCCTCTTTGAAAAGACATTTGGCAAAAGTGGCTTATGTACCGCAGAGAAGCCAAATTGACTGGGACTATCCGATTACAGTTGGGAATGTAGTCATGATGGCTAGAACTCGCCATACAGGTTGGTTTCGCTCACATTCTCGCCAATCTCAAGAAATAGTCAGAACATCTTTAGAACGAGTTGGGATGTGGGAGTTGAGAAAGCGTCAGATAGGGGAATTATCGGGGGGACAACAGCAACGGGTATTTTTAGCGCGATCGCTTGCTCAACAAGCTGAGTTATTCTTTTTTGATGAGCCATTTGTAGGCGTTGATAAAAAAACAGAAGCGATACTTTTTGAAGTATTTAACGAACTCAAATATCAAAATAAAATATTAATGGTAATTGGGCATGATTTGGGAGAAGCTTCCCGCAGGTATGATAGATTTTTATTACTTAATAAAACAATTATTGCTGATGGTTGTAGCGCTGAAGTAATTACTCCTAAAAATTTACAACAAGCTTATGGTGATGGGATATTTTTAATGCAGCGAGAAATAAAGTATGAAGTATAGCAATCATATTTTAGTTGTGAAAAATATTGGTTTTGACTGTTGACTGTTGACTGTCAACAACCCTTGATTTCATATTTCACAAATCATTCGGGATTGCTATATAAAGTATAAATTGGTTTAGTTACATATTACTGAGATATAAAATTTATTTAAATGAAAAATCAGGATGTTTTTATTCTTGGTTTTATGTTCCCTAACTATATTGCTATATGTTGAATTTGCTTTTAGAACCGCTGCAGTTTGAGTTTATGCGAAATGCATTGTTTACAGCAATTATGCTGGGTGGATTGTGTGCAGTTGTTGGTAGTTATTTGATTGTGCAACGCATGGGTTTATTGGGAGATGTGATTGCTCATGCAGTTTTACCAGGATTAGCGATCGCCTTTTTTTTCGGGGTCGATATTTTCCTGGGTGCATTCATTTCTGGGACAATCAGCACCTTAATTATTGCCTGGATTCAATCTCAGTCACGGGTAAAAGTTGATGTAGCAATGGCGATGGTATTTTCTGGTTTTTTGGCATTAGGTATTATGCTAATTACTTTGCTTAAAAGCAAACTAGATTTACATCACTTTCTCTTTGGCGATATTTTAGGTGTTACCGAATCTGATGTTTGGCGCACTCTAATTATTACAGTGATTGTTTTATTGAGTGTCAAGCTTTTTTATAAAGAGTTATTGTTTTACACCTTTGACTCTCTAGCGGCTCAAGCAATAGGCTTACCTGTAAATTTAATTCATATTGGTTTAATTTCGGCTATTACTCTCACTATCATTGCTAGTATGCAAGCTGTAGGTGTGGTATTGGTAGTATCACTGTTAATCGGGCCAGCTATAACAGCTTATTTATTAGTCAAAGAATTACATCAAATGATGCTCTTAGGCGCAATTATTGGTGTGATTGGTAGTGTGACTGGAATGTATATTAGCTACTATTTAAATGTGCCATCAGGGGCAGCAATTGTTTTAGTTATTTCTGTACTATTTTTGTTAGCACTTTTATTCAGTCCCAGCCAAGGAATATTAACACGCCTGAAAATGGCTCATCGTTCCCCCAGAATTTTCCAGCGCAAAAGTGAGCATTAGAACTTTTCCCAAAGTTTTTTTGACCGGGGGGAGGGTAAATGCTTTAAACCCTTCCCCAATCTACACCTGTCAATAAGCTATTCTGCTTTTAAGTTGCACAATCCCTCATGAGGGCTGTTAACGCTTGACCGTTAACAGTTAACAGCCTTCTTGAGTAGTTATGCAATTTAGGCGCGTATTAGCTTATTTGTGTGTTTAACTACTATTTTTAGGCTGCATTATCTTTAAAAAATTGTTACATTTCTTATAGATAGACAAATCTTTGTTGACTAAAAAGGGGTGTAAGGGTATAGCGATATGGAATTTTGTTGATAGTTAACCGTCAACAGTCAACAAACACCTAGTTTCAGCATCCTTACTCCCCATATACCCTTATTTTTGACAGATTCCACCATGTCTCAAAGTGTTTTACACTCAGAGGAAAATTCTCTCAACGTAATTTCTCAACCCGAAGTATCACAAAACCTGACTGCTGGTGGACTCGATCCCAATCGTTTTGACTGGCAGGAAGTTTGGTATCCTGTCGCTTACATCGAAGATTTAGATAAATCTCAGCTAACTCGCTTTACTTTGCTAGAACGAGATTTAGTTTTGTGGTGGGATAATAATGAAAATACTTGGCGGGCTTTTGAAGACCAATGTCCGCACCGTTTAGCGCCACTATCCGAAGGCAGAATTAATGAAGACGGCTGGATAGAATGTCCCTATCATGGCTGGGCTTTTTCGGGAACAGGTAAGTGTGAGGTGATTCCCCAGCAAAAAGCTGGGGGAAAGGCCGAAGTATCTCAACGTGCTTGTGCTACTTCATTACCTACTACAGTACGTCAAGGACTTTTGTTTGTTTATCCAGGGAAAGCTGAGAATGCACAACAGACAAAGGTTCCGGTTGTCGATGTTTTAGAAGAAGATGCTGATGGCTGGGTATGTCTGAATACTTTTCGAGACATACCTTATGATGCCTTGACGTTGATGGAAAACGTCCTTGACTCCAGCCATATCCCTTACACCCACCACCGCACTGTCGGTAACCGCGCTAATGTCTCGGCGGTGGAATTAGAGGTTGTAGAATCTGGGAAATGGGGATTTAAAGGTACTTGGGAAGAAGGGCCACGCAAAGGAACTTTGGGGCGACAAGATACTACTTTTATTGCGCCTGGATTAATGTGGCATGATTTGACATCCAAGCAGTTTGGCAGGACAGTCACAGTAGTTTACGCAACTCCCATTCGTAAGGGAGAATGTCGGCTATTTGCCCGCTTTCCTTTTAAGTTCTCTTCCAAACTACCAGGGATATTCCTCAAGCTAACTCCCCGTTGGTACTCACACATTGGTCAAAATGGTGTGCTAGAAGATGACCAGATTTTCTTGCATTATCAAGAACGGTATCTAGAAAAACGCGGTGGTAGCGCTAACTTTAACAAGGCGTTCTATTTGCCAACCACAGCTGATAGTTTTGTCTCGCAGTTGCGTTCCTGGGTGAATCAATATAGTGCGGAATCTTTTCCGGGAGAGAGTTTAGCACCACCGCTACCCAAAGAAGTTTTACTCGATAGATACCATTCTCATACCAAACACTGCGCTAGTTGCAGCACCGCCTTGAAAAACTTACAACGGTTACGGCTGGGATTAGCGGTAGTCACAGCATTGATTTGGGGTTTATTGCCTTTAGTCATGTTGATTCAGGGTGAAGTTTCTGCGATGACTTTTGCTATCTCTAGCGTGGCTACTTTGCTTGGTGGCGGAATGTGGTTCGGTTTAGGGAAGTTTAAAAGAAGATTTTACGAAGGTAGGGAAGTCCCGCCGAGAAATTTACCGGAACGCAAGCGGTAGAAATAATAGTTTGGGTGAAAAGTTAAAGGGTAAGGGTGAAAGGTTTTTATCTGCCTTTTCCCTTTACCTTTTTCACTTAAATATTTAGTAATCGGTATTTGAATATTCTTATGACTAGTATCCCTCTTCTGTCACTTTCCGGAATAACCAATTAGTAAAGAAGCTAAATCATCCAGAAGCATAACAGGGTTTAAATTGATTCATTGCAGCAATTAAATGATTGAATCCCAGTAACAAATGTGAATTAGGGAAAATACTTAACCAGGGATAAATTAACCAAAATAATAAAAGTGGTTGGATAATGAGACGCAGATTATTTAAAGTATTCTTCCATCCAGATTCATGGTTCCATTGCGGATGCTTGGAAAAATCCACCTCACTATTTTCTTGTACCTCAGTCTCAAGTTTACGAGATTGATTTAAGCTTAAGAAGACTGGAGAATTTAAACTAATCAATGTGTAAACACAAAAAATAATCTCCCACCACCTCTCAATATGTTGGAAATTAGTAAAACGGTAATCTGTCCAACCTAGTTCCTGTTTACACTGTCGAAACCCATATTCAACCCAGGTTCTTAATCCATATAAGTCACCTAAGATTTTCTTGAGATTACCTTGCAGATTCGTCATCACAAAGGAGGTAGAATTTTCGGGCATGGTTTCTGGGTCAGTAGTTATTTCCCAGTAAGTTATGGCTCTTTTTTTCCCATAAATTATTTCCCTAATATATCTTGTTTCTGATTTTTGATTACTAAATGTTCTCTCAAATTTACACCACTTATTTGCCCTAACGCTTTGTCCTGCTGGCAACCAGACTCCATGATTACTTCTAATTGATACTACATAACCTAATTTATATTCAGCTACTTTTCTAATAAATTCACTACTTTCACCATACAAACTATCAGCTAGTACTAATTCAATATTGAACCCTGCCTCCATTAATTCTGTAATTATCTCTGATGCTAACTCTATTTTAGTTTTATATTTATCTGACTCTTTTAATGTTCCTTTTGGTTTAAATATTTTGACGATTAATGGAAAAGTTATATTAGCATAAACTCCATAAGCATTGACTGAAACTATTCCATTATCTACTTTACCCACGCTTCCTAAATATTGTCTAGCTACATAATCAGTCTTTTTACCTTTTTTCCTATCTCCTGTTTCATCTATTACTAATGTAATTGCCCGACCATCTAATTGTTTCTTTAACTTATTTAATCTTCGTTCTTTTAATTTCTTGACTGACCAATTTGAATTGGCTAAGAAATGGTGTAATGATTGGGCCGAATTTATGCTCACTACCTTTGCTATCTCTGGTAACGATTTTCGTTTTATAGTTGATGTTATCCCCATGTGTAAATATTTGAAGCACTCATAATTCCTGACTTCTTTAAATACGTCTTTATACTCTGCACAATATTCATCTATGAGCGTAACTGTTGGGTGAGCATCTCGACGTAAATGTTTGAGGATTTGTAATTCTACATCCATTGCCCTACTTACCTTTCAGGGTTTTTTCTGTTCATCCTTTTATTTAGAATACCCGGAAAGTGACAGAAGAGGGTATAGCGTTTCTCAGTCTGGTGAAGTACAGTAGCAACAATGGGTAAACCAATTATAAATATCATTCAATGAAACTTGATTAAAAGCAGTTTCAATCGCTTTTGCTAAATCTGGATAACTTCTAGCTCCAATAGAACGGAGTAGATTTTTAACTTTTGACCAACAATTTTCTATTGGCGAAAAATCAGGAGAATATGGTGGTAAATAAATCAATTTTGCTCCGGCGGACTCGATTAGTTTTTCAACCTCTTTGCCTTTATGAATTGAGCAATTGTCCATGACTACGTAGGCACCCTCCCACAGTTTTGGAACTAATTTTTGAGAAATATAAGCTTCAAATGTCAGCCCGTCAGTTGCACCTAAAATGCTATATTGACTAATCAAACCACAAAGACCAATTGCACCAATTATAGAGACATTTTTACTACGCTTCTGAGGTCGTGAGCCATGCGCTCTTTTACCCTTTTTGGCACGGGCTGAATGTCTTATTAAAGATAGATTAGCTCCTGCTTCGTCAAGAAATATAAGGTTTTCAGTGGGTATACCATTAATTTTAAGCCAAAATTCTACTCTTAATGATTGAACTCTTTCAGTCTCTTTTTCGTCAGCGTGCAATGTTTTTTTTTGACGCTGATTTCCATTTTTTTGAGCATTCGGTCTACTGTAGCGATACTAATCGTTATCCCTATTTTATCAAAGAGGCTCTCACGAATTTCTTCCAAAGTGGCATCGTTCTTGGCTTCTACTATTTCAAAAAGAACATCCAATTGTTCCTCATTTAACTTTGGTGGAGTTTGCTTAGTTCTGGTTTTTGGAGCAATATTGTTTGTTTCTCTATATTGTTTTAGTAGTTTCTCAATAAAACTTAAACTGACACAAAATCTTTTGGCTAAATCACGTTGTGATATTTCACCTATCTTATAGGTATCAAATATTTTTTGGCGAAAGTCTAGGGAATATGGTTTCATTTTTATACTTGAGGAGATGCTCAGATTTAATCTTACAGTCTAAGTTATAAGCGTACTCCACTAGCCTGAGAAACGCTATAATTTCCCAGCATCAGAAGATTTGAATAGTGGTTTTGCAAGGCTTCAGGCTATTCAATGGGATAGGCTGGGCATGGGAGAGAAAGACGAAACGCTAACAGAACTAATGGTAGAATTTCTGTCACGAGTTAGAGAATGGGCAAAAATTTTGCAAAGTGAGCAAAGGCATATTTTTCAAAATCTTGCTATCCAAATTCGCCCTGATATCGAAATCCCATGTTTCATAGTGCAATGGTTGGAAGAGTACCAAATCAAATAATGTTGGGCACATATCAATATATTTTAGAGGGCAAGGCAGTGCCTTGCCCCTACCTATTTGTATACAAAAATGTCAATTTTTTTATATTAAATTTGTGATTAAGAATGAATTAGAACAGCTTAAAAAATAATGCAAGCTGTTCTAAACAACTTGAAAATTAAAGCTGAGAGTTGCCCAATTGTTTACATCTAATACATAAGAGTCAGCAGCAGTAGCGTTAATTTCTGTTTTCATAGGACTAGCATTATGTAAATCTTGTAGTAAGGCTTGGGCAACTTCTAAGGGATTTAATAATGGGCCGATGGGTTGTTGATCTGTTGTCTGATTTTTAGCGGTTTCCAAAGTAGTTAGGGTTTCATTGAAGGGACTGGTACTAAAAATTAGTTGATGTTCGCATTCATAAGCTGGGCCGGGAATTACCCATTCAGCCGCCGCAGCGCTTTGTGGTAAGGTGAATGTTTCACCTGGAGCTATAACTAATTGTTTCACCAAGGGTTTTAAAGGGGAACTGTTGGGTTCTGAGGAAGTTTGCCAGGGATAAAATGCGATCGCACTTCTGTTATTCTTTAATCCCAGTAAGATTAAATATACGGCGCGATCGCCTAAATTTTGTAAGCGATATTGCAATTTACTACCAATGGGTACAATCCTAGTGCTGGGTGATTTGTTGGTGGTAGTTTCATTACCTAGAGTCCGCATGGTTTCTCGTTGCATAACTACACGGGGCGCTAAAGTATTAATAATCTCCAGGCTGGCTTTGATGGCTAACCGGGAAGAACCCTCATTTTCCGTAAGTCGCCATAATTTAGCAGCTAACAAGGTGGGGAATTTCGGTGCTACCCTTTGCACTGCGATTTTTACCGCTTCTCCGGGTTCGCCAGCAATGTTAGGTAGAGCTTCGCCACTAAGAGAAAATAAACTGTAGCGTGTAGGTGTTGGCGACAGTTTGCCAAATAGATAATCTGCTGGTTGTTCTCCCGCCACGACAGCCGAGACATGGGCAATGGAAGCAAAGGCGCTAGTAGCATCTACGCGTTCAATTCTTTCTAGTGCTGTATCTAAAGCTACAATTAAACCGATATTGCGGGGTAAAACGCGCACAGTTTCTTGTACCAGTTGCCCTACTTGTAAAGGATTAGTAGGATTAGCAGTCGAGAGTTGTGCTTTGGCTGTTAACCCAGCACGCGATCGCAATATTAGCAGTTCTCCGGTAACTAAGCTAAATCGGGAGTTAATACTGTAGTTTTCCAATACTTGGGGTGGTAATCCCGCTAACCATAGACTCACGGTTTTGCCATCTTCTTCTATGGCCGTAATTGCACCTTCACCCCCAACTAAGATATCAGGAGCAAAATTATCCGCAATTAAAGCCGCTTGGGGATTTTTCTTACTACTCACTAAAGCTGGCTGTTGCTTGCTACCCAGCTTACGCATTGCAGTTTCTACTTGGGAGAGGCTGACTTGAATTGTCTTAGTCGGTGTCACTTCCCATAAATATTGCGTTAAGGCGTAGGTAAATAACCCCGCGCTAAAACCTGATAGCAAAACTTCCCGCGCTGCTTGCTGGGAATCTCCTGTGGCGGACAATAGCAACGGTGGGGTAACTTCTCCCTTAATGAGAGAATTTTGCGTTTTTAGTTGTTTAAGAAATTCCAGTTCTGCAGTTGCTAGCTGACTATCTACTTCGGGACGGGAACGCACTCTTAAGCCTGGTAACCCAGCACTATTTGGCCCATAGTAGCTAGTATCTAATACTGCAGTGACCCGATCTGTAGAAAGCGATCGCAACAATAATAATAAAGTTTCTTCAAATAAATAATTGCTATTTTGACTATTTTGTGTATTAACTGCGATGAGAGCATTTTGCACCTGATCGGCTTCTAGCTTGATGCGAGTACCATAGCCGCTAAAGTGAAATACCACAACATCACCTGTTCTCGCTTGCTTACCCAGATGTTCTAAAAAAGCCGCTTCAATGAATTCTCGGTTAGCTTGTTCCTCTGTTAACGTGAGGATATTGGCTGCAGGGAAGCCAAAGCGATGCATCAGCAGTTCTTTTTGCAGTTCAACATCAGTTAAACACCCACTCAGAGCAGGATTTTGGGAGTATTGATTAATGCCAACTAACAACGCCAACTTACGCACACTAGGTTGCGCTAACGCTTGGTAATAGCGATTTCCCCAGTTCAACCACTCAGCTTCAGTTATACCCAAAACTGCGAGAGTTGAACCAATCCGTTGTAAAAAAGTCCGACGCTTCATAAATTCGCTATCAGCCCTCAGCCCATCAGCATAACAGCTTAAAGGGCTAAAGCCTGTAGTGTAAAGTTAAACTCGATACTGTTTGGGAATAGCAAGGGGCATGGGGCATGGGGCATAGGGCATTGGTAATGGGTAATGGGTAATTGGTAATTGGGAATCTTCCTCATCTCCCTAATCCCCAGTCCCCAGTCCCCAATCCCCAGTCCCCAATCCCCAGTCCCCAATCCCTACGCTAACACCTGCACCTTCATTGCTCTTGCTAACTCCGCTGCTACTTCGGGACGAGAAAATTCTGGGGGAGGTAGTTCACCACGACGCAGCATTTCTCTAACTTTAGTTCCCGACAGGTGAACGCGTTCTTCTGGCTTGCTGGGACTAGTTTTGGTTGTGGCCATTTGTTTGGTACGGGTACAGTAAAACGCGTGTTCAAACTTCATTGGTACAATACCCAATTCGCCTGGCTCAAATTCATCAAAGATGTATTGAGCATCGTAGGTTCCATAGTAATCACCAACGCCTGCATGATCGCGTCCCACAATAAAGTGAGTACAACCGTAGTTCTTGCGGACTAAAGCATGGAAAATGGCTTCTCTAGGGCCAGCGTAACGCATAGCGGCTGGGTTAATTGCCAAAATCACCCGATCTACAGGATAGTAATGTTCCAGCAAAATTTCATAGCAGCGCATCCGCACATCAGCCGCGATGTCATCTTCTTTTGTTGCCCCTACTAATGGGTGCAAAAATAGACCATCTACGGTTTCTAGCGCACACTTTTGAATATATTCATGGGCGCGGTGGATAGGGTTGCGAGTTTGAAAGCCAACGATAGTTTTCCAGCCTTTAGTTTTGAACATTTGCCGAGATGCGGCAGGATCGATTTGGTAGGCGGGAAACTGGGGATGGGGGTTGCGTTGTAATAGCCAGACATCACCAGCCAGATTTACAGACCCTTGGTTATAGACTACTTGCACACCTGGATGTTTAGCATCATCAGTGCGATAGACATTAATAGCTTCGCGGTTTTTGTCGTAGGTATACTTTTGGGATAGCTGTAAAACCCCGATATACTCGCCATTGGGGTTATCCAGACGAATTAAGCCACCTTCCTTGAGCGGGGAAGCTACTTCTTCGGTTACCGACAGTGTAATAGGAATTGACCAAACAACACCATTAGCTAGGCGCATTTCCGTAACCACGCGATCGTAGTCTTCTTGGTTCATAAAACCTGTGAGTGGACTAAAACCGCCGATCGCAATCATCTCTAAATCAGAAACGGCTCGCTCGTCAAGTTGCACTCTTGGCAAAAACTCAGCCTTTGAGAGAAACTCTTCTCTTTGTTCTGGCGTAGCGATGCGATTAACCAACTGTCCACCGTGCGGGGCTATGGCTTCTGGATGGTGACTCAACGTAATCCCCTCTTCGAGTTAAGGTAATTGTTTCAAACTATGTACTAACTTATCAAAATGCTGACACATAGATAAAAAGAGTTTCGGGAATTACTACAGCAGGGTTAACTAACACCGAAGTACCGTTTTTGTCCCTCCAAAATACTAAGTAGCATTTAATACTAACTAGATACGAAATTATTATAAAGATACAATGTCTATTGTATGAATAGTTACTTATAGATAAGGACAAATCAATATGGGATTTGCTGAAGATATTGCCAAATTATCTGAACAAGTGCTGAAGCGAGCAGAAAAAGCTGTTGGTGAAGAAGCAACTAAGATGTCATTGATTGTGCCTTTTTTGAGTGTGCTTGGCTATGATGTTCACGATCCTAGCGAAGTAATGCCAGAATACATAGCAGATTTTGCAATTAAAAAGGCTGGACAGTTTGAAAAGGTAGATTATGCCTTAGCTATTAACGGTAGTATAGTCATGCTTGTAGAAGCAAAAGCCCGTGGTCAAAAAGCTGAGGCACATGATGGACAACTAAGCCGCTATTTCAATGGGCTTTTAAGCACAAAAATTGCGATTGTTACTAATGGGATTGACTACCGCTTTTTTACTGATTTGCGTGACAAAAATGTCATGGATAAGGAACCATTTTTTGCTTTTAATATCCTTAATTATGATTTAAAAGATATTGAAAATCTTAAATTCTTTCATCGTGAAAATTTTGACATCGCAGCTATTACCAGCCATGCTGAAGAGATGGTGTATGTTAAAGGAATGACTCAACTAGTTGGGAATATTTTACGTTCTCCTTCTGACGAATTTGTTCGTTTCTTGTTGACAGAACTGGGTAAAGTTGCTCCTAGTTATGAACTACAAAGTCGAATTACCAACAAAGTTATTGAAAAGTTTCAGCCAATTGTCAAAAAGTCTATTCAAGCTAGTATAGTAGATTTGATGACTAGATCACTGAGTCAAGAAATGGCTCAACCTATAGAATTTGAAGTAGAAAAAGAAATTGAAGAAGAGGAACAAGTACAAGATTTAGCAGATTCAAAAATAGTAACAACTGATGAAGAGTTAACTGCTTTTGAAAAAATTAAAGCAATTACGCAAACCTCCAAAAATTACAAGTATGAAGTTAAGTACAAAGATACCGCTGCTTACTTTGGCATAAATATTGGAAAAACTACTTGGTGGTTTCTGAGACTTTATCTCTCTTCTAAGAAAAAAAGTTTTATTACTCGCTTAACGATAGATGAAGTCAAGTCTTTAGCACCAAGTTTTGAAGTTCAGGAAGTAACGGCTTCTTTAGGGGATGCTACATCAAAAGTCCTAATTTCTTCTATTAATGATTTTGATAAGCTTGGATCACTGATTCTTAGGTGTTATGAGGCTGAAGCGGCGAAACACTAACTATTTGTATACTAGACGGTGCGTTAGGCGCAAGAATAGTGATTTTGTGACCAATCATATCGAAAATCTGTGTCTAACACACCCTACATTAATTACTTGAATTACTTGATAGATAATCTTTTAAAGCTTACATCGCTTAGGAAAACTATTGGCCTATTAACAGGTCAGTAATCTAATAGTTATGAAAACACTGGCAATGTTCTCCCTTTGGATAGAGGAAAAACTCCCTACTCGCGGTAGAGCCAACTCAATGATTACAAAGGTTATTCTGAATCATATCAAAGGCTGAGTAACAAATAAAACACAACTTAAAAAATCAAATTTTTCACATAAATGAAAAGTTTTGGTTAATGCAAAGTCTTGTTTGTCAATATTTCCTAGTCGAGGAGTGGAATAAAAGGTTATGAATAATCCAGGCGATCGCGAAAGCTATCACAGTGAAAATAGGCAAGAATCTTATACAGATGCTAACGGTGAGACTCGTACTCACGTGCAGAGAACTACGGAAACAGTTAACAACCCAGGTAATTATAATTCCTATGGCAGTGGTTATGTAACCGGTCGCAACGCTGAACGCAGATATCAAGAAGCTAATTTAGTAGAGCGTGATAATAGTAATACTGCTAATGGTTTATTGTTAGGTGTCATCCTAGCTTCTTTAGTGACCTTGGGTGCAGCCGCATTCTGGTATTTCAACCAGCGTAACAATGAACCTGTGAACAATGCTGCGCCAGTATTCGTTCCTGTACCATCTAGTGCTAGTCCTTCCCCTGCTGCTAGTCAATCTCCTCCAACAAAAACCACAATCATTGAAAGAACCAGAGAAGTACCTGTTGTAATTCCTCAGCAGTCTGCGCCTTCACAATCTGCGCCTTCACAACCAAATATTAATATTACTGTTCCATCTCAACGACCTGCTGCGGAAAGAGTTCCATCTGCATCGCCATCACCATCGATTCCCAGCAGCCAAAGTCCAACTGATAACTCTTCGACTCAAGATAAGAGCAGCGATACACTGACAAATTCTCCACTTAAGGGAGCAGGTCAGTCAAACACTGACTCTAACAGTGGTACTTCGTCTTCTGGAGACAGTAAGACTGGTCAGTAGGTGTTTGTTGTTGGGGAAGGGGGAAGGGGGAAGGGGGAATGGGTAATTGGTTTTTGTTCTCCCTCATCTCCCTCATCTCCTCTGTCTCTCAAACACCAAACCTCACTTATTAAGAAAAATTGCCAAAATGTTGCGGTAAATTAACAGCGATCAAGTTTGGTAAATATGTGGTTCAGTATGGAAAGTAGGTGCTACATTAAGAACAAGGTACAAAAAGGTTAAAAGTTCACCAACAAACCTTTCAATTAGAGCCTGTGCCTCCTGCTCTAATGTTCTCGCAATCACTGCTCAGTTGTAGCATCCATTGAAAGTGTTTTCGCCTTAATCTCATCGATAATCTTTTTGGAGGTGATCGAACGCACAGCCAGAAATGCCTGCCTAGTTGGATCAAGGATGCACAAATGGTTTCTGGAGAGAGCGATTGCGAAGATTGTTACAGTCCACATTAGTTGTAGCTATTTCCCTCTGAATTTTAGAATCTTCTCGAAACAATTGCATTTTTCATCAACCGCCTGAAGCTGCTGATATTCTCCCATCGTAGCTCTAGGCGGTTAAATGTGTTTAAAGGTTGACTATGCAATGTTGGCTGTTGATAGTCAGAATGAAAAAATGTGCAGAGTTCCAGCAAGAGTATCCGAATAAATGAAATGTTTCTGGACTATTCACGAATTAAGGTAATTACAGTTACTTCTGGCGGACAAAATAAGCGTCCTGGTCGATAAGTTCCTAAGCCACGATTGATATATAACTGATTACTACCAACTTTGTGAAATCCTTGCGCCCATTCCCAATATCGCACTACTTTAGAGAAATCTCCTAGGAAAAAAGATACCCAACTCCGCAATTTTTTGGGTAGTTTCTTCAACAGCTTTTTATAATGAAACACCAAAGGGCCAATACCTGGTATGACTATATGACCTCCGTGAGTATGACCAGATAGCTGTAAATCTACTCGCCATTGTTGCAATATCTTAGCAGTATCGGGGTTATGAGATAAAACAATGCGGGGTGTGGCGGAGTCTACTTGATTCATGATTGGTGCTGGTTTAAATTCTCTTGACCAATAATCAGCTAATCCGATCAATGGTAATTCTGTGCCTACAGGATAAGCGATTTCGTTCCACAAGACATTAACTCCAATGTTAGTAAATGCATCTGTGACTTCTGCTTTGGAGTGACTGTAATGGATGTCATGGTTACCAAGTATGGCATATACTCCATAACGACTTTCTAGATATTTGAGACGTTGAGTTAATTTATGAATCGGAGTCGGATCGTCTGTTACATAGTCACCAGTTAAGACTACTACATCAGGTTCGGCTTCATTACTCAGTGCGATCGCTTCTTCTAACATTTCATCCGATAATCGCAAACCATCGTAATGAAAATCTGATAACTGAACTAACTTTAAGCCTTCTAAAGATACAGGTAAGTCTCTAATCTTAACCGTTAGTTTATCTACTCTTAAATGTCCTGTAAATAACCAGTGCATAACTTAATAGACACTCCTCATAGCAGCGCTTACAGCTTACCAAAAAATAAAATATATCTTAAATTAAGAATTCTTTAGAATGGGTATCAATACTTGATAGTTAAAATGTTGACAGTTGACTGCTGACTGTTGACTGGTAATGAGTATCTGTTTTAGCTTAAATAAAGATTGGTGTTTGCTTGAGCAAAATTCAATCTATTTAATTAAATTAATATTTTGGCTGCAATTTATTTAAAAATTACTGACTTTGGAGGGTGATGATAGTAACTTCTGGTTGACAAAATAAACGTCCAGGTAAATAAGTTCCTAACCCACGATTAACATATAATTGATTTTTGCCTATTTGATGTAAACCCTGTGACCATTCCCAATGACGTACTGTATAGTTACTCACTTGTAAAAATGGCATGAATTGGCGCACTTTTTTAGGAATTTTTTGCACAATTTTTCTGTAATATACTAATGCTGGGCCAAATCCGGGAATTACGATTTGACCACCATGAGTATGACCAGATAATTGCAAATCTACACGCCACGCTTGCAATAATTCTGCAGTATCAGGGTTGTGAGATAGTACAATCCGAGGAATATCAGGATCTAGCTGATTCATGACTGGTACAGGGTTAAATTCTCGTGAGTAACGATCTGCTAACCCTACTAATGGCAATTCTCTTCCTAAGGGATAAGCAATGTCATTCCAAAGAACAGGAACACCAATTTTATTGAAAGCATCTGTAATTTCTGGTCTTGAGTGTTTATAACATATATCGTGATTGCCCAGGATGGCATAAATACCTGCACGACTTTGGAGATTTTTCAGCCTTAGCACTAGCCTGTGAATTGGTTCTGGGCTTCTGTTGACATAGTCTCCAGTCAATAAGACTAAATCTGGTTGGGCTTGGTTGCTAACTGCGATCGCCTGTTCTAACATCGCTTCCGATAGCCCAAAACCATCGTAATGAAAATCTGACATCTGCACCAGCTTTTTACCTTTTAAAGATGCAGGTAAGTCTGTAATCTTAACCGTCAATTTTTCTGTACTCAACGGCCCAGATAGTAACCAGTGCATAGCGCGCTTAATAATCCTAACTATTAGCGCTTATAGCTTAACTAAAAATTCTGCGATCGCCTGTTCAACTGAAACAACTTCTTGAAAACTTCATGAATTATCTAATTTATTTACGTATTTGTACTTAATATAGTTTATAGAATCTGAAGATTGCAGGAATTAACTGAGTTGAATTCTCTTGATGATGACGACGCAACCAGCTGTGATGAAAAAAGCTAATTCAGAGAGCAAGAAAGCAAGTAATGATGTAAAAAACTCATATTTAATTAAAATTGCGACTATAGCAGTAGCGCCAGCACCACCACCAAAATATAAACCAGTGGCTAAACCTGCTTGCTGTGGAGAAACTTTTCCTAAACAGAAAGGAATCATGCTGACTAAAAGTAGCCCATAGCTAACACCAAAACCAAGTATATAAGCTACGACTAAATTATCAATATCGTTTAATAATGCCAGTCCCATTAAACCTGTCATTGAGCCTAAGCCTAGTAACAAGACTTTATTAGTACCTATTTGGGCTGTCAATTCTCCCAAAATTACTGAGGACATTGCAGATACTAAAAGTATGCCAGAGGTAATAAATTCTAGCCTGAGTCCGGGTAGTTGAGCTTGTAGGACTTGGGGGAACATTGACATGAGCAGATTGACTTCTAATCCTGCTCCTAAGCCAATCACAAATATTAAAAATAATAATAAAGCAGGAGCGTTAGGGGATAAATCTTCATTGAGAGGATATTGAGTTAAAGAATATGGGGGAGTAAGCGATCGCAAAATATATGCACCTATCACTAAGGCGATCGCACCTAATAGAAAGGTAATCGATGCGCCGATACTATTCATAAATTTATGGAAAAATGGCCCAATCGCCCCAATCAAGCCAAAGACAAATACTAAAACCGCATTAGCTTGTGGTAATTCTGTCACTGGTGCTAACTGTGTGAGTAGTGCGATCGCAGGGCCACGAAAAACAATCATTGCAATCACCCAAACTGTCATCAGTACAGGAATTAACCAACGTCCACCCCCTTGTAAATTTTGTTCCATTAACAGCGATAGAACCACGAAAATCAACCCCGCCAGAATTACCCCTACACTAATCATGGGTAGGCGATTACCCCAGCGTTGCTGAATGCTATCGGAAAATCTTCCCACAAAAGGTTCGATAAATGTAGCGAGTAACCCTTGGATTATCCCCAGCCAAGCAGCTAATTCTCCAAATTTGAGTTTCTGTAAAATTTTTGGTTGATAAAAACTATAAGCCATCCAACTGAGCATGATTGCGGCTAGTAAAGCCGCTAATCCCCAAACTTGTCGCCATAAAATTTCAGTCGGACGGGAATCGAAAGATTTAACCATGCTTTTGTTTTACTCTTTTATATCAGCGGTGCGATTTTAGGACAAGTCTGATAGGAAAAAAGGCATGATAAATTGCATTATTCTGGGGTAAGCCAGGTATTCAGGAAAACGAGGCAAAGGTAAATAACCAATGACAAATAATTATTGTTTGTCAGTCAAGAACAAACAACTTATCCCATCAGCAAAGATATTTTGCCTGAATTAAAGTATTATTTTTAACTATGGCTTGTGATTATAACCGTGACTCTACAGAAGAGCCAAGGGTGAAATCTCCTCAATTACTTGCTGTGCGATCAATTATTTTTATTCTATAACCGTTGTGCTAAAACCACACAGGGGTTAAACCTAACATTGTCAAGTAATTTTATTTATAAATTTATGGTTTTGTTTTGTATTAGGTACTATGAATTATAGATTCTAAATTCAAAAGTCAAATAATTCTAATGTTTGCCATATAAGGAAATTTCAAATCATCTATGGTTATCAAAAAGTCAAAATAAAATAGGAACTAGGAAATTGAGAGGCTATTTATAAGGTAAATATTAAGTAGGGGAGCCACTGCGTTGTGTTAAGGCTGTGCTGGGATTTTAGAACTTAAGAGAGTGAGATAATTAGCCGTAACGTACCATCTTTCTCTGTGCGTTATAGCAACGCTTAACGCACCCTACTGGCGTGGCAAGCCTTAAATGTTGCAATAGAAATTTAGTTTTATCCGCTTTTATCTGCGGGTAATTTTTTCTAATCTAATGCCTCATTTTAGTCTAGACACGCTACTACAATTTAAGGTTTACTTTATAACCAAAATTAAAATTAACATTTACAATTTATAGCGATAAAGCGCAAATTTTTTATTGTGGATGAGGACGGACGCACTTTAAAGAGTTAGGATCGTTGTAGTCATGGTGGCTAGCTTTATATTTATCTGGGTATTTCATTTTGCAATAAGCATCTAAGTTCATACCCACTCGTTTGATTTCATGCTGCTTCGGTGCGGGTACTGCAAATGGGTAATTACCTGGGGTTGGTTTTAGTCTATATAAACAAACCCAACGAAATACAGGCCAAACGTCTGTGTATTCATCTTCATAGTATGGCCCTTTTTTTTCGATATTTTCTATACCATCTAGTTGAGCTTCAGGTATATCTTGATAAATCAAGTTACTATTACAAACATCTTGCAAATCGATTTTTACTTCATTGGTATTTTGATTAGCTCTATCTGTAATTATTTTCTGAAGAATTGGCCAACAAGCAAATATAGCATTAATAGATAGCGATAAACTTAAAATAATGGTTGTAATTAAAGGATATCGATATATGTATTTTGTATAGGCACGATAACCATTTAATTGGGTTGGCGGTATAGCAGATACTACTTTAGTTATTTGAGTAAGTTCTATCAAAGCCTCTGTAGCTGATTGATAGCGGTTTTCAAAATTCCGACATACCATTTTGTTGAGAAATGAAGCTAGAGAGTTGCTGACATTTGGTGCATGTTTGCGCCAGATAATTTCTCCTGAAGAGTTTTTTTCTAGATTTCTAGGGGGAATACCAGTTATAGCTTGAATTGCTAACACTCCAAGAGCATAAATATCACTACATAATTCGGGACGACCTTCTTCTTGTTCAATAGGTATGTAACCAGGAGTACCAATACTACGAGTGATACTGCCACTTGTGTTATCTTCATTCACTTCTAAGGTGCTAATTTCCTTAACTGACCCAAAATCAATTAGAACAATTTTCTTATCCGAGGATCGCCGAATTAAATTTGATGGTTTAATATCTCGATGAATAACGTTTTCTTGATGCACTAGCGCTAAAACTTCAAGAATATCTTGTAGTAAAGCAATTACTTTATTTTCATTTAAGGCATGATATGGAATAATTTCTGATGTTAAATCTTTTCCGTCTATGAATTCCTGAACTAAATAGAATTCTTCATTTTCTTCAAAATAGGCAAATAATTCTGGAATCTGATCGTATTTTTTGCCTAGTCGTTCCAAAACTATCGCTTCTCGTTCAAATAATTTACTAGCGTATGGCAAAGTATGTGGATCATGTCTGCGTAAACTTAGTTGTTTAACTACCAATTTACAATGGTTTAGTCGGTCTTTATCAACAGCCAAATAAGTAATACCAAATCCACCGCTTCCTAGACGCTCTTGAATGCAGTAGTGCCCTCTGAGTATTGTCCCATTTTGAAGCATATTAGTATCTCCATCTACTAGTAGTTTTTTGTTGCACCACACTATAGATTAAAAGTGACCTGTTGGTTATTCTTTTAAGCTTTATATAGCTGGAATTTACTAGACAACAAAGCTAACAACAATTAACTTAGGCATTGAAAGCATTATTTTCCAATTCTGGTTGTAAATTATTTTTTATATTGGTAGTGTATTTCACTTCAAAGTGTTATCCAACTTTTACAAAAAAGTTGAGAAAATAGTGATTTATAAGCGGGCTTTAAAGGATATACCAGTAGTCCAGCACCAATAAACTGAATTCTATTAGGAATATTAAAGGAAAAGGCGAAAATTGAAAAACTTTTCCTTTTTCTTAATACAAAAATTTACATGTTAGGATTTTATAACAATACTTGCTCAGTGATTTAAATGATTTTTGCCGACAACACCAATTTTGTATAAATACTTAATTTTTAGTCAGAAGTGAGCAAAATCAAAAGAGGTTTTTGAACACAGCAATGTATTGATGAAAGTTAAACAGCAGATGTCATCATTTTCTCAGATTATGTAACAAATTTTCTGTCTGCTGTAGATTTACTAAAGTATTCGCGCATAAAATACCAGATGCAGCAACAGCTGGGACACCAATACCAGGGATGGTGCTATCACCAACGCGATATAAACCCTGTATTGGCGTGTGCGTGCTAGGAAACATTCCCTGATCAGCAGCAATGGCTGGGCCATAGGTTCCGCGATATCTGCGGAGATAATGAGCATGGGTGAGGGGTGTGCCGATGAGTTCTATAACTACACGCTCTCGGATATCGGGGATAATGCGCTCTAAGGCGCGGTATAAAGGTTGTGCTTTCTGGCGTTTCTTGTCTGCATAATCTTGATTGCGTTCCCAGCCAGTGTAAGGTTCTAAGGTGTAAGCATGAACTACATGATGTCCCTCTGGCGCGAGTGTTGCATCCCACACTGTGGGAATCGAAATCATGCAAGTATTGCCTGGAATTGTAATATCTTGATGGGAATCGTGGACTACTACATGATGTCCGGTTAAATTCTCTAAACCATCCGCCTTGATACCTAAATGCAAATGCATAAAACTATCAACGGCTGGCGTATCTAAAGCTGCTTGGCGGAAACTTGCAGGTAAATCTTCGGGACGTAGCAAATGATTGTAAGTATCCCAAATACTCGCATTGGAAATGACAATTGGCGATCGCAAAATTGCACCTGTTGCTAACCGCACACCCACAACTTTGCTTGATTCCACTAAGATTTGCTCGACGTGACATCCTAAACGCAGTTCTCCCCCCCAGCGTTCTAATCCTTTAACTAAAGCCTGAACAATTGCTGCACTTCCCCCAAGAGGATATTCCACCCCCGCACGGGAACGTTCGCCTAACATAAAAGCTACTTCTGGGGCAATTGTGCCATGAGCCTTCAACCCTGAAAGTAAAAAGCATTCTAAATCAATTAGCCGCCTTACCCAAGGGTCTTTGACTGTTGCATCCATGACATTACCCGCTGAACTTTGCACCAGTGGTAAGTAAGGCAGCATTTTCAGCAATGATGGTAAGTAACTTTTTATTAATGTAAGCATTACTTGCCAATCTGAGCGTAACGCTAAAGTAGGAATACCCCGCATCGCCTCATACAAGCCTAACAAGCGTGCTGTAAACTGTTGCAGTTCTCGCGCGCCTTGGGGTGTAACTCGCTCCACCTCCTGCCAATAACGTTCAGCATCGCTGTAAACTGCAATAGTCCCTTCAGGAAAATGGTAGTGTCCCAAAGGATCATAAGGTATAACTTGAATGGATTCACCAAGCACATCCAAAACTTGTTTGAGCGGATTTAAGCTTTGGGTATCACTCAGACCACAATAGAAAGAAGGGCCAGAATCAAATTCAAATCCCCGTCGTCTAAAACTATGAGCAGCACCACCCGCAATTGTATGGCTTTCGCAGACAATTACACGCTGACCATAACGAGCCAGTAAACCCGCAGTACACAAACCACCGATACCGCTACCAATTACAATGACATCACTATCTTGCATTTTTGCCGCTTCGCGGAGTCCAAAGTCCAAAGTCCAAAGTCCAGATTAACTTATTATGGCTCTTGACCCTTGACCCTTGACCCTTGACCTTTGACCTTTGACTTTTGACCAATGACAGAACCATTAATTGAATTAAGAGGCGTGTCTAAGTCCTTTGGTAGTAACAAGGTTTTAGATCGTGTGGATTTAACAATACATCAGGGAGAAGCACTAGGAATTATTGGCCCTTCTGGGACTGGTAAATCTACAATTTTGCGGGTGATTGCGGGATTGCTACCTGTGGATGAAGGGGAGATATATGTCCGGGGAGTGCGGCGTACGGGTTTGATTGAGGATGCGGCTGATAATGTGGGGATTGGGATGGTATTTCAGCAAGCAGCTTTGTTTGATTCGCTGACAGTAGAAGAGAATGTGGGGTTTTTACTGTATCAGAATTCCAAAATAGCGCGATCGCGCATTCGCCAACTGGTGAATACAAAATTGGAAATGGTAGGTTTACCGGGAATTGGTGAACTTTATCCATCGGAACTTTCTGGGGGTATGCGGAAACGCGTGAGTTTTGCGCGTGCAATTATGTCTAACCCCGAAAGCGATCAGCAGGGGCCAGAACTGTTACTCTACGATGAACCAACAGCCGGACTCGACCCCATTGCTTCCACAGTCATCGAAGATTTAATTCGTCATTTGCAATGTTCACAAGGAGTTTGTAGCACTTATGCTATTGTCACCCATCAAGACAGCACAATTCGTCGTACCGCTGATAGAGTGATTTTTCTCTATCAAGGTAGAGTGCAGTGGCAGGGTACAGTTGATGAAATAGATAGCACAGACCATCCATTGATTAGACAATTTATGAGTGGAAGTGTGCAAGGCCCAATTCAGGTCGTCGGCTAGATGGATGGAGGAAAAATATGCGATCGCGAACATTTAGAGAAGGTTCTGTAGGGCTGTTGATCCTAATGGGAGTGGGAGCATTTGGATTAATAGTCATCTGGTTGAATCGCGTTAGCACTAGTCGCGGTTCATACAAGGCAATTGTGGAATTTGCGAATGCGGGCGGGATGCAAAAAGGCGCAACAGTCCGCTACCGTGGCGTAAAAGTGGGCAATATCTCCGCAATTCGACCAGGGCCAAATAACATTGAAGTAGAAATTGAAATTCCCCAAGCTGATTTAATTATTCCTAGTAATGTAGTAGTTGAAGCCAATCAAAGTGGACTGATTAGCGAAAGTATCATTGATATCACCCCTAAAGCTGCTTTACCTGCTGGGGTGATTGTTGCTAAACCACGAGATAAAAATTGTGATCCTCAACTAATTATTTGCAATGGTTCACGGCTAAAAGGTCAAGTTGGTATCAGTGTTGATGAACTGATTCGCAGCTCAACTGAGTTGGCGACTGTATATAATAACCCCAAATTTTATAGTAATGTTAACAGGCTATTAGAAAGCTCCACCGCCGCCGCCACTAGCTTGACTTCTTTGAGCCGCGACCTTAGGGTTTTATCTAGAAGCGCTCAAGGTCAACTAAGCACATTTGGTGCTACAGCTACCTCTGTACAACGGGCGACTAATCAATTAACCGCATCTAGTACGAAAACAGTCAATCAACTAGGTTCAGCCGCCACCCAATTTAGTTTAACTGCAAGTCAAGCCAGTCGGCTGTTAACTAACTTAGATAATTTAGTCACTAACAACCGTTCTTCACTGGTTGCGGCTTTAAATAATATCACTGAAACCAGCAACGCTTTACGCACTACAGTTAGCGGCTTATCACCTGCAGTTAATCGCTTAACTCAAGGAGAAGTAATCAGAAATTTAGAAACTCTTTCAGCAAATGCAGCACAAGCATCAGCTAATTTACGCGATGCAACCAAGAGTTTAAACGACCCCAAAAACACTGTATTACTACAACAAACTCTCGATTCTGCGAGAGCAACTTTTGAGAATACTCAAAAAATTACTGCTGATTTAGACGAGTTAACAGGCGATCCCACTTTTAGAAGTAATCTGCGACAATTGGTCAATGGTTTGAGTAACTTAGTATCTTCCACCGACCAAATGCAACAGCAAGTAGAGGTGGCTGCTACTCTAGATTCACTCAAAGCATCAATTAATAAACCAGGTGATAAACCCGGTAATCAACCTAATCTTGTACTGGCGACTCCAACCGTAAAACCAGAGGCGATCACTATTAATCCTTTACCTACCACTGTTAAAAGTGCAGACAAACACTTCCCATCAGCTGTAACTATAACTACGCCAGAATCATCTTCAGAAAAGTTATTACAACAACTCAGACAGTATCAAAAGCAGCGGGAAGAAGAGAAGATAGAGGCGAGGAATTAGGAATTAGGGATTGGGGACTGGGGACTGGGGACTGGGGATAAGGGACAATAACTTTTAACTTTTGAGTAAAGACGCGATGAATCGCGTCTCTGCAATTCTTGTACAGACGCGATTCATCGCGTCTCTCCAACCCTTAACTTATGAAAGATAATCAAAATTTTTTCCTGCGTAATATTTGGTACTATGCATTGCCTAGCGATCGCCTGAAGCCTGGTAAGATGATTGCCCGTACTTTTTTGGAAGAACCAGTATTACTATGTCGTACCCTTGAGGGTAAGGTGTTTGCGGTGCGGGATATTTGTCCCCATCGTGGTATACCTTTAAGCTGCGGTCGCTTTGATGGGCAAGAAGTAGAATGCTGTTATCATGGTTGGCGTTTTGATCATGGGGGGCGTTGTACTGTCATTCCTTCTTTAACTGAAGGACAAGACGTAGATTTAAACCGCTACAATGTTGAATCTTACGAAGTGCGGGAAACTCAGGGTAATATCTGGATATATATGCCAGAACCAGGAAAATCTCAAGGTTCGCCTTCAGATATGGAAATTCCTGTGATTCCCGGTTTTGGCGATCGCCCGCCGCAGTTAGTTGAGGTAATGCGGTTTCCCTGTTTTGTCGATCATGCAATCTTAGGTTTGATGGATCCCGCCCATTCGCCTTATGTGCATCGCGTCTGGTGGTGGCGTTCTGGACAACTACACGACGAAATTAAGCAATTTGACCCTTCACCTTATGGGTTTACCATGCGTAAACACCAATTACCCGCGAATACAGGTTCAGCTTATAAATTCATCGGCGGCGGAATTCCCGAAACCGAAATTTCTTTCCGCATCCCCGGAGTGAGAATCGAAAACACCACAACCGCCAAGCATCAAGTTTGCAACTTGACAGCAATTACACCAATTTCGGAAACAGAATGCGAAGTGAATTTTGCCTTTTATTGGACAGTTCCTTGGGCTGGATTTGCCAAGCCGTTAATTCGTCTATTTACACGCGCCTTTCTTGACCAAGACCGCAGAGTAGTTGAAAAGCAGCAAATTGGTTTAAAACACGATCCGGTACTGCGATTAATTAAAGATTCCGATGTACAGGCGCAATGGTATTACCAATTAAAGCGCGAGTATGCCCGTTCTTTGGCTGAAAATCGTCCCTTTACCAATCCGGTGAAGAGTCAGCTGTTGCACTGGCGGGCTTAATTTGGTGTTGAGTTTAAGGATAGCGCATTAAGCGTGCAGGGGGGCAGGGGAGCCAGCGCCGTGGGCGGGTTTCCCGACTTGAGGCGACTGGCGTGGCAGGGAGCAAGGGAGAGAAAGATTATCCTTGATTGTATCGGGATACATTGTTAATGCATGGGTTTACATTGGCAATGTATCGGGATGCATTGTTAATGTATGGGTTTACATTGGCAATGTATCGGGTCACATTGTTAATGTATAGGGTTACATTGGCAATGCATCGGGTCGCATTGTTAATGTATGGGGTTACATTGGCAATGCATCGGGTCGCATTGTTAATGTATGGGGTTACATTGGCAATGCATCGGGTCGCATTGTTAATGCGTGGGCTGGCAAAGATAATTCATGAGTGCGATCGCCTAAAATTTTGTTATGGGAAAATCCTCTGGCAAGTCGTAAGTTAGAGACCATTTATAAAGTAAATCTTAAGCAGGGGAGTCACTGCGTTGCGCGGGTTCCCCGCGTTGTAGCAAGTGGCGTTGTGTTACGGCTATGTAAAGAATTTGGGGCTTAGTGACAATTAAATTTAGCCGTAACGCACCGCCGCATCGATGGTGCGTTAGGCGCTAAAATAATGCTTCTGCGACAAATCATATTGGAAATCAGCGCCTAACACACCCTACATTAATTTTATTTTTACTTTATAAATAACCTCTTATTTGTGAGAAACTACAAATGAAAAATCTCACTAGACTAAATTAGTATCAATAACTATGAGTATATCTAATAATCAACTGGCTAATACTCTCAAAAAAGCTTTTCAAGTTTGTACTTTAGAACCCTTGGAAGGTGACGACATCGAAAAATATTATGTTGATTTATCAGCAGTACGCAAAACCTCAGCCGTTGATAGCGTTAGTACTATTTTAGATTTTCAAGAACCAGCAGATTTTAGCACTATTTTATTTACTGGTCATCGTGGCTGTGGCAAAAGTACCGAGTTAAAGCGCATTCAAAAGCTTTGGGAAAAAAGTTATCATGTGATTTATTTAGAAGTCAATGAAGAAACAGATATTAATGATGCCAGCTATACAGATTTATATTTAATTGTGATTAAGCAAGTAGAATTTGAATTGAGAAAATTAGGTTTAAATTTTGACGAAAAGCTATTACATAACTTTGAAGAATGGTTTAAGGATATTACACAAGAAACAGAAGAAACTGTAGAGAAATCGGTCAGCATTGAAGGAGAAGCCACACTGAAGCCTGAAGCGCCATTTATTGCGAAATTAATGGTGAAATTGCTGGCACAAATTAAAGGTTCTGATAAACAAAAAACTACGATTCGCCAAACTTTAGAAAAAGACTTGTCTCGCCTGAAGGCAGATATTAATTTATTGCTAGGTGATGCTTACGTTAAACTGAGAAAAAAATACCCAGATTATAAAGGTCTGCTAATTATATTTGACAATCTAGATCGAGTGCCACCAGCAGTTGCTAACCATTTATTTTTTGATTACGCGGCTCAGTTGCAGGAATTACACTGTACCATTATTTATACAGTGCCAATTTCTATTTTGTGTTCGCCTAAAAACCCCTTGGCGTTGTTTGATGGTAATCCCCATATTGTGCCAATGGTGAATATATATGAATTGGAACGGAAGACTTGCGATTTAAAGTGCAATCAAGCTGGACTAGATGCAACAGCAAGTTTAATAGAAAAGCGCGTAGATATTGCTGCTGTATTTGAATCTCGCCAAGAATTGCTAGAATTAGCCAAAGCTAGTGGTGGTCATGTGCGCCAATTAATGCAAATGATGCGGACTGCTTGTCAAACTGCTAGTACACGCAAGCATCCTAAAATTACGGCTGAAGATGTCACCTATGCTATCAAGCAGCAGCAATTTAGCTTTGAAAGATTTATCCCTGAAGAACATTATTTATATTTAGCTCAGGTATGTATCACAAAAGATGTCAGTAAAGATGATATTGGTCAGTTGATGTTATTTAATACCTCAGTTTTAGAATATAACGGCAATCAAAGGTGGAACTACCCCAATCCAGTGGTGAAGCAAAATGAATTCTTCAAAAAAGCACTTGAATCAGCAATTGCAGGACAACCATAATACCGAGCTTGGGCAATTTATTACACTGAATCAAGATATATTTGCTGAATTACTCACTTTTATCGACTTTGCCGAAAAATTCACGCTGGGTTTTGTAGAAGTTAATTTCCCGCCAGATATAGATTTATTGATTGCAGCTTTGCAAACTCATCCAGAATGTCAACAGATTCAGCTTTGTGTTCTCAATTTCCCTGATGAAAACTTGCGGTTTCTACGAGATGAAATTGTGAAAGAACTAGCGAATATTCAAGTAGAGGCAAACAAGAAATTAGTTTTGCTGGTACGGGGACTAGAAAAATCTATCGGCGTTTATGGTGAATATCCCCCAGTATTACAAGACCTGAATTTTGTTCGCGATGCTTATAAAAGAACAGTTCCTCATCCGATTTTATTTATTCTGCCAGACTATGCCATTACTCGCCTAGCTAAATTCGCCCCAGATTTTTGGGCTTGGAGTTCTGGAGTATTTCGCTTTAAAACGCCAGAAAACACTAAAGAAAATGCATTAAACCAAGCTCAAAATACAGAAGGTATTGTAGATAGATTACCGCCACCAGAAAAGCAAGAGCGCATAGATCTATTAGACCGTCTGTTGATGGAATATAAACCCACGGGGTATCATGTACCAGAGGGAAATATCCGCAGATATAGTAATGTTTTACATCAGTTAGGAGTGGCTTATATTAGTCATAGAAAGCCAGAGAAAGCTAGGGAATATTTAGCAGAAGCTGAGAAAAACGCTGAGAGTCTTCAAGATAGTAGCTTGCAAATAGAAGTTCTCAATTCTTTAGGAAATACTTATTCTCAAGAAAGACAATTTGAAACAGCAATTACTTATTATCAACAATCATTAAATATTGCCCAAAAGCTAGAAAATAAGCAAGAGGAAGCTACGGCTTTGTTTTATTTGGGTAATGCTTACTTAGAATTGAGACAATTTGCACAAGCTAATGAATTTTACCAGCAGTGTTTAAAGATCGAGCAAGAGCTAGGCGATCGCTATTCCCACGCCTCTACCTACGGACAGTTGGGAATGCTTGCCCAACAATTACGGGAATATGAGGAGGCACGGCGCTATTACCAACAGGCTTTAGCTATTTTTAGCGAATATGGCGATCACTATTCCCAAGCCAACATCTACCACAACTTGGGAATAGTCGCCCAACAATTGCAGGAATATGAGGAGGCGCGGCGCAATTATCAGCAAGCTTTAGCTATTTGTATCGAATATGGTGATCGCTATAACCAAGCCAGCACTTACCACCAGTTGGGAATAGTCGCCCAACAATTGCAGGAATATGAGGAGGCGCGGCGCAATTATCAGCAAGCTTTAGCTATTTGTATCGAATATGGTGATCGCTATAACCAAGCCCGCGTCTACCACGAGTTGGGAAGAGTTGCCCAAAACTTGCGGGAATATGAGGAGGCGCGGCGCAATTATCAACAAGCTTTGGCTATTTGTATCGAATATGGCGACCATTATAACCCAGCCCGCACATATTACCAGTTGGGAATGCTTGCCCAACAATTGCAGGAATATCAGGAGGCACGGCGCAATTATCAACAGGCTTTAGCTATCAAAATCGAATATGGTGATCGCTATTCCCAAGCCAGCATTTACCACAACTTGGGAAGAGTTGCCCAAAAATTGCGCGAATATGAGGAGGCACAGTGCAATTATCAACAAGCTTTGGCTATTTTGATCGAAGATGGCGATCGCTATTCCCAAGCTAGCACCTACTACGCTTTAGGATTGCTTGCAGCAGAAGCAGAGGAAAACTACCCAGAGGCGAGGGCGAATTTGCAGACAGCGTTGGCGATATATATTAAGTATAAAGATGAATATCGAGCAGCAGCAGCGCGCGAGATTTTAGAAAGATTACCGGAGTAATGAGCAATTGGATAATTTATTTTCTGCCAGTCCCTAACAATTCAAGGATAAATTATAGTTTTTGGATTTCCCTAACTGGCCGGATAATAAATATTTTGGTCTTCTAACTGTTCTAAAGTATGAATAATGCAGGTAAAACACCTGTCTCATTAGGGCTGTTGGGTGCAGCTGCTTTTATGGTAATTGCTGATGTGCGGGTAATTGACCCACTTTTGCACATCATTGCTGACGAGTTTAAAGTTGGTGTGGGTAGTGCGGCAATTATTGTCAGTGCCTACACCATACCTTATGGATTATTTCAATTAGTTTACGGCCCGTTAGGCGATCGCATTGGCAAACTGAAAGTCATTACAGCTGCACTCACAGCCTTTGCTGTAGGAACTGCAGCTTGTGCTTTTGTGCCTAATATCATGCTTCTCACGTTACTGCGCTTCCTTACTGGTGTGGTAGCAGCCGGAATTATTCCCGTTACTTTAGCTTATATCGGTGACAACTTTCCCTACGAACAACGCCAAACTGCGATCGGTAAATATTTAAGCGCGCTGGTATTAGGACAAATTCTCGGCGGTAGTTTGGGCGGTATCTTTGGACAATATGTTAGTTGGCGAGAGTTGTTTTTAGTATTTGGAGTTGTCTCGCTAGTTATATCTATAGAATTGTGGCGAAAAATTGGCAAACTACGTCATGAAACACATTCTCATGTTCCCTTTGGTTGGGCAACATTCCGCCCTTATTTGCAACTGATGACACAACCAGCTGCTCAAACTGTAATTATCGGCGTATTTATTGAAGGCTTTTGCTTATTTGGCGGATTTGCTTATGTGGGTGCATTCCTCAGAGACAGATATAGCTTACCTTATGTAGCAATTGGCTTTATGATTAGTGGCTTTGGCATAGGTGGACTAATTTACAGCCGTTCAGTCAAGTATTTGGTGCGGCGATTAGGGGAAAGGGGGTTAATGGGGTTTGGTGGGGTATTGATGTGTATTTCTTTTTTAGCGATCGCATTATTGCAAAATTGGGTGCTGTTTGTTCCCTTCAATATTCTTATGGGATTAGGCTTTTACATGATGCACAGCACATTGCAAACCCAAGCCACAGAACTTGCACCTGAAGCGCGGGGAACTGCGGTGTCGCTATTTGCCTTTAACTTATTTATTGGACAGGGAATTGGTGCAGCCGCCTTTGGCAGGATTGTGGATAATTACGGCTATATTCCTTGTTTTATCATTACAGGAATTGCGATCGCCTTGCTTGCCCTTTGGCTAGTCAAGCAGAAACAGCAGTTGAATTGATATTACTCAGGTTTTTTGTGCCATTGCTCATCTGCACCTTTTTCATAATCACGCTTCACCGCCGCCCAAGCAACCTTAAATGCTGTTTCTTCTTCCTCATATTCAGAGATTGCATTATTAAACGCAGCCAAGAATATTTCCTTTGCGTGTTTGGGTAGATGGTTTTTCACAGAGTCTGGTAAATCCGCTATATCTTGATAAGGCATAGATTTTCACTCTCACTGCTAGTTCTTACTCACTAGCTTTCATTGCGATTAGCGCTCTTTCATCTGCCCCTAGAACACCGATTCAGTATTCGGAATCATGACGAAAAAACCAGGTTTCGTGAGTCGTAACAAGGAATGTTTCGTTGTAAAAGACGTTAAAACAGGGGTTTTCAGTCTCGTCTTTTATTAGTGAATCGGTGTTCTAGTGATAAATACAACTCATACCGTAGTGAAGTTCTAGGGGATAATCAAAAGCGATCGCACTTGTGAAAAAAATTTATTTTCAACAAAATTCACGACTCCGTTGAGAAACTACCCAATTATCATTTTCCCACTCATCTCCTCAAAATTGATTTTGGCGAAAAGGTTAAAGGTTAAGGGTGAAAGGTTTTTTTCTTTTCCTTTTCCCATTCCCCTTTTTCCCCTTAACCGACAAGTATTGTCATCCCCATTAAACTATGCCCAAAGTCCACGTTAACGGAATCGATTTATTCTATGACATCCAAGGCAAAGGTGAGCCATTACTATTAATTTCCGGCTTCTTGTGCGATCATGCTTATTGGTCATTGCTGATGCCTTCACTGAAACAGTATCAAGTAATTCGCTTCGATAACCGAGGCTTTGGGCGAACTTCTGCACCTGATAGTCCCTACACTATTCAGCAGATGGCAAATGATGCAGCCGCACTACTAGAAACAATCGGTATAAATAAGATACATCTAGCAGGGCATTCAATGGGAGGCTTAATTGCTCAAGAACTTGCATTAGCACACCCAGAAAAAGTAAAAAGTTTAATACTACTCTCATCCCTAGCCAAGGGTGATGCTCTATTCAATAGTATTGTCTCCACCTGGGGAGAACTCCCCCGCATTCTTGACTGGAAAACTTACCAACAAGTTATCTTACCGTGGATATTTACCGATGAATTCTACTCTATTCCTGGCATGATAGATGCGATCATCAAGATGGCGGTTAACTATCCATTTCCACCAACCCTTCATGGAATCTATCATCAAAGCCGCGCTATCGTGAACTGCGATACTACACAACGCCTCAAAGATATTCCATGCCCTACTTTAGTTATGGTAGGTAAACAAGATATTCTCACCCCTGTAAAATTTTCTCACCAACTTGCCCAAGGTATTCCCCAAGCGGAACTTGTAGTGCTCAACTCTGTTGGACATGGCTTTTTGATTGAGTCGCCGGAAGATGTAGCCGCCGCAATGCTAAAGTTTCTCTCAACTCAACAGTTTTGAGTAATTACTTAGCACTCTTAGGATTTTCCGAAATATGATATCTCTGTGATGTAGCTATAGAACAGCAAGATACATGAGAGCTAACTGGAATATTTATGAAATCCTCTCCCCTAGCCTTAGCTGTTGTCATTGGTGCACTTACCATCAGCCAGAGTGCTTACGCTAACCAAAAGAATGTTCCATCTACAAATAGCCAGAATCATCAAGCTGCGGTTTTAGCAACAAAACCATTGTCATTGATTGGTAAATGGGGTTATAGTCTCAACCAAAATAATTCTCCAGCAACAAGCAACACAATTTTGCGAGAGCAAGATAGTGTATGCAAAAATCTTAACCCATTTGATATTATTAAAAACCCTAATATTTTATTTACGCCCTGTCAGCAACCAACAACTAAAACAACTGCCCAACTCTCTGAACCAATTGAATATTTAAAAGTCCCACCGCTCGAATCTGGAATTAAGGTAACAGTTTCCAAATTTTAAAATTCATTATAAAAACTGGTTGTGCGTTATGAATTATTTACTATAAAATCTTCTTTTGATTCAAGATAATCTGTTCCATATTTAACTTGCATATATTGGGCGGGCAAGATGCCCACCCCACAATAGATATACAATTTCAGATTATGCAACCTAAATGTGGTTTAGCTTATTACTGGAGTTTAGACTAAATGGGAGAGATGAAAGAGAAAAAGGGGATGTCTGATTGAAGACAGTCCCCCTTTCGGCAGAAGCTAAGAGAGAATCACCTACTCTTATCTGCCAATATGAAACGTGCCAGACTCGAAGAATTTCGTCAAGCAGCCTATACGCATCTAGGCAAAGCACATGATGCAACATTTGAACTAACAGATGCGATACTGTTGACCCGTAATGTCTACAGTCTGGCAGATTTATCTTTATCGCCAGTGTTTAGACGCAAATGGCCGAGTATCTATGAAGCGATACAAGATACCAAACCAGACCGCGAGAAATTAATGGAGTTATATATCAAGCAAATACCAACAGAAAAACGCATATTGTTGGCAGGAGATCATACAGCTTGGTCACGCCCAGATGCGGTGACACTCAAAGAACGGACAATAGAACACAGTAGCACAGAGATCGCGGGAAATAAACCGATTACGATTGGGCAGGGATATAGTACTATAGCTTGGATACCAGAGGATTCAGGAAGTTGGGCACTACCGCTGAGGCATGAACGGATTACCAGTTGGGACAATCCGATTGAGAAAGCAGTTGAACAACTCAAAAAGGTATGTGAATCAATGTCTGTTCGACCAATTTCGCTTTGGGACAGTGAATATGGTTGTGCGCCTTTTGTGTTAAAGACAGCTAGTATAAAAGCCGATATCTTAGTTAGACTACGTTCAAATCTGTGTCTATGGGGCGCACCACCTGCTTACTCTGGCAAGGGTCGTCCTCGCAAGCATGGTGCTCAATTTAAACTCAATGAACCCTCAACCTGGGGCGAAGTGGCATCTGTGCTGGAAGTAAATGACCCAAAATTGGGACGAGTTAAAGTCAGTCTGTGGGAAGATTTGCATTTTCGCAAAGCTGCTACACGCCCCATGACGCTACTGAGGGTGGAACGTCTTGATCTTGATGGCAATTTGAGAGTATTAAGACCCTTGTGGTTAGCTTGGGTTGGGGAACAAATGCCACCATTGGATGAAGTTTGGCGATTGTACTTGCGCCGATTCACGATTGACCATTGGTATCGCTTTCTCAAGCAACGCTTACATTGGACAGTACCAAAATTCAGTACTCCAGAACAATGTGAACATTGGAGTGACTTAATGCCGTTAATGACCTGGGAGTTATGGTTAGCTCGTGATATAGTTGCTGATAATCCTCTTCCCTGGCAAAAGTCAATGGATAAATTGACCCCAGGACGAGTTGCTCAAGCTATGGGTGGAGTTTTCGCTGCGATTGGTACTCCTACCTCTCCACCCAAACCTCGTGGAAAGTCCCTTGGGTGGACACCAGGTAAAGCCCGTAACCGGAAAATACGATATCCAATTGTTAAAAAGACTGCTTCTAAACCACGGAAAGAGGAACAAAAATCTGCTTAATCTCAAATATCTTCATTCTTGAAGGTTGTGTTTTATGAACTCAGCACTGCTGGGTCATTTGTTGCTGCCTAGTCTAAACTCAAGTTATTACAGAAATATTAGATTGTTTGCTGTACAGATAATCGTAGGGGCACAAAATATTGTGCCCCTACTCGTGTAATTCATTTACCTGAAATATAGTGATTCGCAAAAGCTTCGTAATTAATAATTCGTAATTGGAGGCGGTTTCAAAAATTGCAAGAAATTAGAGAAGATTTACAGCATAACTGAAATCCATCTCAATTGCCTTGGGATAAATGCAAGTAAAAAATTACGAATTACGAATTACGAATTAGTAATTAAACTACCGTTGCTGTAGCTTTCAAATCAAAAATCTTTTCGATGATATCTTCGACAACTTTATCGGGTGTAGAAGCACCAGAAGTAATACCTACAGCAATCTTGCCATTTGGTAACCAGTTATCTGTAGTGACTATCTCCCCAGTTAATTGTCGATGTTCAATAGATTTTGCTGATTTAATGCGCTCTACACAATCAATGTGGTAAGAAGGAATTCCGCGCTCAAAAGCTATCTGTTGTAATTGCGTAGTATTAGAAGAATTAAACCCACCAATTACTATCATCAAATCAAGATTTTGTTGTACTAAATCCAACATTGCATCTTGGCGTTCTTGAGTAGCGTCACAGATAGTATTGAAGCTTTGGAAATGTTGATTGATTTCTGTAGGGCCGTATTTATGCATCATAGTACGCTCAAATAGCCTACCAATTTGTTCGGTTTCGCCTTTGAGCATTGTTGTTTGGTTAGCAATCCCCACCCGTTCTAAATCTTTATCGGGATCAAATCCGGCTGAACAGGCTTTGGCAAATTTTTGCAGAAATTCTTCGCGATCGCCTCCGTGGAGAATATAGTTGGTAACATATTCTGCTTCCCGCATATTCAGCACAATCAGATATTTCCCCGCAAAGGAACTGGTAGCCACGGTTTCTTCGTGCTTGTATTTACCGTGAATAATCGAGGTATAGTCAACTTTTTTGTGCTTTTCGACGGTATTCCAAACTTTAGATACCCAAGGACAGGTTGTATCAACGATTTTGCAGCCTTTATCATGGAGAATCTGCATTTCCTGAACACTAGCCCCAAATGCAGGTAAGATGACTACATCTTCATTCTCAACTACAGTAAAGTCTTTTTTCCCCGCATTCACAGGAATGAATTTAACTTCCATCTCCTGCATTCGCTGATTCACAGAGGGATTGTGAATAATCTCATTAGTAATCCAAATGCGCTCATTGGGGAAGTGCTGGCGGGTTTCATAAGCCATTGCTACTGCACGTTCTACACCCCAGCAGAAACCAAAAGCTTGCGCCAACAGAATTGTTACCTCACCTTGTTCTAAAGTGTAATTGCGATCGCGAATCTGTTGGATTAAGTTACTCTGATACTCAGACTGTAACTGAGTAGCCACTTCCGCCTGATGACCAAATCCTTTGCGATTATAGTTTTCCGAATGTTGGAGGCTACGTTTAAAAGCTTTTGTATCCATTGAATTGTTTTAGTTAGTTCACCATCTCTCATTTTCTCTCGTCAAGACACTAATGAGGCGGTAACATAACTTAAACTAAGTATGGGGCATAGGGCATGGGGCATTGGGTATAGGAGGAAAATAACTTTCGACTCTTGTACAGACGCGATTCATCGCGTCTCTTCAACTCCCAACTCAGCACTAACTAATCGACTACTTTGATTAATCCGCCTTGCACAGCTTGAAAAACTTTGTTGATTTGCAACATTTCCTGTTCGTTCAAATCTTCTTTAGATAGCAAGGCTGACATTAATAGCTGTTGGTCTTGGCGTGTAATTCTACGGATATTTAAGATACGCTCAAAAACTGCTTCTAACTGTATTTGATTTGTGGGTGCAGTGATTAACATATTTTGTTAACAAAAATTACTTGATTAATATAATATCTATAGTTAAACTAACAATTTTTGATAAAGCTTGACATTCGTACCTATACGGAAACCCCAAAGAGTATTAACTATAGGGGTTTTCATGTAAATGGAATCAACTACCTATCCCCAATTCCCAGTCCTTGACAGGTGTAGGTTTATGATGTGGGTGTGAGCATTCACAACTGGAAACTAGAAAATAAAAATTAGCTTGAACCAAAAATTAACTCGCACTATACCTCACAGAAGTTAGTATGGGCTAATTCTTGATTCAAGCAAAAATTCAGGACTAAAATCCTGACCCAGAAATTATTCATCCGTATTTTTAGCGATCGCTACTGCCAGTTGTTCATAACGGCGTGGATCACCTTCAGCAAAAACTAACCGCTCTTGCCCTTTGCGTCCATAAAGCTCTTCCATAATCTTCTGCCAGTCCATAGAAGACAAGGGGGAAGGGCGATTGTCTATATGTTGGGTTTGAGTGGTAGCTGTTGCTGTCTGCAGTTCTTGCTGTGCCATTAAGACACGGGCGCGTACTGGCCAACTCTCATTTTTAGCAGCAATTTGCTCAAAATGTGACAGAATTTGTGATCGCCAATCTGGATGACTCACAGCAATTGCGTTGGCAAGAAACTGTAAGCCAACGATGGCTGAATAGCGTACCACCCACTCTTCATCTTCTTGAGCTACAAATAGCAAGGCTTCCATTGCTTCCGCTTGGGCAATTTCTAGCAGATCTTCTGGGAACCAATGCCATTTCATCATTCCTAATCCCTTTGCTGCTGCACGCCGAACACTTAGGGCAAAGTCAGCAGTGGCTGCGCCTAACAAGGTGACTAATCCTCGAGGATCGCCAATTCCTGCTAGGGTGCGGATTGCCCAAGACCTGGCTGTGTAGTTATGCATATCGAGCAGTTCCAACAGAGATGGAACTGCGGGTTCGCCAATTTGGATTAACCCATCGACAGCTGCAACTGCTGCACCTGGATTGTTATAGCTCAAAGCAGCAATTAGGGTAGGAATAGCTCCTTCTAAACGGGCTGCTGCTAGGTTTTTGACAGCTTCTTGTAAAAGGATAGAAGAATTTGCTTCTTCTACTGCACGAATTAGACTATTGAGGGAATCAGGCATGGGGAAGAAGAGAAGCGATAAGTTCTACCTTTTACATTTTCGCTCTTTCTGCTACAGTAACGCATCCATTAGTTGCATCACTTTAATTGCACCAGCGGATAAATCTTCTGGTTTTGTCGGTTGGAATTGCTTTTCCAGCAAACCTTTGAGAGATATTAACTTCAAGCTGTTTTCTGCTAGGGTATCAGCGATCGCTTCTGCTGCTGGTAAATAGCCAATCGCCCCTAAATCTGAAAGTACTGCCCGACGTAGTTGCAAATCATCCTGAGCAAGTGCCTGTACTAGGCGCTCGGCATACTGATTGTAACCTGCAGTTGATTCTGAGGTGAGTTGATACATCGCCCTGGCTGCGGAATACTGAATCCGAGGCACGGGATGATCTAAAAATTCTTGAATAATGGAAATTGCATCGCTTGCCCCCAAGGTTCCCAATGCCTCTATAATGGCATCGAAGGGTTGGGCTAGTTGGGGTGGTTCTGGTGCTGGTAGGGTTCCTGGAACTTGATCATTGAGTAATTCGATTAGCCTAGAAATGCTGGATGAGTCGCCTAACATTTCCAGAGATTGGGCTGCAGCTTCACGCACATAAAAATCAGAACATTCCAGCGCTTTAATTAATGCGGGAACGGCTCGCTTTTCTCCTAATTTTCCTAATGCTCTGGCTGCATTGCGCCGCAGGGGATAGCCACCAACATTAGTGCGATCGTCTTCGTCTTCTAATGCTTGAATCAACACATCAATGGCTTCTGGAGCATCAACTCGAAACCGCCCTAACCACCAAGCCGCATACACGCGCAATCCTAAATCTTCACCTTGGAGATTAGCGATCGCCTGTTCTACAGTTAATTGGTTATCGTCCTGGATATTAGCTGCGTTTTCCACTTTCTGTTCCTGTTCTCTATGCCCTCTGACAAATGCCTATACATGACAATGCCCGGAGAGGTAAACAATCACTAACTTCTGTCAGTCATTGTATACCCCTCCGGGCAACAACATCTTAACTAGCTTAATGCGTTGATAGCGTAGTCGATGTAGGAGTTTGCTTCAACAGCAGGGTCGCCACTTAAACCGTGGTTAGCTTTGATGTATTTCAAAGCTTCAACATACCAGCTGGGAGATAGATCAAATGTGCGGTTGATTTCAGCGATACCACCAATTAGGTAGTCATCCAATGGGCCTGTACCACCAACAACTAGGCAGTAGGTAACCATCCGCAAGTAGTAGCCGATGTCACGAACGCACTTGTCTTTGCCGGTTTGAGTAGAAGCAAAGTTAGGGCCGTTTTGGCTGGTGGTGTAGGGGAATTTGCTGTAAACAGCATTAGCAGCACCAGAAGCTAAGCTAGAAGCCTTTTCGGTTAATGCTTTTGCAGCAGCTAAGCTAGCAGAAGCTTGACGGAAACGACCAAATGCGGTTTGGATTTCGGTGGAGCTCAGGAAGCGTCCTTGGGAATCAGCAGCAGCTACTGCTTCGGTCAAAGGGGTTTTCATGATCAGATTTTCTCCCAATAATCTTTTTTGATGAAATAGCTTTTAGCAATCGTTTCAGTTATCTAAATGTCTGAAACCGCTCAAAAAATCGATTCCAAAAAATCGATGATATAGCTGACTAAGCAACAGCAGAAGCAGCCTTATCGAAGTAGCTTGCAACTTCAGCCATTAAGCTGGCGCAATCGCCTCTGGTAATACCATTGGTGTCGCCTGCGATCGCTAGAGCAGCATCTTTCATCTTTTGAACGCCAACTGCTACGGAAGAACCGGGAGTTCCTAGCGCCAAGTAGGTTTCTTTTAAACCGTTGAGGCAGCGATCGTCTAAAACGCTTGCATCACCTGCGAAGATTGCATAGGTAACGTAGCGTAAGATGATTTCCATGTCACGCAAGCAAGCAGCCATACGACGGCTGGTGTAAGCGTTACCACCAGGAGCAATCAACTGAGGCTGTTCTGCAAATAGAGAACGAGCTGCATTTGCCACAATTGTGGAGGAGTTGCCGGTAATACGGTTAACAACGTCCATGCGCTTGTTGCCATCAGCAACTAAAGCACTGAGAGCATCTATTTGAGAACCACTCAGGTATTCACCTCGTGCGTCAGCTTGGGAGACTACTTTTGCAAATGCGTCTAACATACACTCAATTTCCTAATTAGTTTAGTCGAGTATGGCTTGGATTAGGTTAAAACCCAGTTTGATAGAGCTAGGCAATACAGCTGCCCCAGTAGCCCGATCAACTAAAAGCAGTAGCTTTAATCACTGCTGAAACCTTCCGCTTATTCCCTTAAGGAAATTTGAAAGATTTTTTAATTCTTAAACAATTGAAAAACTTCACTCATTTAAGATGGATGGAAAACCTGCTTCTTTTCTGTGAAGCTTTCCATTCCTTGTTTATACTATATCGTTGGATCGTTTGTTTATTACGAATTGTCAAGTTGGTCGTATTATGAGGCTGAATTGCTTAACCAGTAAGCTTTTCGCCTTTATTAACAAAATTTCTATTGCTTAACACTTATTAATCAATACTCGGTCGCTTTGACTTTCCAGTTATGGCAGCGTAGCCAGATACCCTTGATTTTCAGCCCAGTTCAAAATGATAGCTTAGATTAAGAAGTATTAAGGAAGTGAGTTTTTACGTTACATTCTCTGGGCTATTTGGTCTGGTTAATGAGTTTGACAATTATGAAACTATGCAGAATTCCCACAAACTACTTACCTCTGTACTAAAAGCTTAGGGCTGAGTGAGAGAATGCGATCGCTCCTCCTGAGTTGGGCTGTACAAGTATCAACACAGAATTCATGCATAGATGACTTGTCTGTTCCCCGTTCCCTATTAGACATCTCCAAAAATAAACTTAATGATGCAACATTAATTAATGATTAAGATTTAGTAGCAGTCCAACCTTTCTTGATCAATGCCAAAAAGGTAGTAATGCCTTTAGAAAATCCGTGAGGATCAGGCAAAACATACTCTGGAAACTCTTCATACGGTCGCCATTCTTCAGATGAATTATGCCGCAAGTACAATACTCGCTCGTCTCCTTCTAATTTCCAGAGCATTTGACCACCAGTTGGTATCTCAGTCATGGCTGCTTTCTCCTGTTTTGCAAACAAATATACTCACGAACAGTTTGCTATTGCTATATTTTGTCCGATCAAAGAAAAGACACAGGGAATTCAGATGACAAAAATATTCCATCCCTGCGGGACGCTACGCGAACGCTATGGCAGCACAAATAACGCAGGAATAAGAGAAGAAAGACTATATTGCTCTGAGATATGGCAAAAAATGGGCGTGGGAAATTAATATTTTCCACGCCCGCAGATATCATAGATGATTGCTGTTAACTTTCCAATGCATTTTCAGTTTTCCGATGCATCTTCAGTTGAATTTTCACCTGCAGGACGGATGTTAACAATTTTGCCGCCTAAGCGGGTGATGCGACGCATCTCTTCATTCATCCGGCTGTAAGGGACTTGAATCTCAATCGTGCTGCTATTGCGAATCTGATAACGATTGTTATCAGTTTGCTCGTTCTGGCGCAATCCTTCTACTTCGTAAACAAAGACGCGATTGTCTGAACCGGAACTAGATCTTCTGGTCAATACAGAACCTAACATAATAGTTCTATCTCCTATTGTGCAAAAGTAATGCTAGCAACCTTACCACCCTGCTTATTGATTTGCTGTAGGGTGTTAGATAGCTGTTCGTAGGGGACAATGAACTCTTTGTTGCTACGACGAACTTTTGGATATCTTGGCAGACTGATACCCGTAACTTCGATTCTGTAAAGGCGTGGGGTAGAGCCTTGAGAGGATCTACCAAAGGTACGGCTGGGTGCAGTTCCTTGTTTGGAAGGTAGGTAAGACCAACCTTGAGTACCACCAGAAGGTGCGATAATCGCAGTTGCGCTATTTGTAGCTAAGTCAGATGCGAGACGAGAGCTGCTACCTGCTAGCTGAGAGCGATCGCTATTCGCATAACCACGGTAAAGGCGGAACATACGAGTAAACCCGACAGTTCTTTGACCAACACCTGTGGTTACAAAGTCCCGATAGTAGGGAACTATCGAATCTCCAAAATAGGTATCATATTCGGCAGAATCTATATAAGAATCGATGTCTGCGTCGAACCCTTGATTTTGGTAGCGATCGAGATGCTCAATCACTTCCGACTCATCGTAAGGAGCTCGTCCCAACAAATGCTTAAAGTTCAATTCAATTACCCGAGTTTGAAAATGTGGGTAAAGAAACTTTGTTTTGTATAATTCTGATTTAGCTACTGCGCGAACAAAATCTCTGACGCTCAGTTTACCATTGGTCAACAACGACTCTAAGCTGATGAGACGTTCTGACTGCATCAAGTAGTCATTACCTAATACCTGACGATAGACTGCCTGAATAACAATCTTGGCATCTTCTGCTGTCCAGTTTGGACGCAGTTCAACAGGACTTGTTTGGTCAAAAACCGTAGTTCCCAAACGAGATGCTGCGGATGTAATTGGCACGAATAGCTCTCCTTGTAGACTTTTTGATGTGGCAAATTTGATTCAGTTTAGGCAGGAGAAATATTAACTACGCGACTACCTCGCTGATTCAGTCTTTGCAGAGTTGGTGATAGTTGGTCGTAACTGACCAAATACTCTTTCATACTACGTCTGATTTGGGTAGTACGCCCTCTATCTGCTTGGATGACACGTACTCGGTAAAGCTGTCCGCGATCGCCTCCGACTACACCAGTCAGTCCCTTACCAAAGTTAGGAGTCTGAATACTGCTAGCCAGATTCATTGCTAGATCTTGGGTTAACCAAGCAGACTTGTTTTTACCTTGGGAGCGATCACTGTTAGCATATCCCCGATAAATCTGAAACATCCGGTTGAAGCCTACTGTCTTTTGTCCCGGTTGAGTTTCAAATCCCCGATAATGAGGCACAATCGCTTCGCCAAAGCTTTCTTGATATTCGGCTGAATCAATATATGAATTGATTTCTGCCTCGTATCCTTTCTCTGTATAAAGGTTGACGTGGTAAGAAATCTCTGATTCGTCGTAGGGCGCACGACCAAGCAGATGCTTGTAGTTCAGTTCGATAAAGCGGACTTGAGGCGTAGAGTAAAAGAACTTTTGGCGATATAGTTCAGATTGTGCTAATAACCGCACAAAATCTCTCACGCTAATGTTACCCTGATGCAATAGCGATTCTGCACTGGTGAGGCGTTCGCTTTGCATCACGTGGTCATTACCAAACACTTGACGATAAGCAGCATGAATTACTGCTGGTACGTCACTACTAGCTCTCAATTCTGTGGGAGCTGTGCTAGCAAACGGTTCAAATCCTAGCTGACGGGCCGCCGTGGAACTAGTCATGACTGAATCTCCTGAATTTCAATCAGAAAAAACATGCCCAGAACCCCATAAAACTGCCCATGCTAGAAATTAGCATCCACAGCCTTTAGTTGTTCTGGGCAAAAGGAAAACCCTAGCTTAGGGCGTTGATTGCGTAGTCAATGTAGGAGTTTGCTTCAACAGCAGGATCACCACTCAAACCATGATTAGCTTTGATATATTTGAGAGCTTCAACATACCAGCTGGGAGACAGATCAAAGGTGCGGTTGATTTCTGCCAAACCACCAATTAGGTAGTCATCTAGAGGGCCTGTACCACCAGCAACTAGACAGTAGGTAACGATGCGAATGTAGTAACCGATGTCGCGTGCACACTTGTCTTTACCGCGTTGGTCAGAAGCGAAGTTCTTACCTTGCATTTGGGTGGTGTAGGGGAACTTTTGGTAAACTGCGTTAGCAGCACCTTGAGCCAAGCTGTTAGCTTTGCTGCTTAATGCTTTAGCTGCATCTAAGCTAGCAGATGCTTGACGGAAACGACCAAAAGCAACTTGAAGTTCTGTGGAGCTCAAAAACCGACCTTGGGAATCTGCGGTAGCTACGGCTTCGGTTAAAGGTGTTTTCATGCTGATTATTCTCTCAACAAATATGTAAAGTTGTGCGTCAGAAAGTAGAAATAATTAAGTAGCGATGTACTAGCCAACTGCAGCAGCAGCGCGATCGAAGTAGCTACCCAATTCAGCCATTAAGGAGCTACAGTCACCACGGGTAACACCGCTGGGGTCGTTAGCAATAGCGATCGCAGCTTCTTTCATCTTTTGAACGCCAGTAGATACGGAAGCGCCAGGAACACCTAATGCTTGATATGTTTCGCGAAGACCGTTCAAGCAGCGATCGTCTAAAACGCTAGCATCACCTGCAAATACTGCGTAGGTTACATAGCGTAAGATGATTTCCATGTCGCGTAAGCAAGCTGCCATACGACGGTTGGTGTAAGCATTACCACCAGGTGCAATCAACTGGGGTTGCTCTTCAAATAAAGCGCGAGCTGCATTGGCAACGATTGTGGAGGCATTGCCGGTAATGCGGTTAACAACATCCATGCGCTTAGAACCAGCAGCAACCATATCTTTCAATGCATCGATTTCTGCATCGCTAATGTATGCGCCTCTAGTATCAGCCTGGGAAACTACTTTGGTAAAAGCGTCAAGCATTCCAGCATCTCCTAAAAATATTACTATGCTGTGGATTCAAACTAGGTTCAAAATCCGATCCTTGATGTGGATGAGCATATTTACTGACTTTTTAGATGTTGCCGTTATGAGCAACCAGCACAATAGTCGCCAGGAAATTTCATTCGCTTGGCAATCGGGGTAAATTTACCCCTAATTCTGTTAGCTAGTTTTCAGTGACTAACGGTACAGCTATACATCAATACTGCTATTATCCACAACAACTAATTTCTTAAAGGCCCACAAGCCTAGATTAATGAAATAGCTGTTCATCAATTTTTCAGATACCGAACTTTCTCTATCGAGGGCAGAGCGTTCAGCGGTTTTTTGAACCTGAAATTGATTAAAGCAATCCGTTTGTGCAAATTTTGTGCAAATTTAAATGTGTCTTCAGATAATTAGTTAAAAAATATTAAGCAAATGCTGAAACCCTTTGATAGCAAGGATTGTTTATATTTTGGTTTTGTCTTTAGACTTAAATTATAGTTACAAACAGTTACATTTAGATACATTGTTCGGAAAGCAAAATGTTATTACTCGCAAAATTCAGTTTCGGAACTCAATTCTTACAATTCGTTACATTTTGATACATTGATATACAACCAAGTCAGCAGCAGATTTTATGCTTGTATTGATGCGTTAATGCGAATCGCTTGTATGTCAGTTTAATTTATTAAATAATTCTTAAGCAAGGCCAACATCGAACAAATATTTGATATTTAATTTCAGACAGCAAAAATTACCAGGAAGGCAAGAGCAATCCTGGTTGACAAAATTTCATGGAATTTAGCTTTAAGCTACATAGTCAAAAAGCATAGTTGTCATGTAGCGATCTGCCCATTCTTTACCGAAAGACTTTTCCAGAACGCGCCGGGTTTTGTCATTTTGCTGCTGCTTTGTACAGTAATTGCGTTGTCCTGCCAAAACTCTAGAGATATCAAGATTGGATGTTAAAGGTGTCTCTGATGCAGCAATCTGACAATGAATGGTTAAATATTCGCGAACGCGGTTGTGAAACTTTTCTTCTTCTTGAGCATTTTCTGGGCGCACAAACAGGCAAAATTGCGAGAAAATATCGCCCCAAGGCGGTAAAGCCCGTGGTTCAGAAAACTCAATTTCCGGTAAAGCAGACAAATGCTGATAATAGCGTGACGGTAGACTGCGATCGCTACTGATGGGAGACAAATCTGCGATCGCTGCACTAATCAACCCACCTTTCCCGCCTACCAAATCTGTACCAAACATGGGAATCGGGTATTCAGGATTGGGGAACATCACACAGTGCAGAATATCTAAACCATTGCCAACCTGCGCCAATTCTAGATGCAGTTTGCGAAATTGCGGAGCTTGGTAGCAATGATTTTCAATGATCAGCCGTTCGCCTTCCAAATGTCCCTCGACATAGCCTAAACCTTCTGGGACAGAGTAAGGGGAGATATCCAGGTATTTTTGCCAAATTTCTTCAATCGAATCCGCCAACCTGTGGATTAGGGGATGCTGGCGATTTCTCAACGACGCTTCCATAGACTTCAACATACGCTTCTCTTTGAGTATAGGATTAACCTACCTTGGCGTATAGCCTGTGCAATAGCTGTGCAATTTGCAGATTGGAGTATTGGGTTAAACAATTTGGGATTTTAGATTTAGCCCATACCTTAGATTGAGCTACTTCCATTGAGAATTATATATTTGGCAGAAATTTTACTCGGTTTCCAGATTTCTTTGTTTCCAATAATTTGGTTTGCGCTTACTATGTGCGATCGCAATTACCCAAATCACTGCTTCCAACTCTGTATAAAAAATTATATAGGGAAAACGTTGAATAGTATAACGACGGATTCCTGCAATTTTGTGTGGGGTTCCTAAATTAGGATTTTGCTGAATTTTCAGAATAACTTTTTCCACTTCAGATAGTAAATCTAGTCCCAAGCCTATTTTTTGAGCTTCATAGTAAGCTATGGCAGCATCAAGCTCTTTTCTAGCTTCTGTGTGGATAACAATAAACTTCACGAATACTTTTCTCGTAATTCAGAAAATACTTGAGATGATGGTTCTCCAATAGCTGTTTTGCAATTAATATCTTGCAACCTTTGGTTTAATTCTGTATCCCAAGCAGTTTCCAGATTATCATCTATCTCTTCATCTAGAGAATGAATTAAAAAGTAGGCAATTTCAGCACGTTCTTTTGCAGAAAGTTGAGAAAGTTCGAGTTTAAGTTTTTCTGCAGTTTCACTCATACTTTGGAGTCTTCCCAAGGATTATAAAATTGGCTCAATTATCTGATCGTAGCTCCTCTACTCATGATTTAGGGAAGTTTCAGCATTCAAAGCTTCTAACATGATATTGGCAGCCTCTACCGCATCATAGGGAGACCAAACAGGATATGATGCACCGGATTTTATTAAATTATTTTCTTCATTTGCTAGCTCGGCAGCCAAAAGTTGAATAACCTGGAGTTTATCTACGCGATTAAGTCTGCGTAATTGTTCCACTAATTCAGTAGATACCATTGTTAAGCAAGGGTGTTTATTGGTTGATATCCATTTTAAGAATAACCTGTACAAGCATAATTTCGCTTGGCTTGTAATGATCTGAAAGTGCGATTCCTATATCTGGCTACGCCTACGCAAAAGCTGTTTTCGATACTACAATTGCTGTTTCTGACACTACAATTGCTGTTTTTTATACTACAATTGCTGTTTCTGACACTACAATTGCTGTTTTTTATACTACAATTGCTATTTCTGACACTACAATTGCTGTTTTTTATACTACAATTGCTGTTTTTGCGATCGCAAAAGCTATATTTGATACTACAATTGCTATTTTTGAGACTACATTTGCCGTTTTTTATACTACAATTGCTATTTCGGGAGTCGCCAAAATAGCTTTTGAGGCAAGATTTGCTATTTTGGCGGTGTTAGGCAAAGAGCATAGGATGTCAATTCACAGTTAAATTTATACTGTTACACCTTCCAATTCTTCATCTGTTAACTCATACAATTGGCGTAATTTATCTAACTTATCTTGATCGGCTTGCCAGAAACCCCGCCCATGCGCTTCTAACATTCTGCCCACAATATTGCGGAATGCTTCCGGATTTGCCTTGCGTAACTTCTCCGCCATCTCTGCATCTAGGGCGTAAGTATCCGCAGCTTGGTCATATACCCAATCATCAGTAAAATCCGCAGTACCGCCCCAACCAATTAACGCCGTCATGCGTTGGGAGATTTCAAACGCACCACCAGAACCTTGATTAGCCATAGCTTGCGCCCATTTGGGATTGACTAATTTTGTGCGGTACTCCATTCGCAGTAAATCATCTAAGTTGCGGGGTGTGGTGTCTTTAGAAAAACTTTCGACAAAACTGGTTGTAATTTTTTTACCACGCTGTTTTTCTGCGGCTTTCTTTAACCCGCCAGTATTGGCGTAATATTCTTGAATATCGGTAATGCCATATTCTACCGAATCAATTTCTTGGACAATGCGATCGCTTGTTTTCAATAAAGTATTTAATACTTCCGGCCTAGCCTGTCCTTTATCTTGTCTCCCATAGCTGAAAACATTGCGGCTTTGCCAAGTATTACCTAACTCTTCACCGGATTCCCAATTTCCATCAACAACTTGATCATTTACCAAAGAACCAAAATCTCCGGCTGGGTTAGAAAATAATCTTGCAGAGACATTTTCTACACCTTGCGCCTTTAAAGCTAAAGCGTTTTTCCGAATAAAATTCTCCTCTTCCGGTTCCTCAGCTTCCGCAGCCCGTTGAAATAAATCATCTAATAATTCGATGATATTGACAAAACTATCGCGGAAAATTCCTGAGAGATTTCCTAACACATCAATCCGGGGATGTCCTACTTCAGTTAAAGGTTTTAACTCATAACGAACAATTCTCCCCGTTCCCTCCTTTACAGGTTCAGCACCAACTAATTCTAATAGAATCCCCAAGGATTCACCCTTAGTTTTAATCGCATCTAAACCCCATAACATTACCGCCACAGTTTCCGGATATTTGCCATGTTCTTGTAAATGCTGGGCGATAATTTTTTGAGCAATTTCTCTACCTCTTGCATAAGCCGCAGGTGAAGGCATTCTATAAGGATCTAAAGCATGAATATTTCTCCCTGTAGGTAACACACCCGGCCCATCTCTTAACAAATCACCACCAGGTGCAGGTGGAATATATTCACCATTCAAACCTCTTAATAAATTCGTTAACTCTTCCCTAGATTGTACTAACAAATCTCTTATTTCTTCCCCTTCGCGCCCTTCTCTTCTTTGCAGTTCTTCCCCAAAATAAGCTTCTAAATAAGCCGCCAACTTTTCCTCATCAGGTTCCTCACCCAAAGTATGTAAACCAGAAGAAAATAACCGACTTTCTAAAACCTGCAAATACTCATACAACTTCACCAAATAGTCATCAAAAACATGAGAACTAAACATTCTCACATTTTCATAACTAAAAGGAATACCCAATTTTTTCGCATCTGCTAAAGGACAATCGGCTTCTAAACCAGTGTCTATAATTTTTGTACAAATAGCTTCCTTCAGGGCGTAATTCTTTTGCGGGTCTTCTCGATACTCAGAAATTAAATCTCTCAGCGCCAACAATTCCTTATACAACCCAGCACGACCATAAGGCGGCACATTATGAGAAATTAACACCCCATAACCGCGACGCTTTGCCAAAATCGACTCCGAAGGATTATTCGCCGCATATATATATAAATTAGGAATATCTCCTAACAAAATATCCGACCAAGAATAACCCGTATTACCTAAAGGAGAACCAGGTAACCATTCCACAGTTCCATGCATTCCAAAATGCACCACAGCATCAGCTGCAAATTCATTTTGTAGCCATTTATAAAAAGCCGCATATTGAGGATGGGGAGTTAAATCTCTCTCAAACATTAACCGCATCGGGTCACCTTGTAAACCCAAAGGTGGCTGTACACCTATCCAGATATTTCCTAACTGTACGCCCCCAATTTGAAACTCATCACCATAGGTTTTAATCCCCGTCCCTGTAAGAGATTTCCATTGTTTTTCAATCCGAGAACTGCGGAGATAGCCTAACCATTTTTCCAGCGTCCGCACATTCACAGTATTAACCGCCGATTCACGCCGATTCACGCCGCTATCTATCTGCGTTAATCCGTGTGCATCTGCAGTTTTAATCTCTTCATCTGCTTCCTTTACCCAGCGAATTAATTCTTCTCCATCATCAGGTAAATCTCCAACTGCATAGCCTTGTTTTTTCAATGCATCTAAAAACTTCAACAAGCTGCGCGGCACATTTAATAAAGCGGCTGTCCCCACAGCCCCATAACCAGGAGGAAAGCCATATAAAATAATTGCAATCTTCCTTTCCGATGCAGGTTTTTGGCGTAAATTAATCCAGCTTTTCACCCTACCAATTAATCGCTGTACCCGTTCGGGAACTAAATAAATATCTTCACCAACTAAACCGCCAAGGGGAACCGTATCAATCGCCCCATCTAATTCAGGTAAAGCGTATAACACTACACTTTGTAAACCACCAATACCTTGACGCGTCCAAGAATAAATATCTTGAATTAATAACGGTGCTGCAACAAAATAAGGGACATTTTTCGCTGTCAAAATACGTTTAGCAACTTCTACCTGTCGCCCTGCTTCCATTGAACCAGCCGGGCCACCAACTAAAGGAAAACCAATTGTAGAGACTATCGCATCAACTTTCACCGCTTCCTTTGAAAGCGACGGAGTTTCATTATTACCAAGTTCTCTTTGCTGAATTTCATAATCGGTTGTCATCCAATCTCTAACAGCCACGTGTCCTTCCACACCATTAATAAAAATTGGTAAAGGAATTAACCCAGCCGCTTCAAAACGGCGAATTAATTGCGGAATATATGGTTGTTTTGTAATAACGTGTTTGCGATAAAGGAGAATACCAACTACCGGATTTTGAACTTGGAATTGCTGCTGATACCATTCTAAATACGCCTTTGGCGATTCAAAAAAGCCTTGATAATCTGGATGCAATAATCCCATATTGGGAGTTTCCACAGGCGCAGGAATATCGCCAACTTTTAACCCCAAATATTTTTCCGCTATTGTCCAAAATAATGCTGCAACATTTTCAGGGCCGCCAGCATTCCAATAACCATAAATAATTAACCAGTTGCGTAAATCTTGCACCTTCTGCACTGGCACATATTTGAGTAATTTCGGCCCTACCTTTAAAAAGCTAATATAACCAGCGAGTTTATCTTCTTCTCTACCGTTACTAAATTTATCCAGAATGAATTTTACAGGCTTAGGCATACCTTTGGGTTTATCGCCAATGGCAAAATCGCCCAGCTTGGTTAAACTCATCAATTCCAAAGCCGACTCAAACACCAAGCGGATGGGAATTTGGGAGATGTGATCGCGCAACCACAAAACCTGGTCATAATCAAATAGCAAGCTGCCAAAAAATACCTCAGCGTCTTGGAGTGCTGTTTCTACTTCCTGGCGCTTGGTGGTAATATCGCGATCGCTAAACACGCGAATGTCCAACTCAGAACAACGCGAGTTAGCTAAAAAAGCTGCTTTTCTGTACAAATCAGCGTTAAAGGATTCAAACCCAGCAATCAAGACGATGCGTTTCATGCCGTAAGCTACGAAATACTTCTTTACTTTGATCTTAAACGGGCTGGCAAGCTGATTGCAGAATATCTACCTCGTGGCGAGAATTAACGGGACTTCCAGCTAAAAAAATATACTATTGCTAGGGGTAGTAGGGCACAGCCTTGCCCTCTAGAATATATTGATGTGTAGCAAACATGATTGGAATTGGCATTAGATAGAGCGATCGCAAAATAGAAAAGCTGCGATCGCTGAGTAAACACACAATAAGTACCTAAACAGAATTATTAAATGCTCTTTTTTTCTCTCCCCTGTTCCCTCTCTCCAGGAATTTAATTTTGCACAACTACTGATTGGGTAATTAAGCTAATCCCACTAACTTCTCGCTTAAATCCCACAGGCGTTCTGCGTTTTCATCATCGCGGGCTTGGGGAGATACTCTTTGCACAAATGATTTACCGTCTTTCTTCTGACGATTTCCCCAACTCCAGTAAGCACCGGATTGCTTGTATTCGGGATCAGCTAGTACCGCCGCTACCCGTTCACCAGACAAGTCCTGAGATACATATCCCCCAGTAATGTACTTCTGGAACAATGGGAAGATTTTTTGGAACAAGGGATAATGGTTACGGAACAGTGGAGTTTCTGCCACACATCCTGGATATAAAGAACTGAAGGTAATACCAGTTGAATCGTGATAACGGCGATGCAGTTCCCGCATGGTTAACACGTTGCAAACTTTACTGTCTTTGTAAGCTTTCACGGGTTCAAATTTCTTACCGTCAATCATTGAGATTGGCGCTTTAAACCCAGCTGAAAAGCCTTCCAGATTTCCTAAATCAGGACGTGGGGGAATTTTTCCACCCAATTCGTCAGGGTTGTGCGTTACTGTTCCCAAAATCACCAATCTGCGATCGCGGTATGGTGAATTTTTCATATCCTCAAGCATGAGGTTACACAGCAGAAAATGACCGAGATGATTAGTGGTCATAGTCAATTCATAGCCTTCAGGACTACGCAACGGTTCTTTGATGAGGGGCATATAAATTGCCGCATTGCACAACAAAGCGTCTAGAGTTTTGCCAGTAGCCCTAAAGTTGCTCACAAACTGTCGGACGCTGTCTAAGGAACCTAGGTCGAGATGCATAATGGTGTGGCTGTCTCTAGGTATTCCTACCGATTGAGCAGCTTCTTCCGCCTTAGCTAAATTCCGACAAGCCATCACGACGTGCCAGCCTTTTTTAGCCATCGCTTTTGCAGTGTACAACCCAACCCCGGAAGAAGCACCCGTAATCACAACCGTTGACTTCCGATTTTGTTCCATGTCTGTTTAAACTCCTGTGACGTGTTGACTTTATCTAGAATCTCACGCCAATGGCTTTTATTAACACAAGTAATATGCAATTAAAAAGATTCTTATCTTTTCGCTAAAAGGCTACAGTTTGTGCATAGACAGCCTTTTATATAGTACATAGAAGATATTAGATAGAAGATTTTATCTAGAAAAATTCCTATTTAGTTAATATAAAAAATCTACTTTTATTTTTGCATTGATGAGAGAAAAACGCTAAATCAAAGCTGTTAATAATAAAATTTTCAAAAGTTAATCATCTCTTGCTAAAAATCATTGTGAAGTAAGATTAATAAATTTTGTTTATCTCCTTGTCAGCCCTATATCTTTTAGTTCTAGTAGTTATATTGTGCTATTACAGATTTTTATGATGTAATACGCTTAAAAGTGATAATACTTGCTAAAATACTTCCAATCTATTTTGGCAGAAATTTAAAGGGATGCATTCAGTTTTGATCAACACCCATCGGCTAATAGCCTGTATAGACAGGTGTTGTGCTTGAGTAATATTTTCTCAGAGTATTTATTGACTAAAAAATAAGGATACTCCCGCTCCAAAGTACATGAACTCAGATAATCCCTTAGTTTCGGTGATCATACCTGCCTATAATGCAGAGAGATTTATAGGTAAAACATTAAAGTCTGTTTTAGCTCAAACATATATCAATATTGAAGTTTTAGTAGTTGATGATGGTTCTGTAGATAGAACTGCTGAAATCGTTGCATCCTTTGCTCAAATAGACAATCGCGTGATTTTAATTAAGCAGCCAAATCAAGGTGTAGCCATTGCACGCAACACAGCTATTGCTAAGTCTATAGGAGAATATATTGCCCCTATAGATGCTGATGATATCTGGTATCCTCAGAAATTAGAAAAACAAGTTAAATGTTTCTTAAACTCTGATTCATCTGTAGGATTGGTTTATACTTGGTCAGTTTTGATTGATGAATATGATGCTATTATTGACCATTTCAATATTAATATTAGCAGTATAGAAGGTGAAGTATATAAAAAGCTTTTATATATCAATTTTCTGGGAAATGCTAGCGTACCACTCATCCGTCGAGTTTGCTTTGAAAAAGTAGGAGGCTACCATACTCAACTAAAACAGCATAGCGCTCAAGGATGTGAAGATTTAGATATTTATCTACGAATTGCCGAACATTATCAGTTTCGTGTCGTGCGCGAATTTTTGATTGGCTATCGTCAGGTAATTGGCAGTATGTCTAAGTCATATATATCAATGGAAAAGTCTTATGACTTAGTGATGAAATCTTGTCAGCAGAGACATCCAGAAATACCCAATTATATATTTTATTGGTCTGCTAGCTATTTTCGATACTATCTAGCAAGAGAAAGCTTTAAATCTGAACAATTTAGGGATACTATTCTTTACCTTTACAAGGCTGTCGAATTAGATGCCACATTGCTTTTACATCAAGATTTCTATGCATTATTTATTAAGATAATTATTAAACAGCTATTTAAAGATTTAATTTGTCAAAGTAATTATACTGATTGGTTGAATTTTTACAGAGAAAAAGTAAAAGTTAGATTTCATCATCAAAATGAAGTGAGCAACATTAATCGGATAAAAATTAAAAATATCAGCTTTTTCAGCATTTATAATCTGATTTGGCACGAAAGATTTTTTAGCTTGTAACAAGTAATATTAATATTAATTATTTTTATAACTTCAATGATAATCTGTACTTTACCAACTTGCAATCTGCTGTATCAAATAAACTGTAATTTTGCTGATGTCATTTAGTAGGAAGCCTCTGATATGTCTAATACAGCAATTAAAGTTGAAAATGTCAGCAAAAAATACATTATTGGACATCAGCAGCAGGGACAATCTCAATATAAATCTTTGAGGGAAGTAATTAGTAATAGAGCTAAAGTCTTAACTAGAAAATTATTGCACATGAATAGAGAAATATCTAATCCCAACCGTGAAGAATTTTGGGCATTGAAAGATATTTCTGTGGAAATTAAGCAAGGAGATAGAGTTGGGATTATCGGGCGTAATGGCGCTGGTAAGTCAACTTTATTAAAGATATTAAGTCGAATTACAGAACCCACTCATGGCAAAATTTATATCAAAGGTAGAATAGCAAGTTTATTGGAAGTTGGTACTGGTTTTCATCCAGAGTTGACAGGAAGAGAAAATATTTTTCTGAATGGTGCAATTTTGGGTATGAGTAAGATAGAAATTAAAAGAAAATTTGATGAAATTGTAGCTTTTGCAGAAGTTGAAAAGTTTTTAGATACTCCTGTGAAACGTTATTCTTCTGGAATGTATGTGCGCCTAGCTTTTGCTGTGGCTGCTCATTTAGAACCAGAAATTTTAATTGTAGATGAGGTATTAGCAGTAGGCGATGTACAGTTTCAGAAGAAATGTTTAGGGAAAATGGAAGATGTATCAAATATTGAAGGAAGAACTGTAATTTTTGTGAGTCACAATATGGATGCGATTCAGCGATTATGTAACCAATGTCTACTTTTAGAATCTGGTCAATTGCTGATGCAAAGTGATACTGCTAGCGTTGTTCAACAATATCTTTCTAAAAATTTGTACCAGGCTTCACCGAATACTTGGATTGATGTCTCAACTGTAGAGAGGTTCGGTACTGGAGAAGCAAAATTTTTAGCAGTTCAATATAGTAGCCTAAATCAAGCAATAGGATTTAAACCATATTCCAATGGTTCTTTAGAATTTTTATTAAAAATTGCATCAGATGAAACTTATGCGATTAATAGTTTAGGAGTTAGCTTGCGGAACCATAGTGGCTCAGTATTAGTAAATGCCGATATAATTTCTATTGGCAAAACTATCAAGCTGAAACCAGGCGAAAATTTAGTCAGGATTAAAATTGACAAATTATATCTTAATCCGGGAATTTACTTTTTGGGTTTATGGTTAGACAAATTGGGAACAAGTAGCGCTAATGATGCTTTAGACTATATAGAATTTGCCTGCGAGATTGAAGTAGTAAATTTGGAATATTATTCTCATGAATGGGGAATACAGGCGATTGGGCCTGTTGTTTGTAATTTCTCATTAATAGAAGATGAGTAGGTTTGAAGTTGCTGTTACTCAAAGCTAGGTTAACTTCTTATGAAGAATCAGCCTTTAATTTCAATTATTATTCCTTTCTTCAACAATGAGAATTTCTTAGAGGAAGCAATAGAAAGTGTAATTTCGCAAACTTATACAAATTGGGAAATTTTATTAGTAGATGATGGTTCTAGCGATACTAGTACTGCAATCGCTCAAAAATATGCTGCTAAATATGTTCGTAAGATTTTTTATTTAGCACATGAAAATCATCAAAATAAAGGTAAAAGTAGTTCGCGTAATTTGGGTATATCTCATGCAAAAGGTGAATATATAACCTTTTTGGATGCTGATGATATTTTCTTACCATTAAAACTAGAAAAACAAATAACTATTTTACAGTCTCAACCTGATGCTGTGATGGTTTATGGTAATACCTTATATTGGTATAGTTGGACAGGCAATCCAGCAGACAAACAACGGGACTATATTCCAGAACTGGGAATTAAGAATAATAGCCTAATTCAGCCGCCATCATTGCTACTAATTTTATTAGGTGATAAGGGTACTGTTCCTTGTATTTGTAGTTTTTTGATAAAACGTAAGTTCGTGGATAATATTGGTGGTTTTGAAGAAAGTATCCAACATCTTTATGAGGATCAAGTCTTCTTAGCCAAAGTTTTTCTGAATGCACCTGTATTTGTTGAGGATGGATGTTGGGAAAAGTATCGTCAGCGAGATGATTCTAGTTGGCACATTTCATTGTACACAGGTGAAGATGAGCGGGCGCACTTAATTTTTCTCAATTGGCTAGAAACATATTTAAGTGAACAAGAATGTAAAGATGCAGAGATAAAGCGAGTTCTGCAAAAACGTTTATTCGCCTATCGCTATCCAATATTTTCAAAAATATCAAAGCGCTTTCAAGACCTTGTAGGAAAGATGAAAGTACTTTGATAATCTACAAAAATAATTAAATACGATTGTTTAATTTTAGTTTATTAAAATTCCCATATCCCACCCAAATGAACAATATTAATAATAGCCAACCCCTAATCTCTTGTATCATCATCTTTTTAAATGCAGGAGAAACATTTTTTATAGAAGCTATAGAAAGCGTCTTCGCTCAAAACTATAAGAATTGGGAACTCTTATTAGTGGATGATGGTTCAAATGATGAAAGTAGCGCTATTGCTTTGCAGTATGTTCAAAAGTATCCCGAAAAAGTTCGTTATCTAGAACACCCAAATCATCAGAATCGGGGTATGAGTGCTTCGCGTAATTTGGGTGTCTTTCATGCAAAAGGTGAGTATATTGCTTTCTTAGATGCTGATGATATCTGGCTACCACAAAAATTAGAAAAGCAAATAAGTATTTTAGCAGCTTACCCAGAAGTTGGGATGGTTTATGGCTCAAGTCGGTTTTGGTTCAGTTGGACAGGTAAACCAGAAGATGTAAAACGCGATCGCCAAAGAAAATTGGGTGTGACACCTGATACTGTAGTAAAATCGCCAGCACTCATCAGCCTATTTTTAGAACAACAAGCAGAGACTCCAGGTACTTGTAGCGTTCTCCTCAGACGTGATGTGGTGAAAGATGTTGGTGGATTTGAGGAATCTTTTCGCGGAATGTTTGAGGATCAAGCTTTTTTTTATAAAGTTTGTCTAAAATTTCCTGTATTTGTCGAAAGTGGATGTTGGGACAGATATCGTCAGCATTCTCAAAGTTCTTGTTCTATCGCAGAAACTCAAGGAGAATATAATCCTGAGCAACCAAATTATGCTTATTCTACTTTTTTAAATTGGTTAGAGCAATATTTATTAATACAAGAAATTACGGATCAGAAAATTTGGCAAGCACTCAGAGTTGTTCTACTTCCTTACCGACATCCTTACTACATAGCCAAGATATATCTATCAAAACGCTTTTATGAATTCAATAGATATATGAAAAAGATTCTCAAATTAATTGTTCAACAAACATTACCTATTTCTATTCAGAATCAGCTTAAGTCTCATCTGAGACGAATAGAATATTATCCATCTGTCGGTAAAATAAACTTTGGTGATTTACGACGGCTAAAACCTGTTAGCCAAAGCTTCGGATATGACAGAGGTTTACCCATTGATCGTTACTATATCGAAAATTTTTTGGCTCACCATGCTGAAGATATTCGGGGAAATGTTCTAGAAATAGGCGACAATTTTTATACTATGAGATTTGGAGGCGATCGCATTACCAAAAGTGATGTATTACACATTAAAGAAGGCAACACAAATGCCACAATTATCGGTGATTTAGCTAATAGTGATAACATTTCTGCTGATACATTTGATTGTCTAGTGTTAACACAAACTCTGCATTTCATTTATGATATTCGTGCTGCAGTCAAAACTATCTACCGTATATTAAAACCAGGTGGTATAGGTTTAATTACTGTTCCCGGAATCAGCCAAATTAGTGTTGACGAGTGGCAAGATTATTGGTGTTGGAGCTTCACAGCTATATCTGTGCAGAAGTTGTTCGTGGAAGTTTTTCCTCCAGAAAATCTGCAGATAAATACTTATGGTAATGTCTTAGCTGCAACTTCCTTTCTCCAAGGATTAGCAACCGAGGAACTAAGAAAACAAGAGTTGGATGAGCATGACCCAAGTTATCAAGTTTTAATTACTATTAGATGTGTCAAATCAGCATATAAATAATGATAAGATATGGATTTAGCCACCTCAGGAAAATTTATCAACAAATTCGCCAAAGATTAGCATCTAAAGCCGTGATTTTGATGTATCACCGGATTGCAGAAGTAGATATAGATCCTTGGGGATTGTGTGTTACTCCTCAAAACTTTGCCCAACAACTAGAAGTTTTAAAACAATATACTAATCCCCTAAGTTTGCAGAAATTTGTCACAGCTTATCGCAATAACAAGATTCCCCATCGCGCAGTAGTAATCACATTTGATGATGGTTATATAGACAATCTCCATCATGCAAAACCTCTGTTAGAAAATTACAATATTCCAGCAACTATCTTTATTAGTACAGGTTATTTAGAACAACAGCGTGAATTTTGGTGGGATGAGTTAGAACGAATCCTTTTGCAAATTGGTAAATTACCGGAGCAGCTAACCCTAAGTATTAACGGTAATGTACATCAGTGGGAGCTAGGCACAGTCGCAAATTATAGCAAAGAAGAATATCAGCGCGATCGCACTTGTAAAGCCTGGGAAGCTTTACCAGGTTCTCGCATGAATTTTTACTACAAAATTTGGCAAATATTACAACCTTTGCCTACTACTGAGCGTCTGCAACTATTAGCAGATATCGATACCTGGACAAATAACAAATCTATAGTAAGTCAAGCTTCTCGCCCTTTGTTAGTTGAGGAATTATCTGCATTAGCTGAGGGGAAACTAATTGAAATTGGCGCACATACAGTTAGCCATCTATATCTTTCCAGGCAATCAAAAAAAATACAACTTCAGGAAATCTTACAAAGTAAAATTGATTTAGAGAAAATTTTAGCTCGTCCAGTTACTAGTTTCTCTTATCCCTTTGGCGATCGCACAGCAGAAACAGTTGAGCTAACTAAAGCAGCCGGATTCAATTGTGCCTGCTCTACAGATGAAAATATTATTTGGCAATCAGGTGACTATTTTCAATTACCTCGCATTGCTGCTGCTAACTGGAATAGAGAAGAATTTCTCCAGCAACTATTAAAGTGGTTTTGATTTTTATATCTGCTGTATTTAAATTAAATTCAATGGCAATATTCAAACCCAATGGCTGATTTTTAATCTTTGGATACATGATACTGTGAGATGAAATCTAGAAATCAATATCCCTAAAATCCTTATTGATGAAATTTTATCTAAAACCCCATAAGTAAATTAGCAGTTATGGAGAAATTACTTTTTGTTGATTGGCAGGCAATTTTTATTCCTAGCATTAGTATTTTGGAATTAATTATCCGTGGCTCATTAGTCTACCTGGCTTTGTTCTCAGTGTTACGCTTGCTTCCTAGCCGACAAATGGGAACTCTAGGAATTACCGATTTATTAGTAGTTGTGTTATTCGCGGAAGCTGCTCAAAATGCAATGGCCAGTAATTACACGTCTATTACTGAGGGAGCCATTCTAGTAGGAACCGTAATTTTTTGGAGCTATTTACTTAACTGGTTAGGTTACAAACTTCCGGAGTTTCAGCGTTTTCTCAATCCGCCTCCACTGTTATTGGTAAAAAATGGTCGGATTATTCATCGGCATTTAGAACGAGAATTAATTACAGAGGACGAGTTAATGAGTAAACTCCGCCAACAAAGTGTAGAATTTTTAACTGATGTCAAGTTGGCTTATATGGAAGCCGACGGTAGCATTAGTGTCATTACATCCGAATCTAAAACTAGTTCTCTAGCTAACCAAGAATCTAAAACAAAAAGCGATCTGCCCTAATAAAAATGTAAAATATGACGGTTGTATTCTGTGGCGGACTGTGATTGAGCGTTATACTTTGCCCGAAATGGGTAATATTTGGAGTGAAGCCTATAAACTGAAAACTTGGTTGCAAGTAGAAATTGCTGTTTGTGAGGCACAGGCTGAACTTGGTTACATCCCATCTCAGGCAGTTGAAGAGATTAAAGCAAAGGCGAATTTTGACCCAAAGCGGGTGCTAGAAATTGAAGCTGAAGTCCGCCACGATGTCATCGCCTTTTTAACAAATGTCAATGAATATGTTGGTGATGCTGGGCGTTATATTCACCTGGGTTTAACTAGTTCTGATGTGCTAGATACAGCTTTAGCATTGCAATTGATAGCTAGTTTAGATGTGATTTTACAGCGCCTCGAAGATTTAATTCAGGCGATTCGTAAAAAGGCAAAAGAACATCGCAATACGGTGATGATTGGGCGTTCTCATGGCATTCATGCTGAACCCATCACCTTTGGATTTAAGTTAGCTGGGTGGTTAGCAGAAGTATTGCGACACCAAGAAAGATTGCAAACTCTCCGCAAAACAATTGCTGTGGGTAAAATTTCTGGTGCAGTAGGAACCTATGCCAATATTGAACCACGTGTAGAAGCGATCGCTTGTCAAAAACTGGGACTGAAACCTGATACTGCTTCTACACAAGTCATTTCCCGCGATATCCACGCTGATTACGTGCAGCAATTAGCTTTAGTTGCCGCATCTATTGAACGCTTTGCTGTCGAAATTCGTAATCTGCAAAAAACAGACGTTCTCGAAGTTGAAGAATTTTTTGCCAAAGGCCAAAAAGGTTCATCAGCTATGCCGCACAAACGTAATCCCATCCGTTCCGAACGGCTAACAGGGATGGCGCGGTTAGTGAGAAGTCATGCAGGTGCAGCTTTAGAAGATATCGCCCTCTGGCATGAACGAGATATTTCCCACAGTTCTGTAGAACGGGTAATTTTGCCAGATGCTTGCATTTTGACTCATTTTATGCTTAAAGAAATCACCGATTTGGTAACTAACCTATTGGTGTATCCCGAGAATATGCAACGCAATCTCAACTGCTATGGCGGCGTAGTATTTAGCCAAAAAGTACTACTAGCTTTAGTAGAAAAGGGAACCAACCGCGAAGAAGCATATGCGATAGTTCAAGAAAATGCTCACACCGCTTGGAACAAAGCAGAAGGCAATTTCCACGATTTAATTGCTAAAGATCCACGTGTAACTCAAAAGTTATCACCAGCAGAAATTGAGTTTTGTTTTGACCCCCAACAACATCTGCGTCATTTAGAACAGGTTTATCAACGGTTAGGGATTTAAAAATTGGGCATGGGGCATAGGGCATGGGGCATTTGTATTTCCTCTTTCTCCTCTGCTTTTCCCTGCCCTCAGTCCCCAAAACGGATATTTTTTTTGTAAAATATTATATAGACCGTATACTTAAACTTTTTAAGCTCTAACTGTTAATTATTGTTTTACGAAGTATAATTAATAACTATAAGACTATTTAGTAGCACTTTGAATGCACTAATGATTGATATCCTAGCCACACTTTCTGCTTCGGCGGCTGCAGGAATCAGAATTGGTATACCCTTACTGATTATCGGATTGTTGCACGGAGGTCAATTGTGGTCAAAAGTTCCGCTTTTGGCTCACATTTCGCCATCGGTGTTGTTAGGCTTCTTTAGTATTTGGTCTTTGCTCGAGCTATTTGCTTCTAAAAAGCGTTTGGGGCAGAGAGTACTACAAATATTTGAGTTATTATTGTCCCCCATTGTGGGTGCAATTATGGGGTTAGCTGTATCTTCCACAACAGCTGCTCCAAATTGGCTAATTGCTTGTATTGGCGGTTTGTTAGCTTTGGTATTTCAACTGGTGCAAGTCGGTTGGTTTTATCGCTTGCGTGGCTTACCATTGTGGGCAGTTTTTCTACAAGATTTTTTATGTGTTGTTTTAGTACTATTTGCCTTTAATGCTCCTTGGCCTGGAGGATTAATCACTTTTGCCCTTCTCTGGTTTGCAATTCATAGCGCCAAGCAATGGTATGACTGGTATTGGCAATATCGCCGTCAACGTTCAAAAGCAAGGTATTAAGGGTTATTTTGGTAATACCTGCCAAATATTAATAATGCCATCCTGACTGGTACTAGCAAGAGTTTTGCCATCAGGATTGAAAGCGACAGACCAAACTTTTTCTTTTTGGGCAGTCAAAGTACCGATCAGTTTGCCTGTGCTAATATTCCATAGCTTGATGGTACCGTCTTGACTACCACTAGCGAGACTTTTTCCATCTGGACTGAAAGTAACGGATCTCACTTCAGCTGTATGACCAGTCAAAGTGTAGATGAGTTTGCCAGAATTAACATCCCACAATTTAATAGCATTGTCACGAACGCCAGTGGCAAAGGTTTTTCCATCTGGGCTGATAGCGACATCATTAATCAATGATTGAGCATCAAAACTGCGGATAACTTTACCAGTACTGATATTCCACAACTGACTAGTACTACCTGAACCACTTCTAGCAAACAATTCCTGACCATCTGGGCTAAAAGCTATGGGTACAGATTTGAAATTATCAAATCCTTTTGCAGAAGCATTCGAGTCCTCAGGGATGGGAATAATTTTGCCAGTGCGCCAGTTCCACAGCCTAATATTAGCGCCCTGGTCAAGACCCGTAGCTAGTGTCTGCCCATCAGGACTAAAGGCTACATCAATTACAGGTTCTGAATGCTTGAGAGTACGGGTAAGTTCCCCAGTACTAACATTCCAGAGATAAAGATTTCCATTTTGACTACCACTAGCAAGAATCTGACCATCTGGGCTAAAATTGACAGCCCAAGCCTGTCCATTAAAGGTACGGATGAGTTTTCCTGTGCTGGGATTCCAAAGTTTAACGGTTTTAGCACCAGCACTAGCAAGAACAAAACCTACAGGATTTTTTGCCCTAGATACTTCTGGAGAATAAGCAACCGAATAACCCGAATCTGACTCTGTTGAGAGTTTGCGGAGTGGTTGACTATTTGGTGAAGATTGGGTACTAATTTCCTGAATTCTGGAAGTAAATGCAGTGCAACCGGAAACAGCAGTAGTTACTAAAATAAGAGTCCATATTGTGAGTGCTTTCCCAGGAATTTGGTTGAGAGTCATTTTAGGTTTGCACCTCAAGCTTGATAAATGACTCGACTCTTTCAATAACACTCTGTTCCGTTGTTAGTCTGCGTAGAAGTTATAACAAGCCAATCATGTGTAGTAGTCCCCGTCCGGTAACTAGCTCAATAATCAGAGCAATAAAGCCAAGCATGGCAATTCGGCCATTCCAGACTTCAGCGCTGGTGGTAATCCCCCATTCCCAACGTTCTTGGGGGTACATTTTCACCTTCTTCTTCATTTGGGTGACTTGTGATAGCTTCAAACTAGGTTGCTTTAGCGAATCAATCACCAAATCTGCTAATGCTTTAATAAAGACTGGATGGGTATTAGGAGCAGCTACACGCCGGAAGTTGTGAATCCCAGCTTCTTCAGCTATTTCACGATACTCAATATCAATTTCCTGCAATGTCTCAATATGTTCTGAGACAAAACTGATAGGTACGACAACTAAATCTTTAACGCCTTTTTCTCCTAATTCTTTCAGCGCATCTTCAGTGTAGGGTTGCAGCCACTCTACAGGGCCAACACGACTTTGATACGCTAAGGTATGAGCATTAGGACGATTGAGGGTACGCATAATGAGAACAGTACATTCCTCAATTTCTTGCTGATAGGGGTCACCTGCTTCTTCAACGTAGCTTTTCGGTACGCCATGAGCGCTGAAGAAGATATGAACATCATTAGGATTAGGATATTGGTCGAGTTCTTGGGCGATGAGTTCTGCCATTGCTTGCAGATAGCCCTGTCGTTTATACCAAGAAGGAATAACAGTGTATTCCAGAGGTTGAATTTTGGGATTTTCTTGCCAGAGTTTTTCTAGAAGTCGGAAGCTAGAACCACTGGTACTAATAGAAAATTGTGGGTATAGGGGTAAGATAACCAACTGTTCAATCTGATCTTGAGCTAGTTGAGCGATCGCTTCTTCAGTATAGGGATGCCAATAGCGCATTCCTAAATATATCTTGGCTTCTTGCCCTAACTCTCTCAATTGTTCTCTCAGCGCTTCTCCTTGCGCTTCGGTAATGCGTCGCAGTGGCGAACCACCGCCAATTTGCTTGTAGTTTTCTTGTGATGTTTTCGTACGTCGTGAAGCAATAAACCAAGCTAGGGGTTTTTGCAGCCAACGAAATGGTAGGCGAATAATTTCTGGATCAGAAAACAGGTTAAACAAAAATGGCCCAACATCTTCTAACTTATCTGGCCCGCCGAGATTGAGTAATAAAACGCCTACACGACCCATAGCAGTTACTTTCCCCTAACCCTTTCAGTTTTTTTTACTAATGTTAACAATATATCTTTATTAAATATAAAGGTTAATAGGACTCAATGATGTCATGGCAACAATTTTAAGAGACTGGAGTTATCGTTATCAGTGGTTATATGACGGCATATCTGGTTTAGCGGCGTTAAGTGTAGGCGGTGAAAGTCGGTTTCGGCAACTAGCTTTGCAAGGCTTAACCATTTCCTCAGACAGCAAGATTTTAGATTTATGTTGTGGTAGTGGACAAGCTACACAATTTTTAGTAAAACTTTCACAAAACGTAACAGGGCTGGATGCATCTCCCTTATCTTTGAAGCGGGCGAAGCAAAATGTACCTAGTGCCTCTTATGTGGAAGCATTTGCAGAAAATATTCCCTTTGCAGATAGTGAATTTGATGTAGTGCATACAAGTGTGGCATTACACGAAATGGAACCTCAGCAATTGCGGCAAATTATTAGTGAGGTTTATCGAGTTCTGAAACCAGGGGGTGTGTTTACATTGGTAGATTTTCACGCTCCCAGCAATCCCATATTTTGGCCTGGGGTATCACTGTTTTTGCTGTTGTTTGAGACAGAAACAGCCTGGCAATTAATCAAGACAGATTTACCAAAATTGTTAACAGAAATTGGCTTTGAAGTTAGTAAAACAACTTTATATGCAGGTGGAAGTTTACAAGTAATTCAAGCTAAAAGATCATGAGTTAAGCAGCATTTCTTTCGTATAGGCACAGCATAAATAAAATTATGATATGGGATTCATATTTGATTTCTGAAATACACCTATGATGTGTTGGAGCGTAGCGCAACGAACCAAATACCAAAATATGACGCGATATCACGAAGTGTAACGCACCCTAAACATACTTAGATTTTGTCAATAATCAAATCTGATTCTTATATGTGCCAAAAGAATGTGGATGTTGTAATCCTAAAGTGTGGTCTATTAACTGAAAATAGATGTAATGCGCTGAGTGTTATAAGTGACTAATAGAGGGGAATACTGAAACTAGTACAGCACTGCGGAAATAAAGCAACTAAACCTTTAAAAAAGAAGTTTTGCTTCTAAAAATATACGAAGAGCTTACTTGATAAGCTCTTTCAATTCCGTGTGGCTGCAATTGGTTATCAGTAGCTTCTTAATCTATTTCTCAATATGACACAGCCCAATACTCTCGAACTGGCAAAGCAAGGTGATGCCAATGCTATTAATAGTCTAATTACTGAGTGGTTAGGCTTACCTAGCATTACAGCAAAAACAAGTTTGAAACAGGATTGCTTACAGGTAATGCTGGAATCGGCAAACATTCCAGAGCAAAATTCATTAGTCCCATTAATTCATCATGGATTAATTAATTTAGGTCTCCAAACTTTTAAAAAAGTCAAAATATTTGGGCGAGAAGCAGGAGAAGATTTTCCTGATTGGCAACAAGAATTTGAACTAGAAATACAGCCAAATTCACCTGCATTAACACCTCAAGCAGATACTGCTACTGAATCTGCAACTGCAATTGCTAAGACAACAAAAGACAGTCAATTATCTGTACAACAACCATCTTTCTTTGATTCATTATTTGGAGTAGTTGCAGGAACAGCAGACGCAGTAAGTAGTGCTGCTTTCCACACTGGACAGGCTGTTGCTGGAGCCGCTATGGGAATTGGTGATGCTATTGGAGGTGCAGCATGTGGTGCAGCAGATGGTGTTGTTCAAACTGGACAAGCGGTTGCAGGAGCATCTGTAGAAATAGGTGGGGCTATTGGTAGCGCAGCTTTCCAAGCAACACAAGTAGCAGGGCAAGCACTAGCAATTGTTGGTAATAATCCCCCATTGCGATCAGCAATCAAATCTTTAAATCAAGATTGGTTGAATCCGTTTATAGAAAAAATTGATGTCGTTAAAGCAGAGGCTGCTGTTAAAAAAATACAGCAAGAACACCCCAATCAAAAACCAGGAGAAATTGCCCATCATTTGATGTTGGAAAAAGCTGTTTTTGCTGGAGGAACAGGATTAGCTAGTAGCATAGTACCAGGGCAAGCCGCGGCTATGTTTGCTGTTGATTGGGTTGCTACAGCTGCATTATCAGTGGAGTTAGTTTATCAAATTGCTGCAGCTTATGGGATGAAATTAACAGATGCTGAACGCAAATCGGAAGCTTTAGCAATTTTTGGTTTAGCACTAGGTGGACAAACAGCCATTAAAGCAGGCTTAGGTTTGTTACGAAATTTACCAGTAGCAGGAGCAGTTATTGGTGCTAGTTCCAATGCAGTAATGATTTATTCATTGGGTTATGCTGCTTGTCAATTTTATGAAGCAAAGCAAAATCCATTAACTTTACAAGCAACATTAGTAGATGCTCAAATAGAGAGCGAAAAATACCTCGAAGCTGCTATTTCCCAAGAAAAGATCATGGATCAAATTTTAGTTCACATTGTCTTAGCAGGTAATCCTGATAAATCATGGGAAGAAATTTTGCCAGAATTGCAAACTGCTAATCTTAGCCCGGCTTCTATCGATGCGATCGCTTCTCATATTAAATCACCACCATCATTAAAAACATTGCTGGCTCAAGTTAATAGTGATTTTGCTGTGCCTTTAATCGCTCAATGTCATAGAATCGCTCATTTAGATGGAGTAATTACGCCAGGAGAAGCTCAAGTAATAGAAACTATTAAACAACAGCTAAAACGTAATTAAGCTGCGATTAGCTAGATTTAAGGCTCTCTCGTCAATAACTTCCGCCGCAGTACATCCAATGCTGTACAAGCACTGACATGGCGAATAAAAGGACGAGTCCGCGTTTGTCCAAATCGATATTCAAAACTAGCTACTTCATCTTTAGGCCCTGCTAAACCTATGTATACTAAACCTACAGGCTTGGTATCTGTTCCGCCAGTAGGGCCTGCAATACCAGTAATACTCAATCCCCAAGTGGTGGAAAGGCGAGTTTTTACCCCAACTGCCATTTGCTCTGCAACAGTAGCACTAACAGCACCCAGTTTAGCCAAGTCATCTGGGTTAACTCCCAGCATTCCTACCTTCACAGAGTTGTCATAAGAAATTACCCCACCCCAAAAGTATTCTGAGCTACCAGATATTTCCGTCAGCATTTGCCCCAGTCCGCCACCTGTACAGGATTCTGCCACAGATAAGGTTTCACCTGACTGTAGCAATAACTTACCAACTACTGAAGCTAGAGTTTCCTGATCGACACCATAAAAATCTAAGCCAGCAATTTCTTTAATTTGCGTTTCAACCGGAACAATTAAATCCTCGGCTGCTGCTTCAGAAGGGGCTTTAGCGGAAATTCTTAACCGCACTTCCCCATTACCTGCATAAGGGGCAACTGTCGGGTTCAGCAAATTAAAATAGGAGGTGACTTTTTCTGCCAAAGCAGATTCACCAATTCCCCAGAACCTTAAACTCCGACTGTAAATAATTTCTTGGCTCCAGCCTTGGCTTTTGAGATAGGGTACTGCGGTTTCTTCCCACATCCGGTACATTTCGGAGGGTACACCAGGAAAAGTCAGAATAGTGACATTGTGTCGGGGTTGCCAGATAATGCCTGGTGCTGTTCCTGTAGGATTCGGTAAAATGTCTGCACCTTCAGGAATCAAAGCTTGTTTGCGGTTACTAGAAGTCATCACCCGACCCCGTTGGGCAAATTTCTCAGCCATATCTTCGATGATTTCAGGACGTTCTACCAAGGGAACGCCAAAAAAATCAGCAATGGTTTCGCAGGTGAGGTCATCTGGTGTGGGGCCAAGACCACCTGTAAAAATCAAAATTTGCGCTCTAGAAATCGCAATTTCTATAACTTGTTTTAGCCGTTCTGGGTTATCTCCTACCACTGTTTGATAGTAATGGGGAATACCTAGTTGAGCTAATTGTTTCGCTAAAAATTGGGCATTGCTGTTCAGAATATCTCCCAGCAACATTTCTGTACCAACACAAATAATTTCTGCACTCATAGGATTTTAGATTTAGATTTTTCTTAAACAGGACTTACGCAACTGGTACACCCATTTTCTGGTTTAAGAGTCAAGGGTCAAGGGTCAAAAATTCAGTTTTTTTGGACTTTTGACGGTTGACCTTGGACAGCCTAAACGAAAAATAATTTGACACTTGCGTAAGTCCTATTAAATATCAGTTAGTGTATATTGATAGTTTTTCAGTCAGGGTTTTAATGCTTTAAATCAAAGATTAAATTCCTGACTATAAACTTAATCGATCAATTTAAAATAACGGATTTTATCGAGATATTTTCCAAACTCGCCAAACTGCGAAACTCAGTAATGAAGTACCAGCACAGGCGTAAGCAATACCACTGGGTATCCCCGCAATAGCTAATGCTAAACTTCCCACCCACAGGGTTAAAGAATAGATAAACAGAACCGTCCAGCGATGGGATAAACCTGCTTTCAGTAGTCGATGATGCAGATGGCTTTTATCGGCCGTAAACGGAGATTTACCACGTCTTAGCCGCGCTAAAATCACTGCTGACATATCGACAATCGGCACAGCAAGAATCAAGTAAGGCAATAATACAGCTGTGAAAGCAGGAATTTTTACCAGACCAATTACACCTACAGAAGCTAGGGTGAATCCCATAAAATAAGCCCCGCCATCTCCCATAAAGATTTGAGCGGGGTTGAAATTGTAGCGGAGAAATCCTAGTGCTGCACCTGCAAGGGCGGCGGCGATGAGGGCGGCGGCTGGTTGGTGCATAAATAGTGCTACAACTAGCATCACCACAGCCGCAATTCCACTGACTCCTGCAGCTAATCCATCTAAACCGTCAATCCAGTTAATGGCATTGACCATCCCTACTAGCCAAATTACTGTAATCGGCAAACTCAGCCAGTCTAGGTTAACAATCCCCATTGTGGGAATAGTTACGAAATCTATACTTACACCTGCTTTCCACGCACCAGCTGCCACAATTACTTGCATTAGCAAGCGCGACAAGGGTGACAAGTTCAGCAAGTCGTCAGCTAACCCAATCAGGAAAAAGCCGAGACCACCTAAAGTAACACCCCAAATTTGCCATTCTTTATCTGGGGGTAGGGTGCCAAATCCACCTAACCACCAAACAATGAGTAGAGAGGTTATCGTCCCTGCGAAAATAGAAACTCCTCCCAAGCGTACCATCGGGCGCTGATGAACTTTTCGTTCACCAGGTTGATCTACACGTCCACTTTTTATACCTATTTTCCTAATATCTGGTGTTGTCCAGAGAACGACTACAGCCGCAACTAGGAAGGAAATCAGATGATAAATCTCAGGAGGCATCTGTAATTTTCAATAAGTAAATTGTCTAGGGATTGAGGAATTGGTGATAGGGATTGGGGATTGGGGACTGGGGACTGGGGACTGGGGACTGGGTAATGGGTAATGGCACAAAGCTAGGGAGTAGATGCGAAATAATCAATGCCCTATGCCCCATGCCCTATGCCCCATGCCCTATGCCCTATGCTAAAGCTGGTACAGGAATCTCTAGATGAGAGTAGAGGGGGAAGCGATCGCACAATGCTGCTACCCTGCGCCGACAATCAGCTGCAACTTCCTCTGATTCTGGAGATAATAGGCGATCGGCAATAATATTACCTATCTCGGTAAATTCTGCCACACCTAGACCCCTGGTGGTCATGGCTGGTGAACCTAATCTCAGACCACTGGTGACAAATGGTGACTGCGGATCAAAAGGAACTGTGTTTTTGTTAGCGGTAATATTTACCCCACTCACTAACTGATCCGCTTGCTTACCTGTCATACCGATAGACCGTAAATCTACTAGCATGAGATGGTTATCTGTACCATCTGATACTATTTTTAACCCACGGCTTTGTAATTGAATTGCCAAAGCACGGGCATTTTCAATCACTTGGGCAGAATAGGTTTGAAATTCTGGCTTGAGTGCTTCGCCAAAAGCTACAGCTTTCGCCGCAATTACATGTTCTAAAGGCCCGCCTTGGGTTCCCGGGAAAACTGATTTATCAAGCTTTTTACCCAATTCTGCGTCGCCTGTTAAAATCAAACCACCGCGAGGGCCGCGTAGAGTTTTATGGGTGGTAGTGGTCACTACATGACAGTGAGGAATGGGGTTAGGATGCAGACCAGTTGCAACTAAACCAGCAATATGAGCAATATCCGCTAATAAGTAAGCACCAACTTCATCTGCGATACTGCGGAACTTTTCAAAGTCAATGATGCGGGGATAAGCTGAATAACCGCAAATTAGCAGCTTAGGACGCTCCCTCAGCGCCAGCTCGCGAATTTGGTCATAGTCGAGTTGTTCTGTTTGTTGGCTTACGCCGTAGTGCTTCACTTTGAACCACTTACCAGACACATTCACGGGTGAACCGTGGGTCAAATGTCCCCCATGAGACAAATCCATGCCCATGATTGTGTCACCAGGTTCTAACAGTGTTAAAAACACCGCAAAATTTGCTTGTGCGCCGGAATGGGGTTGAACATTCGCATGAGCAGCACCAAAAAGCTGTTTTGCACGGTCAATTGCTAGCTGCTCAACTTTATCGACAAATTCACAACCGCCATAGTAACGTTTACCAGGCAGTCCTTCAGCATATTTATTTGTTAGTACAGAACCTTGAGCCGCCAGTACAGCTGCAGAGGTAAAGTTCTCACTAGCAATCAACTCTAAATGGTCACGTTGACGCTGTAGTTCATGATTAAGTAGCTCTGCGATCGCCGGATCGCTAGAGTTAAGAATGTCTGAGTTTGTCTTAGTCACTTCCGCTATCCTTAGGGGATTTGCCCAACTGTGTATTTTGCCTGAGTGTCACATTTTAGCAACAGTCCACAGTCAAGATTACATATTTCAAAGGCTATAGTTCAATGGCTTTTGAAAATAAATTATTGGGCATTGGGCATTGATTATTTCTCCTCTACTCCTAAGCTTTGTCCAATTACCCATTACCCAGTCCCTAGTCCCCAGTCCCCAATCCCCAGACTTTGTATTACTTTTAACTAAAAAAGCCCCTCTCAAAATATAGACAACATACAATAAATTTAGAGGCTACTGGACAATTGTGTTTGAGTTGCTCTGGCTGACATTTTTGCCCAGGAAAGCCTGAAAGGTTGATTTTAGGCGTTCATTGCCCATGTGAATCACAATCCACTTTTCCCACAGTGTAGACTGAGCAAAGCTGGAATATTTGGTAATTCTACGGCTTGAGCGTCTGAAAGGCCGATCCTTTCCTCAGTAAAATGTTGGGTCACCGTGAGGATTGACAGGAGGGATGAGATGCTAGTCATTTTAATGGAAGATCAAATCCTTGCCCCTGGGAAGGTTTGCCAGTCTTGTTTATTAGCTGATAGGAGTGGTCAACCTCGTTGGAGTCAAGGTCAACTGCGTTGCGGTCATCAAGTTAACAGACTCACTGCACAACAGCCAGAGCAGTATGAATGTATGATGGGTTTCCGCATTGCCAATATAGAATAATTAGATTTGCTAGCAAGAGCAGGTAACTGCGTTATCCTAAGCTCAAGTGACTTTTGATTTTTTGCCACAGGAGAACGCAAAATGGCTTGGCGCGGGTCTACAACGGTTTCCGACCGGATTCTTGCTTGCTTACCTTATTTACTGCCCTTAATTGATGGGCTAATGTTTGGTTATGTGTCTTTATTTAGAGAATTTCCGGCGCTGCAAGTGCTGCTTGTGCCTCTTCAGCCTGTTGTTCTCATTTATGGTAGTTTAGGACAATTTGGGCAATTAATTGTTTTCTTTGCTTTATTCTTTTTAGTAGTGAGAAATGAGAAGATAAATCATTTCATCCGCTATAACACGATGCAGGCAATTCTTTTAGACATTATTGTGTTTCTTGGCAGTATAGTTTTGCGGGTAATTGCACTCCCTGGGATAGCTTTTGCGGTGCAAACAGTAGCTAGCACAATCTTTCTTGGTCTAGTGGCAGCAGTAGTATATTCTGTTGCTCAGTCTTTGATGGGACGCTACGCAGAAATTCCCGCAATTTCGGATGCTGTTTATATGCAAGTACGCTAGGGATTAACGAGAGACAACGGTGTTTTCTAGGCGACCAATGCCTTCAATTTCCACACGGACGCGATCGCCTAGTTGCAAAGCTCCCACACCCTCTGGTGTACCTGTAAGTACTACATCACCAGGCATTAGTGTCATCACTTGGCTGATATAGGACACTAAAAAATCTGGTGGAAATACCATTTGGTCGATACAGCTAGATTGTACTGGATTGACATTGTCATTTAAAAAAGTTTGTAATCTCGCTCCCGGGTTTAATTCTCGGACAATCCACGGGCCCAAGGGGCAAAAGGTGTCAAAACCTTTAGCTCTCGTCCATTGTCCATCTTTTTTTTGCAAATCCCTGGCTGTGACATCATTGGCAATGGTGTAACCCCAAATTTTAGTTTGGGCTTCTTCTGGGGTACATTCACAGGTGCGATCGCCAATGATCAATGCCAACTCGCCTTCATAATCTACTCTTTGTGATAATACTGGATATTTGATTTCAGTCTCAGAGGCAATAATTGATGTGGGCGGCTTGAGAAATAGGAGTGGCTCACTTGGTACAGAAGTACCCATTTCTGCAGCATGATCGGCATAATTCTTACCTACCGCGACAATTTTGGAGGGAGCACAAGGAGCCAGAATTTGATATTCTTCTGGTTCTAAGATTAAATCTGTAGGTTGTCCCTGTAGCCAAGGCGGAGCGTCTAGCACCTGGACATTTAGGGAGAGTTGTAACAACCCATAGTAAATCTGTCCTTCCTGATTTTGAACTCGCACATAGCGTTGCGCCATAACCTTGATTAATGTCCTTTTGGATGCAATTACAAGCTGTGATCCCAAGAGCAAGCATTAGTTAGCTAAGAGATTCAAAACTTTGGCTAATTTGGCTCTAGATTCAATTTGAAAACTGGTAAGATTATAGTTCCTTGTTGCTTCAGATGTTGATTAGTACTGAGCTTGATTTTGCCAGTTCATGTATGAATTAGCACTAGCGGCCACTTTGTCCATAAGGAGACTAAAAACCATGTCCATAGTTTATGAAACAATGTTCATCCTGCGTCCTGACTTAGGAGACGAACAAGTAGAGCAAGCGATTACTAAATATCAGAACTTGCTTAAAGAACACGGTGCAGAAGATATCCAAATTCAAAATCGTGGCAAGCGTCGTCTAGCTTATGAAATTCAAAGGCAGCGGGATGGCATTTACATTCAATTCAACTATACTGGCCCGGGAACTGCGATCGCCCCTGTAGAAAGGGCTATGCGCTTAAGCGAAGAAGTAATTCGCTACCTGACTATTAAACAGGATGTTCACGAGGAAAAAGCGGCTCAAGTGGCTGTAAGCGCTTAAGCAAGTTAAGTGCTGAGAGTTACTCTCTCAGCACTTAAAAATGGTTAACATAAAACTCAAAAAAAATGTGCTTTTTTTTCTGACTAACTTAGCTAGTAATGCTAAATTAACAAGTACTTGCTTGAGCAAGTATGACCGCAGTTCTACCTAAAAGTGCATATTTTTTTGAATGGGAGCTGTAAGCCTCTGTGAGCCAATCTGATACATCCAATATCCAAGCTCTCTCTACCGAAGTATCGCAACTGCGCCAAGAGTTGCAGCTTCGCGATCAATTAGTGCAACAGCTATCGCAAGAACTCTTCCGACTGGTGAAGGGCAATACTAGCTTTATGCCCCAAAAGCCACCAGAGCCAGAGCAAGATACGAAGCAGTTGCAAGCTTTGCAAGAACAATTGCAAGCTATTGAACAACAGGTGACATTCTACCAAGAGCAAATTACAGCGCGTGATGCCGAAATTTATCAGTTACGGCAAAATGTGCAAGAATTGACCGATCGCAGTCGGATGTTGGAGCAAGTAGTACAAGAGTTACCCCAAATTTATCGTCGCAAATTCGAGGAGCGCATGGCTCCTGTGAGAGAAAAAGTAGCAATACTCCAACGCGAAAATCGGCAACTGCAAGCAGAATTACAAAGTGTCAGTTATCGATTAGCACTCAAAAGCCGTAATGCTAACCATAGTGGCATTGATTTGCCAACTTTTCCCCGTCCAGCATCAGAAGAAACTTCTATTTCGCCTGTAACTAATAGCTAATAAATGATCTGCTCTTGAGCATAGGTTAAGGGTCAAGAATCAAAAGTCAAAAGTCGGAGGTTAAATGGACTTTTGAATTTTGAATTGTTTGCCCCTGCGCTTTCCCTGACTTTTTATAATCAAACTTAAAGTTTTTCAATATAAGTTTATTTAGATTCCCCAAGGGCAATTGCCCTTAAGGTTTTTTTATCGACGCTTAATGAGCGATTTTCTCTGGAATAGTTAAAATTTAAGTAAATTCTTGTGAGCACCAGTTTGTGGTGGTTAATCATGGTGAGGATATAGTAACCAGAGAAATTATTAAGAATTTATAAAATTAATTGACCTCACCATGTATTTTCCGATGAAATGGAGATTCAACTTGCTAGAGCCAGTCTGCGATCGTGGACGAGAGAGAGAACATCTTCATAATTATCAAAAATTTCAAATACTGAATCCAGTTGAGTTATTTCTAAAATCAACCGGACAGGTGCTTCTACATTACAGAGAACTAAGCGGCATCCACTTTGGCGCGCAGCTTTTAATCCTTTGACTAGGGAGACCAATCCAGAACTATCCATAAAATCCACTGCGGCTAAATCAATCACCCAAAGTTGATGAGGTTGGGGTACTACTTGAACCATCTCGTTACTTAAAGCTATACCAGCCTCTAAATCAATGCTGCCTTGAGGTTTGAACAAAACCACTTGAAGTTTCTGTTTTAGAGTCATGAATTTCACTGAATAAATTGCAACACTATAACAAACAAAAACAAAAAACGGGCATTAACACTGTGTTCGCTTGACAACAGCCATGACAGTATTACCGAACTCTGCGGGTAATGTCAGCATAGCAGTTGAGACAAGTTTTTTCAGTATTCATGCCGTATAATTTGTCTTAACTTTCATCAATATAGGCATAACCCCCTAAGAATGGCAGTATCCTAAATATCTTTTACAAGATTTTTATATTTGCTAGCCCTTTAATAAATTTTTTATAAAAAGATTATACTGAGCATCAGTAACTATACGGTTATGCTATTAACCTATTAATAACCAATAGTCAAGCACCGAGAGTTAATAGTTAAGATAGAGTAGAGACTATAAAACCCTATAAGCGGCTTGATTGACAGGCCAGGCAGAAAGGAGCCAAGATTATAATACAAGTAAAAAATTGTAAAGACGGCGGTGCGGAATGTCTCTTGAGTTGATTTCACTAGAAAACATCCAGGAATTCGCCCACCATTATGGTTATTGGGCAATATTTTTGGGAATTTTGCTAGAAAATTTGGGCATTCCCCTTCCTGGCGAAACCTTAACCCTTGTGGGTGGGTTTTTAGCTGGCAGTAATGAACTTAATTACTGGTTTGTGCTTGGGAACGCCGTTGCCGGTGCTGTGCTTGGGGGCACTTGTGGCTATTGGATTGGTAGACTCGGAGGTTGGAATTTCTTGCTTCAAATGGGTAAGATATTCCGAATATCTGAAGAAAAACTGCTAAATATTAAAGCGCAATTTAGCGAAAATGCAGCTAAAGCTGTGTTTTTTGGCCGCTTTTTTGCATTACTAAGAATTTTTGCAGCCCCACTAGCTGGGATAGCTGAAATGTCTTTCGGAAAATTCTTTGTATACAACTTAGCAGGGGCTAGTGCGTGGGCTGGTGTGATGGTGACATTAGCTTTCTTCGCAGGAAAAGTTGTTTCTTTAGAACAATTAGTTTCCTGGGTAAGCCATTTTGCGATCGCGGCCTTACTAATTTTAGTAGCCTTGATTGTTATACCCCTGTGGTTAGAATCTCGCCAAGTCAAGCGTGCAGCGGGAGAATAATTTAAGTAAAAAGTAAAAAGTAAAAAGGCAAAAGTCTTCATTTATTTGAGCTTTTGCCTTTTTACTTTCAATACTTTTCGGTTAAGGGGAAAAAGGGGAATGGTTCAAGGTAAAGAAAAAACCTTGAACCTTGAACCTTTTCCCCTTAACTAATTTTGAGTTTAAAACGCTTAAACGAGTAGTATTGCTTTTACTTTGATATTTACTTGTTTTGCTGTGCCCAAATCCGGGTTGGTAAACCCCAAACATAAATAAAGCCTTCAGCAGCTTTGTGATCGAATTGGTCTTCAGCTCCGTAGGTTGCTAAGTCAGGGGTATAAAGAGAATTGTCACTCCAACGCCCGACTAAGGTAGCATTACCTTTAAACAGTTTCACCCGTACAGTACCAGAAACTCGTTCTTGTGTCTTTTGAATAAACCCATCTAGGGCTGCTTTTAAGGGACTGTACCACAGACCGTTGTAGACTAATTGCGTATAAGTCTCTTCAATACCACGCTTGTAGTGGCTGACATCTGCTGTTAAGGTTAAGCTTTCTAAATCTCGGTGTGCTTGAATTAATACCACCATTGCCGGGGATTCGTAAATTTCCCGCGATTTAATACCCACCAAGCGGTTTTCGATCATATCAATCCGCCCGATACCGTGATTTCCGGCTAGTTGATTGAGTTGTTCAATCAGCTCAACTGGGTTTTTTGCGACTCCATTGAGAGTTGTAGGAATCCCGTTTTGGAAACCAATTTCAATATATTCAGGCTGATCGGGAGTATTTGCGATCGCTTTAGTCATCTCATAAATTTCTTCTGGTGGTTCAAATGCTGGATCTTCCAGCACCCCAGCTTCAATACTGCGACCGAGCAAATTTTTATCAATACTGTATGGAGAAGATTTTTTTACAGGTGCGGGAATACCATAGCGTTCACCATAGGCGATGGTTTGCTCCCGACTCATCCCCCATTCCCGTGCAGGTGCAAGGATTTTGAGGCTAGGATTCAGCGCCGCACAGGAAACATCAAAGCGTACCTGATCGTTACCTTTACCAGTGCAACCGTGAGCGATCGCATCTGCACCATATTTTTCTGCTGTTTCTACTAATATCTTGGCAATTAGTGGACGGGCGAGCGCAGTTCCTAGAGGATAACGATTTTCATAGAGGGCGTTAGCTTGAATCGCTGCAAACGCGTAATCTTTAACGAAACTGTCTTTAACATCCGCTACTAGAGATTCACTTGCACCCGATTTTAAAGCTTTTTCTCGAACTGGTTCTAATTCATCTCCTTGACCTAAATCTGCTGCTAACGTAATTACCTCTTCCACACCCCACTCTTCTTTGAGGTAAGGAATGCACACTGAAGTATCAACTCCCCCAGAATAAGCCAGGACAACCTTTTTGGCGCGACCCATTAGTTTCTCCACTTAGGAAAACAAACAATGAGTCATTATTATACACATATCTTTTCTCTAGAAATTAAGTTATTTGAATACCTGGGATTACCTTAGTAATTTTTGTCAACATAGCAAGCAATTTTTAAATCGCAGTCGCACGTTCTTCTTTGCCACTTTGCGCCTCTGCGCGAGACAAAAATCCTCTGGTTAATTTGTCATAAAACACTGTATTTAGTTTTTTAAATCACAATTTATAGCAAAGCTATAGCATTATTCTTTTGAAAATAAGCCTTTTAATGTCAACATTAAGTATTGCGAGAAAGGCGATTATCTCGGACTCATATTTAATTTTTGAAATTCTCCCAATTTAAATAATGTTGGCGACACATCAATATATTCTAGAGGGCACGGCATTGCCGTGCCCCTACTTTCGCATTCTTGTGAATGATGAATTTATGCAGGTTGTTCTGGTTCTGGCGTTCCCTTTTGCCCAATTTTTGGTTCTGTGCCTGCAAGCAGACGTTCTATATTGCTGCGGTGGCGGATAATCACATATAACCCACCCACAAAAGCATAGAGAATACAAGCTAAGGGTTGGTGGAAAACTATCATGAAAATTGTCACTGCGATCGCACCTGCAATGGAACCTAAGGAGACTATGCGCGATACGGCAAAGAAAAGGGCAAATACACCTGCTGTTGCTAAACCTACTTGCCAGCTGATTGCTAATAAAGTCCCTAAACCAGTGGCGACAGATTTACCACCACTAAAGCCTAAAAAGATTGATTTGCTGTGTCCGAGGACTACTGATAATCCCGCTAAAGTAACTAACCAGGGTTGCCAAAGGTTGGCATCTACTGTAGAGGGGATGAAGTTATAAACTGGAGCCAGGTGAAATAACTGATAAACTAAAGCGATCGCCAATACACCTTTCAAGCAATCAATTAATAACACAAATGCCCCAGGGCCTTTACCCAAAGTTCTCAGCACATTAGTTGCGCCAGTGGAACCAGAACCAACTTCCCGAATATCAATACCCTTTAACTGCTTTACTGCTATGTAGCCTGTAGGGAAAGAACCCAGTAGGTAGGCTACAACTAAAACCGCCCCGCACAAAGTTAACCAAATAGCCATAACAATTCAAAAGTCAAAAGTCAAAAGTCAAAAGTTGTAGAGACGCGATTAATCGCGTCTCTACTCAAAAGTCAAGAGTCCAAAGTCATAATACTTGACCAATGACAAATGACTAATTAAAAATCATCATCATAATTTCTCATTGTTTTGGGGTCTGGGGCAAAGGCTAACCATAAAGGAAATTGCAGTAACCCTAGACTAATTTGGTCTTCAGAATCATCGATGATAATTACAGGCATTTGATTGGCTTTAACTAGTCGTTCTGCTTTCTGTGCTACAGCTTCGGGAGTTTCAAATAATACCACTCCTCTATCTGGGCCAAAGTCTGGACGACCGATGCCTAAGCAGTCTTGTAAGCCGCGCCGCCATTCACCGAGGCGTTCTGGTGTATTAGATAATATTAAGGCACGGACGCGATCGCCATAGAGACTGTTGAGGATAGAAATCACTGCCGAAGAAATTAAGATATTCTGCAAGCGGCTACCCATTGTCCGCAAAGCTCCTCTTCCGCCTTGGGTGAAAAACCAGTTAGCGACTCGTTCGGCGTGGACTGGCTCAAAGGTGCGGCGTAGTTGCCAAGCTGGGCCATAATAATCTGGTTTGTTGCGATATTGGTCAATGAGGCGGCGAATTTGCTTGCTAGTATCTTGAAACTGCTGGGGCGCAAATTGGGGGATACCAGGCTGGGATTCAGCAGGTTTAACCTCTTTGACTACAGGTCTTTCTCGTTCAATTACTGGGGGTGGTACTAGCGGCAACTGCTCGGCGGCGGCGGCTAAATCTTGTAAACTGCCTGTGAGGTAATCTTTAAAACCCTGGACACGAATTGCTAAGTCTTGGGATGCGCCTGCAAATGTGGTACGCATTTCATTACGGATGCGTTCTTGACGGCGTTCTAACTGTTCAACAGAAATTTGCAGGGTTTGTTTGCGTTGTTCTAATTGCGAGAGCGACTCTTGCACAATTTTACTGAGTGTCTGTTGAGTTTCCCCAACTTGTGCTTGCAGAGTTTTGTAAGTCGCTTGCAGATTAGCTATTTCGGCTTTCAGAGCTTCTTTGGTAGTTTCTAACTCAGCAACTTGTTGTGCTGCTTGTGCATATAGTGAATTATCTGCGGATTCTGAGTTTATTGGCGATCGCACTGCCACAGTTTCCACTGGTAATAATGGTACAAGTAACTCAGCTGTATCTTCTGTTGGCTCTGTAGCAACTTCTACTTCTATTTGGGAAATTGGTGCTGACAAAGTTGCGTCATCGGGCTGTGAGTCCACCAATAAATTTTCTGCTTCTGTTTCCGCCTCTGAGTCAACCGATGAGTCTTCCGGCTCTGCAACTGGTTTGCTCGGCTCTTCTATTTGCGCCAACCACTCATCAATTGATTCTGGGGTTTGAGATTCCTCTGGGTTCATAAATAATAGTGTAATTCCTATGACGCGAATAAATAGCTTTCAGAAATATACAATTGACCTGGACTAAAAGTCCTAAGTCTGCATTTTATATTAATTGGGGA